>DATGER010000135.1:0-13133 GCA_035309865.1 Chloroflexota bacterium
AGCACCTCGGCCCGTTTCAACCGCTGGCCATTGGCGGCGTCTTGCTGACCCTCGGAGCGGTGCTGGGCGGGGTGCGGACAGGCGGCGGCGTCCTGACTGCCTGCCTGGCCTGGGCGGTCGCGGGTCGCTGCCTGTTCGCCGGTCGCCTGCGACTGATCAGCCTGGTCGTGCTGGGCGAGCTGGCGGCGACGCTGCTGGCCTTCCTGGTGAGCAGCACCTCGCCCGAAATCGAAGTGCGCACCTCCGCCACGCGCTTGTTCGAACAGTTCTTGCCGCTGGCATTGTTCGCAGGCGCAGTCGGGCTCAGCAAAGTCCACCTATAATCGGCGCCTGGCGATGAGGATTCTGCTCGCCGCGAAGACCATGGGCGTGGGCGGGCTGGAGCGCATCGTGGTCGCGCTTGCCCGTGAGCTCCAGAGCCGCGGCCACGCCGTCTGGGTGGTTTCGTCCGGCGGCAACCTGGTCGCCGAATTGCAGCGGACGGGCACGACCCACATTTCCGCACCCCTCGACGTCACCTCGCCCATCGGCGTGGCGCAATCGGTGCGCCAGATTCGCCGCGTCATCGTCCAGCACCATATTGACCTGGTGCATTCGTTTTCGGCGACCGCGTCGCTGGCGATCAATCTCGCCCTCCGCGTGCGCGGCACGAATGGCCTGGGCGACGTGCGGCTGGTCAGCTCGCCGATGGGCCTGCAGAACTCGCCGCGCGAGCTGCAAGTGACCACCTGGCTGCGCAATTGGTTCCTGGCCCTCGGCGCCGAGCAGATCCTGGTCATCTCGCCCGAAATCCGACGGCACCTGAAGGGCGTCGGCGCGCGCGACGAGGTGCTGGTCGACTTCAATTTCGTCGGCCTCGACGTCGAGGCGTTCAAGCCGTCCTCAGACCACGCTGCGTCGGTCCGCCGCGAGTTCGACTTTCCGCCGGACGCCCTGATCGTCTCGACCATTGGCGCGCTGCACCCGCGCAAGAGCCATGAATTGTTTATCGAGGCAGCGGTGACCATCAGCGCCGCCGAACCGCGCGCCTGCTTCCTCGTCATCGGCGAAGGCGAGCTTCTGGCCGACCTGCAGGGCCTGGCGCGGCGGGTGGACGGTCTTCGCGGCCGCCTGGCTTTCACGGGGGTCCGCGACGATATTCCGCGATTGCTGTCGGCCACCGACGTCTACGTCAAGCCCGGCGTCGTCGAGGGCTTCGTCGGCATCACCGTCCTGGAGGCGCTGGCGCTTGGCAAACCGGTGGTTGCCTTCGAGACGGAAGACGTCAAACTCGCCCTGACCGACGGCGAGACCGGTCTGATCGTGCCCAATGGCGACGTCACAAGCCTCGCGGAGAAGATCCTCTATCTGCTCAGAACTCCCGCGGTGGGCAGTCGACTCGGTCAGGCCGGCCAGCAACTCGTGCTCGAGCGATTCGACTTTGGCGTGCTGGCCGGCCGGCTTGAAGAGTTCTATCAGCGGGTGCTCGAACGTCCCACGGCGCTCACTACCTGAGAAGGCCGGCCTGTTCAGCGATTGGTTGCTAGACTGCCCGCGATCCACATATGCAATCTGCCGCGCCATCAGTCATCCAGTCGCGCGTCCTGGTCACGGGCGGTAGCGGCTTCCTCGGCAAGCAACTGCTGCAGGTCCTGGCCGAACGCGGCTACCAGCACGTGCTTGCTCCCCGTCACGCCGAGTACGACCTGACCCGCGCCGATCAGGTTGCCGCCTGCCTCGCCGACCTGCGCCCAGACGCCATTGTCCATCTAGCGGCGGTCGTCGGTGGCATCGGCGCCAACCGCGCCCGACCTGGCGAGTTCTTCTATCAGAACCTCATCATGGGCGTCGAACTGATGGAGCGGGCACGCCTGGCGGGCGTCCAGAAGTTCGTCGCCATCGGCACCATCTGCGCGTATCCCAAATTCACGCCGGTGCCGTTCCGCGAGGACGATCTGTGGGACGGTTACCCCGAGGAGACGAACGCGCCGTACGGGCTGGCCAAGAAGATGCTGCTCGTTCAGACCCAGGCGTACCGCCAGCAATTTGGCTTCAACGGCGTGTATCTGCTGCCCACAAACCTGTACGGCCCCGGCGACAATTTCGACCCGCAGACCTCGCATGTCATTCCGGCCCTGATTCGCAAGTGCATTGAGGCCGTCGAGCACGGCGATCGCTCGATCACCGTCTGGGGCACCGGCGAGCCAACCCGCGAGTTCTTGTTTGCGCGCGACTGCGCCGAAGGGATCGTCGCTGCGCTCGAGCGCTACGATGGCTCGGAGCCGGTAAATCTCGGTAGTGGCGAGGAAATCCGTATCGGCGACCTGGTGCGGTTGATCGCCGAGGTGACCGGGTTCGAGGGCGAGATCCGGTTCGATCCGTCCCAGCCGGACGGTCAGCCACGCCGCAACGTGGACGTCGCGCGAGCGCGTGCCGCATTTGGCTGGCAGTCGACGACCAGCTTCCGGGACGGGTTGCGGGCCACGGTTGATTGGTACCGGAGTACCCGTACCCCGGCCGGCTCGCTGTATACTCCAGCGACGCCATGAGTCGTCTCTTCTCGTTTACATTCGGCACTTCGACATGACGGGGCTGCGTCTGAGCTAGCCACGGAATCCCGTCATGTCGAAAGGAGCGGTCCAACTGGACCGCTCCTTTCATTTACTCTTCAGGAGGTCCCCGAGGAAACTGCCATGACCGACACCGAAGCCAGTCCGGCCGCTGCCGACTGGCAGCGACGCCTGGCCGAACTCCGCTCGACCGCGGTCAGCGAGCTCGACGGCGCGGCGGACGCTGCCACACTGGAGCAGTGGCGCGTCACGCACCTGGGCCGGAAAAGTGCGCTCTCCGAATTGCTCGGCGCCATGGGAAAACTCACGCCCGATGAGCGGCGAGTCGTCGGGAGCGAAGCGAATCTCGTCAAACGCGATCTCGAACAGGCGTTTTCCGATCGCGAGGGCGTCGTCCGCCAGCGTGAGCTCGCCGCGACGCTCGAGCGTGAGCGAATCGACGTCACCCTCCCGGGCCGGCCGCCTAGCGTCGGCGCGCTCCACCCGATCACCCAGACGCTCGACGAGTGCGTCAGCGTCCTGCGCGGGATGGGTTTTCTGGTGACCCAGACGCCCGAAGTCGAGACGGATTACTACAACTTCGAGTCGCTGAACATTCCGAGCTGGCACCCGGCGCGTGACATGCAGGACACGTTTTATGTGCGCGTGCCCGACGTGCTCCTGCGCACTCAGACCACGGCCTACCAGGCGCGGGTGATGAGCACGCAGGAACCGCCCGTCCGAATCGTCAACGTCGGCCGCTGCTACCGGGCCGACCAGGTCGACGCGACGCACGAATGGATGTTCCATCAGCTGGACGGGCTGGCCGTCGACGAAGGTTTGCGGCTTTCGGACCTGCGCGGCACTTTGACCACGTTCGCACAGCGGATGTTCGGCTCTAGCACCCGGACCCGGTTCCGGTGCGATTATTTCCCGTTCGTCGAGCCCGGCGTCGACTTCGCGATTTCGTGTTACCGCTGTGACGGGACCGAGTCGGGCTGTCCGATCTGCCACGGCTCCGGCTGGCTGGAGATCCTCGGCGCGGGGATGGTCCACCCGCGGGTACTGGCGCGTGTCGGCTACGACCCGGAACGCGTCACCGGCTTCGCCTGGGGCATGGGCATCGAGCGAATTACGCTGATCAAATACGCCATCGAAGACATCCGGCTGTTCTACGCCAATGATCTGCGGTTCCTGGAGCAGTTTCGATGAAAGTCCCCCTGAGCTGGCTGCGCGAGCTCGTCGCGTTCGACACCCCGCTGCCCGAGCTGCGCCAGCGGTTGACCATGGCCGGGCTGGAGGTCGAGGACGTGCACCTTGTCGGCAGCGACTGGCAGGGTGTGACGATCGGCCGAATCGTCGAGCTCTTTCCGCATCCACGTCGTCAAGCACTCAACGTTGCGCGCGTTGACCTGGGCGGGCGGAGCGTCACGGTGGTGACCGGGGCGCCGAACCTCCACGTCGGGGACGTCGTGCCGCATGTTGCGCCTGGCGGCCGCTTGCCTTCGGGCGAAGTCGGGCAACGCGATTTCGGCGGCATTGCGTCCGAAGGCATGGTCTGCTCCGGCGATGAGCTGCACATCTCACCCGACAAAGACGGTATCTACATTTTCGAGCCCGAGGCGCCGGTCGGTCAGCCGCTGGAAGACTTTCTCAGCGAGACCATCTTCGACATCTATATCACCGCCAACCGGCCGGACTGCATGTCGATGATGGGCATCGCCCGTGAAGTCCATGCGCTGTTCGATGCGCCATACACGCCCGCGATGTTGCGATTGCTGGACCCGGCCACCGCGCAGGTCGCCGGCTCGGCGGGCGAGCCTCCGGTAGGTGAGCTGCTGACGGTTCGCATTGAAGACTCGATCGGGTGCCCGCGGTTCACTGCGTCAGTCGTGCGGGGCATACAGATTGGGCCTTCGCCGCACTGGCTGCAGCGTCGCCTCTACCTCGCCGGCGTGCGCCCGATCAGCAACGTCGTGGACGTTACAAACTACGTCATGCTCGAAGTGGGGCAGCCGCTGCACGCGTTCGATCGGCAACGCCTTGGGTCGGCGACGATCACGGTTCGGCGGGCACGCGACGGGGAACGCCTGCGCACACTTGACGGCGACGACCGCCAGCTGGCGGCGTCGATGATGGTGGTGGCTGAGGAGCGCCGCCCCTTGAGCCTGGCGGGCATAATGGGCGGGGAGGACAGCGAAATTGCCAGTACGACGTGTGAGGTCGTGCTCGAAGGCGCGAGCTGGGATCGCGCGAGCATTCGAAACACCTCCGCGGCGCTGACCCTGTCGACCGAGGCATCGCGACGTTTCGGTCGCGGGGTCGATCCAGACCTGGCCGCGCTGGGGGTTGCGCGGGCTACGGAGCTCACCCTCGAACTGGCCGGCGGTGCGGCCGCACGCGGTCTGGCGGACGAGTACCCCGGCCGCGAATCACCCCGAACCATCGTCGTGCGCCCGGACCACATCGACGCGCTGATCGGCATGCATTACTCGCGGGAGCAGGTGTCGGGGACACTCGGCGCCCTTGGCTTTCCACTCGTGGCGCGCGCGCAGGAGCTGGTCGTCACCGTGCCCGGCTGGCGGCGGTTCGACGTGGAGGGTCCGGCAGATATAGCCGAAGAGGTCGGCCGCATCGTGGGCTTCGATTCCGTGCCGGCAACCATGCCGCGGGGTGCGCTGCCGTCTCCTCGCGCCGACGGCGACCGCGGCTATGCGGACGAGATGCGCGCCCGCAACACGCTGGCGGCGGCTGGTCTGCAGGAAGTCATCACCTACTCGCTCATCGATCCCGGCCTGGCTGCCATGCTGTCGGTCGAACCGGAGACACAAAGCAACGCCAGTGTCGAGATCAACATCGCCAACCCGCAGTCGACCGAGCTCAGCGTGCTGCGGCCGAGATTGCTGGGCAGCCTGCTCTTCGCGGTTCGGTCCAACCTGCGGCAGCGCGATCGAGTGCTCGTCTTCGAGCTGGCGCGCACGTGGCGTAGTCCGTTAGCACCACTGCCAGATGAACGCCCCCATGTCGGGATTGTGATGTGCGCCCAGCGCAGTCCGCGGCATTTCAAAGTCGTCGACGACATGACCCGCTCGAGCGACGATGACAACTTTGACTACTTCGACGTGAAGGGTGTCGTCGATGCCCTGGCCGGGGCGTTCCGAGTGCCCGTCACCTATGTGCCGAGTCGGCACCCCAGCCTGCACCCCGGCCGGACCGCTGAGGTGCACGCCGCCGGCCAGTGCGTTGGCGTCATCGGCCAATTGCACCCGGCCATCGCCGTCCGGTTCGACCTGGACGCCGTGCCCGTCCTCGTGGCCGAGCTCGACTTCGATCGGCTACTCCAGGCGCGCGAGCCGCTCGTGACCGTCCAGACGCCATCGCGCTTTCCGACGGCCGACCGAGACATCGCCATTGTCGTCGACGAAGACGTCCTGCATGCGGATGTCGAAGCGGCGATTCGCGAAGCGGCCGGTCTGCTGCTCGAACACGTCCAGCTCTTCGACGTCTATCGGGGCAGCTCGATTCCGAACGGGCGCAAGAGCCTGGCATTTTCGTTGCGCTATCGAGCGCGCGACCGGACACTGGAAGAGGACGAAGTCGGCGCCGCACACACGGGTGTCGAACAGGCCCTCCGTACCCGGTTCAGGGCCGACGTGCGCGGGCGCTAGGGAGGCAAGGAGCGCATGGAGGTATTGCAGCGGCTTCAGCCGCTCGACATTTTGTTCGCGATCGTCTGGGCCGGCATTATCGGGTGGGGCCTGCAGACGGGACTGCTGCGGCAGCTTGGGATGCTCGTTGGCCTGTACGGGGCGACGATCGTGTCCGGAACGCTGTACCGGACGGGCGGCGTGGGGCTCGCAGCCGCATTTGGCGCCGACATCCTGCCGCGGCTCGAGTTCGCGGCCTACCTGGCGCTGTTCCTGGTCGCGTTCGGCCTGATCGGAGTGCTGATCTGGCGAGCGTACCCGATGACGCGTCTCAGCCGGCGATTCGGGATCGACAACGTGCTGGGCGCCGGCGTGGCGACGATCTGGGGGACGTTGCTCCTGATCGCGGTCCTGACGATCCTGCGGTTTTACGCGGCGGTGCCCTGGAAAGAGCAGGAGTCGACGCAGCAAGGCGTGCAGAACCAGATTCAGACGTCGCAGGTTGCGGTCGTGCTGGAGCTGGTGGCGGCGCCGCTGTGGCAGATCATGGTGCCGTGGTTTCCGGCCCCGGTCACGCCCAAGTTATAACCAATTTCTATGGGGTCCATCGGCTCGATCAACTTGGAAGGGTGGTCGGCCAGGCGTACCGTGGGTGTGGTGCGTGGCGCTCGATGATGTGCGCCCGAGCCGGGGGAACTCCACATGAGTCCAAGCCAACTGATGATCCGCACGATTTACTGGGTGTGTCCCTCGTGCGGCGACCTGGCGCGCACGGCGCGACCCCCACGCGATTGCGTGACGTGTGGTCGCACCGGCGCCAGCTTCGAGCAGCAGCGCGAGGTGTCGGTCCCGTCTGACTGACGGCGAGTTCGGTTCGTTGCGTCCGCGAGACCGCGAGGGTCAGGCCGCGGCGCGCTTGGCCGCGGTGCCCGACAGCTTCAGGGCGACCTGGACTTCGATACTGCCGAACTCGGTTTCCATCGGGATGACCAGGCGCTGCACGTCGAGCGTGCTGATCATGGTGTTCTTGCCGATGAGCAGCATCGGCGGCGCGAGGTCAGACGGATAACCGGCTTCGGACAGCAGCACGGCGGCGCGGCCGGTGATGACGTTGCCAATCTCGGCAATACCGCTCTGGGCCAGTGCGTCGAACTCGGGGAAATCCTGGCCCAGCATCTTCGAGACCATGCCCTGCGCGGTTTTCGCGGTCATGGCAAACATGACCATGCCTGCCACTTCGCCGGCTACGGCGACGACGGCGGTCACTTCGTTGCTGGTATAGGCCGAGCGCTGGAGTCCGATAATGCCGCGCTCAGGTGCCGTGCCGAGCTCGGACTCGAGCACTTCGGTGACGGCCTGCACGAAGGGATTGATGAATTCAACTTTCATCAGTGAAGTTCCTTCAGGACGCCAGGAGCTTCTGCAGCGCGTTCAGGACGCGGTCAGGCTGGAACGGCTTCAACACGAAGTCCTTGGCGCCGGCCTTGAGGGCTTCCATCACGATGGCCTGCTGGCCCATGGCGGTGACCATGGCCACGCGAGCGTTGGGGTCCATCTTCCGAATTTCCTTGAGGGCGGCGAGCCCGTCCATCTCTGGCATGGTGATGTCCATCAGGACGGCGTCCGGGTGATGCGCGGCGTACTGTTTGACCGCCTCGAGACCGTTTTCGGCCTGGACAGTTTCGTGTCCGTTTTCCTGCAGGACTTTGCATGCTCGCATGCGCATGAACGCCGCGTCGTCGACGACCATAACTTTTGCCACTTCGAAAGCCTCCTATCCCGGTCGGGAATGTCTTGTCGCGGGGTCCACGCCACATCGGTGCGGCACTGCTGCCCCGAGTATCGGCTGGGCCATGCGCCGCGCATGACCCCCCATCCGGGGGGAGCGGTGCGTTTGGCTGTCGTTGAAGTACTCAAGTACTTATGGCGACCTCGCCCTGGTGCCGCGGCTTCTTTCGCGGGCGGTGCTGATTGCGCCGGCTCGGCGGATTGGCCGGGGGCGGATCGCTCGCCGGCGCCCCGGGCGCGGCGCGGGCCTCGAGCACGCGCGCGACCGCCGACTGCCGATCGGCCTCGACCAGCGCCACGTCGCGTCCGTACCCTGCGGCCGAGGCTTGGGCCAGAACTGTGGTGCGGTGGCGATCGGTTGGCGGCGGTGGGTCGAGCTTGACCGAAAACGTCGGCAGCCGCTGGCCGCCAGACGACAGGCGCACGTAACACTGGTGCTCGCCCAGTTCGACCAGGTCCTGCTCGTCGATGGCGCCGCCCAGCTCCGGAACGAGATAGGTGGCATCCTCGGCGCTGCAGTTGAAGGCAAACAGGCCGTCGAGGTTGGCGAAGACGGTCGCCCGCAGCCCGCGTCCATCGTCGCGGCCGAGGGCCAGCAGGCGCGCCAGACTCTGGGTTGCCAGCACGAGGTTCGCGCCGTACTTGTTGAGCTCGGCCAGGATGGCTTCGTAGTCCGCGCCCGGGATCGTGTGGAACTCGTCGACGAAGATGCTGATCGGCCAGCGGCCGCTCGGCTCGAGCCGGGCCTGTTCGGCGACGGCCAGGGTCACCAGGTTCAGCAGCGTGCTGCCTATCAGCGCCGCGGCATTGTCACCGACGGTCCCGCGCGCGGTATTCACGATCACGACGCCGCCGTCCCGCAGCCAGCCAGCCGGATCGATGGTCGAGGCTGGCTGGCCGACAATATGCCGCGCCGCGATACTGCCCTCGAAACGATGAATTTTGGAAAGAATCGGGTTCACCAACTCCATCTGGAACCGACGATCGAGCGGCTCGAAGTAGTCGGACCACCATGCCCGCACGCTGGGATCGGTCACTCTGCGCAGCACCTGACGCCGGAAGTTGCTATCCGACAGGATCGTCGGCACCTCCAGCAGCGTGTGCTGGGTGGCCCGTCCGGCGGCCGGGTCGTCGGCGCACAGCGCGACGTTGACGTCGAACAGCGTGAGCAGGGCGAACCGAAAGGCGTCCTCCATCCGCGGACCCCAGAACCGCTCACCCCACTCGCGCTGAAAGACCGAGAGCGCATTGGCCACCGCCTTGTCGCGGTCCCAGCCCAGGCAGGTATCCAGCAGGTTGAGGCCGAACGGCCGCGCCCGGTCGGCAACGTCGAGGTACACGACGTCCTGGTCGCGCGTCGGCGGCACCAGGCCCAGCGCGGCGTCCGCCAGATCGCGGTGCGGGTCGACCAGCATGACTGCACGCCGCGGTTGCGACTGCATCGCGTGCTGTGCCAGGCGCAACATGAGGGTGGACTTGCCGCGCCGCGTCTTGGCCACCAGCAGCAGATGGCGGCCGAGCACGTCGGTTGGCAGGGCGACCGGCACCTGGCGGCCCTGATGCGCCGAGACTCCGATGCGGCACCCCGCGGCGACCGAGAGCGGCATCGGCAGCCAGCGCCTGGCGGTGGTGCGTTCGAGCAGCGCCACGTCAGCCGCCGCGTGCGGGAGGTGCCAGAGGCCGGCGAGCTCGCGCGTGGTCAGGATTGGCTTCGTCTGCCGGCGCGGGCCGAGCCACACAGGCCGGAATAGCTCATCTTTCGTGGTGAGCGGGCGAACGATGAACCCGTTGGCCGCGGCGAGGTTGTAGCGCCGATACGCGGCCGCGACGCGGTCCAGCTGGGCGTTGATGGTTGCCTGGCTCTGGGTCGTCGGCGCGTAGAGCGCCAGCCGCAACTCGGCGCGGTACGCAACTCGGGTCACTTTTTCACGCACGAGGTCCATGTCGTAGACCGGTGGTCGAAGCAGGCGGCGCAGCAGCGGCAACCCGCCGAAGGCGCTGATTACCAACCCGGTGCCGAGGCCGAACAGTTGCAGCCACTGGCCCGCCTGCAGCCAGAGGTAGCTCTGGAGTCCGATGACCGCGATCGCCAGCAGCACTGCCAGGAACGCCAGCGTGGGCGTCGCCGTCTCGGTCGGGCGCAGCAGGCGTTCGTGCTCCAACGGGTGTTGGACCGCCAGACGCAGGTAGTCGCGGCACCAGTCCTCGGGCGCCGGCTGCAGCACCAGCTGACTCAAGCCGCGCCAATCGGGCGGCAAATCGCCAAGCGCGCTCAGGATGCCCAGCACCGGATCAGCCTGCGCGGCGCGTTCGCCATCGACGTCCAGATCCGTAAAACTGCGGATTGGCAGGTAAGCCGCGGCGCGGAGCACCAGGCTGCACGTGCTGACCTGCTCGCCCGGGCGGCAAAGCGCTGGGTCGGCTTCGGCCGTGGTGAGCGGCCGCAGCTCCGCCTGCGGGTAGGCCGCGGCGAGCTGGCTGCTCAATTGTTGACGCATCCGCTCGCTGCCGGCGCGCACCAGAAAGCGCCGCCGCAGGTGATCGGCGGCGATCTCGACCGAGAATGGCTCGGCGAGCGCGATGGCCGCAAACAGGTTCTCGGCCGACGTGAGCGCGGCCACGTTCGTCCGCGGCGTGACGATCTCGACGAGGTGTGGCCGCGTCGGTGGCGCGGAACGATGCCGCTCAAACCCGACGCGCATGCGTTGCTCCATTGCTCGGGCCGCTGGTGGCGGCGCGCGCGGCCATTTCGGCCAGTTCGCGCGGCGCGGTGGTCGCCAGGCGATGTTCAGCCGGGCTGGCCTCGATGGTCAGGGCCAGTCGCCCGCCCCGAGCGAAGAGCAAGCCCTCGCCTTTGTTGGCGCCCAGCAGATACTGGCGCTCCTCTGGCGTGAGGTCAAAGGCATCCGCGACCGCGTCGACGGTCGTGGAGTCCTGCTTCAGGAGCAGCTTCATGGCCGCGTTGACCAGCACCGCGCGCCCGTGGTCGGAACGCAGGAAGTCGGCGGCGTCCTGGGTAATCGTGACCAGCCCGAGGTAGTACTTGCGCGCGCGGCGGGCCATGCTCGAGATGAACGCGCCACCCTCCGGGTAGCGCAGCAGCGACCAGGCCTCGTCGATGACCAGCAACCGAGGTCGCCGGTCGCGGCGGACGCGGTTCCAGACGAAATTCGCAATCAGGTGCATCGCGAGCGGGCGCAGTTCGTCCTCCAGCATCTGGATGTTGAAGACGACCAGTCGACCGTTGAGCGCGACGTTGGTCGGCCCCGCAAAGAGTCCTCCGGCGAGCGATCCACTCACGTATCGGCGCAGACGTGCCGCAAGCCCCGCCGCCACATCGTTGTCGGCCGGCTCCTCCAGGACGGCCTGCAGGTCCCGCAGCAGGGGCGGGGGACGCAGATGCGTGCGCGGATCCGCGGTGATGCCGTGCCGGGCATAGGTCTGAAACGCGGCCCGATCCAGGACGCCGCGCTCGTGGGTCGTGAGCCCGGTGCCAGCGTCGGCCAGCATGACTCCCAGCAGGCCGAGCACGGCGGTGACCTGTTCGGCGAGCACGTCGGTTCCCGCGGTGTCCGGCGACCCGGCGGCCGGGAGGTCGAACGGGTTCAAATGGTGCGCCGAGGTGCTGGCCAGCCGGACGTACTGACCTTCCGCCACCTGACACACCGCGCCGTATTCGTCCTCCGGGTCGACCACCAGGAAGTCAACCCCGCACAGGAGATTCCGCAGCGCCATGAGCTTGACGAAGTAGCTCTTGCCAGCGCCGGCCATCGCAAACACCGCCAGGTTGGCATGTCCTCAATCGCTGTTTCTGCGCTGGAGCGACAGGGACGCGAGAGCCGCTGGTGCCAACGCTTAAAGCGTTCGCCGCTCCAGGCTACGGCAGTCTGCAACTGCGGCCACTTGTCGCAAGCCACGGAATCTCAGCTGTGGCTCGGATCGGACGAGTCGTTTGTGACTTCGCCTCGTGGAATACGAGCCGACCCTTGGTAGAGATCACTTCGTCGCGACGAAGGCTAGGACCGTGCGCGTGCCTGATCCCGGTGCGATCGGCGCCGCTGGCCTTGTCGTTGGAACGCGTACCTGCCCTAGAGTAACAGCTACATCGCGTCAAGCAGGTGAGCGGTACCAGGCTCCGACACGGACTCAGATACCGTCTACATGCTGCTCCATATGTATCGCTTACCTGGCTCCGATAAAAGAGCTTCGTGAACTCGGAAAGGCGCTTTCAGCGTGATCGTGGAGCCTTGGCCGAATACGAGCCTGCCTACCCAGCCGAGCGTGGACTTGACGGTGCCCCGGCTGGGGTTACCTCAGCGCCGAGCCCTCACCATTGTGATATTTTTCCACGGCTTGGGCGGCGCCCGCCGATGCAACCCGACGTCAATTGATCACGTCCAACAAGTGTTGAAGGCGCTCCTGGACAGCGCCGCGGAAGAGGATGGGGATGTTGACCGAACAGCAACTCCAAATGGTACAGCTCGCAGGGGTCACGATCAGCGCGCTGAGCCTGGTCTTCCTCGTCGTGTATGTCTGGAAAACGTGGGAGATCGCGAACGAAACGAAGCGCTACACACTGGAGGCGAGACGCAGCACGTACGCTTTGGCCACACTCAACCTCATGCACGAATGGCAGTTCGAACTTGGCAACTTGAGGGAGGAGACAGCCGCCAAACTAGGGGAACTTCGCGCCCTGGCGAATCAGCCAAACCCGCCGACGCTGTCGAGCTTGTATTCGCAGTATCCAGGCGCATTCCAGATCAGCCACTTTTTCTACCAGGTAGGCGCGATCGTACTCGCCGGCCATGTGGACGAGGATCTGATTGTTTGCTACCTCGCGGGCTCAACGCTGTTCTGGTGGCAGGAGTTGGCGCCATTCATCCAAGCGGAGCGAAAAACACGCCCAGGGGGACTCTATCGCGAGTACTTCGAGGACTTCGCAAGACGAGTCGCTGCGCGGCCCCATTCGGAGCGCCTCAAAACGGAGCGCTTCTCGACCAACGGTCTCGACCGGGAGTCAGTTTTGCAGCCGGAAGCTCTGAGCACGCTCGTTGACTGATCCCTTGCTTGCAGGATCGTTCATGGTCGTCGGAGACGAGCCAACAGTGTGTTGCACGTAAACCACCGCATGGCCAGTCGGCCGACCGTGGGTGCCACAGAGGCGACGAGG
>DATGER010000136.1:0-40890 GCA_035309865.1 Chloroflexota bacterium
CGCTCAGCAGTTTCTTCCAATCGTCGCTGAGCGTTGTTCGCACGACTTCGTCGTCACCGACGAGCCACGCCAGATGTCGCAACCCGTGCTCCAACACCTGTGCATAGCCAATCGACGCGGGCGCGCTGGTGGCGCCGCCGCGGGCGAGCCGCGCACGGACGATAGGAATTCCAGAGAACTCAGGCGCCTGGTCGTCGCGGTTGACCACGACGAAGCTCAAGATCACCGAACCTCGGGCTCGCCGCCACGACGTGGAGTGGACAAGCAGTGGGTCGCCCATCAAGTTGCGTGACAGGCGCGTCACTACCTCGACCGGGTCGTCGCTGGCGCCGATCTCGACATACCACGGGTCCGGTCCGCACGGCCCCGCAAGCTCCGGCGTGCCGGAGCGCATTCTGAGCACAAAGACTTCTGCCTGGACCGGACCCTCTGTCGCCCAGCCTGGTGGAGGGTTCGGTGTCAGACTGGTCGAGCCATCGCGAGCACCTGCTCTGGCGTCGCGTCCATGTTGTGTACCTCGCGACCGTGCTTCTGCACTACCGGGACGAGCTCCGTTTCCTTTCCACGAGCTTCGAACCCGCATTCGCACGTGACTCGCAACTCGCCAGGTTCGGAGTCGTTGCTCATTTGGCTCTGCATCGCGAAGCAGGGTATCCACTCGGCTGGCGGCAGTCGAGGCTGGAACGATCAACACCATTCGGGAGGGCCGGCTCGGGGGCGACCTGCTCGCAGCGGAGCCCCAGGCGCACCGACTCGCCGACGAGAGCACGCTCCTGGAGTCAGCCCGCGTCATGGCTGACTTCGCAGACTCGAAATCGATCCACCTGGGGCAAGTCTGTTCTACTCGGGTACACATACGGGCACGAACAATTCCCGAGCAACCAGTCCGCAAGGCCAGGTCAGCCGTTCGGGCGCATGACGAGCTGGCCGACCTCGATCAGATGGCCGTCGGGATCGCGCATATAGCAGCGGATCTCAACGCCGCGGTCGACGGGTGGTGTGAGAAAATTTGCCCCGCGGGCGCTCCACAGGTCGTACATGGCGTGGATGTCGGCGACGCGGATATTCATGAAACCCGAAGCGTGAGTTGGATCCGATGGCGACTCGAGTGTCACATTCGGCTTGTCCTCGGTCGGTCCTCCGCCGACGCTGATCGTTACCCAGCCGTTGGCTAGCGCGACGATCGACAGCTCACCGGTCTCGAGCACCGCTTCGCCGCCGAGGACCTCCGTGTAGAAGCGACGAGAGCGCTCGACGTCCGAGGAGACGATGAAATAGGAGACGGCGATGCCTTCTTGGGGCGCCGGGAACTCTGCCATCCATCAGTCCTCCTTCACTACGCCATCAGCCACGCGTACAACCGATCCCGCGTTTCGAACCATGCTGTGGGAAACGTGGCCGGGCCATCCGGCGCCGGCTGAGCGCCCTTTTCAACCGTGTTGGGCATTTGATCGGTAGCCAGGAAGGCGAATTTTTGGATGCCTGCCTGGTTGTAGCGGGGAATGATGTACTGGTCGCGCCAGGCGAACGTGGCATCAGCGACGTGGTGGTGGAACTCGACCGCGTCGATGATCATGTACGTGGGGTGCAGCTTGAGACCTTGATCGGCCAGCAACTCCAGGGTTTTTCTGAACCCTTCGTCGCCCATGGCGCGTGTGTTGGCGAGCCATTTCAGCTCGAGCGTTTTCCACTCGGGGAAGTAAGTGAGCGTCCCCCATTCGTTCGCCGCTACTTGCTGGGACTGGTGAGCCACGTTGGATACCCTCTTTCTCCGTGTTCCGGGGCGCGTTGGCGAGTCGGCACAGGTCAGGGTAGGCACGCGGCAATCTGCGTCGTGAGTGGCGGATCGGACACGTTTCGTGCCGGATCGGCCGATGGCGGGCGCCCGGACACATCGGCGTCGTACAGTCATCGCTGGTGCTGCTCGTAGCAATCCCGGCGCTTGCTGGTACCGCATCACTCGGGACCGCTGGTTTACTGGATGCACTCAGTAAGGCCGACGGGTCCTGGGCGCTCGCCACTGGGCAAGCCGCGACGCGGCTGTTCGACGTGCGACTGGTCGGGCTCAACCGGCGAGCGGTAACGTGCCGCGGTGGTGTCAGCCTCCACCCGAGCGTGGTCGCCCACGAAATGCCCATTCCGGACCTGGTGGTGGTACCCGGCCTCGACGACGAACTCGACGCCTCCTTCAGCATCAACCGGCACTGGGTACCGTGGATTGCGCGCTGGCATCATGCCGGCGCACGGATCGCGAGCTCGTGTACCGGCGCATTTCTGGTTGCCGATGCCGGCTTGTTGCAAGGACGAGCCGCCACGACGCATTGGCTGTTCGCGGACCAGCTGAGGCAGCGCTACCCGAGCGTCAACGTGACCGTTGATCGGATGGTCGTCGACCACGGTGACGTGATCACCTCCGGCGGCGCGACCGCCTTCTTGAATCTGGTGCTGTACCTGCTTGAACGATTCGGCGGGCGCGAGCGGGCCAATCTGGCTGCCAAAGTGCTACTGGTCGACGGCCACCGTCCGAGCCAATTGCCGTATGTCGCCGCACTTCCGGGTCGGTTCCACGACGATCTGGTCATCCATCAGATTCAGCAATACATCGACGCGCATCTCGACGAGCCACTGCTGATTGGTAAGTTGGCAGCTCAATTCGGGCTGAGTACTCGCACACTGTCGCGAAGATTGGCCACAGCCACCGGCAGCGCGCCGCAGGCGTACCTGCGGCATACCCGCGTCCAGTACGCAAAGCGTCTGCTGGAGACCACCAGCGATCCGATCGACGAGATCAGACGTTGCGCCGGCTACAGCGACCCCGCCGCGTTCCGACGGGCATTCAAGCAGACCACCAGTCTGAGCCCCAACGAGTATCGCGGTGCGTACGGACCGAGACGCCCGGGTGTCCTGACGAGTGCCATAGGCATGAGTCCGGCTCTTGCGACAGGTCGCGCGTCGGCAACCACCAAGAGCTTCCATTAGTTGACGCTTGCAAAAGAATCTGCTTAGATAACGCCATGCTCGAACGCGCCGTTCTCGCTGCGCTCGCCGATCCTCGTCGCCAGGCGATTCTGCGCCTGGTACGCGACGTCGAGCGTCCGTCCGGCGACATTGCGGCACACTTCCCCGACGTCACCGGCCCGGCGATCTCGCAGCACCTCCGCGTGTTGCGCGAGGCTGGGTTACTCGCCGAGCGGCGGTCTGGCACCCGCCGCCTCTACCGAGCACGTCCGCAAGGTTTGCGCGAGTTGCGCGTGTGGTTGCGCGACTTTTGGGGCGATGCGCTCGAGGACCTGAAAGAAGCCGCCGAAGACGACGCGAAGCAACTGGAGGAACACGTCCGTGACAGTCAGTGAAATCAACGCGGTGGTGAGCGAAACACGCATCGCCGCCACGCCGCAGACGGTCTTCGCCTTCTTCGTGGACCCGACCAAGATGGTGCGCTGGATGGGAGCGCGCGCCGTCGTCGATGCCCGCCCCGGTGGCACTTATGCGCTCGACATCAACGCGCAGGCGCGCGCCCGCGGCGAGTTCGTTGAAGTGGTGCCGTATTCACGGGTTGTCTTCACGTTTGGCTGGGAGGATGACCAGGCGGTCCCACCCGGCTCCAGCACTGTCGAGGTCACCCTCACTCCGGACGGAGAGGGTACGCACGTGCGGCTGGTCCACCGCGGCCTGATGACGACCGAGATGCGTGAGCAGCACAGCCACGGGTGGCAGCTCTACCTGGGCCGCCTGGGCATCGCCGCGGGCGGCGGTGACCCGGGTCCAGATCCAAACACCCGTTCAACCTCAGAAGGAGGGTGAGTCAATGACCAGTCAAACGGTGACAACCGCGGGCGTGGACTTCGTACGGCGGATCGTCCGCGAGGCGCGACAGGTCCTCGACGGGACCATGGCTGATGTGACCCAAGCGCAGGCCGACTTTCTTCCGCCCGGGATTGCCAACCCGCTGGGAGCGACCTATGCGCACGTGGTGTGCTCAGAGGACATGATCGTGCAAGGCATGTTCCGACAGACTGCTCCGCTGGCGGCGGGCGCCTGGGCGGGTCGCACTGGCCTCAGCGAACCGATGCCCATGCCGGGCCCGGGCTGGGCGGACTACGGCCCATGGACGCGCCGCGTCAAGATCGATCTCAGTGGCCTGCGCGCCTATGCGCAGGCTGTCGCCGACCAGACCGATAGCTGGCTCGCCAGCCTGACCGACGCGGATCTCGATCGGCCACTCGACCTGTCGGGGATTGGCTTCGGCCAGCACACCCTGGCGACCGCCGTCGCGCTCCTGGTGGTGCATCATCTGGGCACCGAGACCGGCGAGATTGCCGTGCTCAAAGGCATTCAGGGAGCCCGCGGCTACCCTATGTGACAGAAGGTCCGCTACCTGTCAGGCCGGCTTTGTGCGCGTCAGGCGCGAGGGCAAGCGCCACTTTTACCGAGCCGACCTGCAGGCGCTCGGTCCGCTCAGGCAGACCCTCGAGCAGATGTGGTCGCGCAACTCGACCGACTGGCGCACCTGGCTGAGGACGAGGCGACGTGAACGTGCGACAGCTTCGCGAGTGAACGGTGACTGATTCGGCGGATCCACTGGTGGTGGAGCGCTCCATCAACGCCTCACCCGCGACCGTGTTTTCCTTCTTCAGCTCGGAGGATCGTTGGACGGCGTGGCAGGGCCGCTCGGCCACGATCGAAGCGTTGGCCCGGCGGCACCTTCCGCATGATCATGCCTGGCGGAGAGATCGCCGGCGGTCAGTTCCTCGAAGTGGTGCCGAACCGACGGATTGTCTTCACCTGGGGCTGGGAAGGTGATAACCATCCCGTCCCGCCCGGTTCGTCAACCGTGGAGATCGATCTCCTGCCTGAGGCCGCGGGCACCCGTCTGCGCCTGACGCACCGCGGTCTGGCGCAACCGTTCATCGATCACCACCACGAGGGCTGGCAACAGTACCTGGCGCGGCTGGTGGTCGTCGCTCAAGGTGGTCAACCGGAACCGGACCCCGGGGCGTGCTAGCCGGACTCACCTCGAAAGCGAGCGGCTCGCGATAAACGTCCGCGGTTCATGCTGCCCCCCGGTTGGCCTCGCGCCCTGCGGCCGAGCTTCCCGGGTACCGCGCCCGTGAGACCCGCACGACCGTTCGCGTCGAGCGCATCACAGCTCGACGTCGCGCTGGATGCTGGCCGACGCCAGCCCGCGACATCGGTGGCCACACCGTTCCACCGCGTCCACGGTGATGTGTCGCGACACCGCGTTGGAGGTGATGGCGATAGAGCGGCAAAATTGAGCTGCTGTTTCCGGCAGCCCGGCTCGGCCAGCCGCCTGGGCCCAACGCCCAGGCAGCTATGTTTTCTTCGCCGGCTTCGCCTTCTTTGGCGGCAAGGCGCCGACGTAGTCGAGCGACCTGGCAATCCACCTCATCGCCTCGGCTGAGGTGAGTGCCGCGGGCAGGGTGACGTACCCGCCCATGGGTCGCTCGGTGGGCCCGAACGGCCCGCCACCTGCGTCTGACAACTGGCTCTGGTCGGCGTCGCCGAGCTTCAAGCCGACGTCGGTGCCAAACAGGCCCATGAACATGTTTCCGTTCACGAAAGCGCCCAGGTTGCCGAACATCGGCTTGACCTCGACGCGCGCGTCTTCGGGGACGAGCGACTTGAAGCGCTCCTTATCGGCCTCTGTCGGCCTGGGAATGTGCACCTCTGTACCTTACCTTGCCCAACGAATGTAACAGGCTGGGCTAAGCATGCGAGCACGAATACGGTGGGCCGATGCCAGCCCTGTCCGTAGGTGTCATCCTCGATTCAGCGCCCACCCAGCAGCACCACGTCGCGACGCTGGCCGCGCTCGAGCACGCCGCGGACGCGTTGTCCGTCACGCTTGACACTCGGGTCACTCCCTCCGACGCGCGCGATCGTGGTGCACCGGTCGAGTCGTACGCCGCGATCGTCGTTGGCCCGGGCAGTCCGTATCGCGATCCAGACGCGGTGCTGGCCAGGATCCGGGCTGCCCGAGAGCGAGGCGTGAGAGTGGCCCTGCTGGTCAGGCTTCGCTTGCGTCTCCTCGGGCCACTCGCCAGCTTGATCCGTCAGCCCAACACCAACGCGACGCCCCGGCGCTCCAACCCGATCGATCCCGCCTATCGCGAGGTCGACGCCCGCTCTCGCCCTCTCTCAGCCGCACTCCGCCTCCAACACGCCGCGTAAACAAGATCCTCACTCCATCCCTGCAAATGCCTAGGACGACCAGCGGCATGGGAAATGGGGCGCATGCGCTGACGCGCCACTTGCGTTGGGGTACCACCTGCCCACACTGGCCTCCACCAAGCCGCTTTCGACGCAGGGATGCTTGGCTACTCCATCATCCGAGCCGAGGCAAAGGTGTGCCGTTAGTGCTGGCGGGACCTCACACTGCGTCTCACCAGGTGGCACCTGCATGGTTCGGCGCACGCGGGCCGCGCCCCGCACGTATTAGCTGCAGTTCAGATGAAGTCGAAAGACGGCGGCCTCGCCGGCGAAGAAGACCGCTTCGAGAGCGGGGGATTGGTTTAGCGCGGCGCGGGTGGGGAGGAGGAGGTCGTCGCCGGGGACGGGTTTCGAGCCGGAGTAGACATAGGTGGCGTGGAGGGCGCAGGCTTCGGAGCGGGCGGCGGGGGTGGCGTCCAGGTCCACAAGGTGGGTGAGGATCGGGACGCGTTGGGCGAACTGGAGGCCGGTCGCGGAGCGTGGGAGCAAGATCGGGGCGCCGGTTTTGAACGGGGTCCAGATGCCAGCGTCGGCGGCCTCGTCGTTGACGACCAGCTCGCCCGGCTGGACGTGCTGTTTGAGCCAGGCCATGGCCGCGGCGTCGTCGGATGCGTACACGTTCTGTTCGACAATCACCTGGTCCAGCGTCTTGTAGATGCTGATGACGCCGCCCTCGGCAAAAAACGCCAGCAGCAGGCCGCCAGCCACGACCAGACGCCGCCAGGCCTTCGGATGCTGCGCCAGGCGCGGCCGGAGGGACCACGCCCAGCCGACGCTTGCCGCCAGGCCGCTGGCGATCAGCAGGCTCGCGAACAGCACCACCATCTGCGGGGGTCGATGCCGCACGAGCCACGGAAACGTGACCACATACAGCCGCCGAACGGGCTCCACATCGAAGAAACTCACGGCGAAGAGCACGGCGCTGAAGACCAGCCACGCGGTGGCGACCAACCGCATGTGTCGCCCGCGCAACCCAATGGCGAGGAGCACCGCGCGTACGGGCAAATCGATGAGTGACGCGGCGCCGGTCACGCCGAGCACGAATTCCAGCCAGTCGCCGCCGCCGCCGAGCTCCGGATGAGCGGAGATGTCCTCGAGCGCGGCCACGCCAGCGGAGCTTGCGCCGCCGGCGCCGACCCAGCCGAGGAGCGCGCTCAGGTACGGCATAGCGCACACCACGGCGCACGCGCCAGCCAGCGGCAGATGGCGCACGAGCTGCATCGGTTTGAGACACCGCCATCTGAACGCGGCGATGACGGCCAGTCCGATGGCGGCGCTGTAGACCTCGGTGCCGTGGGTGACCACGATTGCTCCGGCGAGCAATCCGCCCAGGATCGCCAGCCCGGCAGTGGGTTGGGCGGTCCACCGCGCCGCGACGGCCCAGAGGCCCAGGAGGAGGACAATGCTCATCGCCAGCGGCCAGCCGCCCCACATGTGGTCGTCGTACGGAAAGACGTAGGTGAGCGCCAGGACCACCGCGCCCACGCTGGCCTGGAGCGGACGGAGTCCGAGAGCCAGGCCGACCGCGAACAGTCCGAGGGGTGCGAGCATGGCCAGGCCGATGGCGGCGTCGAGCGTGCCGCGGGCGGTGTCGAGCCATGGGACGAGGCCGAGCAACGCGGCGACAGCAGCGTGGAATCCGATCGGGTACCAGAGCTGGATCGCCACGCCGTGGCGCAGGGTGTCGATCGTCTCCACGTGGAAGGCGCCGTCATGGGTGGAGACCGGCGCGTCGACGCCCGCCAGCGCGGCCCAGAGCAGGAGCGCGGGAATCGCCGCCGCGACGATGAGCACGAGCAGCGGACCCCGGCAGGTGGATACGCTGGTCCATGTCACACGCGGCCGCGCTGCGGACATGCCAGGCCTCGCGGGGCGGGACCTCGCAGTCGGGGCGGAGTCACATGGCGCGGGGGCGCGGAGGGACCAGGCGGACGTGGCGACTCCGGCGAGGGCCAGGGCGACGACCAGGCCGGTGGTGAGCAACGGGGGCGCGCCCAGCGCGCTGCACCAGACCGTGAGGATCGCGATGGCGGCGAGTCCGCTGAGCGGCGCCAGGCTCGGCGGCGCGCGGAGGGCGCGATTGACCGCCACGCCCGACGCGACCGCCAGGCAGACAAACACCAGCCCGATGAACATTGTGCTGCGCCTGGACTTATCCCGCAGCGGGCGGCCAGGGCCCCAAGAAGTCGACGGCCGCCCGACCACGCCGCACCGAGAGCTGGGCCGAGACCGAAACGTGGGGCATACGTTCGCTCACCGCAAGAACCGTACTTCATGGGCGATTCCGGCGTACTCTCAAGGCATCCAACCGCAATTCCTGCCGACTTTCGAACCGGGCGACCCGGGCGGAGTGCTCGATGCGCCGGAGCGGTTTGCGTATGGCGCGCGGTCGCTCGCGGCCGTCTACGTCGGCGATCTGCTGTGCGAGGCAGTGCCAGCGCTGTCGCCGAGCGAGGGCGATCTCGACATTGTGGCCATCGCCAGGCGGCCGGGTGTGCTCTCCAAGGTCGCGCTGCGGGCCCGGCCCGGAGTGCCATCACCCCTGGCGCTCAGCCTCGGCGCCGACCACGTCGCCCGCGTGCGCGAGCAACTCGATGGCGAACGGATCCACATCGTCAGCTGGCGGCAATCGGCCCGCGCCTACATCGCCGAGGCGCTCGGCCTGGCCACCTCGCCGCCCATCGTGCTGCTGCCGGGCATCGGCCACGCGCGCGTGCTGCTCGGCGAGATTGACCTGCGCGGCATCGCCGGGTGGCGTGGCCTGAATGCCGTGCTCGCCTCGGCCCTCACCGGCTGGCGGATTCGCCTCGAGCCGGTCGCGGCCACGTTAGCCTGGCGGCGGCTGCGGGCGGCCATGCTGGCCCAGCGTGCCGTGCCTGGCACAGTCGTGGGTCAAACCGAACGCGGGGTACGGCTCGCGGTGCTCGGACTGTCTGCGGTGCTGCCACGTGCGCGGCGCGAGCTCCTGACGGGTCAGGAGATCGACGTGCGCGTCACCCGGCTGGATCCCGACGAAGGCCGCATCTTCGTCTCCGACCGGCTGGCAGCTACAGGCCAGCTTCGGCTGCCGCTCGCAGAGGTGGCCGCAGCAGCGGCGCGCAGTTCGAACACAAGCCGTGGCTGACGTCCCCCTGAAGGGCCCGAGCCCAGATCCGAAATCGCCCGCCGCGATCGACCACGCGCCCGCACCAGGCGCACTGGTGCACGAGACCATCTGACGCGCGGGGATAGGCCAGCCCGTCGAGCGTCGGCAGCGGAAGCTGCACCAGGTGGGGGCGGTCCATCGCAGAGGTGCCGCCGAAACGATGCCCTGTTAACAGTCAGGCTGTCGAGGCATCTCGCATCACAAGGGCGTCACTTCGCGCGCCGGCATGGTGTGGCCTGGCGGGCGAATCAGCGCTAGGGTAGGCGTGGGCAAGAATCTACTTCGAGGAGGAACCCGACATGACCGACAGTACCCCGAGTGCTTCTGGCGCTGCGACCGAGACCAGACCGAGCTATGCCCCCGGTACGCCGCTGTGGATCGACCTCGGCACGCCTGACCTGCCAGCCTCGATCAGCTTCTACGGCCAGTTGTTCGGCTGGCAGGGCGAAGACATGGGCGAGTCGTTCGGCCACTACACGATGATGAGTCAGGATGGAAAGCCCGTCGCGGCGATCGCGCCGTTGATGAGCCCGCAGCAGCCGACAGCCTGGTCCACGTACATCTCCACCACCAACGCGGCGGAGACTGCCAAGAAAGTCACCGAAGCCGGCGGCCAGGTCATCGCCCCGCCGATGCAGGTCGCGGACTCGGGCACGATGGCCGTCTTCCTGGATCCCACTGGCGGAGCGTTTGGCGTGTGGCAGTCGGACAAGTTCAACGGCGCCGAACTGGTCAACACGCCGAATAGCCTGACCTGGAACGAGCTGTCGACCCGCGACCTGCCCGCCGCCAAGGCCTTCTACACCAAAGTCTTTCCGTGGACCGCGCACTCGAATCCGATGCCCGATGGCAGCGAGTACGTCGAGTGGCAGATCGACGGCAAGAGCATCGGCGGCGCGATGGCGATGAACGCGCAGATTCCCGCACAGGTGCCGCCGCACTGGCTGGTGTACTTTGCAGTCGCCAACACCGACAATACGGTGAAACGCGCGCAGGAGCTCGGCGCCAAGTTGATGATGCCCGCCATGGATATTCCACAGGGTCGGTTCGCCGTCATAACCGATCCCCAGGGAGCGACATTCGCGGTCATTCAGCTGAAGTAAGCGCTCCAGCAGAGCGAGACCAGTGGGAGGAGCGGACGATGAGTAACGGCAACGGCAGCGGAGGCCCGCGCGAGGCGGTCATCCTGGGCGGCGTGCGGACGCCTTTCGGCAAACGGAATGGCCAGTTCAGTGGCTGGCACCCGGTCGAAATGCTGAGTTTCACGCTCAAGGGGTTGATCGAGCGCACGGGCGTCGATGCGTCGCTCGTCGAGGACGTGATTGGCGGGTGTGTCGGCCAGGTTGGCGAGCAAGCGTTGAACGTCACTCGCCAGGCGTGGCTCGACGCCGGCTTGCCCGAGTCAACGCCCGCCACAACCGTCGACCGCCAGTGCGGCTCAGGTCTGCAGGCCATTCAGTTTGCTGCCCAGGGGGTCATGGCGGGTGGCTATGACCTCGTGGTGGCCTGCGGCGTCGAAAATATGAGCCGCGTCCCGCTGGGCTCGAACGTGATCTCGCCCGAGCGGACGCCGATGACCCCGGCGGTACGCGAGCGGTACGGGGTCGAAAGTTTCAACCAGGCGATCGGCGCCGAGATGATCGCTCGAAAGTGGGGCCTGACACGGGCCGCGCTCGACGAGTTCAGCGCGCGCAGCCACGAACGGGCCGCCAACGCTACCACCCGGGGCTGGCTGGCTCAGGAGATCCTGCCCGTACCGTCCGAGGGCGGCTCGATTGGCACCGATCAGGGCATCCGAGCCGACACGACAACGGAAAAACTGGCCGGCTTGAAACCCGCTTTCGAAGGCCTGGAGTTCTTGACGGCCGGCAACTCGAGCCAGATCTCCGATGGCGCTGGCGCGGTGTTGATCGCGTCGCGCGAGAAGGCCGAAGAGCTCGGGATCAGGCCGCGCGCGCGATTCGTCGGGTTCTCGCAAGTCGGCTCCGACCCGGTGATGATGCTCACCGGGCCGATCCCGGCCACCCGCAAAGTCCTGCAGCGGACGGGCATGTCGGTCGACGACATTGACCTGTTCGAGGTCAATGAAGCGTTCGCGCCCGTGTGCCTGGCCTGGCAGGAGGAGCTGGGCGTGGGCATCGATCGCCTGAACGTCAACGGCGGCGCCATCGCGCTGGGTCACCCGCTCGGCGCGAGCGGAACCCGACTCATCCTGACAGCGCTGAACGAGCTCGAGCGGCGCGGCGGCCGCTACGGCCTGACGGCCATCTGCGAGGGTGGCGGCATGGCGAATGCCGCGATCATCGAGCGACTTTAACAGCTAGGTCCGCGCTTCACCCCCTGACCCCTCTCCTCGGGAGGAGAGGGGTCAGGGATTTTATCCACAGTTCGTCCATCGCGGCGGCGTCGGCCTGGATCGAGCGCAGGGCGAGCCTGGCCAGTCCCGCGGCGACCAGCAACAGGACGGGCGAGACGATCGCCAGCGCGAGAGGTTGGCATCTGTACGCATGGTAGCTTCGGTCACGGGCCCCCCGACTCGCGGGACGACGGCCGGTGCCGCAGAATCACTCCGCTAGCTATGAGCGTCCCACTCTCGATCCTCGACCTGGCGCCGATCCGCCCTGGCCAATCGGTCTCGGATAGCTTCGCGGCAAGCGTGGCACTTGCCCAGCACGCGGAGGAGTGGGCTATCGGCGAGTCTGGTATGCGGAGCACCACAACATTCCAACGATCGCGTCCTCGGCGACCAGTGTGCTCATCGCCCACGTCGCCGCGCTGACGCGGACGATACGCGTCGGGGCGGGCGGGATCATGCTCCCGAACCATGCGCCGCTGACGATTGCCGAGCAGTTCGGCACGCTGGAAGCCCTGCACCCGGGGCGGATCGACCTCGGTCTCGGACGTGCCCCCGGGTCCGACCAGAACACGATGCGCGCACTGCGCCGCTACGCCGCCGCGGCCGACCGCTTTCCCGAAGATGTCCTCGAGCTCCAGGGGTACCTCGGCGATGCAACTCGGGTCCCGGACGTGGACGCGACGCCCGGCAAGGGTTCGCACGTCCCCCTCTACATCCTGGGCTCGTCACTGTTCGGGGCCCAGCTCGCCGCGTTGCTCGGGCTGCCCTTTGCCTTCGCCTCGCACTTCGCACCGGACGCGCTGCAAGAGGCCGTCGCCGTCTACCGGCGCGAGTTCCGCCCGTCCGCGCAACTCGAGCAGTCGTATGTCATCGCCGGCGTCAACGTCATCGCCGCGGATACCAGCGCCGCGGCCCAGGAACAACACCGGGCCGCCAAGCGCAACCGGGTGAGGTCCCGATTGACCCGCGGGCTGACCGTCACCGACGCCGAGGCGGACCTGCTCCTGGACTCACCCGGGGGCCAACACATCCAGCACATGTTCCGGTTCGCCGCCGTCGGCACGCCGGCCGAGGTCGGCGCGTACCTGGACGACTTTCGCCGGTACGCCGACGCGGATGAGCTCATCGTCGCCCACCAATCGCCCACCACTGAAGCCAGGTTGCGCTCCGTGGCGCTGCTCGCGGACGCCGTGCCCCGACGTTAGAATCGCTCGGTTGCCGGGTTCAGCCTATGAGTTGGCGGGCGCGCGGCTGTGCGCCGCACGTCAGCAGCACGTGCCGCTCGAACGCCTGCCCGCCGAGCTGGAGCCGCGGAACGAGGCCGACGCCTACGCGATCCAGGATGCGCTACACCCGCTGCTGGCCAACCTCGGTTGGGGAGCGCTCGTCGGTTACAAGATCGGCTGCACCACGCGCGTGATGCAGCAGTACCTCGACATTCCGAACCCGTGCGCCGGCGCGATCCTCGCCTCGACCGTCCAGCACCAGCACGGGCGTTTTGGTCACTCCGATTTCATCCGTGTCGGCGTGGAGTGCGAGATTGCTGTGCTCCTCGGGGACGACCTCGGCGCGGGGGACGCGTCGATTGACCACGTTGCGGCGGCCCGCGCAATCGGCGCGTGCATGGCGGCGATCGAGATCGTCGACGATCGGTACGTCGACTACCGCACGCTCGGGGCCCCGACGCTCATCGCCGACGACTTCTTCGGTGCCGGCTGCGTCCTTGGCCCAGCGATGCCAGGATTCGATCCGGCCCTGCTCGCGGCCACCCACGCGAGCATGCGCATCGACGATCGGGAGGTCGGCACGGGCGTGGGAACGGACATCCTGGGTGAGCCGCTAGAAGCGCTGGTGTGGTTGGCCAACAATCTCGCCCAGCGAGGTCAGCGTCTGCACGCTGGTGAGTTCGTGCTGCTGGGCAGCCTAGTCCAGACGCAGTGGGTGCGGGTCGGCCAGTCGGTCGTCATCCACAACGACCGCCTCGGCACCGCGCGGGCCGACTTTCTGTAGTCGAGGGAGGCTTCTGTGAACTGGTTGCACGACTTTCAATTCGGGCCGATGGCGCGGGTCGTCTTCGGCGCGGGCCGCGCGCGTGAGGCCGGGAAGATCGCGTGCGAGCTGAGGGGCACCGCCGCCCTGGTGATGACCGATTCGGTGCTCCACCGCCTCGGATTGACCGAGACGATTGAGACGTCGCTCAAGGCCGCGGGCGTCCGCGGCGAAGTGTTCAACGGCGTCGCCACGGAACCAACCCTCGCCTCGGTCGAGGCAGCGGTCGAGATGTTCCGCGAACGCTCCTGCGACCTGATCATCGGGCTCGGCGGCGGAAGCTCCATGGACAGCGCCAAAGCGGTATCGCTGCTGATCGGCAACGGCGGCAAATTCGGCGACTACACCGAACATCGGGTCGGCACGGAGTGGAAGCGGGGTCGGCCCATCGAGAAAAAAGGTCCGCACGTGATCACGGTTCCGACGACCGCCGGTCGTTCCGCAGTCTGGACGAGGTGCTGTCCATTTTGATGCAGGCGTACTAGCGACTGGCAATTGTTGGCGTACCCTGCAAGGGTGACGACCAGCACGATCAGCGCGATTGGCATTTTGAGCCCGGGTGAGATGGGCAGCGGCGTCGGAACGGTTTTGCATCAGCACGGCGTACGGGTGCTGACCTGTTTGGCGGGCCGTGGCGCAGGCTCTCGCGAGCGCGCGTTGCGCGCGGGCTTTGAGAACGTGGCCGACCTCGACGGGTTGGTGGAGCAATCCGACGTGCTATTGTCGATTGTCCCGCCGTCGGTCGCCGGCGCGGTCGCGGATCAGGTCGCGGCCGCGGTTCGGGCCACACGCACGGACCTGCTGTATGCCGACTGCAACGCGGTCGCGCCCAGCACGGCGCGCGGGATAGCGCAGACCATGCTCGCGGCTGGGGCGCGCTTTGCCGACGCGGGCATCATCGGGCCGCCCCCCACCCGCCCGGGCAATCGCATCTTCGCCTCCGGCGCGGGGGCGCGCGATCTGCAGGCGTTGGGTGAGTTTGGTCTGGACGTGCGCGTTCTGACAGGCGACGTTGGCCAGGCTTCGGGCCTCAAGATGTGCTACGCCGCGATGACCAAGGGTCTGCAGGCGCTGGGCGCCGAATTGCTGGTCGCAGCGCGGCTGCTGGGCGTCGAGGACACACTCCGCGAGGAGCAGAACGAAGGCGCGAGCCTGGCCGCGGTGCGCCAGTTCGTCGAACGCGCCCTGCCAGGTATGCCGCCGAAAGCGTACCGCTGGATCGGCGAGATGGAAGAGATCGCGCACTGCTTCGAAGACCTCGGCCTCCCCGGCCGCATCCTCCTGGGCGCCGCCGACGTCTACACCAACGTCCGCGACGGCGGCCTGCTCGCAACTGAACTCCGGCCGATAACGAGTACGGTTTAAGAAAAAGTTGTTGTGGGATGATGAGGTCCGGCCGTTCGGCACCGCGGGCGGGGTCGGACGGCCTGCCCGTACGAGCCGCAACAACTTTTGCCCAAAACCGTCGCTTCTAACTCTGTGCTTGAACCTCAATGCGGGCTTTGACGAGCAGGAGGAGCGCTTGATTCAGCGGTGTGGGAACACCGAGGCGCACACCTTCGCGGACGATCGCGCCGTTGATCGCGTCGATCTCGGTGGGTCGGCCGCGCTCCATGTCCTGGAGCATGGACGGCTTCGACGGCCCGACGTCGCGGCAGTGCTGGCGCACCCGCGCGGCCGCGTCGGGGTAGGGCAGCGAGATGCCCAGCGCCGCGGCCACGGCGGCGGTCTCTTCGGCGACCAGGCCGACCAACGTGCACGCCGCCTCGGAACGCAGCGCCGCCTCACCGCTGGCGCCGGTGAGCCCGCAGGTCGCATTCATCGCGGCATTGATGACCAGTTTGCCCCAGACCATCTCCCACAACCGGTCAGTCGCCTCCGTTGGCATGCCGGCTTCCGACAGCGTCCGCGCCAGATACGCGGCCCGGTCTGAGTGCTGCCCGCTGGGCTCACCCAGAAAACTCTTCCCGATGGCGGTATGGCGCACATGACCCGGACCGACGAGCACCGCGCCGGCGTACGTCATCCCGAGCAGGACGCGCTCGCTGCCCAGGGCGTCGGCCATGATCTCCAGGTTCCCCAGGCCGTTCTGCAAGGTCACGGCGGTCGTGGCGTCGCCCAGCATGCTCCGCGCGGCCTCCGCTGCCGCGCGCGTATCGATCGACTTGGTGAGGATCAGGATGAGGTCCACTTCGCCGACCTCGGCAGTGGAGTCGGTTGCCAGGAGCGGAATGCGTTCGACGTCGCCGTTCAAGCTTTCGAGGTGCAGGCCGTCGCGCCGCAGCGCCGCGACGACCTCGCGGCGGCGGTGGATCAACCAGACCTCATGCCCCGCGGCCGCCAGCCGCCCCCCGAACACGCTGCCCACGCCACCCGCGCCAACCACCGCGACTCGCATCAGCTCTTGAAGGCAGACGGTACTACGGCGGACGAACGGCTCACTACCGAATCACGAATGCACATGCTTATGGGTTGCGCCATGCCCGCCTACGCTGGCGCGCATCATGGAACGCATTGCAGACGCGCTGCCACCGGTCAATGCGCGCCGTCCGCCGTCGCGCGACGGCGACCAGTCTCCTGACGCACGAATCCGTATTTCGGTTGGGACTTGCCCTCAACCTGATCTCGCTGACGTGCTATGTAGGGGTGGCCGCGCTGTTCTATCGGCTGTTCAAACCCGTCAACCGAAACGTCGCGCTGGTGGCGGCGTTCTTCAGCCCCGTGCGTATCGGAATCTGGGTGTCCTCGGCGCTCGTGCTGCTGTTCCGCTGGCGGTCCTGGCGGGCAGCCCGTACCTGAGCGTCTTCGACGGCGCGCAGTTGCAGGCGGTGGCGCTGCTGTCGCTCCCGCTCGCCAACGCCCTGCTGCTCGAGGTCGGCGTCTTCAGTGCCATCGCCGAACTGTCGATGGTGCTCTGGCTGGCGGTGACGGGCGTGAACCGACAACGCTGGATCGAGCGGGCGACGGCCGCCGGGATGGTCCGCGCAGCTCAGCTCGCCACGGTGTCCGAGTGATCCGCACGGTAGGCGCGGAACGTCGGCAGCCAGACGGCACACGCGACGCACCCGAGCACACACAGCACGCCGCCGGAGATGACCGACGCCGGCACGCTGAACAGTCCAGCGATCAGTCCGGACTCCGCGTTCCCGAGGGCGGGGCCGCTCGAGTAGCTGACGATCTCGATCGACGCCAGCCGACCGCGCAGCGCGTCGGGGACGACCTGGTTCCACATCGCCCCGCGGAAGACGCCGCTGATCGCATCTCCACCGCCGGCCACGGCCAGCATCAGGACCGCCGCGACCGGCGTTGTGGCCAACCCGAAGCCGACGATCGCCAGACCCCACACCGTGGCCGAGAGGATGATCGCCAGGCCATGGCGTCGCACACCACCGGTCCAGCCGCTCGTGGCCGTCGCGAGCAATGCGCCCAACGCCGGCGCCGAATAGAGCAGGCCGAGCACGGTGGGTCCGCCCATGGATTCGGCGATGGCCGGGAACAGCGCCTGCGGCATGCCGAAGAACATGGCGACGATATCGACGACGTACGTGCCGAGCAATTCGGGCCGCCCGCGGGCGAACCTCAGACCGTCGAGCACACCGCGCAGGCTCGGCCGTTCGCCACCCGCCGGCGCCGGTGAAGCGCGCATCAGCCACAACGCGATCAGCGACGCCGCGAAGCTCACGACGTCCACGCCGTACGTGGCTGGCAAGCCCACCAGCACGATGAGCACGCCACCGATAGCCCGTCCGATGAGCATGCCAACCGTGCCGCGCACGATGCTGAGCGCCCCCATGGCCGTCAGCTCAGAGCGTTCGACGAGCCGGGGTTCCAGAGCCGCCATCGACGGCCGCTGCAGCGCGAACAGCCCCGCTTGGGCTCCAGCGAGGCCAAAGATGACCCACAACAGCGGCTCGGGCAGCAGCGCATTGACGAGCAGCAGCGCCGAGAGAAGCGTGAAAATGACTTCGGTAACCAGGATGACCGCGCGCCGGTCGCGAGCGTCCGGCGATTGCGCCGCCGAGCATCGAGAGCGCCAGGACCGGCACCAGTTCCGCGATCCCGAGCAGCCCGACGACGAGCGGGCTGTGGGTCAACTCGTAGACCTGGTACGGCACAGCCACATACGTGATCTGGCTGCCGAGAAACGACACGAGCTGGCCCCAGAACAGGAGTCGGAAGTCACGATGCCGCAGAGGCGACGTGTCGAGCGTCGCCAGTTTGAAGAGCTCAGGCATTCGCCGATCAGGTCCAGCGGTTTCCCAGCATGGCGTAGCTTCAGCGTAGATGGCCGGCGCAACCGGGTCAGCGCCGCTTCGTTTGGTGCGCGAGGTAGCGAACGCAAACCTGGCCTGCGTGTTCGAACGACTCAAGTCCGCCGGGTGGGCCGTTCACCGGGCGGCTGAATCGTGGCTGCCGGATCCGTTTCAGCTGGCTACGGCTCGTGCTTTGCCCGCCTGGACCGCGTTGGCGCCGAACGTGATCCTGATTGGGACACTCCGGAGCAGAGGGAGTGGCCGCACACGCTTTACGGGCGGGCCGGGCGCTAAGCGCTCGAATCGATGAGGTCGAGCAGGATGGGGTAGACGTAGTCGACGCGCGCGTTCGGTTGGTAGGGGCCGATGATGTCGTGCATGTTCTGCAGTTCCGGGCCGAAGACATATTCGCGGATCTTTGTCCGGTCGGCGTGGATGCGCCACTGGCGGACGACGGTCCGCGTCGCGGGGTCGTTGACGGCCATGTCGCCCGGGTTGGTGACCACGAGAATGGATCGCGCGGCTGGCGGAGTACGGGTGGCGGCCTGGAGGACCTCCGCGCCGAGCCGGAATGCTTCGGCCACCGCGTGGGTCGAAAAGCGCGGGTAACTGCAGCCGGGCGCCACGGGCACGGGTCTGCGAAAGTCCCACGGGACGAGCAGATTCGGGAGACGGCGCAGCACCTCGATGAGGCCAGGGATCAACAGCGGCGGCACGTCGCGTGGCGCGAACGATGGCGCGATGGGCACCGCCAGGTCGAGGTCCGCTCGCGTCTGCGCGACCCACGCGGCCAGGACCCCGCTCACTGACAGGCCGGCGACGGTGAGGTGCTCGCCCAGGCCGCGGCCAATCTCGGTGGCTTCGGTGACGTACGCCTGGTAGTCCGCAACCTTGAGCCTGGACTGAGCGTGGGTGAGGCGATCCCGGTAACCGTGCCGCGGCATACGCAGGATGAGCACGTTGTAACCGCGTTCGAAGAACAGCGCGCCGAGGTCGCGGAACTGGACGGGGCTGCTGGTGATGCCGTGCATGCAGACGATTGACCGCCGGGTGCGTCGGCCGTGCTCCATGACGATCGACGCGCACTCAGGGTTGATTCGCGGATTGGCGGCCTCGTACGTACAGAGCGCGTTTATCCGCGCCATGCTGTCGGCGTAGGTCGAGGTCGTGGCCGCCATCCTGGGGACAGGCTAGAACATCTGAGTGCACGGCCGCGGCGCGCGGCTGACAAGCACGGTTTGGGAAAAGATTGGGGCGGGCCGATGCGCTCCGGCCGACGGACCGCTGCGGTGGGGTCGTACGTGGGGCGGGCCGTGCCAGGATGTCTCTCCGAGTGGGTCCGAATCCTGAGTTCGGGACGGACGACGCCTTCGACCGCGAGGAGACGGAAACGACGCCCAGGTTATGGGCTGGTTCCGCCGGGGGCGCCGGTGCCAGTGCCCGGGGCGCCCGTGCTGGGCCCGGTGCGGCCGGGGGCGGTTGCGCCGGTGCCATTGCCCGAGGCGCCGGCGCTGTTCCCGGTGCCACCTGTGCCGCCAGCGCCAGGCGCGCCGCCAGTGGTTCCAGTCCCCGTGCCGGTGCCGGCAGCGCCCGTACCGCCAACGCCCGTCGTGCTTGCGGAGGTGCCAGGTCCATTGCCGGTGGTGCCCGTGCTGGCGCCAGGGGCGGCGGAACCCCCGCCGCCGGTGCTCGTGCCTATGCCCGTGCCGGCGGTGCCTGGACTGGTGCTCGACGGGCCAGAAGTACCCGCGCCCGCGGTCGCGCCAGTGCCCGTGACGGTGGTTCCGGTACCGGCACCAGTGCCAGGGCTGCTATTGGTTCCGGTGGTGCTGGTGCCGTTCGTGCCCGTGCTAGCGCCAGGGCTCGTGGTGCTACCTGGGACGCCAGAGGCCCCGGTGCCTGGCGAGCTGGTGCTGGAGCTCGGGCTCGTCGAAGTGGTGCCGCTGACGCCGGTGCCCGCGCCCGTTGTGCTGGTGGTAGCGCCGGTGCCGCCGGTGCCGTTCGTGCCCGTGCTGCTGGTGGCGCCGGTGCCGCCGGTGCCGTTCGTGCCCGTGCTGCTGGTGGCACTGGTGCCGTTCGTGGCCGTGCTAGCGCCAGGGCTCGTGGTGGTAGCTGGGACGCCGGAGGCCCCGGTGCCTGGCGAGCTGGCGCTGGAGCTCGGGCTCGTCGAAGTGGTGCCGCTAGTGCCCGTGCCGGTGCCTGCTGGGCTCGTGATGGTGCCGGTGCTGTTCGTGGCCGAGCTGGTGCCGGGGCCTGGTGCGCTGGTGCCGGTGCCGGCGGTGCCTGGGCTCGTCGCGGTCGTGCCGCCGGTTCCGCCGGTGGGGCCGCCATCGGTGACGACCGATGAGCCCACGGGCTCCACCAGGCCCAGGGCCAGGCCGGTGGGTTTGCGGCCGACGGCGATCGTTTGCGAGATCGTGTTCGAGTCCAGATCCCAGTACAGCAGGTGGCCGTCCCCGGTCGTCGCATAGGCGCGACTGATTTCGGCGCCAGTGGCCAGGGCGAGCACGCCGCTCGGCACGCTCAGGTGGCGTACTTGGGCGTCGCTGCTCAGCGTTCCGGCGAAGCCGGCAAACAGGTCCACGACGGAGAGCGCGGTGTCGGGATCGCTCGATGAAAGGGCCAGGTAATGCCCATCCGGTGTCGCCGCCAGGCCAGTCAGGTGCGGACCCACCGCCACCGTCTGGAGCGTTTGCCCGCTACTCGGGTCCAGCATGGTCGCCGTGCCCGCATCGCCATCGGCGATCCAGAGTCGACCGTCAATGGTCCTGACCGCGCCGATCGGGTGACCGCCCACGCTAATCGTCCCCTGGACGGTACTGGCCTGCTGGTCGAGCACGGTGACGGTTCCGTCACCGGCGTTGGTGACGTAGATCGCCGGTCCACCGAGCGCGCCGTGGGTGGCGACGCTGACCGCGTGCGGTCCGGCGCCGAGTTGGAGCGGCGCACCCAGCGCGTGCGTCGTGGGATCCAGCGATCGAATCGTGTTGTCCGCGGTGACCACCAGCAGCGGTCCACCGATCGCGCTCGGCGGAGGCCCCGCGATCTGATCGGATCCCGAACTGACGTCAATCGACGCCGACTCGGTGGTGGCGTTCAGGCTGGCCACGGCCACGGCGTGCGCACCGTCCGCGGCGAGGACGGTGTCCGAGTTCGGCGCGGCACCCACCGATTGCGGGGCGAGGTCGAGTTGCACGGTCCCGGCGACCATTGCCGGGCCAATCGGGACCACCGATAGCGTGCGGTCGTCGAGATTGCCGGTGACGGCGTACTCACCGGACAGTGGCAAGAGTGAACGCAGACCGCCCGGTTGTCGGGGCGCGGCGGGCGTCGCAACGGGGACCGCGGCTTCAACTGTTGGTGCGGCGGTTGGCTCGGGGGTTGGCACGACTGGTGGCGAGGTCGGCGTTGCCACTGCAGTTGGCCCGCTTGGCGCACTGTTACACGCCCCGCCAAGCGCCAGGGCCAGGCAGGCCAACAGCGCGACGCGGCCCGTATGACGATGATGCTGCATAGTGTGGCCGCGCAGCACGCACAGGCCGTGCCAGACCGGCCGCCCGGGCCCCGCCTTAGCAGACTGCTGCCAAAGGCTTAGCCCCCGCTTAACGTCGAGCAGCGACACTGAGTCAATGAGCACTCAAGCAAGCACGCCACATTTGCTTCGCCGCGTCGCCGTGCGAGCGGGCGTCGGCTTGTGGCGCCATCGCGGCGGCGTCCTGTTGGCCGCCTTCGTCTCGGCCGCCCTCGGCGGCTACGTTGCGATGACCTGGTCGGGCGCGCTGCCCACGTCGTTTGCGGCCGCTTCTCAGGGGAACAACGGCGACTGTGCCGACACGGCGATGGCGGCCATCGCCGACAAGTCGCCAACCGCCGCGCAACAGGCGTATCAGTGCATGGACCCGACCTTCCAACAGCGGGTCACCGAGCAGGCTTTCACGCAGCAGATGCAGACCTCGCGCATGCCGAGCGTCGATAAGCTCGCCCGCGTCGGCGACTATCACTCCCCCGCCGGCGGCACGATGGTGTACTACGCGCTCGACGGCGGCGGCCAGAGTGTCGGATACATCGTGTATCTTGGTCAGAACGGAAAGGTTCTCAAGATCGAATAACGAGGTGGGCCCGAGTCGCACTCGAGCCCATCTGGCCGACTCGAAACCTGGCTTGTGTGTGTGGTACGGCCGGAAGTCGGTCCGATACTCGAGGGAGTTCCTGTAGGACTGATGCCAGGTCTCCGTTGCTTTGGACAACCATTGGGCAACGTCTACGTCACCGAACCGGGAAGCCACGGTGTGCAAAAGCTGTTCGTCGTGGACCCGAGCGAGGGGGTAGCCCCCTGATTCCCGCGGCCGAATACCACTACGATAGGCACCCGTGGCCCAGGTCAAGATCGCCATCGTCGAGGACGAGCCGTTGTTTCGGGGGTTGCTAGAGAACCATCTGCGGCGTCACCCGGGCTTCGAGGTCGTTGGCGCCTACGCCGACGGCGCGTCGGCGCTCCAGCGCCTGCCCGAGGTCGCCCCCGACGTGGTGACGCTCGACATCGAGATGCCGGGCCGCATGGACGGCATTGACGTGGGCCTCGCACTGCGCCAGCGGCTGCCACGGCTCGGGATTGTCATCCTGTCCAATCACGCCGACCCGCGGTTTCTTGGGGCGCTGCCCCGCGAGGCCACCAGTGGCTGGTCGTACCTGCTCAAGAAGTCCGTTTCAGACATCGAGACCCTCAACCGCGCGGTGGAGGGCGCCGCCGACGGCACGGTCATGCTGGACCCGACGGTCGTCGCGGCGATGGGGCCCAAGCCTGGCGGGCCGCTCGCGCGATTGACGCCGCGCCAGCGGGACATCGTCGACCTGCTCGCCCAGGGCCTCACCAACGCGGCGATCGCCGACCGGCTCGTGCTGGCCGAAAAGTCAGTTGAAAACCAGCTCACGGCGATTTATGGGGAGTTGGGTATCGATCGCCGCGGTCTCGATCCGACCGTCCACCCGCGCGTCAGCGCGGTGCTGACGTATCTCCGCGAGAGTCGCGTCACGTCTCGAGTCTCGGGCGGCATCACGTGATGCCAGCGCCGCGCACGCTCGTGCTCGTGGACGATCAGCCGGAGTTCCTCGAGATCGCGCGCGCGAGGCTGACGCGGGATGAAGCACTGACCGTCGTCGGCGAGGCCACCAGTGGCGAAGCGGCGGTGGCCCTGGTGCTCGGGCTGGCACCTGGCCCGGAAGCCGTCCTGGTGGACGTGGAGATGCCCGGGCTCGATGGGTTCGAGACAGCCCGCCGGCTCCGCGCCGTTGCGCCGGGGGTGCGGATTATCCTGACCAGTGCGTCGAGCCAGAGTGGCTACTGCGCCGCCGCCACCGGCATCGGCGCCGCGTTTCTGGCCAAGCGACACCTGACGGCCGAAGCCGTCTTGCGGCTACTCGATGCCGCACGGCAGTAGCACCGACAGGTTGGTGCCCTGGCCCACGGTGCTGCTGATGGTCCATAGACCGCGCATGCGTTCGACGCGCGCGGCGATGCTGCCCAACCCCAGGCCCGCGCGGAGCGTATGTGGGTCAAAGCCGCGGCCGGCGTCATGCACTCGGATCGACAGATGGCCGTCGACCATGTGCAGCGCCACTTCGACGCGCGTGGTGTGCGCGTGTTTGGCGACGTTGCCGAGCGCTTCCTCCACCACCCGGTAGGCGGTCAGACGCACCGTTTCGGAGATGCCGTTGTGCCCGTGGTCCAGGGCTTCGACGTCGGCGTCTGGGACAATCGCGACCTCCAGCCGCGGCATCTCGTCAGCCAGGGTTTCCAGCGCCGGTAGCAGGCCCGCCCGAATGATCGACGGGTGCAGACGATGGCTGAGCTCGCGCACGTCCTTTTCGCGGATCTCGTCCAGTTGATCGCGTACCTCCGCGATCAGTCGACCGGCAGCGGCCGGGTCGTGCTCGAGGAGGTCCTGGCATTCTTCGAGGCGGTACCAGACCATGAGCAATCGATTCTGGACACGGCTGTGGAGCACCTCGGACAGCTCGCGGCGGAGCCGCTCTTCGGCCTCAGTGATCATGCCGCGCGAGCGCTCCAGCTCTTCAACCTGGGTCTGGAGCTGGGCCAGCAGCTCCGAATTGGTGCCGCGCAGCCGCAGGTTGAGGCCTTCGAGCTGCCCGTACAGGTCGGCCAGCTCCTGGCTGGTGGCGTTCACATTGCGTCCCAGCTCGCCGAATTCATCCTGGTTGGGCAGGTCGACGTGCTCGTCGAAGCGCCCCACGGCCATACGGGCGAGCGCACCATGAACGGTGCGCAGAGGGAGAAGGAACGACCAGGACAGGACGAAGCCCAACATCAGCGCGGTGAGCAGCGCGAGTGCTGAGAAGCCGATGACCAGCCAGGTGAACAGGTGTTGATCGGAGTCGAAAGCCGCCTGGCTGACATCCATCTGGTGGACGGCGCCGTTCAGGAGGACGGCGGTCGCGGCGTCGATCTCATGGGAAATGGGATGCTCTTGCAACAGGTGCATCTGCATGGCTTCGGCGTCCTGGCCCGACCGGTACAGGGCCAGCACCTGTTCGCCGGAAGCGGTGTAGCGCTGATTGATCTCGCGAATGCGGGCCAGCACGCCGCGCTCATCTGGTCGGGTGATCGCATCGAGCGTGTCCAGTTGGGTGAGAAAATCCGCTTTGGCGTTGGCGACGTTGGCGACATTGGTCTCGTCGTGGGTCATCAGCGACATGGCCCGATAGTGGCTCTGGGCGATCACGACGTACTGCATCGCGCGGATGCTGTCCAGGCGGTCCTGGGCCAGGTTGATCTCGGCGACGCGATCGGCCATGTGGTTGATAACGGCGACGCTGAGGCCGGCCATCGCGACCAGCAGCACGGCGCCACAGAGGAAGCCGGCCAGGAGTTTGGTGTGCACGCTGGCGCGGATCGCCGCGACCCGGTTGATCAGGGGTCGCAGGCCCGCGGTGAGGTGAGGCAAGTCTTGGCCCATAGCCGTAACGGAGAATGCCGCCATGAGGCGGGATCCTACACGGGTGGCGTGGCCGCGGCAGTTAAGTAGCCCGTATGATCGCCGGGATGGTCGACGTGGTCGAGGGAGCGGAGGGGGAGGGGCTCCTGACTGGGTGGCCGGAGGAGATTGTCGGTCTGGACGAGCGCGTGCCGCTGCTCGATGGGACGCTCCGCCGCTACGTGAACCTCGACAATGCGGCCAGCGCGCCGCCGTTCGTGGCGGCGCAGGATGCGATCAATCGGTTCGCCCCGTGGTATGCGAGCGTGCATCGCGGGACGGGCTTCAAGAGCCAGCTCAGCACGCACGTGTTCGAGGCTGCGCGCGCAGCCGTAGCGCGGTTCGTTGGCACCGACACCGAATCGCACGTGGTGGTGTTCGTGAAAAACACCACCGAGGCGCTCAACAAACTCTCGCACGTGCTCGGCGCCGACGGCACGCTGGTGTACACGACGATCATGGAGCACCACGCGAACATGCTCCCCTGGCGAGTCTGGGCCGGTGGCGGAGTGCGGTTCATCGCGACCGATGCCGAAGGCAGCCTCGACATGGAGGATCTGGAACGCCAGCTCGCCGCGGCCCCGACCGACCGGCCGCGGTTGGTGGCGGTGGCGGGGGCGTATAACGTCACTGGCTACACGCCGCCCATCCACGCCATCGCGCGTCTGGCGCACCGCTATGGCGCGCGGCTGCTGGTCGACGGCGCGCAGCTCGTGCCGCACCAGCCGGTCAATATGTGTGGCAGCGGGCCCGACGACGCGATCGACTTCCTCGTGTTCTCCGCCCACAAGCTGTACGCGCCGTATGGCGCGGGTGTGCTCGTCGCTCCGCGCGGTGCGTTTCACGGCCTCCCCGATCAGCTCGGGGGTGGCATCGTCGACCTGGTGACGCTCGAGAACGTCGTCTGGACTGAAGTTCCCGAGCGCGAAGAAGCGGGCTCTCCAAACGTCATCGGCGTCGTGGCGCTGTACGCGGCGATCGAAAAGCTGACGCAGCTCGGCATGGCCAACGTGGCCCGGCACGAGCAGGCTTTGACGGACTACGCGCTGGGGCGACTGGCCGAGGTGCCAGGCCTGCGGGTGCTCGGGCCGCAAACGACGACTGCCCGGGTGGGGGTGATGAGTTTTGTGTTGCCGGCGATCTCGCACACGCTGGTCGCGGCCATTCTGAGCTACGAGTGGGCGATCGGCGTCCGGGCGGGGTGCTTTTGCGCGCACCCAGGCATGGCGCATCTGCTGGGCGTGTCGCCAGCGGACATGGCCTCGCTGGAACAGCAGATCCTGCAGCACGAAAAGTTCGCAGTGCCGGGGGCGACGCGCGCGAGCCTCGCGCTCTACAACTCGCCGGCAGACGTCGACAGCCTGGTCGAGGCGCTCAAGGCGATCGCCGACGGCCACTACGCTGGCAAATACCGCCTGGATCGGGCAACGAACGAATACACGCCCGAGGGGTGGAACCCAGGCTTCGAGAAGTATTTCTCGATTTGAGACGCCAGGCCCTACCCGCCGCTGCGCGGCTGCTTGCGAGCCATCAGCAGACCGGTGAGTTTCCACTCACAGGGAGTAAGCGGGGGATGCACGTGCAGGCTGCATGCCTTGCTCGATTTGAGACGCCAGGCCCTACCCGCCGCTGCGCGGCTCCTTGCGGTCATTTGGAAGAACACGGTCTTCCCGCTGACAAAGGAACGAGCGCAGCGATGCGGATAGAGTCCTGGCGCCGCCCGGGGAGCTCGTCGCTAGCCGGTGCGCTGGACGTCGCCTTTGAGGCGGTCGGCTGCGCCGCGGGCGCGGGTTTCCTCGTCGCCGGTGAGCTTGCCGACACCTTCCTCGGCGGTGCCTTTGAGTTGATTGCCAACACCCTTGGCGTGCCGCTTGGCGTGCGCTACGTCGTGCTCGGCCTGGCCGGCGGCCTCGAGATCCTCGTCGCCGGTGAGTTTGCCGGCGCCTTGCTTGACGCTGCCTTTGAGTTCGTCCATTCGATCGCCCATAACGGCGGTGCCTCCTTTCGCACGCACGACTGATAGGCAAGAGCCGGACCAGCCCTGGCCTGAAGCTTGCGAAGACTGACTGGCGATGACCACGCCTCCGCCGCCCGACGCATCGACCCGCGGGCGAGTCAGGAGTGTCATCGAGCAGGAGCTCGAGCGCGTCACAACGCTCGAGGACGCCGAGGCGGTCATTCAGCGCGCCGAGCAGTTGGCCGCGGCGCAGACCGAGGCTGAGGCAGGCGAGCACGCGGCCGCTGCCCCCGGGTCGGCGCCCACCGACGTCGAACACGCTGAGCGCGCCGCGCCGCCGCAGCCCGCCGGCGCGGCAGACGCACTGGTTGAGACCGCGGCGCAGGCCGTCGCCCCGACACCCGAAGCGCCAGCGGTGGTGCAAGCGGCGCAAGAAGCCGTTGGGACCGACCACGGCGGGACACCCAGCCCACCGAGCCGGCGCCGCGGACGGTCACTTCTCCGCCAGGCGGTCCTCCGCCGCATGGGCCCCTTCCAGGCGTTTGACGCCCGCGTGTATCTCGAGATCAACGGGCAAGCTCGCCCGCGGCTGCTCGACGACGTGCTCCAGGTCGTGACGCTCGCCACCACGGGTGGGTGGATCTGGATCGCCGGGACGCTGTTGGCCAATCTCTGCCACGTGCGCGGCAGCGGGCGAGCCTTGCGTTCGATTGTTCCGAGCGTGCTGGTGTCCACCTGGATTACGGAGTACCCCATCAAGGCGTACTTCCGCCGCCGACGCCCGTTCATCGACGTGGTGCGCGCGCTCGTGGTGGGCAAAGAACCCGGCAGCTGGTCGTTTCCGAGCGGCCACACCGCCGCCGCCTTCGCCGCGGCGTGGATTCTGAGCCGCTACTGGCCACGCCTGCGACCGCTGTTCTTCGGTGGCGCGGCGACGCTTGGCTACAGCCGGGTCCTGGTCGGCGCGCACTACCCCGGGGACGTGGCGACCGGCGCCGCGCTGGGCATGGCGGCCTCGGAGCTCGTTCGGCGCGTGACCGACCGGCTCGTGCACTGATGCACTCTGGCGAGCGGGCCTATCTGGCATGTGATGGGTCGTCTGTAGAACAATGAGCACCAATGGTGAGCTTTGGCGGTGGCGGCGGAGGCGGCGCGCTGGCGTCACCCGGCGGCATCCTCGTTCTGCTGGTGGTAGTGGCCGTCGTCGCGGCCGTGTGGTGGCTGTTTAACCGCTAAATACGCCCACTCTTCCTGCTCTCTTGGCCGCCGGGTATGGTCGCCACCTCGCCGGGACGCCAATCGCCGGCTGAGCGCCGACGAGATCCTGGCCTATCTGGTGGTCCAGGCTCACCAGGTACTGGGCAGCGACGGTGTCGGCCTTGGGCGAGTGCGCGAGCGCCGAGGGACTGGTCGACCAGGTCGGCGCGAGTGAGGCCAGCGTCGTGGTGCTGGATTGGCGAGGCGCGCTGCCCCGAGCGCTGATTCGGCTGCGGCGCCCGGCGCCGACCCGCCTGTCCACGTTTGAACCGTGGCATCCGGTCCGCGCTGACAAGCGACCCTTAGTAGACTCCCGAAGGGGATGCCAGCATCAGCGTGTCGGTCGGCTCGGGGTCTCGAGCAGCCACCTGGCTCTGTACCCCGACGCGTTCGAGAGACCGAGGCCTGTGAAGCCGTCAGTTACGCCGAGGACGCGACCGGGAAGAGATCGAACGGCTGTCGATTGCGGGCGCGGTGGAGAATGTCGTCGCCCAGGTAATCGCTGGCGTCGAGCAGCGTGGGTAGCAACTCCGGCTCGAGCGTGAGCGCCCGGAACGTCACCCCGATCGTGACGCGGTGCGGTGGCCGGAATTCGATGGAGATCGGGTCACCGGCCTGGATCGTCCCCGAGGTCAGGACCCGCAAGTACGCGCCCGGGACGGCGCGCTGGGTGAACTTCTTCAGCCAGCCGCGGTCGCGCATCCACGCGGCGAAGGTCACACACGGGATCCGCGGCGAAGTGACCTGCAGCAGCACGTCCTGGCCGATCCGCCACTGCTCGCCGATCAGCGCCCCGCTGGCGTCGACGCCGAGCGTTGTCAGGTTCTCGCCGAAGGACCCTGACCTGAGCGGTTGGCCGAGCTCACGCTGCCACCCGTCGAGGTCCTCGCGGGCGTACGCGTACAGGGCCTGATCGTCGCCGCCGTGGTTCTCGGTGTCGCAGATAGCGTCGCCGACGATGCCCCCAGCGCCGGTGCCTCTGGGTCCAGGTGCGCGGACGGCCACCGCTCCAGTCGAAGGGAGCTTGTCGATACCCGTCCATCCGGACTTGGCGGCAATCGGTCTGCGCTGCCCGATGTTGAGCGACAGGACCGCGGCCATCCCTCAACTCTATCCTGCAGGCAGTGACGACGTCGCGCCGCCCGCCGCGCTGGTCGAAAAAGACGGATCAACTCGTGCTCTATGTCGCGCAGCGTTGCCGCCCGGGATTCCAGTCCGAGTTGGCGCACTGGATCGAGAACAGTCCGCGCTTCAGAGCTTTTCTTACGACGAACCAGGACAAGGTGCGCAAGAAGCTGAGCACTGACGACGAGGAGCATCGCCTGGACGTGCGGGCTGAGTTGCTCGTCGCCTACCTGATCGCCGCCGACCGTCGCTTCGAGCTTGCCTTCGAGGCGTACGGCGCACGTCGGCTCGGCCCCGACCTTACGCTGACCTTCCGTGCCAACGAGCGCCTCAACCTCGAAGTGACCCGCGTTCGCACCACCGGCGATGCCGACAGGGGCCTGCATCCCCGCTCGCTGCCAGAGGGAGAGGGAGTCTCCGAGTCTGCCAGCCGCGAGCCAGACTCGAGTGTTGCGCGCCTGGCGAACGTGGTGACCGGCAAGCTTCGCCAACTGCCCGGCGACACGCCCAATGCGGTGGTGATCGTGGCGCGCGGGCTCGCGCTGAACGCCGATAGTCTCATCGAGACCGTGCGGCTGCTCAAGCTGCACACCGACCGAAAAGACGACGCGTTCTTTGTCCGCCGCGGACTCAAAGATGCGCGCGACTTCTACGCGCGATATCTGCAGCTTGGCGGCATCTGCGTACTGGACGAGGCCAGCACACCCGCGCGTGCAATCTTCTACGCGAACCGCGAAGCCCGCCATCCGCTGTCCGCGACGGCGGTCCACGCGCTCACACACTGCCTGACCTCAGCAAGTGGGACGCCGCGGGCATGACGACGTCGCCCTGAAGATCGATACTCTAAGCCTGACCGCCAACGATTCGACTGCCCGGGCGGTCCAGGCAGTCCCACTCTTTTCGCGCCTTCGTCCAGCTGAGCTGGAGTCGGTGCTCGCCGCCGGGGAGCGCTGTCGGCTGGCAGCCGGCGACGCCCTGTTCCATCAGGGTGATCCCGCCGACCGTTTGTTCGTGGTGCTCAAAGGCGCGCTGCGGGTGTACGTCACCGACTCGGGGGGCGACGAGCTCGAATTGGCGACCATCGGGCCAGGCGACTTTGTTGGCGAGGTGGCGCTCCTTGACGGTGGCCCTCGTTCAGCGACGGTGATCAGTCTCAATCCGGCGGAGTTGTTCGCGCTCACCCGCCCGGTGTTCATCCAACTGCTGCGGTCCAGCCCTGGCCTGCTGTCGTCGGTGCTCGAGAACCTGACGCGTACGGTCCGCGCCAGCGCCGCGCGAGCGGTTGACCAGGAGTTGCGGCAACGCGTCCTGCGTGCGGATATGGAACTGGCGCGCCACCGGGCGTTGATCGAAATGGTGGCCGGCGTCGCCGACCAGATCAACACGCCCCTGGCAGTCGTTCGCTCCGCCGCCAGCTTGCTCAGAAACCGAATGGCGACGGGCAATCTGAAGGACGCCGACGACGCGAGCGCCCTGATCGAGCGCAATCTCGAACGCGCCCACCGTCTGCTCGAGGAGTTCAAGACGCTGTCGGCCAGCCAGATCAGCGATACCCGCGAATCGCTCGATCTGGTCGCGGTGGTGGGCGAAGTCGTCGAGCTGTTCAGTATCAGCGCCCGCGCGGCGGGTCTGCACATCGTCGTCCGGAACCACATCGCCGGGCCGGGTAGGCCCACCTGGATCGGCTATCGCGGCCGGCTGGCGCAGGTGCTCCTGAACCTGCTGACAAACGTCCAACGCCACGCGTACCCCGCCGGCGCCGGCGGTGAAGTGGAACTTGGCATCGCCGCGGACGACGTCGCCGCGGGCGGTGGATTTGTGCTGACGCTGCGAGATTTTGGCCGCGGCATCGCTCCTGAGGATGTGCCCCGCGTGTTCGATCCGGCCTTCACCACCGGGCGCGCGCTCGGCGGCACCGGCCTGGGCCTGGCCATCGTCCGCGGCCTGGTGCGCGATGGGCTGGGCGGCTCGGTTCAGCTGACCTCGACGCCCGGCCAGGGCACGACGATCGTCATCCGGCTGCCGCGATCGGTTGAGGATCCGCCGGCGTGAGTTGCGCGCACAGTTGGCTCAGCGAATCCTGGACATCCGGCTGGTTGAGGTAGGCTTGCGTCTGGTCGGTCAGGTGCTTCAGGTTGGCGTCGCTCGCGTCGTCGATGCCGCCGGTTGAGCCATCCAGGGTCACTTGAAAGCGGTAGTACATCTGCGGCGGGACGGCGGTTTGCACGATCTGTCGCAACTGATAGTCAACCGTTATGTTGGAGCCGTCCATGACCATCCCGATGAGGTTGGGCGCCCACTCCACGGCACCCCACTGTGAGGCCTGCGCGTAGTCGAGCGACCAGCCCTGCTCACCGGTCCCGAGTGAGACTATCAAGATCGAGCCGGCCGCGGCGCCCAACTTGATCGCTTCGGCGTAGGCACACATCGCCGGATTACCGGCGTCGATCCCCCCATCGACCAGCGCATAGGTGGTTGATGCGTCGCCGGGCTGGATCTGGGTCGGCGTAAAGTACGTCGGCGCCGCCGTGGTGGCGCGGACGACATCGCGCATGGCGAAGTCGGCGTCGGGGTTGGCCTTTGCCTTCTCGCTCTTGAAGAACATCGGCATTTGCTTGCCGATATCGTGCGACGGGATGAGCGCCGGTGTGAGCGCCTCCTTGAGACGGGTGTCGCCGAACTGATCCTTCAACACGGACTCCAGGCCCGCGGCGTCGTACTTCGCGCCGCGGACCAACCCGACGTGCAAACCCTGCAGGAACGTCTGGGGAAAGATCCTGGATCCCGTCTGAACGTAGATGTTGACGATGTCCGCGGCGGATTTCTGGACCTTCCCGTCGGGCCCGGGTTTGACCAGGCCGAGCGCAATAATGCCGCCAGTCGAGGTGCCTGACACGAGGTCGAAGAGCTCGCAGGTCGGGCGTTGGGTGCGACGCTCGATCTCCGCGAGCACCAGCGCCGGAATGATCCCTCGAATCCCGCCGCCATCGACGGCCAGTACTTTGAACGGCGTTGCCATCGCTCGACGGTAGCACACGTTTGACAGCTTTTGCGGCAGCGTGCCAGCCTGACATTCGACAAGCCCATGCGTATCAATCGCGTCGAGACCCTGCAGACCCCGACCTACCCGAACCTGGTGTGGCTGCAGCTGCACACCGACGAAGGGCTGACGGGTCTGGGCGAGACCTTCTTTGGAGCTGATGCCGCCGCGGCGTACATCCATCAAACCGCGGCGCCCTATTTACTGGGCAAGGATCCACGCGAGGTCGCGCGCCACGCGCATGCGCTGGGCCAGGGCATGGCGTTTCGAGCGATCGGCGCCGAAGCGCGAGGTCTCTCGGCGATCGACGTCGCCCTGTGGGACCTGCTCGGTCAGAGTGTCAACCTGCCGATCTATCGCTGCCTGGGTGGTCCGGTCCGCGACAGCATTCGGATCTACAACACCTGCGCCGGCTACGGCTACAACATCTTCAAGGCGCACCGACCGGGCGGGAGTTTCGCGGAGAGTTGGGGCGTGGGCGAGCACGAAGGTCCGTTTGAAGACCTGCTCAAGTGGCTCGAACGCGGGCAGGCCGGCCAGCTCGCCCGGGAGTTGCTCGAGATGGGCATCACGGCCATGAAGATCTGGCCATTCGACCAGTTCGCCGATGCCACCAACGGCCAGCACATCACGCCGCTGCAGCTGGAACAGGCGGTCAAGCCGTTCCGCCAGATCCGCGACGCGGTGGGCATGCAGATGGAGATCGCGGTCGAGTTGCACTCGCGCTGGAACTTACCGTGCGCCATTCGGATTGCCGAAGCGCTCGAGGACATCCAGCCGCTGTGGTATGAGGACCCGATCCAGATGGACAGTCCCGAGGCGTTGGCGCAGTTCGCGCACAGTACGCGCGTGCCGACGACGGCGTCGGAGACCATGACCAATCGCGCCGCCTTTCGCCAGATGCTCGACAAGGACGCGATCGGGATCGTCATGCTCGATACCGGCTGGGTCGGCGGCATTTCGGAGGGTCACGCGATCGGGAAGATGGCCGAGACCTACCACCGGCCGTTCGCACCGCACGATTGCACCGGGCCGATCACCTTCATCGCCGGCACCCACCTGTGCCAGTCGCTGCCCAACGCGATGATCCAGGAGGGCGTGCGCGCGTACTACAAAGGTGGTTGGTACGAGGAGGTCGTGACCGTCCTGCCAGCGATTGCCGATGGGTTCGTTTCGGCGCCGGACGGCCCGGGCCTGGGCACGTGCTTGCGACCGGAGTTCCTGGCGCGGCCGGACGTCGTCGTACGGACTACGGAAGGAGCCTGACATGCTCGTCGACCTGCACACCCACACGCCGACCCACCGTGACGCGGTACCGGCTGACCAACGCCAGCCGAACGCTCAGTTTCGGCCGGATCGTGTGGTCGAATCCGCCGTGAGCTGGGCCGACTACATGGCCGCGATGCAGACGGTCGACCGCGCGTGCGTCTTCGGCATTCGTTACAAAGGCGACCCGGGCGACGTCAACGCCGATACCGCGGCATTCGCCCGCGCGTACCCGGACAAACTCGTCGGCTTCATGTCCGTCCATCCAGAGGAAGGCGACGTCGTGGCGGAGATGACGCGTTGCGTGAGCGACCTCGGCCTGCGGGGCATCAAGCTCGGACCGAATTACCAGGGCTTCGATCCACTCGGCCAGGAGGCTCGCCTGGTGTACGCGACCGCCGAGCGGATGGGACTGCCGATCCTGTTCCACCAGGGCACGTCGCCGGTGCGCACCGCCCCGCTTCGGTACGCGCATCCACTGGTCATGGATGAGGTGGCGATGGCCTTTCCGGAGTTGCGCGTCCTCATGGCGCACATCGGCCACCCCTGGCACGCCGATACCATCGCCATCATTCGCAAGCACCCGCATGTGTACGCGGATGTGTCGGCGAACTTCTATCGGCCGTGGCAGCTCTACCACGGCCTGCGGCTGGCAACGGAGTGGAACGTCCTGGAAAAGCTGGTATTTGGCAGCGACTATCCGGTGGCGACGCCACGCGAGACCCTCGAGGGGACCCTGGCGGTCAATCGCATCCTCGACGGCACCGCGCTTCCCCGGGTCCCCGAGGACGCGCTGCGGGCGGCCCTCGAGCGCGACACCCTGGCATTGCTCGGCGTCTCGACAGCGCGGTAGTCTGGCGACCAGATCTGGGGGGCACCACCGCATGAGCCAGCTTGCCGAACGCGCCACCACACCGATTCCCGGCCTGATGCAGGACTACCCGCTCACCCTGCACCACATTTTCTGGCGGCTGGAAAAACTCTTTGGGCCCAAGCAAGTCGTCACCCGGCGCGAGCACAGCATTCATCGGTACACGTATGCCGATCTCGTGCGCCGCGTCTACCGCCTGGCCAACGCACTCCACAACCTCGGCATTCGACCCGGCGACCGGGTCGGCACGCTGGCCTGGAACAACTACCGCCATCTCGAGTTGTACTACGCGGTGCCGTTGCTGGGCGCGGTGTTGCACACGCTCAACATGCGTCTGTTCCCGAGCCAGTTGGAGTTCGTCATCCGCGATGGCGCTGACCGATTCATGTTCGTCGACGCCAGCCTCGTCCCGGTGCTCGACAAGCTGGCGGGGAAGCTCGAGACCGTCGAGCACATGGTGGTCCTGGCCGACGCGGACGAAGCGGTCCCAGAGCATCACCTCGGCAACCTGCTCGACTACGAGCACCTGCTCGCCGCGGAACCGCAGGCCTACACATTCCCGGACGTGGACGAACGTGCCGCGGCGGCGATGTGCTACACGAGCGGCACGACCGGGAACCCGAAGGGCGTGGTGTATACGCACCGCTCGCAATTCCTGCACACGATGGCGGCCATGCAGGTGGGCAGCATGGGGATAACCGAAGCCGACGTCATCCTCCCGGCGGTCCCCATGTTCCACGCTAACTGCTGGGGCCTGCCGTACGCGGCCGGCATGGCCGGTGCAAAGTTGGTCCTGCTCGACCGCTGGGTGGGCGACGGCAACGCGTTCGTCGACATGGCCGAGGCCGAGGGGGCGACCGTCCTCGGCGGTGTGCCGACGATCGGCATGAACCTGCTGAGCACACTGCGCGCGACGGGTCGCCGCTTGCCACGGGTGCGCACCATGCTCTGCGGTGGCTCCGCCGTGCCCGAGGGACTGATGCGCGGGCTGGACGAGCTCGGCATTCCGATCCTGCACGCCTGGGGCATGACCGAAACCTCGCCGGTGGCCACCATTGCGCGACCGAACAGCCAGCACACCACCGCGGCCGAACAATTCCACGCTCGGCTGTCGCAGGGCTTCATCCAGCCCGGGGTGGAGTTGCGCATCGTGGATCTCGGCAGCGACGCGCCGCTGCCGTGGGATGGCGTCGCGTTCGGCGAAGTACAGGTCCGTGGGCCGTGGGTCGCCAGCGGGTACCACAACGGCGCGGACCCCGATCGGACGACGCCGGACGGTTGGCTGCGGACTGGCGATGTCGCGAGCGTGTCGTTGGACGGCTACGTCACGCTGGTCGATCGAGCCAAGGACGTGATCAAGTCAGGCGGCGAATGGGTCTCGTCGGTCGATCTCGAGAACGCGATCATGAGCCACCCGATGGTGGCGGAGGCGGCCGTCATCGGCCTCACCCACCCTGTCTGGCAGGAGCGCCCGGTCGCGTATGTCGTCGCCCGGGCCGAGCACCGCGATCAGCTGACCGCCGCGGAGATCAACCAGCATCTGAGCGCGCGCGTCGCGAAGTGGTGGCTGCCAGACGAGATCCGCTTCATCGACGCGGTGCCCAAGACCTCAGTCGGCAAGTTTGACAAGAAACAGCTCCGCGCGACGGCGGCGCCGCTGGCGAATGCGGCCGATGCGGATTGAGCGGTAGCTCGGCGTAGCCGGTCGCGGCACAGAGCGTGCGGCACTGAGCCTGGAGGTCGATAGCGAAGCAGCCGGCCTCGCGAAGGTGAAGTGGCGTTAGCGCGGCCAATCAGCATCCTGCTCGTAGACGACGAACCTCGCAATGTCATCGCGTTGGAGGCAGCGTTGGCTACGGTCGACTGTAGGGTGGTGACGGCACGTTCCGGCCGGGGCGCGCTCAAATGTTTGCTCGCTCAGGACTTTGCCGTGATTCTGCTCGACGTTCGCATGCCCGAGCTCGACGGCTTCGAAACGGCCACGCTGATTCGCGCGCGGCGGAGATCGGCAGCCACGCCCATCATCTTCATGACGGCGTTCGACCCCGCCGGGGCGCAGAGCCAGGAGGGGTACCGATTGGGCGCCATCGACTACATTTACAAACCCATCGACCCGCACATTCTGCGCTCCAAGGTGAGCGTCTTTGTCGATCTATCCCGTCAGGCGGCCGAGCTGGCCGCGCTGGCGGCCGACCTCGCCGTTGCGCGCGCAGAAGCCGACCTGCGCCACCAGGCGCTTCACGACAACCTGACTGGCCTGCCGAACCGGGTGCAGTTGAATGCGCGATTGGACAAGATCGTCGGCGGCTCCCTGGCTGACGAAGCACCCTGCGCGCTGCTGCTGCTCGATCTGAATCGATTCAAAGATGTCAACGACACTCTGGGCCACCAGGTTGGCGATAACCTGCTGAAGCAGATCGGCGAACGCCTCAAGTGCGCAGCGCGGGCAACCGACCTGGTCGCCCGCCTCGGTGGCGACGAGTTTGCCGTGCTACTCCCAGAGACTGACGCCCCGGGCGCCCTGCAAGTGGCCCAGAACCTGTCGCGCCTCCTGGAAGCGCCCTTCAGGCTGGACACGCAGTCGATTGACGTGGACGCCAGCATCGGGATCGCGGTGGCACCCGAGCACGCTCAAGACGCGGACACGCTGTTGCGCCGCGCGGACATCGCCATGTACCACGCCAAGCGCTCGGGGATAGGTGTCGCGATGTACAGCCCCGCCGAAGACCAGCATCGGCCGGATCGCCTGGCGTTGCTCAGTGAGCTGAGACTGGGCATCGCACGCGACGAGCTGTTGCTGCACTACCAGCCCAAGCTGGACCTGCGTAACGGGAAACTGGTTGGCGTGGAAGCCCTGGTGCGCTGGCGCCATCCGCACCGGGGTTTCCTGCCGCCGAGTGAGTTCATCCCGTTGGCCGAGCGATCGGGGCTGATCAATCCGCTCAGTGTGTGGGTGCTTGAAGCGGCACTGCGGCAACAGCAGGTCTGGCACGGTATCGGCCTGGACATTCCCGTGGCAGTGAACCTGTCCAGGCACATGCTGCAGGACTCACGCTTGCCCGCCACCGTCGCGGAGCTGCTCAAACGCTGGGATGTGCCAGCTGTGAGCTTGCTGCTCGAGATCACCGAAAGCAGCCTCATGGCCGATCCAGTGCAAGCCGGTGAAAATCTGAAGCAGTTGCGCCGGCTGGGCGTGCGCATGTCGATCGACGACTTCGGCACCGGCTACTCATCCCTGGCCTCGTTGCAGGACCTGTCAGTGGACGAATTGAAAATCGATCAGTCGTTCGTCCAGGGCATGGCAACCGACCCGAGCTCGCGATCGATCGTCCGGGCCATCATCGACCTGGCTGACGCGCTGAAGGTCCAGGTGGTTGCCGAGGGTATTGAGGATCGGGCGACGTGGGATGTCCTGGTCGGCCTCGGCTGCGACGTGGCACAGGGTTACTTGCTGAGCCCGCCGCTGGCCGCGGCCGGGCTCGAGGCCTGGATGGCTGACGTCGGCCCAACCTGGCTGGCAATCGCCGAGTCACCGCACATGAAGGACACGCTGCGCGAACGGATCCGTGGCCGCGGCGCCCGGCTGGCGGCGGAAGAAGAATTCATGGCTCGGAAACAGGCCGAGGCGGCGCTGCGGGCAAGTGAAGAACGGAATCGGCTCGCGCTGCAAGCCGCCGCCATGGGCACCTGGGATTGGGACGTTGTCCAGAATGTGCGCAGCTGGTCGCCCGAAACGGAAGCGCTTCACGGACTTGCATCCGGAACCTTCGAAGGCACGTGGGCGCATTTGCAACGGCTGATCCATCCAGACGATCTGTCAGCGTACGAGACCGCGATACGCGCGGCGAAACTCGAGGTGCGCGAGTCCCTGATTACGTATCGAACCATCTGGCCAGACGGCAGTTTGCATTGGATCGAGGTCAAATGCCGCGCGCTGTTCGCGACCGACGGCACCCTGCTGCACCTGACCGGTACCTCGGTGGACATCACCAACCGCAAGCTGGTGGAAGAGGCATTGCGCGCGAGCGAAGAACGCAATCGCCTGGCGTTGCAAGCCGCGCAGATGGGCACCTGGGAGTGGGATCCTGTTCACGGCGTCCAAACCTGGTCGACGGAGACGCAGGCCCTCCACGGCCTGGCGCCCGGGACATTCGCCGGGACATTTGAGGCGCTACGGCAGTCGATGCATCCTGACGACTGGCCGGCTTTCGTAACCGAGCTGCACGCCTCCCAGGACGAGCACCGCGATTCGATTACCACGTACCGAACGGTCTGGCCGGATGGCACCGTCCGTTGGCTCGAAAACAAAGGCCGCGCCGTGTACGCCGCCGACGGCATGCTGGTGCGCGGGACGGGCACCTCCATGGACATCACCGATCGCAAACTGGCTGAGGAGGCCTTGCGTTCGAGTGAAGAACGCTTCCGCCGACAGTACAAGGGGTTCCCGCTACCAACCTGTTCCTGGCTCCAGGTCGGCGACGAGTTTGTGTTGCAGGAATTCAACGACGCGTCAGAGACCATTACCGGGGGTTACATCCGGACATGGGTTGGACAGACGGCGACCGCGTGCTACGCCCACCAGCCGGAGGTCGTGTTGGATCTTCGAGCATGCGTGGCCGAGCAGCGAACCATCACGCGGGAGATGCGCTATCGCTATCGGGCCACGGAGACCGTTCGCGATCTGGCAGTCACCTGCGTGTTCGTGCCGCCACAAACGGTGATGCTCCACACCGAGGACATCACCGAGCGTAAGCAGTCCGAACGGAATCGAGAGGCAATGGCGCAGTCGGAGAAACTGCGGGCGCTGGGCCAGATGGCCAGCGGCATCGCGCACGACCTCAACCAGTCGCTGATGCTCGTCGCCAGCTACGGCGCGCTGGCCCACGAGGCCCTGATCGAGAATCCGCCCAATCTGGCGGAGATCGACGACCTGATCACCACCACGACGCAGGCTGCCCTCGACGGCGGTGAAACCGTCAAACGGCTGCTGCTATTTACCCGAGCCGCGCCCGAAAAGGACAGCCAGCTCGTGGATCTGGGCAAGGTGGTGCGGGACGCCGCGCAGCTCACGGCGCCGCGCTGGCGAGACGCGGCCCAGGCCGAAGGACGACCTATCCGGCTGGATGTCGAAGCAGAGGGTCACCCGATTATTCAGGGTTCCCCGTCGCAGATCCGCGAACTCATGACCAACGTGATCTTCAACGCCGTGGATGCGCTGCCCACGGGTGGTGCGATCCGCCTGTCCGTGATGGCGGAGGACGGGCAGGGCACCATCGAAGTCACTGACACGGGGGTTGGCATGAGCGCCGAGCTCCAGGCCCGCGTGTTCGAGCCCTTCTTCACCACCAAGGGTGAAAGCGGGACCGGGCTGGGGCTGGCGATGGTGTTCGGGATCGTCGCGCAGCATCGCGGCCAGATCGGGCTGCGTTCTGCGCCGGGAGCAGGGACAACTGTCCGCATCACGTTTCCGTTGGTGGATGCGGCGGCGGCCGCGATGGTCCCATTGAGAGCCCCCGATCAGTTGGCGGCCCCGAATCCGTTGCGGGTTCTGGCGGTGGACGACGAGCCGATGATGACCCGGGCCGTCGTGCGGATGCTCAAACCGTCTGGCCACACGGTGACCGTGGCTGCGTCGGGGGAGGAGGCGCTCGAAAAGTTGGCCGAACAGACGTTCGACGTCGTTGTGTCCGATCTGGGCATGGGTGCTGGCATGAACGGCTGGGATCTCGCCGCCGCCGTCAGAACTCGCTGGCCGAACGTGCGCTTCATGCTGGCCACCGGGTGGGGCGCGGCCATCGACCCGGGCGAGGCGCGGGCGAACGGAGTCGAGGCGGTGCTGAGCAAGCCCTATCAACTCGCGGATTTGACTCGAGCACTGGGCAGAACCGACCAGGCTGCATGAACCGGGGCGAGGTCTCGAGTGGAGCGCCCACCGAGATCAGGTCGGAGCTCGCCCAGGTCAAGCTGCTGCTCGTCGACGATGAACCGAAGAACCTGCTCGCGCTCGAGGCCGTGCTCGCCGGGGAGGGGCGGACGTTGCGGCACGCCAGCTCCGGCCCGGAGGCGTTGATGCATCTCCTTCAGGAGGACTTCGCGGTCATCCTCCTGGACGTGAACATGCCGGGCATGGACGGCTTCGAGACCGCCGCGCTGGTGCGCGACCGCGAGAAGTCGCGCGACACGCCGATCATCTTCCTCACCGCGGCGATCAAGGGCGAGGCGTACGTGGCGCGCGGCTACTCGTTGAGCGCCGTCGACTACATTTTCAAGCCCTTCGAACCCGAGATCCTCAGGTCGAAGGTGGCGGTCTTCGTCCAGCTGTTCAGGAAAACAGCGGAAGTCCGGCGG
>DATGER010000137.1:0-80949 GCA_035309865.1 Chloroflexota bacterium
ACCTTGGCGGGCCAGCCGCGCCCAGGCTCGAGAAACCTCCTCGCGCCGCTCGAGCAACCCGATGCAGTGCTCTGAAAGAGCGTGATCGCCACTGGCCAGGCCCATGATCGCCCAGGCGTTGCGCGGCGTGAGCGGGCAGCCGCGGCTGCCCGCCGGCCACTGCCCAGCGTTCGACGCTCGAGCGATCGATGCGCAGCGCGGCCTCGTCGTCGCCCGCGCCGGAGCCAGGCCGGGCGACCAGATCACCCGAGCGCCCCAGGGCGTAGATGCGTGTGCGATGCCGTCCGAGCAGCTCAGCCGCCTCGGCGACGGACAGCGTCGCGGTGGCAGGAGCAGTCAGTTTCGAGTTCAAAACCAGCCCGGACCCGCCCGCCATTGTAGCCGGCCACATTTGCATGTTGCGTGGAATCGCTACGCGTTGCAGGAATCGCTACAGGGAGAAATAGCTCCCGATAATGGCAATCATCAGGAGCTATGGTATGGTTGGCGCGTGGTGGACGGCGCTGCTGACGTTGACGCGGTAACTGGCGCAGTTTTTGACGCCGTATCTGGCACACGTGCCGTTGACGCGCTGGCCGTTGAAGTTCGCCCCGATGGCGCCGACTGGCCATCCGCCGCCGACGCGCTCATCAGCGTCGTCACGAATCGCCTGCACTCCGACGTCTCGCGCCGCGGCTACCGCACCGCCCTGCGCCAGTTCCTCGCCTGGCACGTTTCCCAGGGCGGCGGCCGGCTCTCTCGGCTCGTCGTTCAGCGCTATCGCGTCGTCCTCGAAGGCCGAAACCTCGCGCCGTCAACCATTAATCAACACCTGAGCGCCATCCGCGCCCTGGCCGACGAGTGCGGCGAGAGCGGGCTGCTCGACCAGCCCACCGCCGCGGCCATCGGCCGCGTCAAAGGCGTGCCCGTCCGCGGCGTGCGCGCCGGCAACTGGCTCACCCGCGATCAGGCCGAGAAACTGCTTTCATCTCCGCCCGAGACGTTGATGGGCCGGCGCGATCGCGCCACCCTGGGACTGCTCATCGGCTGCGGCTTGCGCCGCGACGAGCTGGTCAACCTGACCTTCGAGCACCTGCAGCAGCGCGAGGGCCGCTGGGTCATCGTCGACATCGTTGGTAAGGGCCGTCGCGTGCGGACGGTGCCGGTGCCGGGCTGGGCCAAGGCGCTCGTCGATGCCTGGGCTTTTGCGGCTGGGTTGAGCTCAGGGCTGGTGCTGCGGCGTTTTCGGAAGGGCGGGTGGCTGGTGTACGAGACGACTGACGAGGGTGAGACGAGGGCGGGGGGGATGTCATCGGACGCCATCGCCGACGTCGTGGCCTCCTATGCTCGGCCCCTCGGCTGGAACCTGGCGCCGCACGACCTGCGCCGCACGTTCGCCAAGCTCGCCCGCAGCGGCCATGCGCCCCTGGAACAGATCCAGCTCGCCCTCGGCCACCAGAGTATCCAGACCACCCAGCGCTATCTCGGCTCCGAGCTCGACCTCGCCGATGCCGCCTGCGATCGCCTCGGGATTCGTTTGTAAACGCCATACGGCAATCAAAACTGCATGGCTGTGGAGTGCGCCGATATGGGCCGCACACTTCAGGCTGAGGCCAACGGCCTGGTCGCCCACGATGGCCCGCGTCTGTGGCGGGTGACATTCCGGAGCAGTCCTGCCGATGATGGACACCAAGCTAGACGCGCTCGCGATGTTCAGTTTGCCTCCTCAGAGGCCGGCCCAAATGTCAGGAAATTTCATCCAGAGTTGACTGTCTCCGATGGGTGACTCGGCGGCACTGTTCACGATCACATAGATCCAGCGGTCGACTAGGTACGCAGGTGTACCAGCCTTGTAGCCGATCCAGAACAGGATTCCTCGCTCGAACCTTTGCGCCGAAGCGTTGCGCGACTTGCTCGGGTCAACAGGATCCCAACCAGCACCATCGACCCGCTGCTCGTCCGTGGCCCAGCCGAGTCGTTGTCGAAGAGCACCGCCGTCGGTTTCTTGCCAAGCCTTACCGAATCGGCCACGCGGCACGAATAACCCTGACGGTGGCTGCCCAGCCCCTGTAGGTGGAAAGTCGCCCCATATGTCTTCCCACTGCGGTGCCACCATCTCGTAGTGCTGCGCCCCAGGTGGGCCATCGAGGAGAACGACAATCGTATTAGCCCGTAAGGCAAACCGGGGGTCATCGATTGACAGCATTACGCCGTGCTCGAAACGCTGCGCGTGGTAATCGGTGACGACTTGCTCACCGGCAGAATCGGATGGGCAACCAATAAGCGGCCGCACCGTGGCTGATTGGTCCTTCCACAAGAGGCCGAAACCTCGCACAGGCAGATACGCGCAAGGTGCCGCAATGACAGCCGGGAGCGTTACGGGCGTCCCGGCTACCGGAGTAGCCGTTGCTGGCGAAGCAGCCACCGGAGCAGCTGTTGGACCTGTATTGTCGGGCCCACGGGACCCCAGGTTGGGTGCCGAGTACGCCGCCGCACCGAGACCAAGAACGACGAGCACCACGCCGGCGCCAGGCGCGGTGACTTCGATACTCAGCGCTTTGATCGTGCCGCCTTGGCGATCCGGGTAACGGACCAGGAGCACAGCGCCGAATACGGCCAACGCAATACCGAGGAGCAGGACAATCACATAGCCATTCACATCAATTCCCCCAGCCACGCGTTAACGTCGTGCCGCTATTCGTCACCCCGCGCGTCCTCCGGCGCGACGGATCGATTGTGCTGCAATGCTATAAACGTGCCGTTCGTGTGACTTTCGGCGATGCGGGTTGTTCAGCGTGGGCCGATCCGGCCCGCTCCTCGAGCCACGCGGCCAGCGTAGCCCTCCACTCGGTGGTTTCGCGAGAGCTACCGTTCGAGGCCCACCTCATTTTCTCGCAACGCCGGTACGCGACCAGCGTGGGTGAGCCAAGAGTGACTTCACGGGACGGTTCATGCGGCTATTCCCGCGCCTTTTCCGGCCTCCGCCGAGTTCACCGGAATGCGGTCCCTGGCTGTCAACTGCTACTGCTCAGCCGGATGCCGAACCGATCGCACGCGGCGTCGACCAGGTCGAGTTCGGAACCGAGCTGGATCTGCTCGAGCGGCGCCAGGCCGCTGCGAGCAAGTTTGGCGAACGTCCTCCGCAAGTCATGCGGGCTCAAATCCCAGCCCAAGGGTCGTGCGTAGGTAGAAACCACGTCGGCGATGGCGTCCGCAGACATCCCCCTCGCTACTTTCACCTCCCCACCCTTCGGAAGTCTCATAAACCAGCCAGCCCACCCTTCCGAAACCGCCACAAGACCAACCCGTCCGACAGGAGCTGAATACCTCCGAACGCTTGAAGCGGGTCCCGTCGAACGCACCCACCGAGTTCGTGTCCCCCCGCTGGGAGCCGCACGTCGTGTCGGTGACTGGCGCCATCGACCGCCCTTTCTACGAGCTCCGTGCCCTGAGTACCCTGCGCGATCGGACTGCGTGCGGGTGATGTCTGGGTGGCCGGCAGCCGTCAGTATCCGGCCTTCGATGAGTGCCTCCTGCCCCAGCCCGCCTGGCGTGCACTACGCGAGACCCAGCCGGTTCCGGTCGCCGTCGAGACCACGTGCGAGACCTATCTCGAGCAACAGCGTGAGCGGGTCGATCAGCAGATGCGGAAGGTGGCCGACCTGTTGGCCAACGACCAACTCCCCGATGTGCGCCTGCGCAATGGGCGGCTGACGATCACGCCACTGCGAACCACGGTCCCGCGAGAGGCGGAGGAGCTTGGCCGGCGCGCCTACGAACTGCTCCGCTGGGTCAGGATCACCGACCTGTTGGTCGAGGTCGACGAGATGACCGCGCGAGCGCTCTACACGGTGCTGCTGGCGGAGGCGACCAACCTGGGCCTGGCCAAGACGGCCCAGGCCTGCCCGGACTACACCTACCGCCAGCTGGCCTGCATCGCCGACTGGTATGTGCGCGATGAGACGTGTCGTCAGGGACTGGCATCCATCATCTACGCCCAGCATCGGCACCCATTCGCCGCTCACCGGGGCGAAGGCACCACGTCGTCCTCAGATGCCCAACAGTTCCCTGTCGGCGGGCGGAGTGCGTCGATTGGCTAGGTCAACGCCCACTACGGGCCTGCGCCTGGCGTGAAGCTGTACACCCATCTGTCCGACCAATACGGTCCGTATCACACGACCACGCTCAGCGCCGCGGCGTCCGAGGCGCCCTATCACTTGGCTCTGCTTCATGCGACCTCGTCTGACTTTCACAGCTAGAGCCAGCGAATCTGGCATTGACCACAAGCTTCACGCGCGGACGCCGCAGATCCACTTGTTGTATTTCCGTTTGATTCCCACGCTCGCTGACTCGAAGGCCGCACGCGATCAACGCGCCGTCTATTGTGTGGCCGCTCAAACGCTGTACAGCCCGACACGGCCGGGTCTGACTCGCTTATGGAAAGGAACTGATCTTGAAGATCCTTATCGGAATCCTGATGAGATTCCTTGCGCTCACGCTCGTGACGCCGCTTGTCTCGGCGAGCACTCTCTCCACCGGCCAGTGGGTGAGCACCGCCGGCGCGACTTGCTTGCCCCGCCGATCAACGTGGTCCTGAATTCGACGTCCTGATTTTCGCGGGTTCCGGGTGACGCGACGGCGCATGCGGCCTCGACGTGGACGGCGAGACGGCGCCGTCGTATGTCCGGCGGGCGAGGCTCGCTCCCGGGGCCTGGCGCGTTCGCGGACGCCATGAGGGCTGGTGCAGCCTGGCACGATTCCTCCTTGGCCGCCAGCCGCGCCTGCGGCGCCGCTTCGCGGCTTCGGGCTGGCAGCCAATTCCCCCTTGCGCCTTTGACGGCTGCGCCCTCCTGGCTGCGAACGCCCTTCGGGGGTGGCCCGCACTGCGCTCGCACATTGCGGTACGCGCCTGCGGGCGCGGCCTCTTTGAAGCGGGGCACGCGCCCCGCACCCCCGGCCCAGCCTGAACTGCCCCGCGTCCAAGAGCCGGCTCACGTCCGCCCGCGATCGTACCCGGCGAACAGTCGGAACAACCTTGAAGTAATCGTCTTGGTCTGGCCAACGACCTCGCGCGCGACCCGAGTCTTCTTGGAATTCTTATAGCCGCGTTGCGTGTGCGGTCAATCGATCCAAAGTCTGTGGCAGATGACCCCGGGGTTGTTGAATTATCGCACAACAAACGCTGTCAATGTTACGAGATTTGCGCTAGACTGTTATGCTTCTGTGATGCCCGCGTGACGGTCCTTGCGTTACGTGTGACGCTTGGCGTGACGCCATACATTCGAGACTCAGTGTATGAGTGTTTTACAGGCTTCAGGCAACCGTGTCTCAAAGGTGACGTTTCCGCAAGTCGATGGAAGTGTCGGGACATCAGACCCTGACAAACCGTCAGGTGTTCGGTGGAACGGTGAAGTTGCTGCGGTTTATGTCCGCAACAGTACGCCGGTCCAGCGCGGCAATAACCGATCGCATTGGCAACTGGATCTTGCGTCCTATCTCCTTGGAATGGGTTATGCGGTAAAGATATACAACGAACAGGGCGTTTCGGGAGCGCGACTGACGGGACGCCACGTTGCCGCCCAGATGATTGCAGATATAAAGGCAGGTGCTGTCACGTGTTTAGCGGTTGCTGAGTTGTCGCGCTTGACACGAGACGATCGCGGTTTCGATGCACGCTACTTGAGGGAATGCCTGGTAGAGCATGCCCGGGGCAAGCTCATTACGTATGAGAAGGTCTATGATCTTCGGCGAATCGAAGACTGGAATGAGTACGAGAGATTGGTAACCGCTGCTGCCTGGCAAGCGCGCGAACTCACTCGCGCTCTCGCGAGCGGACTCGCCAAAGGTTTTGAATGTGGACCGGTGTTCCGCGGTCTCTGCGGGCTCGGTTATGTCCGAGTTCCGATTTACAATGCTGACGGGTTGGTCGAAGTTGATCGGTACCGCAAGGTGAGAACAGTGATCGAAAAGGATCTCCGCGTCGCCGCTGTGATGACCGAGTTGGCGCGCCAGTTCGATGTTCAGCCCGACCTGACCTCAGTGTGCCGCGCCATGAATCGCGGCGGCTGGGAAGCACCGTGGAGGCCCATCGTAGGCGGCTATAAATGGCGGTCGGCTCGCCTGCGGAGTATCCTGGGCGACTCTTTGTACGAAGGAGTCTGGAGGTTCAGCTCGGGCGGTGCTGGGAACTCCTTCTGGGCGCAGTTCGCACGAAAACCGGCGACGGATGATGTCGGCTTCAATCCGGCCGTAGCCGAGCATCGGGTGCCCGAACTCGCGTGGTACTCGCCGGCGCAGATGACGGGATGGCGAGGGAAGTTTCTGGGCAAGTCGCCATTGTTTGTGCGGGGAGTCCACATACATCAGTTCGCAGGTCTGGTCGCCTGTGCTGGCTGCCACCAACTGCTAGTCAGATACGGAAAACTTGGGTATCGGTGCCGGACTGAGCGACAACGCTGCGCACGCGGATTAACTGTGACGGAGAAAACTGAGTTGGCGGGCGATTGAAGTGGTTATACCCAACGCGATCGGGCTGTGCCCGGACATCGTCGCGGCGCTTAAGGCCGCCTCCGCCGAACTCGACGTCGCGCCGATCCTAACCCGTCTCAACGAGCTCGAGGATCGGAAGCGCTGCCTGGCGAACAACTGGACGAGCCAGAAGACAAGCGTGCCCGATTGGGTTTTGGAAGAGGAGACCGCCCTTGCTGTTGAGAACTCGCGACTGGAAACCCAGCTCGAGCAAGCGCGGCGGACAGCTCGCCTGGCTGGTGGACTCATCACGCGGGCGCCGCAACTGACTGCTGATCCAATCGCGACGGTTTCCATGCTCGGGACTGCGGATCAAGGATTTCTTGCGCGCGCTCTGTTCAAAAAGATTGAACTGGAGGGGACTGGACATGGGAACGGCCGCAAAGTGCAGGTCGTGGCCTGGGAACTGAACCGTCTGGCTGCCGAGTCTCACCATTGCGGTCTAGACTGAACGGCCGATGGGTGTACTCGATACCTTTCGTCTGGACGGCCAGGTGGCCCTCGTTACTGGCGGCAGCCGAGGGCTTGGACTGCAGATCGCCGAGGGGCTTGGCGAGGCCGGAGCAGCCGTTGCTATAACTGCTCGCCGCGAGGAGGGGTTGCTGAAAGCCGTAGAGCACCTTGCTCAGCGCGGCATCAAGGCAATTTCCGTTGTCTGCGACATCTCAAAGAACGACCAGGTCGAAGCTGCGGTCAGACAGGTCTTGGAGCAGTTTCAACACATCGACGTGCTGGTGAACAATGCAGGTGCGACCTGGGGAGCGCCTTTCAAGGAGATCCCCTTCGAGGCTTGGGACCGGGTGATCCGCGTAAATGTTGATGGCACGTATTTCGTCAGCCGCGCGGTCGGGCTGCACATGATCGAGCGCGGGCAGGGCGGGCGGATCATCAACATCGCTTCGGTCGCGGGGTTGCTCGGGAGCGACCCGGCGGTGATGCCGACCTTGCCGTACAACACGAGCAAAGGCGCGGTGGTCAACTTCACCCGCGCGCTGGCAGCCACGCTGGCGGAGCACAACATCACGGTCAACTGCATCTGCCCGGGGTTCTTCCCGACCAGGATGACCGCGGCCACCCTCGAGCGCTCGGGCGAGCGTATCGTCGCCGCGACTCCGCTGCGCCGCGTCGGCGGCGACCAGGACCTCAAGGGCATTGCGGTGCTGTTCGCTTCGGCCGCTTCGGCATTTATCACGGGCCAGGTCATCGCCGTCGACGGAGGGGCGACGGCGATCTAGTCCGTGGCCCGGAGCCGATCGCGGCAGCCCAGAGTCGACGACATCGCCGCCGGCGGGTTCGTCCGCTCGGTGGTGCTCCTGCGCGATCGAGTGCCGTCGTTCGACATCTACCCGTACTGCCTCCCGGCGGTTCGATCGCTCGAGACCCTGCCGCTGCACGACAAGGTGACCTTTCTCATTGGGGAAAACGGCGCCGGAAAGTCGACGCTCATCGAAGCGATGGCGGTCGCGGCGGGCTTCAACGCGGAGGGCGGCAGCCGCCACTTCAATTTCGCGACCCGTCGGACGGAGTCTGACTTGCATCAGGCGCTGCGCCTGATCCGCAGCCCGCGGCGCCAACGCACCGGGTTCTTCCTACGCGCCGAGAGCCTCTACAACGTGGCGACAACGATTGATGACCTCGAGGTTGTCGACCCATACGGCGGGCGATCTTTACACGCCCAGTCGCACGGCGAGTCATTCCTGGCTCTGGCCGTGAATCGATTCGGACCAGAGGGGCTGTATTTTCTGGATGAGCCCGAGGCGGCGTTGTCACCTACCCGGCAGCTCGCGCTGCTGGCGCTCATCGACGACCACGTCCAGCAGCGTGGCTCGCAATTCGTCGTGGCCACGCATTCGCCGATCCTGATGGCGTATCCAGACGCGACCATCTACCAGCTGTCTGCGGAGGCCGGCATCCAGACCGTCGCGTACGAAGACACCGAGCACTTCAAGCTCACGCGCGATTTTCTCAACGATCGACCGTCGTTCTTCCGCGAGCTCTTTTGAGGAATCGAAACGGCACCACAACGTACGCGACTCCACCGGCGACCTACAGTAATCTTTGGCTAGTCCGCCTCGACGACGCGGGCGGCTGCACGGAATCTACCGAGTGGTGGATGCAGCACCCCAGCAGCTGAGCCGGCGGGAGGTAGAAAGAAAGTGATCGGTTTCGATCTCACCCAGGAGCAGAAGGATCTGCGCGACAGCGTGCACGAGTTCGCCCGCGACGTGATTCGCCCCGCGGCGCCCGAGTATGACGAGAAGGAAGAGACTCCCTGGCCGATCATGAAGCACGCCCATGAGCTGGGTCTGGATACCTACCTGTTTGCCGAGGAGTACGGCGGCGGCGGCGTGACCGACATGGTGACGCAAATGATCGTCACCGAGGAGCTGTCGTGGGGCTGCGCGGGCATCGCCGTCGCCATCAACGCGACCGGCTTGTGCGCGACGGCGATCCAGCAGTGCGGCACGCCGGAGCAAAAGGCCCGCTACATGCCGATGTTCTGCGATCCCAAGGCCGTTGTGCTCGGGGCGATGGGGCTGACCGAGGCAGAGGCCGGTTCCGACGTGTCGGCGATGCGCACCAGCGCTAAGCGAGTTGAAGGGGGCTACCTGCTCAACGGCTCGAAGCGCTTCATCACCAACGGCGGCATCGCCGACGTGCACGTCATTTTCGCGACCACCGATCCCGCGGCCGGTTGGGGCGGCATCCAGGCGTTCGTGGTCGACAAGGGCAATCCAGGTCTGAAGCCGGGCAAGAAGGAACGCAAGATGGGCGTGCGCGCCTCGCACACCGGCGAGGTCATCCTCGAGGACTGCTTCGTGCCGATCGAGAACCTGCTCGGCGGGGAGCGTGGCAAGGGCGGCATCGGCGTCCTGAAGACGCTGGAGTCGACCCGCCCGGGCGTGGCCGCGGGCGCGCTCGGCATCGCTCGGGCAGCCTCAGAGTACGCCCTCGAGTACGCCCTGCAGCGCAAGACCTTCGGCAAAGTCATCGCCGGCCACCAGGCCATCGCCTTCAAGCTGGCCGACATGGCGACCGAAGTGGAAGCCGTCCGCCTCCTGATCTGGAAAGCGGCCTGGACCGCCAATCAGGGCGTCCCGTTCGCCCGCGCCGCCAGCATGGCCAAGCTCAAAGCCGGCGACGTGGCGATGCGCGTCACCGAAGACGCCATCCAGATCCTCGGCGGCTACGGCTACATCCGCGATTACCCGGTGGAAAAATGGCACCGCGACGCCAAGATCTATCAAATCTGGGAAGGCACCGCCGAGATCCAGCGCCTGGTGATCGCGCGCGAGCTCACCGGCCGGGCTTTGTAGCTGCTCAGTCTGCGCCGCGCGCCTCCCACCGATGCGCCGGCCGAGGCAGCGCCGTAGGCTAGTTGGGGCGTGGCAAGCGAAGCGAGCCCAGGGGATGAGGAGGCGCTCGAGGGGGCCGCGTTTTACGACCAGCCGAGCGTGTTCGAGATCTACTCAGAGCATCGTCTGAGCGCCAACAATCCGAACGACCTCATGGAGGGGCCTACGTTCCTCGAGCTACTTGGGCCCGCCCGCGGCTTGAGGATTGTCGAGCTGGGGTGCGGGGACGCGGGGTTCGGGCGGCAGCTCCTGGCGGCGGGGTGCCAGAGCTATACCGGCGTGGACGCGTCGCAAAACATGGCCGAGGCTGCCAAGCGGACGCTGCGTGGGACGGCTGGCCTGGTGCGGCAGGAGCGTCTCGAAAGCTTTCTCCTCGAGAGCGGGACCCTCGACCTGGTCGTCTCGCGGCTGGCGCTGCACTACGTCGACGATCTCGCCGCCGTGCTGCAGCGCGTGCACCGGGCGCTGGTGCCGGGCGGTCGCCTCGTCTTCTCGGTTGAGCACCCGATTATCACGTCCTGCGATCGCGGGTGGGATCAGTCCGGCCCGCGTGGCAGCTGGGTGGTCGACGACTACTTTCGAACTGGCAAGCGCGAGATGCGGTGGCTCGGGGCACGCGTCCAGAAATACCACCGGACCGTCGAGGACTATATCGGCCTGGTCCAGCAGGCCGGCTTTCGCCTGGACAGCCTGCGCGAGGCTCGGCCTCGGCCAGACTTGTTCGTCTCGACCGACGAGTTCCAGCGACGCTCGCGCATCCCGCTGTTTCTGCTGCTCGCCAGCACCCGCGTCTAGTGCTGGATGCTGAACTGGAACAGCGTGTGGTCGTCGACCACGAACAAGCTGCTGTCGGGACCGTGGGCCTGGGTATTCGGGGCGGATGGTCTTACCCGTAACGGCTCACGACGTCAGCGCGCCGTATCAAGTTGGTGGCCACTTGCCCGTGCCCGGCGAAGCGCGCGTCGTGCGTTTGCCCAGCGTGCCAGCGGTAGTAGATCTGCTGCAGGATCACCCCGATCTTGAAGTACGCAAACGCGACGTAAAAATCCAGCCCTGACAGGTCGCGTCCGCTGAGCCGCGCGTACAGCGCCTTGATCTCGGAACGGCTCGGAAAGCCGGGCTCGGCCGTGACCGATTTCAGGCCGCCCATGAGCTCGATCTCGTCTGGCGCGGTCCAGTACACCAGCAGCGACGCCACGTCGGACAGCGGATCGCCGACGGTGGCCATCTCCCAGTCGAGCACCGCGGTCAGGCGACGCGGATCCCGCGCGTCGAGCAGGACGTTGTTGAGCTTGTAGTCGTTGTGGACGACCGTGGCCGGCGGAGATGCCGGCAACCGCGCCGAGAACCAGCTGGCGAGCCGCTCGAACTCCGGCAGATCGTCCGTCCGAGCACGCACGTAGCGCTCGATCCAGCCACTGACCTGGCGCTGCAGGTAGCCCTCTGGCCGGCCGATTTCGCCGAGCCCCGCGGCGCGCCAGTCCACCGCGTGTAGATCGACGAGCACCTGCACGAGCGACTCGGCAATCGCACCATGCAGCGCCGTGTCGGGGAGCCAGTCGGCGGGCAGATCCTGATCGAGCACCAGCCCACGTCGCCGCTCCATGACGTAAAACGGCGCGCCAATGAGCGCCGCGTCCTCGCACAGCGCGTACGGTTCGGGCGCGAGCGGAAAGCTGGGGTGCAGTCGCTGGAGGATGTGAAACTCGCGCGCCATGTCGTGCGCCCGCGGCGCGACGGGGCCAAGCGGGGGCCGCCGCAACACGGCCTCCCAGTCGCCGGAGCGGAGCAGATACGTCAGGTTCGAATGCCCCGCCGGGAATTGCCGCACCTCCAGTCCGGCCGGATCGAAGCCGCGCAGTCCAGCCGCGGTCAAAAACTCGCCGACCAGCGCGCCGGAAAAGCCCTCGTCGGGGCGGACGGGGATCGTCTCGAGCATGCGAGCGGGCAGGCGTCAGTGCACGGGCTGCGGCATGGGTGAGGCGACGAAGCCCGCCTCGTTCGACGCCAACGTCACCCCATTCGACCCCGCCGGCCGCGCGCGGAACGCCCGCAAGATCTGCCGCGCCACGACCATGCGGTGTACTTCGTCGGGGCCATCGTAAATACGCGCCGCGCGCGCTTCGCGATACCAGCCCTCGAGCGGCGAATCGTGAGAAAACCCGAGCGCGCCGTGCACCTGGATGGCGCGGTCCAGGACGTCGTGCAGCACACGCGCGCCGATGAACTTGATCATCGAGATCTCGGTCCGCGCATCGGCCTCGCAGTCCATCAACCAGGCCGCGTGCAGCGTCATCAAGCGGAAGCCATGGATCTCGGCCGCCGAGTCGGCGATCCAGTTCTGGATCGTCTGCAGATCCGCCAGCTTCTGACCGCGTGTTTCACGCTCCGTGGCGCGGGCCAGCATCAGCTCGAACGCGCGCTGCGCGACGCCGATCCAGCGCATGCAGTGGGTTATCCTGCCCGGGCCGAGGCGCGCCTGCGCGAGCGCGAAGCCGCCGCCCACCTCGCCCAGCAGGTTCTTGGCCGGTACGCGGCAGTTGACGAAGCGCAGCTCGCAGTGGCCGCCCTCGCTCTGATCGCCCATCACTGGCACCTCGCGCACGAACTCGTAGCCGGGCGTGTCGGTGTCGACGATGAACATGCTCGCGCGCCGATGCGGCGCCGCCGACGGGTCGGTGATGGCGAACACGATGGCGAACGCGGCCCCGTTGGCGTTGGTGATGAACCACTTGTGGCCGTTGATGATCCACGCGTCTCCGTCCCGGACCGCCGTGGTGCGGATCTGGGTCGGGTCGGAGCCCGAGACCTCCGGCTCGGTCATCGCGATGCACGACCGCACATCGTCGGCGACCAGTGGTTCGAGATACTTGCGCTTCTGTTCAGGCGTGGCGGCCAGCCACAGGATCTCGGTATTGCCCGTATCTGGCGCCGACGTCCCGAAGACACGCGGGCCGATTGGACTCCGACCAAGCTGCTCGTTGATCAGACCCAGCGTGACGTTGCCCATGCCCAGGCCGCCGGCCGCCGCCGGGAGGTGGGCCGCCCAGAGCCGTTCCGCCTTCACTCGCGCCTGGAGCTGGCGAAGCAGATCGCGCGGCAGTCCGCGATGCGGGACAGACTGTGATTCATTCGGATACACGAGCTCGTCCATGAGAGCTCGAACCCGCTGCAGCACCCGCTCTTGCTCGGGGGTAGGACTGAATTCGTACACCGCTGACGTGTCCTCCGGTTGAACGCTACACCCTGCGGGCCTGCACCTGGCCAAAGAGTCCCGACGGGCGCACGACCAGGAGCACGACGATCAACAGGAGCGAGAGTGCCAGGCGTAGATCCGCCAGGCTTGGCAAATACGCGCCGATCAAGGCCAGCAACACGCCGAGCACCAGGCCACCCACGACCGCGCCGACCGGGCTGTCGATCCCGCCCAGGACGGCCGCCGCGAACGCGTAGATGATCACGCCCTGCATCATGTTTGGCTCGAGCAGGATCTTGGGCGCTACAAGAATGCCCGAGACCGCGCCCACCGCCGAGGCCAGGCCCCAGCCGAGTCCCAGCATCACACCGGTCCGCACGCCGAGCATCTGGCTGACCTCCGGGTAGAGCGCCGCGGCGCGCATGGCCAGGCCCAGCTTCGTGCGATTGAAGAGCAGGTACAGCAACCCGAGCGTCAGCATGCTGACGCCGATGATGGCCGCGTCCTGGACACCAATCAGAATGCCGCCCACGTCCACTGGTTTGGCCGGAAAAGGCGACGGAAACGACCTGGGCGTGTAGCCCCAGACAAAGCCCGCGACGGAATTGACAATGTCGAAGAGCGCCAGCGTCACGATGATGATCACCAGCGGTGAGCCGCGCTCGAAGGGCCGCACGATCAGGCGTTCGATGGCCAGCCCGCCGGTGAACGCCACGACGAGCGTGATCACGACCGCCAGCGCATACGGCACCTGGGCACCGTCGAGCAGGGCGAAACAGATGAACGCGGTGAACATCGCAAACTCGCCCTGGGCAAAGTTGATGAGCCCCATGGCCCGATAAATCAGCACCAGCGCCAGGGCCAGGCTGGCATAGATGCCACCCGCCGCGACGCCCGCGATCACCTGCTCGAGAAGCTCCTTCATCTCACGTATCTTTCAAACCCCCCGCCTCGCATGGCACCGCATGGAGCGCGCGAAACGATGCGGGCGAGTGGGATGGCACTGAGAATCCCTCCACTTCAGTACCCGAGGTACGAGCGCCGGACGCCGTCGTGCGCTCGCAATTCGGCGCTGCTGCCGCTGACGGCGACCCGACCGGACTCGAGCACGTACGCCCGATGGGAAATCTGTAAGGCTGCCACGGCGTTCTGCTCGACCAGCAGCACGGCCGCGCCCGAATCGCGATTGATCGTCGCGATCAACTCAAAGATGCGCTGGGCGATCATCGGCGCCAGGCCCAGCGACGGCTCGTCGAGCAGCACCAGCTTCGGGCGCGCCATGAGTGCCCGCGCGATCGCCAGCATCTGCTGTTCGCCGCCGCTCAGCGTCGCAGCGTATTGCTTCCGCCGCTCCTGCAGGATTGGAAAATACGAGAACACCCGCGCCAGGTCCGCGGCAATGCCGCGGTCGTGGCGCACGTACGCCCCCATCTGGAGGTTTTCGGCCACCGTCAGCTGACCCATCGTCCCGCGCCCTTCTGGCACGTGCGCGATGCCGAGGCGGGCCGCGTCGGACGCGCCGCATCGAAGCAGCGAACGACCCAGGAACGTGAGCTCGCCAACGCGCTGGATCGCTCCACAGATGGCTCGCAACGTGGTCGTCTTGCCGGCGCCGTTGGCGCCTAGGATGGCCACGATCTCGCCTTCCTCGACGCACAGGTCCACCTCGTGCAGGACCCGGCGATGCCCGTAGCCGGCATTCAGGCCCGCGAGCTCAAGCAGCGGCACCAGCTGCTCCAAGGTAGGCTTCGATCACCGCCGGGTTGTTGCGGACCTCGTCCGGGGCGCCCTCGGCAATCTTGCGCCCAAAACTCAGGACCACGACGTGATCTGAGATGCTCATGACCAGGTTCATGTGGTGCTCCACCAGCAGCACCGTCAGGTTGTACTGCGCGTGGATACGGCGTATGAGCTCGCCCAGCTCCCGCACCTCGGAATGATTGAGCCCGCCCGCGGGCTCGTCGAGCAGCAGCAACCGAGGTTGCGAAACGAGCGCCCGCGCAAGCTCGACCCGCTTCTGCACCGCGAACGGCAAGCTGCCGCTGTAGGCACCGGCCAGCGGCCGCAGATCGACGATATCGAGCGCCAGCAGCGCCCGTTCGACGGCTTGCTCCTCGGCGTGGCGCGCGCGTCCCAGCCGGGCCGCCGAGGCGAAGGCGTCGGCGGCGGCCAGACGGCTGTGATCGCCGACCAGGACGTTGTCGAGCACGCTCATGCGCGAAAACAGCGCCACGTTCTGAAACGTGCGCGCGATCCCGAGGCCGATCACCTCGTGCGCGCGCAACCGCAGCAGCTCGCGGCCGTCGAGTTGAATGCTGCCGGCGTTGGGTGAGTAGAGCCGGCTGATGCAGTTGAAGAGGCTCGTCTTGCCCGCGCCGTTCGGGCCGATCAGGCCGACGATCTGGTGCGATTGGATGTCGAACGAGACGTCATCCAACGCCGCGACGCCTCCGAAGCGGAGGCTCACGTCGCGCACCGACAGCAGCACGTCCGTCTGCGACGTCATGCTGACCGAACGCACGCAAGCCGCCCGCTTCGCTCCGCGCCCACCCGCTCGAAGACGAGTCCTTTTGTCGAGATTCCAGCAAGGTGGCCGCGCTCGAGCAGCGAACCGCGGTGTTGACGCGGGGCACCGCGGAGCTGCTGCGGCGCGGGCAGCAAGTCCCTGAAAGTCCGCCTAACAGGACGCAGCAAAGAGTGCCTCTTCACTCCCCGGAATTCGCGATGGAGCGAGCCCTGTACCTTCGGCACGGGTGGACGCAGCGATGCGGGCAGCGACTTACGCACGGGCCTTCAGGATGACACAGCTCCCTATGGGAATTTGATCTGACCGCGCACGTCGATGAGCGGTGACATTGACTTGTAGTCGTTGATCGTCGCGTCGTACTTGGCGAGGTACTCCTGGGTGATGGTGAAGTGATCGCTGGTCGTGTTTTTGATCGGAATGCCCGGGAACATGAACGGGTTCTCGGTCTCGCTCAGCATGCCCAGTTGCTCCAGTACCGCTGCGCGAGTAAGGTTCGGGCCGGCCTTCTTGAGCACGTCGACGAGGCTCCACGCGGTGGCCATGCCGTAAATGTTGAAGGCGTCTTCGGGCTTGCCGTCGGGGTAGTACTTGGCCATGATCTGCTTGTACATCTGGATCCCGGCGTCGTTCGCCTGAGCCGGATCGACCGGATCCTTGATGTAGGCCACGGTGATGAGTCCGTTGACGGCGGCCGCGTCGCCGGCCGCTTTCTGCATGGCCTGGATGTACGGGACCGGATTGGAGACTGAGTTCAGATAAATGGTCGGATGCCAACCGGCCTGGAAAGCGCCGACGAGCGCCTTGATCGCCGGCGACGGGGTCTCAAAGACGAAAAATGTGTCGGCGCCCGAATTCTTGAGTTTCAGGATCTGCGAGCTGAGGTCCGGCGCGCCAACGTCGTTGCTTTCCTTGTCGACGATCATTTCGGCCGCTTTGGAACCGAGACCTTTCGTCAACCCGTCAAGGTAATCCTGGCCGTAATCGTCATTCTGATAGATGACGCCGATCTTGGCGGTGGGGGTGTTCTTGAGGATGTACTGGGCGTAGATCAACGATTCGCCCTGGTACACCGGCTGCCATCCGAACGTGTATGGATACTTGGCGAACTCAGCCGAGAAGGTCGTCGCGCCGGTCGCGACGAACACCTGCGGGACCTTCGCGCCGTTCAGGTAGTCGCGCACCGACGTCTGCGGCTGCGTGCCCAGCCCCTGATACATGAGGAACACCTGGTCTTGTTCCACGAGTTGCTTGGTCAAGGGTACGGTCTGCGCCGGGTTGTACCCGTCGTCAAGGTATTTGTAGGTCAGTTGGCGGCCGTTGATGCCGCCGTTGTCATTGACGTAGTGGAAATACGCATCGGACGCCTTGGCAATCGTCCCGTAGGCCGCGGCCGGTCCACTCAGCGGCGCCGTGCCACCAATCAAAATGGCGTCCTTGGTCACTCCGACGTCGCTGGCCGTGAGTGCCGCCGCGACGGCCGGCGCGGCTGTTGCCGCGGCTGCCGCCACCGCCGGCGCTGCCGTTGCCGCGGCGGCTGCAATGGCCGGAGCCGCGGTTGCCGCGGCGGCTGCCGCGGCCGGCGCGGCGGTCGCCACCGCGGCGGCGCCCGACGCGGCACTGGTCGCCGCGGGTGCGCTGGCGGGCGGCGTGCCGCTCGAACAGGCGGCAATCGCCAGGCTTGTCGCGGCGGCAACGAACGTTCGGTATCTTGCGAGTCTCATGGTCCCCGACTCCTTCAGTTTGGCTACGCGCATGGATCGCCTAGACAGGACTCGGCGTTGCGGGCGCAGACGCCTCCGCCGACTGGTCCTCGTGCGCCTGCGGCAGGCGTGGCTCGAACACGCGGCGATATCCGTCGCCCAGCAGCCCGGCCAGGCCGCCGCGCGCCACCCCCAGCACCACCAGCAACAGCACGCCCTGGACGGCGCCCGGCGCCGCGTTGGCGAGCTGCTTGTTAATTGGCAGCAGCAATTGCTGTGCGTAGATCGGCAGGAACTCGCTCAGCAATCCCCCAAAGACCGCTCCGACCAGCGTGCCGATACCGCCGACCACCGCTCCGACCAGGAGACCGACCGAGAGCTGGAAGGGAAACGCGTCGGTACTCACGAAGGCCGTGGCGAGCCCATACAGTGAGCCCGCCACGCCGGCGTAGGCGGCGCTCAGGGCGAATGCCAGCGTTTTGTAGTGGCCGACGTTGACGCCAAAAGCCGCGGCCGCGAGCTCACCGTCGCGCACGGCGCGCCAGGCTCGCCCGGTGCGATCACCCAGGATGTTCGCGGCGAGCACAAACAGGACGCACGCGATGGCAAGACACAACAGATAGAAGAACTGGTTATCACTGAGGACCTGGATCGGTGAGCTGACCGGCGGCAGGGTCAGGCCCTTGACCCCGCCGGTGATGCTCGTCTGCTTCTTGAGCAGATCGGGGGTAGCCACGCCCATGGCGAACGTGGCCAGGCCGAGGTAAATCCCCTCCAGCCGTGCGGCTGCTACTCCGATCGCATAGCCAAGTACCGCGCACAGCAGCGCGGCCATCGGGATCGTGACCAGGTAAGGCAGGCCCAGCGTGTGCACGCCGATGGCCGTGGTGAACGCGCCAATCGCCAGGAATGCGCCGTGGCCGAGGGATATCTGGCCCGAGAACCCGGTCAGGATGTTCAGACCCAGAATCGCGATCCCGAAAATCACCGCGTACGCCAGTTCGAGCGTTTGAAAGCCACTGGTCACGAATGGCACCGCCACGGCCAGCACCCCGGCAACGACGAGGAGCACAGAGTTAGGCGGCGCCGCCAGCCTCAAGCGGCGGCCCCAGCGAGCGCCACATTGCGCCACGCACGTGCCATAGCGGCCTCCCCCCAGATAGTGTTCGGAGCCTATCATCGCCCTGCCGGGGTGACAAGTATTCGAACCCGGCCCGCCCCTCAGGGCCCGCGTGAGATAATCGGCGGCTATGGCCGATCTCGCACCCGGTGATACCGCGCCCGACTTCGAGCTGCCAGTGCGCGGCAAGGAGACCCTCCGCCTGTCGACGGCATTGGCCAGCGGGCCGGTCGTCTTACTGACGTACTACTTCGACTTCAGCCCTGGTTGAACGAACGAGCTTTCCGAGTTCGGAAAGAGGATTCAAGAGTTCCGCGACCTCGCCGCGCAGGTCTACGGCATCAGCGTCGATTCGACGTGGGCCCACGACGCCTGGCGCGCACAGTTGGGTCTACCCACAGACGTGGTGCTGCTCAGCGATTTTAACCGCGAGTTCGGGAGTGCATACGGTCTGCTGACCACCAGCGCCTCGGGCATGAAGAACATCCTGCGGCGAAGCGTGCTGGTCATCAATCCGGACGGCCGGATCGTCTACCGCTGGGACGTTCCCGACCCGCCCCGGCTGCCGACTGTCGACGAAGTGCTCGCGGCCCTGCGCAGCACGGCCGCTGTACAGTGAGTGCCCGCACGGACCACCGACTACTCACACGGGGAGGAAACGCACATGCTCGGCACGATGATGGACTTTCCGCTGACACTGCAGCACGTCTTCGAGCGGGGCACGCGGCTCTTCCCCGATCGTGAGATCGTCTCAGGCGGCACCGCCGGCTCGCATCGGCATACCTATCGCGAGTTTGGCGAGCGTGTCCATCGTCTGGCCAATGCGCTCAAAGACCTGGGCATCCAGCCCGGCGACCGGGTGGGGACGTTTGCCTGGAACCACCACCGCCACCTCGAGCTGTACTTCGCCGTGCCCATGATCGGCGCCGTGCTGCACACGCTCAACATTCGGCTGTTCCACGATCAGGTGAGCTACATCGTGAACCACGCTGCCGATCGCCTCATCTTTGTCGATCGGTCGTTGCTCACCGTGATCCGCAAGCTGCGACCGACGTTCGACTCGGTCGAGCGACTCGTGATGATGGACGACGGTGGCGCCTGCGAGCTGGGCGACGAGCTCGACTACGAACAACTGCTCAGCAGTGGCGCGCCCCACTGCGAGTTCCCGCGCCTCGACGAGAACGCCGCCGCGATGATGTGCTACACGTCAGGCACCACGGGCAACCCGAAAGGTGTGGCGTACAGTCATCGTGCGCTGACGCTGCACACCTTCGGTGAGTGCCTCGTCGACAGCCTGGGCGTGTCTGAACGTGACACGGTCATGGCCATGGTGCCGATGTTTCATGCGAACGCCTGGGGCCTGCCGTATGCGTCCACGCTGGTCGGCGCCAAGCAAGTCTTCCCCGGCAACGCGATGACCCCGGACGCGGTCTTGAAACTTCTCCAGGATGAGCGCGTGACGCTGGGCGCCGGCGTCCCAACCATCTGGATCGGGTCGCTGCCGCTGCTGCAGGCGGGCAAGTACGACGTGCGCTCCCTGACGCGCATCGTGTGCGGCGGATCGGCCGCGCCGCGCGGGCTGATCGAGGGCTACCAGAAGCTCGGCCTCAACATTCTGCACGCCTGGGGTATGACCGAGCTGACGCCGATTGGCACCGTCTCGATCACCCGCCAGGAGCTGACCGCGGCCGACGCCGCGACGCAACTCGACTACAAGGCCAGGCAGGGCTTGCCGGTGCCAGGCGTCGAGCTGCGGGTCCTCGACGGGGATGGTCAGGAAGTCGCGTGGGATGGCAAGACCATGGGCGAGCTGGTTGCTCGCGGGCCATGGGTGACCGCTTCGTACTACAACGACCCGCGCAGCGCCGAGTCGTTCACGCCCGATGGTTGGTTCCGCACGGGCGACGTCGCCACGATGTTGCCCAATGGCTACATGGAAATCGCCGATCGGACCAAGGACCTGATCAAGAGCGGTGGCGAATGGATCTCGTCGGTGGCGCTGGAGAATGCGCTGATGGCCCACCCGAAAGTGCAGGAAGCGGCGGTGATCGCCATCCCCGACGAACGCTGGTCGGAACGTCCGATGGCATGCATCGTGCTGCGCCCCGACGCCAGGGGCATGACCTCAGCGGCGGAACTGACCGAGTATCTGGCCCAGCACTTCGCGAAGTGGTGGCTGCCCGAGCGTTTCATGTTCCTCGACGAGCTCCCGAAGACCAGCGTTGGCAAATTCGACAAGAAGGCCATGCGCCAGCAACACGCCGACGCCGACGCCTCAGCCGTCTCGGCCTGATCTCGGTTCGGGTAGACTTGAGGAAAATCCGACTGAATCACTTGGAATTTCCACACCCATGGCCATCAGTACCCGCGACCAGGAGGTCCTCGACGCGCTGCGCGTCGTGCGCGACCCCGACCTGCACCGCGACATCGTCGCGCTCGGCTTCGTGCAGGACCTCACCATCGAGCCCAGTGGCGTCGTCGCGTTCAGCATCAACCTGACCACGCCGGCCTGCCCGGTCAAGGACGACCTGCGCGATCAAGCGCGCATGGCCGTCGCCAACCTGCCCTGGGTGACCGAGGTCCAGGTCAAGATGACGGCCAATACGGCCGTCGCCCGCGGCAACGGCTCGACCACCCCCCTCATCCCGCGCGTGAAGAACGTCGTGGCCGTGGCCTCGGGCAAAGGCGGGGTTGGCAAGAGCACGACCAGCGTCAACCTGGCGGTCGCCCTGTCGCAACTGGGGGCCAAGGTCGGCCTGCTGGATGCCGATATCTACGGACCGAACGTCCCGCTGATGATGGGCCTGAAGGACAAGCCCGAGGTGAAGGGCGCCAATGGCTCGATCGAGCCAGTCATGCGGTTCGGCATCAAGCTGGTGTCGATCGGCTTCTTCCTGGACGAGAACAAGCCGGTGATCTGGCGTGGGCCGATGGTACACGGCGCCATCTCGCAGTTCCTGAAAGACTTCGACTGGGGCGAGCTCGACTATCTCGTCGTCGACCTGCCGCCCGGGACGGGCGATGCGCCGCTGAGTCTGTCCCAGCTCATCCCGCTGTCGGGTGTGGTGATCGTCACGACCCCCCAGGACGTGGCGCTGCAGGACGTCGCCAAAGGCATGGCGATGTTCAAACAGCTCGAAGTGCCCATCATCGGGGTGATCGAGAACATGAGCTACTTCGTCTGTCCGAACTGTTCTGAAAAACACGAGCTGTTCGGACGCGGCGGCGGCGAGCGCATCGCCAAGACCTTCAACGTTCCGTTCCTGGGCCAGATCCCGTTGCAGATGAACGTCCGCACCGGGGGTGACGAGGGCAAGCCGGTGGTGATGGCTGATCCCGAATCGCCCGCGGCCAGAGCGCTCTCTAACGTGGCAGGCGAGGTCGCGCGCCAGGTGAGCGTGCTGGCCTTCCAGGCGCGCGGCAACTTCGTCCCGTTGGGCGGTCTGACGATCCGCAAGACCTAATCGCTAACATGTTTGGGATGGACCTGTCGGGCCTCCCGGACTGGTTGGCTGGCGTGGGCGCGCTGGCGAAAGAAATTGGCAAGGGCGGCGGCGGCAGCACCGAGGAGCCCACGGTCTGCATGTCGCTGCTTCCAGTCGCGCTCGGCGTCGTATTCGTCGGGCTGCAGCGACTACGTCGGGGTATACTTCGGCGGCCTGGAGGAAGGACGGCCGCTCCGAATCCTTAGAACGTTCGGAGAGGAAAGTCCAGACAGCACAGAGCGAGGCGCCCGGCGCAAGCCGGGGGCGGTCCACGCAAGCGGGCCGCACGGATAGGGCCACAGAGACGTAGTCTGCGCTCTAAAAAGGCGCAGGGTGAAACGCGGTAACCCCCACCTGCTGCAACCTCAAGCATGGCCGCCGACGCTGCTCGCCGAGGCCAGGGTAGAGGGCACCTGCCCATAAAGGGCGGGCCGGTCTTTCCAATCGGAGACCGGAGATAGATGGCCGTCGAAAACAGAATCTGGCTTATCTCCCTCCAGGCACGCTTGGGTAGAAGTCGGCGGCGGCGATGGACGTACTTCAAGGATCTGGCTTACGCTCGTTCCGGCACTCTGCCCCAAGGAGCTTCGCCATTCCGTCAGTTGTCACGCCCGCACGCTTCGCGCAGGGAATGACCTTCGACCAGTACGTCGCTTACATCGGCACGCCGCAGAACCTGGGGCGCGCCACGAATGCTGGGCCGAGACTCGATCAGAGCGCGTTCTTCCGCCAGGCGTTCGAGAAGTCGCGCCTCTCTGACGCCCAGGACGCCGCCCTCAAGTGGCTGGTCGCCCAACCCAACGGACCCGCGAAAATGCTCGCCATCTCGGAGGATTGGTCCTCCGACTGTCGCCGCGACGTGCCGACCTTCGCCCGCATGGCCGCCGAGACGGGGATGGAACTGCGTATCTTCAACCGCGACGGGCAAGCATTTTCCAGTGCGAATGTGCCCAGCCTCGCTGACGCGCCCGACAGCAATGCGGACATCATGGCCGAGTTCCTTAACCACAAAAACGGCCAGACCTATCAGTCGATCCCGGTCTGCGTCTTCTACACCCGGGACCTGGCGTACCTGTACCACTTCACGGAGTACCCGGCGATCTACGACAAGGACAGAGTCGTCAACGAGCGCATCCGCGCGGCCAGGCCCGGGGAGTCGCCTGAACAGACACGCGCGCGCGTCGACCGCGAGTTCCCAGAGTTCCAGAGATCACCATTCTTTCGTGTCTGGGCATCGGCAACCGTCGACGAGATCATCAGCGCGCTCCACCGCAAAGCCGTCCTCGGCGTCGTCTAGGAAGGACTACCAGTGCAGGCTTCGAACAGCGCGGCGCTGCCACTTTCGGGCATTCGCGTCCTCGATCTCACGCTCGCGCGTGCCGGGCCAACCTGCGTCCGGCACCTGGCCGACTGGGGCGCGGACGTCATTCGCATCGAGCCGCCTGGCCAGACCGAAGACGCGGCCGGCATGCGGCACGGCTTCGACTTTCAAAATCTGCATCGCAACAAACGCGCAATCCGCCTGGACTTGAAGGCGCCCGAGGGCCACGCGGCTTTCATGCGCCTGGTGAAGACAGCCGACGTCGTGGTCGAAAACATGCGCCCCGCGGTAAAGGGCCGGCTTCGGGTTGCCTGGGATGACGTCCGGGCGATCAACCCGTGCATCGTCTACGGCAGTATCAGCGGCTTCGGCCAGGATGGCCCGTACGGCCACCGCGCGGGTGTCGACCAGATCGCGCAGGGCATGGGCGGCCTCATGTCGATCACCGGTCTGCCGGGCCAGGGACCGGTCCGCGTCGGTGTGCCGATCGACGATCTCGTGGCCGGCACGCTCCTCGCGCTGGGCATCTCGATGGCCCTGGTGGAACGCACGCGCACCGGGGTCGGCCGCTGGGTGACCACGTCGCTGCTCGAGGCGCAGGTGTTCATGTTGGACTTTCAGGCGGCGCGCTGGCTCATGGCTGGCGAGGTAGCCAAACAGGCGGGCAATGACCACCCGACCGGGATTCCCACCGGGGTGTTTCCCGCCAGCGACGGCCACATCAACATCGCCGCCAGTTCGGGCCGCATGTGGGAGCGGTTTTGCGAAGTCATCGGACGACCCGACTGGAAAACCAGACCCGAGTGGCAGACGTCGCGCGGGCGGAGCCAGGACCGAGCGGCCGTGAACGCCGCCATCGGGGAGATCACCCAGCATCAGCCGGCAGCGCACTGGATCGAGCTCTTCGATGCCGCGGGGATCCCGTGCGGACCGATCTACTCGATCGACGAGGTCTTTGCGGATCCGCAGGTCCAGCATCTCGGCATGGCGACGCCGATGCATCGCACGCCGACCGCCGGCGGCGACACGCGGGCGGTCGCGTCGCCGCTCAACTTCAGCGGTCTTGGCCGAGACATCCGGCTCGCCACTCCCGAGGCGGGCGAGCACACCGACGAAGTGTTGCTTTCGGTGGGCTACACCGCGGCGGAGATCGCCGCGCTGCGCGACAAGGGCATCGCTTAGCCGGCCGGCGCCCCGACCGGGCGGGCCATGTGCATCACTTTGAGCGGCAGCGAGGCGAGTGTCTCATCGTCGACCAACAGGTGAAAGCGGATGGTCATCGGCTGCTGCACGGTCAGGCCGTTCAACTCGGCGCAAATGTTGATCGCGGATTCGTCGCCCGGGCGGTGCCCGGCCGGTCGACCGAGCTCGAACGGCGTCGTGATCAGCGGGTCGGTCGGGCTGACCGGCTTGCGGTCCAGGTCGAGCGCGCGGATCTTGACGGTGTGCGGTTCGCCGAGCATATGCCAGGGGATCGACAGACGGACGATCAGGTACAACGCTCTCAGCGGCCCGGGGATCTGGCCGACGTACAGCGTGTGCACGCCGCCGCCGTGGATATAGATCTTGCCGTCCGGTGGCACGACGGCGTGATCGCAGAGCGTGAAAATCCGAACGGCCAGGCGGTCTTGCAATTGCTCGGGAGCGTCTGCGTCGAGTTCCATTGGGGCTGTCAAACGTTATGACAGACCGCTGGGCGACATTCGACTGCTACGGCACGCTCATCGACTGGCATGCCGGCATCCGCGCCGCGATGCGACGCGCGTGGCCCGATGCGGATCTCGAGCACCTGATCGGGCTGCACCACGCCGTCGAGCCGCTGGTGCAGGCCGGGAGGCGGCTGCCGTACCGTCAGGTTGGCGCCCGGACACTCCGCGCAATCGCCGCGATCGAAAACCTGCCGCTCGCGCCACGGGACGAGTTCGCGCTGGCTGACACACTTCCCGACTGGCCGGCGTTCCCGGAGGTGCGGGCGGCACTCTCAACGCTGCGGCAACACCGCTGGCGTCTGGCTATCCTGTCGAACACCGACCCGGATCTGCTTGCCGCCTCGCTGGTGCAGATCGGCGTGCCCGTCGACGAACGGATCACCGCGGCCGAAGCCGGGTCGTACAAACCCGCACCTGGACACTGGCGCCAGTTTTTCGAGCGCACCGGCGCGGACCACGCTCGCCATGTTCACGTCGCGGCCAGTCTGTACCACGACATCTCCCCCGCCGCCGAGCTCGGGCTCGTCGCCGTCTGGATCAACCGCCTCGGCGAACACAGCGACCTGCCGCGCGCCGCCGAGCTCACCGACCTCAGCCAGCTGCCGATGGTGCTCGAGCGGCTCGTGCCAGCCCAGGCTGCAGGCTAAAAGATGCAGATGCAGGTGCGCTGCCGATCCTGGCGAACTCGCCGGCCACACCCGGGCTGATCGTCTGGGGCGCCCTGTACCCCCTGCTGCTGCTCGGCTCGGCAACCTGTATCTTCTCGCGCCGCGACCTCTCGCCCTCTACCCTAGCCAGGTGCCTCGCAGCTACCCGTTCGTCCAGGTCGACGTATTCACGGATCGCATCTTCGGCGGCAACCAGCTGGCCGTCTTTCTGGCCCCCGACGGCCTCACGGATGCCGAAATGCAGTCCATCGCCGTCGAGATGAACCTCGCTGAAACAACTTTTGTCTTTCCGCCGACACGACCTGACTGCGTTGCGCGCGTCCGCATCTTCACCCCCGGCCGCGAATTGCCGTTCGCGGGTCATCCAACTGTCGGGACCGCCTGGGTCCTGGCCGGGGCCGGCCGGCTGCCAGCCGGCAAGCGCGATGTCGTCCTCGAGGAAGGCATTGGGCCGGTTCCGGTGCGGATCGAGGGCGAACTGTCAGCCCCGGACACGATCTGGATGTCGCACCGCGATGCTGAGTGGGGCCCGCCGCTCGCGAACCGGGCCGCGTTCGCCGCTGCGCTGAGCTTGACCGAGGCGGACTTGCTGCCCGATCAGCCTATCCGGGTTGGCTCGACCGGCATCCCGTTTCTCTACGTTCCCCTGCGAACGCCCGACGCGGTCGATCGGGCCGTGCCGGACATGCGCGCGTTCGCGGCTGCGTACACGGGCGAGCGGGTCGGCGTGTTCGTCTTTGCGCCCGATCCCCAGCGCGGGCCCGAGCGTGTCTATTCGCGCATGTTCGCCGGCGCTACGATCGGGGTCGCCGAGGACTCCGCCACCGGGTCCGCGAGTGGACCACTCGGGGCGTATGTGGCCGAACAGCACGTGGTCGCCGTGGGTGCCGATTCACCGATCGAAATCCTGAGCCTGCAAGGCAACAAGATGGGTCGGCCCAGCCTGGTATCTATCCGACTGAGCGTTCAGGACGGCAAGGCGACGGGCATCGAGGTTGGGGGTGGCGTGGTGCCGGTCCTCGAGGGCGTGCTGACGCTAGCGGACGGCTCGTAACCGCACGCGGACCCGACGATCGCGCCCACCAGTGTCGCGAGCGCATTGATCGCGTCGTTGGTCGCCCACGGCTGTCCGCGGACCAGCGCCGCGGGCTGTCCGCATGGCCGATGCCGCGGCTCTTCGATCAGCGCGTCGCAGGCTGTACATCGGTAGCGCGCTTGAATCGTTGCGCCCAGCAACGAGTCGGCGAGCGACCCGCACACTCCCGCGACGACGGTGACGGGCACACCTCGCCACCCGCCGCCGAGCAGCGACCACGCCGCTCCGACGGCCATCGCCCCTCCGAGACTCGCCAGTAGCCCTTCCGGCGAGATGCCGCCAGAGGTGCCAGGGGCAACCGGCCGAAGCGTCGTGATCAGGCGCGGCTGCCTGCTTGCCAGCATGCCGAGCTCGGTTGCCCAGGTGTCGGCGCCGGCCGCGGCGAGCGCGCCGAGAAAGCCGCTGCCGCCGCGTCGGCGGCCCAACGCGATGCAGAGCGTGGCGAATCCGCCGTTGGCGAGCACCTGCCACGCGTCGCGCTGGGCACCTTTGGCCTGGGCGCCCGCCTTTTTGCGCGTCCCAACTCGCGACAGCCCGCTCGAGGTAACGAAGAACGTCAGCAAGGCACCCGTCGCTGGCCGACCGCCCCGGCCAAACGTGACGCCGCCGACCACCGCGGCGGCCACCGCCCCGCCCCGCGTCAACGCCCGGCGCCAGTACGCGGCGGCCGCGACGCCACTGCCGAGCGCGGCCGCGAGCAGCCAGCGCTGCACCGTCAGACGGTCCAACGCGGCAAGGCGCGCGCTTCGACCAGCTCGAGCAGCGCCGCACGGCCGTGGTCCGCCGTCTCGGCCAACTCGGCGTGCTCGCTTTTCAGGACGTCGAACTCGTCCTGGTCCAGCACCACGAACTCGCCGTTGGGATGGGTCCAGACGTCCAGCGCGAGATCGACATACCGCAGCTCGCCCGTCTCGGCCGCCAACTCGGCCGGCAGCCCAACATTCGCATACCAGCCCTTGAGCACTCCGTCGGGTGAACTGACCTGAAAGACGTTGTACGCGCGGTCGAAGTAGTAGAACTCGACAAAGTCGTCGCCGCGTCGGAACGTCGTGTATCCCAGGTCGACCAGATCGACGTTGAACTGGGCCCGCAAGACAATTCCCGCGGCGTCGCACTGCAGCACCACGCCGTCCCAGGCGAAGGCCTGGGAACCATCCGGACGCATCTTCCGCACGTGGATCGGGCTGCCTCCGGCAAGCATGCCTCGGATGGTAGCCAGTGCCCGCGTGCGGCATAGTCGACGCATGCTCCGCCTGCACGCCCTCGTCGGCCTGCCGCGCCAGCTGTGGACCTACGCCATGTTGCGGCCGGTGACCTGGTTCGAGGATGAGCGCGTGGTGGCCTGCCGGTATCCCCGCGGTCACAAGTCGCTCCAGCGACTCGCCGCGCACGGCGTGACGGTGCTGATCAACCTGCACCCGCGGCCGCACTCCGTCGGCGTCCTCGCCCGGTACGGCCTGCGCGAGATCCATATCCCCGTGGCGGACTTCACCCCGCCCACCCCGTCGCAACTGGAGCTGGGCATCACGGCAATTTCCACCGCCGTCTCCAACGGCCAGAAGGTGGCCGTCCACTGCGGCGCCGGCCTCGGCCGCACCGGCACCCTGCTCGCGTGCTACCTGGTCAGCCGCGGCCTCGCTCCCGACGCGGCCATCGCCCACATCCGCGCCGCCCGCCCCGGTTCCATCGAGACCCCGCGGCAGGAAGCCGCCGTTTTTGACTATGCGCGGCAGCGTGCCCACGACACCCGCCCGCAAAGTGGTTAGCCGCGTGCCGCTTCTATCCGGCTCCAGGCAGGACACGTCACCACGTGATCGTTAACCAATCCCGCCGATTGCATGAACGCGTAGACGATGGTCGGTCCGACGAAGCCAAATCCGCGCTTCTTCAACGCCTTGCTCAGGGCGGTGCTTTCGGGCGTCAGGGCGGGGATGTCGGTCATCGTCTGGCGCACCAGTGACGCGTTGGCCACGAACGACCACACAAAGCGGTCGAACGAGCCGTGCTCGCGCTGCAGGTCGAGCACGCGTTGTGCGTTGCCGATCGTCGCGATGATCTTCTGGCGGTTGCGGATGATCTCGGTGTCCGCCAGCAGGCGTTGTAGATCGGCGTCGCCAAAGCTCGCCACGGACTGCAGGTCGAACTGGGCAAACGCGCGTCGATAGCCCTCACGGCGCTTCAGGATGGTGCTCCAGCTCAGGCCGGCTTGCGCACCCTCCAGGCTCAGCAGCTCGAACAGCGCCCGGTCGTCGTGCATTGGAACGCCCCACTCCCGGTCGTGGTACGCCTCCATCAACGGGTCGCTGCCCGCCCAACTGCACCGCCCGTCGGCGCGGGGCTCAGGCATGGGACCGCTCGGCGACCAGCGCCTCGAAGCCAGCCTCGTCGAGAATCGGCGTCCCGAGCTTCTGCGCTCTGGCCAGCTTGGAGCCGGCGTCGTCGCCGGCCAGGAGATAGCTCGTCTTCTTCGACACGGAGTCGCCGATGGCGCCGCCGAGGTCTTTGATCCACTGCTCGATCTGGGTCCGGCTGTGCCGTTCCAGACGTCCCGTGACGACGATGGTCAGGCCGGCGAGCGGCCCGCCAAGCGACGCGGCGGCTTCGGACATGTTCACGCCCGCGGCGATCAGCTTGTCGACGATGCCAGAATTCAGTCCGTCGGCCTCGCGGAACCAGGCGTGGACGCTTTCGGCGATCTTGGGCCCGATGCCTTCGACGGCCAGGATGTCCTCGAGGCTCGCGCTGCGTAAGCGGTCCATCGATCCGAAGCCGCGCGCCAGCAACTCGGCCGTCTGGTAGCCCACATAGCGAATGCCGAGGGCGAACAGGACTCGCGTGAGTGGCCGCGCCTTGCTGGCCTCGATGTTGTCGAGGACGTTCTGGGCGCTCTTTTCGCCCATGCGCTCGAGGGCAATGAGCTGGTCTCGGGTGATCCGATAGATGTCGCTGGGGTCGTAGACCAGGTTGTTCTGAATGAGCAACCAGGCCAGTTTTTCGCCGACCGTTTCGATATCCATCGAGCCGCGCCCGACGAAGTGCTTCAGCAGCTCGAAACGTTGCGACACGCAGCGCGCGAAGCCGCCAGTGCAGCGTGACATCGCTTCGCCCTCGGGTCGCACCACAGGCGAGCCGCAGCGCGGACACGTTGTCGGCAGCACGTAGGGGACCGCCTCCGCCGGCCGCTTGCTCAGGATCGGTCCGAGCACCTGTGGGATGACTTCGCCGGCGCGCTGGACGAGGACCGTATCGCCGATCCGAATGTCCTTGCGGCGGATGTCGTCTTCGTTGTGCAGGCTGGCCTGCTTGACGGTCACGCCGCTGACCTGGACCGGTTCGAGGATCGCGAACGGGTTCAGGCTGCCGGTGCGTCCGACGTTGATGCCGATGTCGATGAGCCGCGTCGTCGCCTGCATCGGCGGAAACTTGAAGGCGATCGCCCACCGCGGCTCACGCCCGACAGCCCCGAGCTCGTCCTGCAGATCGAGGTCGTTCACTTTGACGACCACGCCGTCGATCTCGTAGTCGAGCGTTTCGCGGCGGTGCTCCCATTCGGCACACGCCGCCACCACATCATCGATGGTCTCGACGCGCCGATTGTTCGGGTTGGTCTTAAAGCCCCACTTGAAGAAAGCTTCCAGCAACTCCCACTGGGTGCGCGGCTGGCCATCCCGAAGTGGTGGCTGGCCATCCCGCAGTGGTGGCTGGCCATCCCGCAGTGGTGGCTGCCAGCCCTCGGCTTCGCCCAGGGCATAGATGAAGACGTCCAGGGGACGTTTGGCGGTGACGCGTGAGTCAAGCTGGCGGACCGAGCCCGCGGCGCAGTTGCGCGGGTTGGCGAACAGCGGCAGGCCGCTCGCCGCGCGTTCGTCGTTGATCTTCTGGAACGCTCTGGCTGACAGGTACACCTCGCCGCGCACCTCGAGGTAACGAGGCGGTTCGCCGCTGAGCGTCAGCGGCACGGTGCGGACGGTCTTCAGGTTGGAGGTGATGTCCTCGCCCTGCGAGCCATCGCCGCGCGTCGCGCCGACGCTGAACCGGCCCCGGTCATAGCGCAACATGATGGCCAGGCCGTCGATCTTCGGTTCGATGGTGAAGTCGCGCACCGCGCGACCGACCAGGCGGGTGATCCGGTCGTGCCAGGCGCGCAGCGCGTCGCCCGAAAATGCATTCGCCAGACTGAGCATCGGCACCCGGTGCGGGACCACCGCGAACTGCTCAGACGGCGCGGCCCCGACGCGCTGCGTCGGCGACTCCGGCGACGCCAGCTCCGGGTGATCCGCCTCGATCTCCCGCAGCGTTTGCATGAGCTGGTCGTACTCGGCGTCGGCGACTTCGGGCGAATCGAGCACGTAGTACCGGTAATTGTGGAAATTGACCGTCTCAACGAGCTGCTTGTATCGCTCCGCGAGCTCGGCCCAACCCACCTCGCCGGCTGAGGAGCTACTCACCGTCACGATTGCAAGTCTAGTAGGGGGCGTCAGAGCGCGCCCGTCTCATGTAAAGGCCAGGCCTGTCCCGCCGATACTCGTAGGGAGAGCGGCCGACAGAAAGTGCGACGACATTCAACTACCGCGCTTCCTGACGGGCCCCACACGTCGCTCACGTTCAGCCGCTGGCGGCCACGCCTGCCACGCTTGATGCCGACGGGCGTGCTGAGCCGCATCCGTTGGCTGTTTCTGGGCTTCACGCTGCTCAACATCGTTGGGATGCTGACACTCCTGACGTGGGGCTCGACAGGTGCGCCGGCGCTGCGCAGCGCCGGCGGCATCGCCTGCGTGGTGCTGGTCGGGGCATGGGTCCTCGGCTACCGCCGGGCGCGTTTTCCCCTGCCGAGCGGGGTGGTCGAGTTTGCCGCCCTGCTGACCTTGACGGTCACGGTCGGTTTTCCCGAGCAAGCGCTCGGGCTGATTTTCGCGGCCGCCAATTTTCGAGCCACGTTCGGGACGAGGCGCGATCTGGCGGCAACTGTGCTCATGTTCGTCGGGGCGTATCTAGGCGGCCAGCTGATCGTCGACGCGCACCGATTCCTCAGCGGGCTGGGCAGTTTCGGCCCACAGTTGATCGTCCTGCCAGGGAGCGCGGTCGTCATGTTTGTGCTGGCCAGGAGCCTGGCTCGCCACGAACGCTCGGCGGCCAGGGAGCGGGCCCTCGCGGGCGCGGGTGCCGAGCTCATGGCGGCGACCTCGCGTGAGGAGGCCATCAAGGCCGTGCTCGCGGCTGTGCTGGCGATGCTGGCTGACGCCGGCGTGATCGTCAAACGCGCGAGTCTGTCGGCGAGTTCGGGTCCCCACCAGATGACCGTCACCGCGGCGCGCGGAATCGACGCCGACCGCATTCACGGCGTGCACATCGACCTGCAAAAGGCCCCGCTCGGCTACCTCTCGACGAGCCCGGAACAGCGCCAGTTTGCCGTCGATGCCGGCGTGGCGCAGGCGATGGCGACCTTTCTCGGCTTCCCGCCGCACCCCGGGGTCATCACCCTGACACCCATGTCGATGAACGGGGTCTCCACTGGCTTGCTCGTCGTCGAGAGCGCGGCCGAGTTGCCAGCAGAGTGCGTCGACGGCCTGCTGGCACTGTCGGCCGAAGCGGCCCTCTCACTGGGCGCTATCCAGCTCACCCACGACCTGCGAAACGACATCGAACAGCGCCAGGCGCTCGAAGCACAGCTCACCCACCAGGCGTCCCATGACGCGCTGACCGACCTGCCTAATCGAACCCTGTTTGCGCGACGCACCCAGTGGGCGCTCGATCGGTCGCTGAACAGCGGCCGACCTGTGGCCGTCCTGTTCGTGGATCTGGACGGCTTCAAGACGATCAACGACAGTCTCGGCCACGCCGTTGGCGATCAGCTGCTCGTCGAGCTCTCGGGGCGTCTGGGCGCGGCTGTGATGGATGGGACGCTGGTGGCGCGGCTCGGCGGGGATGAGTTTGCGGTGCTGCTCGAGGATGCGTCCGAACCTGACGCGGCGACCCGTCTGGCTGAGGCGACGCTCGATCTGCTGCGTCGCCCGGTCTGCCTTGCCGAGCGTGCAGTGGGCGTTGAAGCGAGCATCGGGATCGCGACGAGCACGCCCGCGACACACGATGCCGACGACCTGCTGCGCAACGCCGACATGGCCATGTATGCAGCCAAGCGGGCCGGCAAAGGCCAGTCCGCGGTCTATGAGGAAAGCATGCGCGGTGCATTGCTCGCGCGGCTCGACCTGGAGGCTGAGCTGCGACGGGCGCTCGATCAGCACGAGTTCGTCGTCCACTATCAGCCAGTGCTGTCGCTGGCCGAAGAGCGGCTCGTCGGCGTCGAGGCCCTGGTGCGATGGCAGCATCCGCGGCGCGGGCTGCTCGCACCCGGCAAGTTCATCGCGCTCGCCGAGGAGACGGGCCTGATCGTGCCGCTGGGTCGCTGGGTGCTGCACCAGGCATGCGCCGACGTAGCCCACTGGCAGCGGACCCGCTCAGACGATCCGCCACTGCAGTTGAGTGTCAACCTCTCGAGCCGGCAGCTGCAGGACCCCAACCTCGCCGCGGACATCGCCGCCGGCCTCGCCGAGTCGCGGCTGGCGCCGGGGAGTCTGGTGCTGGAGATTACCGAGAGCTTGCTGATGCACGATCCCGCGGGCAACGCCACCCGACTCCAGGACCTGCGGGCGCGCGGCGCGATGATTGCGATCGACGACTTCGGCACCGGCTACTCGTCACTGGCCTACTTGCTGGCCCTGCCGATCGATGTGCTGAAGATCGACCAGGTCTTCATCGAACACGTCACGGCCAATGTGCGCTCGTTGGCCCTGACCCAGGCGATGGTGAGCCTGGGCCACAGCCTGGGCTTGCGCGTGGTGGCCGAAGGCATCGAGCACCGCGATCAGGTCGACCTGTTGCGCGAACTCCACTGCGACGCGGGGCAGGGATTCTATTTTGCGCGGCCGCTCGACGCGGCGACGCTGACGGCCCGCATGGACATCGACCTTCATGGCGCGGCCCGCGTCGAAGAGTCCTGGCCTCGCCAGCAGGCCGCCTAGGTCCTTTGGCGTCATCGGGCAAGGTGACATGCGACCGCGGCCGGCGGTGTAAGGTGTGCATCGAGCGTGACCCGTCCTGACATCCAAGCCGAACCTGAGTCGCTGGAGAATCTCCGCGCACGTCTGGATGAGCTCGACATCCAGCTCGCGAACCTGCTGCAGGAGCGCGCGTCGGTGTCGCTGCGGGTCGGGCGCACCAAGGGCGGCGGTGAGTCGGCGCCCATTTTTGTGCCGCATCGGGAAGCCGAGGTGCTGGCGAACGTCCAGAGCGTGCGGGGTCCGCTCGACGAGCACGCGCTCGCGAGTATCTACCGTGAGATCCTGTCGACGTCACGTGCGCTGCAGCGTCCGACCCGCGTCGCGCACCTGGGTCCGATGGCAACCTTTGGCCACCAGGCGGCGCTCGATCGGTTCGGCGGCGCGGCGCTGTTCGAGCCGTGCCAGACCCACGCCGAGGTTTTTTCGATGGTCGAAAAAGGCGCCGCGGACTATGGCATGGTCGCCTTTGAGAACTCGAGCGAGGGACCGGTCAACGAGGTGCTCGATCGGCTCGTGGATACTCCGCTGCAGATCTGCGCCGAGGTCAGCTTGCCGATTTCCCACACGCTACTGTCCCGGGCGACCTCGATGAGCACGATCAAACGCGTGCTGTGCCACCCCCAGGCCGCCGGTCAGACGCGGCAGTGGCTGGCCGAGCATCTGCCGGGTGCGGCCGTCCTGCCGTCGACCAGCAACGGCAAAGCTGCCGAACTGGCGTCCCAGGACACGACCGGCAGCGTGGCGGCCATCGGACCCCGCATCGCGGGCGACGTGTATCGGCTGAATGTGCTGGCCGACAACATCCAGGACATCGCGGGCAACGTGACCCGCTTCCTGGTGCTGGCCCGCGTGGCGAGCGAACGGGCCACCGGCCGCGACAAGACCGCGGTGGTCTTTTCGATTCGCGATCGGATCGGCGCGCTGCGCGACCTGGCCGAGGCGTTCGCGACCAACGAGGTGAATCTGTCGAGCATCCAGTCGCGGCCGTCGAAGAAGCGGGCGTGGGACTACGTGTTCTTCGTGGAACTGGACGGCCACATCTCGGAGGTGGCGGTGCGCCGGGCGCTGCGCAAAGCCGAAGAGCACACCGTGTTCTTGAAAGTGGTCGGCTCGTGGCCGGTGCCGCCTGATTAGCCCGAGAACCCATTTTGTGACGTCCGCATGACGCGTTTGGCGTCGCGTGTGACGCGCTGGCCGCGGCGCGTGACGCTTCCCGTGACGCCCCCCGCCCAAAACTGGCGGTGTGGAAATTCTCGGACGCCCGTCCGCGGCCGCGCGGACCACAGCTGAGCTGGTCGGAGGCCGAGCTCGCCGACGCATGGGAGGAGCGGCGCTACGCCGCGCACTGGCTGGTGGACTGCTGTGGCCGCCACCTGCGGGTGGTGTTTCCGGGCCGTCGCTGGGGCGGGCCGGGCCCGGATTTTCGGGGCGCGGTGCTGGCCCAGGCGGATGGCGCGCTGGTGCGCGGCGATATCGAGCTGCACGTGCGGGCGAGCAGTTGGGCCGGCCACCGCCACGCGCGGGATCCGGCGTACGCGCAGGTGGTGCTGCACGTCGTGCAGGTGGCCGACACGCTGGCGCTCGATGGCCGCGGGCAGCACCTGCCGACCGTCGTGCTGGAGCCGGAACGAGATCCACCCCCTCGGGTCTTGCGGGCGCCGTGCGTGCGCGCGGCCCCGGCGGCGCAGGCGATCGTCGAGGCGGCTGGGCGCGAGCGCTTCCGCGCCCGCGCGGCGCGCTTCGAGGGCGACCTGGCGGCCGTCGCGGCGGACCAGGTGGTGTGGCGCGGCGTGTCTGAAGCGCTGGGCTACACGCGCAACGCGCGCCTGTTCGGGCAGCTGGCGGACGCGGTGCCCTGGGCGCAGGCGGCGCCGGTGGCGGTCGACCGCGGGCCGGTCGCCGTCGCCGGACTGCTGCTGGGCGCGGCCGGGCTGCTCGCCGAGGCCACGCTGCCCGAAGCCCACGCGTGGCGCGCGCTGCAGCGGCGGTACGGGCTGCGGCCGGCGCTGTCGGCCGCGAGCTGGGACCGCCGGCAGCTGCGGGCGGGCAATGCGCCCGCGTCGCGCTGCCGAGGCCTGGCCGACCTGGCGTACCGCTGGGCGGGCGACGGCTCGGGCGGGCTGGCCGAGCAGCTGCTCGACGGCGTGCGGCTGGCCGCGCGGGCCCGCCGACCCCGCCTGTGGCCGCTGGTGCGCGCCTCGCCCTGGATTGGCCGCGGACGGGCGCAGGTGATCGCCATCAACGTGGTCCTGCCGTTTGCCGCCGCGGCCGGCGTGGCCGAGGCCGCGCCGCTGTTCGAACGCTTCCCCGGCGAGCCGTCAAACCGGGTCGTGCGCTATATGGCCGCGCAGCTGGGTGGGCCAGGCGTGCGGTTCCGCGGCGCCTGCCACCAGCAAGGCCTGCTGCACCTGTTCAACCTGACCTGCGCGGGCCGGATCTGCGAACGATGTCCGGCGCGGGACGGCCCCGGCCCCGGCGCAACAACGGAGGGGCTTGAGCCGTCTTAGGACTAGACGAAGTGAACCCGTTCTCCCTGATCGGTCGGCGACAGCGATCCGCCGCATCGACCACACACGACGCGCGCGCCGTTCATCCGCACGCTCTTTTCGTTGCGCGGTCGCAGGACTGTGCCCGCTTCAAGCGTGGCGGCGGCTTCGCCGCACAGCATGCACGAGAGCTCAACCCACTTGGTGCGTCGAATACGCGCTCCTCGCTCAATCAGCTTTGTCGACATTGGCTTTACCGTATCCCCCGCACCCCCGGCGGCACAGTCAGGCATCTCCCCTACTGGCCCCCGGACCTTGGTACCGGGTCCCCAACGCCGCAAGGACCTGGAATAGGCCTACCTCGCGCGGCGTTTAACCCTGTGTTGGGCTCGCCGAGCCTGCGCTACCGGCACGCAGTGTGCGGACGCAAGCGTCGTCGAGCGCGAAAGGACCTCCGCACTCCATGACCTCCGAAACTTTCAGCAAACCGATTCGGCGCACGTTTTTCGTCGCTGATCTGAAGTGCTACATGTGCGGCAGCGTGTCCGGGTCCGTCGAGAGTGAACAATCCCTCACGGCGGCGCCGCACATTCCGCGCCCCGTACTGCTGCGTCAGCCAGGCAAGAATCCCCAGCAGCCCGTGCGCATCCTCAACTGGCGCCATCTGCGCTGTGACCGCTGCGGCGGACCACTCTTCCTCGATGAGTCAGAGACCGTCACGCGCCGCTACGAGGAGTACAACTGGCTCGAGGAACGGCCCCGCCGGGGCCGGCCGCCAAAGCGCTTGATCGAGGAGCGCCGCCGCGAACGCGAGCTCCTCGAGACACAGGCCGCATAACCCCCCAACGCCGCTCAGGGGTGGCCGTTGCGCCGCCCCGCCAGGGCCTCTGAGACGAGCGCCCGGACGAAGAAGCCGAGATTGGCGGGTCGTTCGGCCAGACGCCTGATCAAGTAGGCGTACCACTCCTGGCCATACGGCAGATAGATCCGTACGCGAGAACCCTCGGAGACCAGCTGTAACTGCAGGTCGCGGCGCACGCCGAACAGCATTTCGAAGTCGAAGCGGTCGGCACTGATGGTCTCGCGCCGAACGATGTCCTTGGCGCGGTTGATCATCTGCTGATCGTGCGTGGCAATCGCCGGGTGATTGCCGTGCCGCAACAACTGCTCCATCAGCCGCGCGTAGTTGGCGTCCACGGCCGCCTTGTCGGCGTACGCCACCCGGCTCGGCTCCAGGTACGCGCCCTTGCAAAGCCGCACGGGCACGCCCAGCTCGATCGCTCGCTGGACGTCAGCCGCCGTTCGGTACAGGTACGCCTGCAGCACGATGCCGACGTTGCGATAGCCGGCCGCCCACAGCTCCTGATGCACGTCCAGGGTCCGTTGCGTATAGGCCGACGATTCCATGTCGATGCGCACGAACGTGTCCAGCGCGTGCGCCCGGTCCAGGATCTTGCGCATGTTCGCCACGCACAGCTCGCGCGAGAGGTCCAGTCCAACCTGGGTCAACTTCAGCGAGACGTTGCCCTCGACCTCCTCTCGGGCCAGCGCTTCGATCGCTTCGAGGTAGGCGCTGACCGCGCGCTCAGCCTCGGCGACGTTGGTGACGCTCTCGCCCAGGTGGTCCAGGCTCACCAGCAGGCGCTGCGTGTTCAGCGTCTGGGCGACGACAATGCCGTCGGCGAGATCCTCGCCCGCCACGTAGCGCTGCGCCAGCCCTCGCAGGAGGTCGTGGCGCATGATCAGACGGTAGACCGGCCGCCTGTTCGCCAGGTACAGCAGCGCGCCTTTGAGCAATGCCTACGTTGAGGTTGTACGGCCTGGCCGCCGTGGCCCGCCAGCCGCCAGGACCAGCCCGCCGACCACGAGCACCAGCGCTCCCAGGCTCGTGATCAGGCCCAGCTTCACGCTCGCGGGCTGGAAGCGGAGTTCGACGTCGTGTTCGCCAGCCGGGACTGGTACCACCCTGAACAGGACGTCCCCGCGCAGAACGGCGTTTGGCTGGCCATCGACCGAGGCGACCCACCCGGGGTAATAGGTATCGCTCAGGACGAGCCACGCGTCGGCCGACGCCGAGGTGTGCATGCTGACCGAACCGGCAGCGTACGCCGTGATGGTGGCGACGCCCTGTCCCCCCCGATCCGCCACCACCCGCGTAGCCTGCGTCGTTGCGTCGTCGGCCAGGATGACCTCCTGGTCAGGGCGGAAGGGCTGATGAATCATTTCGCTGAGCGCCGTCCCGAGGCTCGGCGCGACGCGGGCCTTCGGCACCAGGAACGCGCGCGGCATTGCCGCGGTGTTCTCGTAGACGCGAATCTCGTCGTCCACGTACACCTGGCGGTATTTGGCCTTGGTCCGACCAAAGAGTTGCTGGCTGGCGCCATCGGCCGTCACGGCCGTCCCACCGAACAGCGCAAACTCACCGCGCGGCAGCGTGGCGCGCACAGTCAGACTGGTCGCGCTGATCGGTCGATCGAAGCTGAAGTGGGCGAACGACAGTTGCCGCTCGCGCGGTTCGGTGGTGCCCTCGAATGCCACCCCCGCGCCTTCGACGCGCGCGTGTTGGACGTATGGCTGAGCCGTGGGCAGGTCCCACGCCCAGTCCATCGAGTCGCGGCCGGCCAGCAGTTCGGCCGTGCCGACGATCTGATCGGCGGCGTCGCGCAGCTCGACTTCGGCCACCGGCGTGCCCTGCGGGATGTCGATAGCCCCGAGCATCGCCGAGACAAAACCCAGGTCGACGACCGGCGACTGGCCGCTGAGTGAAAAGGTCTGCTCGGCGAGGGCGCCACCGGCCGGGGCGTGCATCAGCGCCTGCTGCGGCAGGAAATTCACGCCGCGGTAGCTCGACAGCGCGCCGAAGTGGGCCGGGTCGAGCACGTACCGGACGTTCCACAAGTCGAGCAACCCGTCGTCGACGTACAGCACGCGGCGGAGATAGTCGCGGTGCCAGACGAACTGAAGCGAGCTGTAGCCGTTGGCCTCCTGCACGCCGAACGGGGCGAGCCGGTCGGCGGACAGCTGGTTCAGGACTTCGGCGGCGAGCAGCCGATTCGGTGCGCCGTCCGGGGCCGGCAGCCGGTCCAGAGCCTGGACCGCGGGTGGCTCGGCGGCGAGCTTGGCCAGCGGCTCGCGCGGATGAATGACCCAGGCAAAGATGAGCAGGTCGGCCGCGGCCAGGCCCACCAGGAGCGCCGGCCAGCCCGCCGCGGCCTCAGGCCCCGAGCGCGGCCCGGGTAAAGATGGCCAGAGCCAGAGGACAGCCAGGATCACAGCCAGCCCGGCGAGCGCGCCGGCGGCGTGCGGGTTGGTCAGATCCGTCGACCACCGCAGACCGTTCAGGACGTCGGTCGGCGTCAACGGATACGTATCGCGCGGCAGCGACAGGTATGCCCCCCGAATCGCGTCCAGGGCGCCGCTCGGCCAGGTCAGCAGGGCGATGTGCACACCACTGACGGCCAGCGCCAGGCCGGCGAGCACGGCCCAGAGCCACACCAGGAGCCGTCGGAGGCGCGGGCGGTCAAGCGAACTGAGCGTCTGGAGCCAGGCCAGCCCGTACGCGGCCAGCATGCCGCCGGCCAGCACGACCACGACGCTGAAGCGCCCGGGCGCACGCAGTCCCGACAGCCCGGGCAGCAGCCACAGCAGGTAGTGCAGGTTGATCGGGCTGTACTGCCCGAGCGCCAGCAGCAACCCGAGCCCACCCATCACGCCCCACGCCAGCACTTCACGGCGCCGTACGCAGACGAGCGCCACGGTCGCCAGAACCAGCGGTGCCAGCCCGATGTAGAGATACGACTCCCAGTGGGTCCACAGCCCCCATTGCTCGTTGGCGGGGCCGCGGAAGACGTACGGGAAGATCGGCTGCACCAGGCCGTACGGGGTCAATGAATAGGCCGCCGACTCGGCGTACGGAATGCCGCTGCCACGGCGCGAAAAGCCGGCAAGCTCCACCAGCGGCACCAGCTGCACGGCTGCCAGGCCCAGCCCGATAAGCGCGATCGGCGCGATCACCCTCGCGACAGCGATCAAACGACCCAGCCGGGCGCGCGCGACGCCGACCAGTGCCAGCTGGCCGACCGCCCAGCGGAACGCGCCGTACCCGGCCAGAATGAGCAGGTCGATCGCCAGCATCTGCGAGTGCAGGCTCAGGCCGGCCAGGCCGAGGGGCACGGCCGCGAGCAGCGTCCAGCGCAGCTGAGCTCGCCAACCGGTGCGCGTCAGGGCCCGCTCCGTGGCGGCCAGAATGACCGGCAGCCAGCTCGCCGTCCGGACGACATTTTCGTGGTGGATCTGGGCTTGCAGGAAACTACCCAGGGCGAACACGACGCCGGCCAGCACGGCGCTCGCATACGGCAGGCGCCAGGTCCGCGCCAGCGCGAACGTTCCCAGGGCGGCCACCGACAGGTGCACCAGGCGCAGCACGACGAACGCTCGGTCGGCCGGCAGCGCCAGCAGCGCGAGCAGCACCGGCGGGTAGGCCAATCCGATCTCGCCGTCGGCAAAAATCGGGTAGCCGCCGAAGACCTGGGGTGTCCAGAGGGGCAGCTCGCCGTGCTGCAGCCGCTCCGCGACCCAGCTCATCAGCGGAAAGTAGAAAACGGTGGTGTCGCGCTCGTATGGGACGACGTTCGACAGCAGGCCGTCGGCGACCGACAGACCCACGCTGACGAGCAACCCGGCCACCCAGAGCGACCCTTCGCCGAGCCGCATCCATCGCAGGCCGAACACTCGAAGCGGTGCGTGGCGCAGACGTTCCCGACGTGCCCGGTCGGGCGTTTCGCTGGCGGCGCGCGCCTCGGCGGCGCCGCCAGCGGGATGTGGGCCGAGGGTGAGCCTGAGGTGCACTGGGCGTGCGAGATTGTAGGCTTCAAGCAATGACCGAGACGCCAGCATCTGCCGCGCCGACCGACATCGAGCTCGACAGCCATGCCAGGAAGCTGCGCTTCACGTGGGCGGATGGGCGCCGTAGCGCGTACGAATGGGAGTACCTGCGCTGGCGATGCCCGTGCGCGGAGTGCTCTGGCGAGGGGGACTATCCGGGCCAGCTGCAGGGTCGAACTGAGCTGCGTGCCGAGGAGGTGGAGATGATCGACGTGGAGCTCGTCGGCCGCTACGCGGTCAAGCCCACCTGGCGAGACGGACACGACACTGGCCTGTTCACGTTTCGCAACCTGCGCGCCATGGCCGACAAAGACACGTTGTTTACCGGGTAGGACGTGATCTTCTTTTACGAGCTCGTGTTCGTCCTGGTGGCCGTGGTCGCGATCTTCATCGGTGAAGCCTGGAGCCGACTCGCCGCCGGCGTGTTCCTCGGTGGGTGGTTCCTGTTCGTCCTCGTCGGGTCGGCGAGCTTTGACGCCCGCCTGGCTACCACCGACGGCCTGAGCGACGACGACCGGCGCTTCTTCACCGACGCGCGCGACGGGCTCCGGCACCTGCGCCTGCTCTTCGGCCTGGCCACCCTGGCGGCGCTCGGCTGGCGACTGATCGCCGGTTAGGCGCCGAGCAAGGCGTTGACGGCGTCCAGCGTCGGCATGGAGGGTTGAGCGCCACGCCGGGTGGTTGCCAGCGCGCCGGCGGCACATCCGAAACGCAGACCTGCCGCGAGGTCAGCGGCCAGCCAACCGACGCTGAAGCCAGCGACGAAGGCGTCGCCGGCACCCGTCGAGTCGATGACCTGCACCTGAAACGACGGTTGTTGGTACACCTTATCCCCGACCACGGCCAACGCGCCCCGGGCGCCCAGCGTCACGACAATCACTTGCTCGGGCGCGGTCCGCAGAGCTCGGGCGGCGGCGGCTTCCTCACCCGCGAGTACCGGCCGACCGAGCAGCGTCTCCAGCTCGTGCTCGTTGCAAACCACGACATCCGTCAGGCGCATGAGCGGAGGTGGCACGCGGTACGCCGGGGCGGTGTTGAGCACGGTCCGCACTGACGCCAATCGGGCCAGTCTGAACGCTTCCTCGATGCTCGCCAGGGGCACCTCAAGCGGCGCGACGACGACGTTCGCCGCCTCGATGGTCTTGCGCGGTACGTCTTCGGGCAGGAGGTCCTGATTGGCGCCAGGGGCGACGGCGATGCAGTTTTCGCCGCGATCGTCGACCTCGATCAACGCGGCGCCGGTCGCGCGCGCCGAACCAAGCACCCAGCGGGTCGAAACGCCCTCGTCGCGCAGGCCGCGGGTGAGTTCGCGTCCGAAGGGGTCGCGGCCGACCCGTCCGATCAGCGTGACATCCGCGCCCAGTCGGGCGGCGGCGACGGCTTGATTGGCGCCTTTGCCACCCGCGGCTCGCAGCAGGCTGTCGCCGACGACCGTCTCGCCTGGCCGCGGCAGGTGTGGCACGTTCACGATCAGGTCCATGTTCACGCTGCCCACGACAACAACCCGCACCGACACGCGGTGAATGCTAGCCTCTTGGCACATGCCCCGGGTCGGGCCGGAGCGGCCGCGCCGCAAGCCGGCTGCCGCGTCAACGCGGCGGCCCTACCCTGTCCTGACTTTGCGCGAGACGTTGATCTTTCCACTGACCACTTTCCCGCTGGCCGTCGGCCGCGAGGCGTCGCTGCGGGCGGTCGAGGAGGCCTCACGCGGTGCCCGCCAGCTCGTGCTGCTGGCGCAGAAACAATCGGAAACCGAAGAGCCGCTCGCCGCCGATCTCTACTCCGCGGGCACACTCGCCCGCGTCAGGCACGTCGTGCGCTCGCCCGACGGTACGCAGCAGGTCTGGGTGCAGGGCCTGGAGCGCGTGCGGGTCGTCGAGTTCCTGGACGCCGAACCGTATCTGCTGGCGCGCGTCGAGCGCGTCCTCGAGCGGCAGGAGGCACCCACGCCCGAGGTGGAGGCGCTGGCGCGCAACGCGCTGGAGTCGTTCGCTCGGTTAGTAGCGATTTCGCCGTTTCTGCCGGACGAGCTGGTCAGTCGGGCCATGAACCAGGACTCCGCGTGGGGTCTGCTTTATCTGATCGCCTCCAGCTTGAGAGTCAACGTGCAGGAGCGCCTGGAGATCCTCGAACTGGACGGGTTGCGGGCCAAGTACGAGCGGGTGCAAGCCCTGCTCGAGCGGGAAATCGAGCTGCTCGAGCTTGGCCACAAGCTCCGCGGCCAGGTCCAGGAGCGGGTCGACAAGGGCCAGCGCGAGTTCTTTTTGCGCGAACAGCTGAAGGCAATCCAGAAGGAGCTCGGCGAGGAGGATCCGCAGCAGGCGGAAGTCAACGAGCTGCGCGAGAAAGTCGTGGGGGCGTCGCTCAGCGATGAAGCGCGCACGGCCGCCGAACGCGAGCTGCGCCGACTCGAGCGCCTACCGACTGCCTCACCCGAGCATTCGGTGATCCGCACCTACCTCGACTGGCTGGTGTCGCTGCCGTGGGGTCGCTACAGCGGGGTGGGCATCGACGTGGCCCGCGCCCGCCAGGTGCTGGACGAGGACCACTTTGGGCTGGAGAAGATCAAGGAGCGCATCCTCGAGTACCTGGCGGTGAAGAAGCTGCGCCAGGACCGCAACGTCGTCGAGCGCACGCGTGAGCCGATCCTGTGCCTGGTCGGACCTCCGGGCGTCGGCAAGACGAGTCTCGGCCAGTCCATTGCGCGGGCCACGGGTCGGAAGTTCGTCAGGCTATCGCTGGGTGGCGTGCACGATGAGGCCGAGGTCCGCGGGCACCGCCGCACGTATGTCGGGGCGATGCCGGGGCGGATCGTCGAGGCGTTGCGGCGGGCCGAAAGCATGGACCCGGTGTTCATGCTGGACGAGATCGACAAGGTTGGCGCCGATTGGCGCGGCGACCCGTCGTCGGCGCTGCTGGAAGTGCTCGACCCCGAGCAGAATCGCGACTTTCGCGATCACTACCTGGACGTGTCGCTCGATCTCGGCCAGGTGATGTTCATCACGACCGCGAACACCGTCGACTCCATCCAGGCGGCGCTGCAGGACCGGATGGAGGTCATTCAGTTGCCCGGCTACAGCGACGACGAGAAGACGGGCATTGCGATGCGCTTTCTGGTCCGCAAGCAGTTGCTCGCCCACGGCCTGGCCGAAACCGAGCTGAGCTTCGACGAGGGCGCGATCCGCGCGATCATCAACGAGCACACCCGGGAGGCGGGCGTGCGCAATCTTGAACGCGAGATCGCCAACGTCATCCGCAAGGTGGCCCGCGAAATTGCGGAGGGCACCGCGTCCCGGGTCGACCCTCCTGTCCCGACGAGTCCTGCGGTCGAGTCTCCCGCCGCTTGGGCTTCAGCTGGCACGCCGATCAGTCGCCTCCAGATGACCGCCGATCGCGTGCGAAGCTACCTCGGTAGGCCACGGTTCTACCCGGAGGTAGCGGAGCGGATCGATCGCGCGGGGGTTGCCACCGGCCTGGTCTGGACTCCGGCGGGTGGCGACATCGTGTTCGTGGAAGCGTCGGTGGTGCCCGGTAAGAAGGAATTGCGGATCACGGGTCAGCTGGGCGACGTCATGCGCGAATCGGTCGAAGCGGCGCTCAGCCATATCCGCACCCGCTCGATGCAGCTCGCGATTCCAGAGTCCTACTTCGAAACCCACGACATCCACGTCCACGTGCCCGGGGGCGCCGTGCCTAAGGACGGACCCAGCGCCGGGGTCACGGTGGCGGTCGCCCTGGCGTCGGCGCTCACCGGCCGGCTGGTGCGGGATGACGTGGCCATGACCGGCGAGATCACGCTGCGCGGCAAGGTCCTGCCGGTCGGTGGCGTGAAAGAGAAGGTCCTGGGTGCACATCGCGCCGGCTTGCGGACGGTCCTGGTTCCGCGCCGCAACGAGGCCGATCTGGAGGAGCTGCCCGACCAGGTGCGGCGTGAGATGCGCTTCGTCGCCCTCGACAACCTCGACGAGGCGCTCGACCTGGTGCTGACGAAGCGGTCAGCGGTCCGCGATCAGCCGTCAGCAGAGTCTTCGGCGACGGCCACTCAGCGCTTGTCGGCAGGCGTCGATTGGACTGACCGTGAAGCTGAAAGCTGATGGCTGACGGAGTAGCTATGATCGCCGGTCTGCGGGTCGGGCATTGGACCGATCTGGACGCGGCCACCGGGTGCACGGTGGTGCTGTGTCCTGCCGCACAGGGCGCAATCGCGGGCGTCGACGTGCGCGGCGCGGCCCCGGCCACGCGCGAAACGGACCTGCTGCGACCTGGCAGCCTCGTCGGGCGAGCGCACGCCATTTTGCTCGCTGGCGGATCTGCGTTCGGACTCGCCGCCGCGAGCGGAGTCATGCAGTTTCTGGAGGAGCACGGCGCCGGGTTTCCGACCCAGGCTGGACCTGTGCCGATCGTGCCCGCGGCGGCCCTGTTCGACCTTGGCATCGGCCGCTCGGACGTTCGCCCGGACGCCGCGGCCGGCTACGCGGCGTGTCAGGCGGCGAGCGAGAACGTGGCCGAAGGGTGCGTCGGGGCGGGCACGGGAGCGACGGTAGCCAAACTCGGTGGCGCCGCCGGAGCCATCAAGTCCGGCATCGGCGCCGCGGTGCAGACGCTCGCGGACGGAACGCGCATCGCCGCGCTGATCGCGGTCAATGCCGTCGGCGGCGTGTACGAACCGCGCACGGGCGCTCCGGTGGCGGTCCCGCGGACCAGCCTGACCACTGAACGTCCGATCGGCGGAACCAACACTACCATTGGCGTGATCGCCACAACGGCGCGGCTCGACCCGGCGGGTATTCACCGGCTGGCCACCCTCGGCCACGACGGCCTGGCGATGGCGATCCGACCGGCGCATACCGTTTATGACGGCGACACGCTGTTTGCACTGTCGCTGCCCGAGCCGGACGGCGGGCCTCCGGATGTCCTGGCACTGGGGCAGGCGGCGGCCGAAGTGGTCGCCGACGCCATTGTGCGCGCTGTCCGGGCCGCCACGTCGCTGCACGGCGTGCCGTCGGCCAGGGTGTGACCCCGACCGAACTGGAGGTCATGGACCAGGTCGCCCGACTGACCGACGACATGGTCGCCTTCACCCAGGAACTGGTCCGCATTGCGACGGTCAATCCGCCGGGCGACGGCTACGCGCGGTGTGCCGAGGTGATCGCCCGCAAGCTCCGGGAGTTCGGCTACACGGTCGAAACCCTGCCTGCCGAAGGGCTGCCCGAACATACCCCCGAGCACCCGCGCCTCAATGTCATCGGGACCCTGAGCGCTGAGAATGCCAACCGGAACACGACGCTCCACTTCAACGGCCACTACGACGTGGTCCCCGCCGGCGCCGGTTGGACCGTCGATCCCTTCGGCGGCGAAGTACGTGATGGCCGGGTCTACGGACGTGGCACGTGCGATCAGAAGGGCGGCATTGCCGCGTCCATCTATGCCATCGAGGCCATTCGCCGGGCGGGTCTCACGCTCCAGGGCACGCTCGAGCAGAGCGCGACCGCGGACGAGGAGAGCGGTGGATTCGCCGGCATGGCCTGGCTGTGCGACGCCGGTCGCCTGGCCAGCAGCCGTCAGCACTACGTCGTCATCACCGAGCCGCTCGATCCGGAGCGCGTATGCATCGGGCATCGCGGCGTGTACTGGTTTGAGCTGACCACGCTGGGCCGCGTCGGCCACGGCAGCATGCCTGGCCTGGCGATCAACGCCGCGGAGCAGATGGCGCGAGTCGTCGGGGCGTTTGAGGATCAGCTCAAACCAGCTCTGGCGGAACGCGTGAGCATGGCCCCAGTCGAGCCCCAGGCAGCGCGCCGACCCAGCCTCAACTTGAATTCCATCCACGCTGGCCAACCCATCGGCGGGTGGCAGACGCCGGCCGTGCCCGATCGCTGCACCGCGATCTTCGATCGACGCTTCATCCACGAGGAGTCATTCGACGACGTCCGTGCCGAGATCGTGCGTTTGCTCGACACCCTCGGCGTAGCCTACGCGCTGCGCGACCTGATGCGTGTCGATCCGCTGCTCGGACACGCCGACGACGTCCTGCCGGCGGCGGCCGGGCGCGCGATCCGCGATGTGCTGGGCGTCGAGCCTGGTTTCATTGTCAGCCCGGGGACGTACGACCAGAAGCACGTCGTCCGTCGCGCAGGCATTCAGGAGTGCATCGCGTATGGCCCCGGCCGCCTGGTGCTGGCGCATCAGCCAGACGAATACGTCGCCGTCGCCGACGTGGTCGCCAGCGCGAAAGTGATGGCGCTGCTCGCCTTGCGATTGCTGACCTGAACGCGGAACACGAACGTATTGCCTTCAGTTGTAGACTTTGTGACCACCGTGGCGGCCATCGCTCCAACCGCACCCCATAGCCCGCAGGCGCTGTTCGACGACGTCGGCAAGTATCTGCCGACGCCTGACGTCGAAGCGATTCGCCGTGCGTACGTGTTTGCGGCCGAGGCGCACGCCACCCAGCGGCGCGAGTCGGGCGAGCCGTACATCAACCACCCCCTGGCGGTGGCCGAAACGCTGGCGAGCCTGCGCATGGACACCGCGACGATCGTCGCTGCGCTGTGCCACGACGTCTCCGAGGACTGCGACGTGCCGATGTCAGAGCTCGAGAGTCGTTTTGGCCGCGAGGTTGCTGGTCTCGTCGACGGCGTCACCAAGCTCGACAAGATGCAGTTCCTGCACGTGGACAACGACGACGGGCGGCCGTTGATCCAGCTCAACGGGCAGGACCTGTGGGCCGAGAACATGCGCAAGATGTTCCTGGCGATGGCCGAAGACATCCGCGTGGTCCTCATCAAGCTGGCCGACCGGCTGCACAACATGAAGACGCTCCAGTTCCGCACGCCGGCCAAGCGTCGCCGCGTGGCGCAGGAGACGATGGAGATCTACGCGCCGCTGGCGAACCGGCTCGGCATCTGGGAGCTCAAGTGGCAGCTCGAGGACCTGTCGTTCCGACATCTCGAGCCGGAGAAGTACCACGAGATTGCCGACAAGGTCGCCAGCCGCCGCGTTGCGCGGGAGAAGTACATCCAGCGCGTGATCGAGGTGCTGCGCGGCGAGCTGGAAAAACATTCGATCCAGGCCGATCTGTCAGGTCGGCCAAAGCATATCTACAGCATTTACCGCAAGATGCTGCGCCGCGGGGTGGACGTCGATCAGATCTACGACCAGCTGGCGGTGCGCGTCCTGGTGCACTCCATTCCGGACTGCTACACCGCGCTCGGGGTCATTCATTCGATCTGGCGGCCGCTGCCCGGCCAGTTCGATGACTACATCGCCAATCCCAAAGAGAGCCTCTATCAGTCGCTGCACACGACGATCCTGGCCGTCGACGGCAAGCCACTGGAGATTCAGATCCGCACGCACGAGATGCACCAGGTCGCCGAATACGGCGTCGCGGCGCACTGGCGCTACAAGGAGGGCGTGCGTCAGGATCAGAAGTTCGACGCCAAGGTGGCCTGGCTGCGTCAGCTCATGGACTGGCAAAAGGACGTCGCGGGCGGCGCTCAAGAGTTTGTCGACTCGCTCAGAAGCGACATCTTCCAGGACCAGGTCTACGTTTTCACGCCGAAAGGCGAAATCAAAGAGCTCCCCAGCGGCGCCACGTCGCTCGACTTTGCGTATCGGATCCACACCGACGTCGGACACAAGTGCGTCGGGGCAAAGGTCAATGGGCGGCTGGTCTCCCTGGACACCAAGCTGCACAACGGCGACATCGTCGAGATCATCACCGCGAAGGGGTCGCGCGGTCCGTCGCGGGATTGGCTCAATCCCAATCTCGGCTTCGTGCACACGGCGCACGCGCGGGAAAAGATTCGCCAGTGGTTCCGCCGGCAGCAGCGCGACGAGAACATCATCCGTGGGCGGGAGATGGTCGAAAAGGCCCTCAAGCGCCTGAACGTCGACGGCGTCAAACTGGACGATCTGGTGACCGACTTCAAGTTCGACAAAGTCGATGACTTCCTGGCGGCCGTCGGTTACGGCGACATCAATCCGGACGAGATCGGCCGCCACGTGCTGTCGGGCGCCGAGGAACAGCGCAAGGACGCGACCACCATTCCGCAGTTCGCGCGCACGGCGACGCCGATGGGCGGTCTGCGGGTGATGGGGGTGGGCGACCTGCTCACGCGCGTGTGCCGGTCGTGCAACCCGGTCCCGGGCGACAACATCATCGGGTACATCACGCGCGGGCGTGGCGTGACGGTTCACCGTAAGGATTGTTCGTCGGTCTTGAACGAGGACGAGAAAGACCGCCTGATTGCCGTGGACTGGAGCGAGTCTGATCAGCATGTGTTCCCGGTGACCGTGCGGCTCGAAGCCTGGGACCGCGAGGGACTGGTGCGCGACGTGACGGCCATCCTGTCCGACGAGAAGATGAACATCATTGCGCTGAGCGCGGTCGTCCACAAAGACCAGACCGCGACGGTCTGGTTGACGGTAGAAGTGCCTCGCCTGGACCGTCTGAGCCGCATCATGAGTCGGCTGGAAAGTATCCGCGACGTCTTCAACGTCGTCCGCGAAGTCGGCTCCGGCGCCCAGGCCGCGCGCGCCTAGTCGCCGACGAGGCTGATGTCCGCGATGCGGGCGTCGTACGAGTGGCCCTGGCCCATGACCGCGAATTCGAGTAGGCGGTACGGGATTTTAGAGAGCTCAGTCGTCATCAGGTCCACTTCGTAGCGCTGCCATTCACCCTGGGGCACCTGGAAAGCCACGCCCACGGGTACGGGTCGGTCGGTCGCGTAGTACATCCCGATGGACCAGGGGTTTCGTGAGCCCTCCACCGGGCCCTCGTACTGCATCTGCAGCATCATCGGGTACTCCGACCCGAGCGTTCCCCCGCCGGACAGGTCGGCGTAGTCTACCCGCACCCAGGCCCGCAGCCAGAGGTGCCGGAATCCCGAGACGTCGCGGTCGACCTTCTGCACCAGTCCGGTCTCGCCGTGCTCGCCCTTGAGCGAGTCGCGTAGCACGCGCAGCGCGGTCGTCTGGACACCCGCTTCCTCTGGACCGGCGACCCAGAAGCGCTGGCCGTTCACGTCGAGCGCGCTGTTTGGTTGGTCAAGCGGCGTCCAGTTCTGGTCGTTGAGCGCAAAGTCCGAATTGAGCAACAACGGCATCTGCCGGTCGGCCGTGTGCACCTGCAGTTGGGCGTCGATTTCCGCACGCCGTCCCTCGGTGACGCTGGTGGCCGCGCCGCCCGCGGACACGTGCGCTTCGCCGCCATAAACGAGCACCCGGGTCGTTTCGCCGTCGATCCACACCGTGTAGTCGCCGTGCGGCGCCAGTTGCACCAGGCCATTGGGCACCTGCACGTCGATCGGCCCGCCGGTCGCGTACTGGATCGGCCCGCTGGTCTGGGTGAGAACCAGCGAGTGCTGATTGATGAAGCGCCCGACCTCCATGCGTGTCAACTCGATCGATGCCCCACCCAGCACGTGGATCGTGGAGTCGTCGAAGAGTCGCAGATCAACCGTCGCAACTGCCGTGCGGTCCAGCGCGACCACCGTGCCGACACCGAGTTCCGAACGCGTGCCCAGCAGCGTCATGTCCGGACTGCCGGGCAGATTGACGATCACCGGGCCCCGACTGGCGGTCACCTCGGCGCCCTGGTCGACCTGGGCTGTACTCACGTAGTCAACCGCGAACTTGATCGCCGCGAACACGAGGGCACAGAAGGTAGCGAACGCCACCCACAGGATGAGCCACGCTCGCCGTTCAGCCCGCACCGCCGCTCGGGATCGCGCCCCAACGTTTTCCGCGGTGCGAACGGCAACCGGTCCGCCGGCGGTTGGCGTTGCTTTCGCGGAATCCGTGGTCGTCACCGATGGTGAACTTTGCGCGCCATGGGATCTAGGCAAGTGTAAAGGACTGACCGATGCAGTTCAGCCGAAAGCGTAGCGAGGACCGTCAGATTGTGCGTACTGGCCAGCCGATACGCGAGCGGCTCGTGATTCTGAAACAGCGCGGCGAGGCTGCCGACGGACCAGCCCGTGCAGGCGGCGCACCCGCAGCCGGCCATGATCGGCCCCGTCCGACCGAGAAGCGCCCGCCGGGCAAGATGAAGCGGGGTACCGTCGCGGTCGCTCCAGACCAGGCCGGTGCGTCCGAGCCGGGTGGGCAGGACGCAATCGAACAGGTCGACGCCCAGGCGCGCGTAGTCGACCAGGTCTTTCGGGTGCCCAACGCCCATGAGGTAGCGCGGCCGGTCCGGCGGAAGCTCGGCCAGGACGGTCTGTAAGAGCGCGGCGGTGAGCGCCCTGGGTTCGCCCACGCTCAGGCCGCCGATGGCGAAGCCGGGCGCGGGCTCCCCGGCGGCGGCGCGGGCGGCCTGCGCGCGCAGGTCCGGGAACAGCCCGCCCTGGATCAACGCGAACAGCGCCTGGTCGCCGCGTCCGTGCGCGGCGAGGCTGCGCCGCCACCAGTGCTGGGTACGATCCAGGGCACGCTCGGCCGCTGCCCGGGTGGCTTCGGGACCGAGGCACTCGTCGAGCGGCATGATCAGGTTCGCGTCGAGGCGCGCCTGGGATTCGACAACGCACTCGGGGCTCAGGAACATGTGCGCGCCGTCGCGGTGCGACGCGAATGTGACGCCCGCGTCGGTTACCTCGCGCAGGCTGCCGAGGGAGAAGACCTGGAATCCGCCGCTGTCGGTCAGGATGGGCCCGTCCCAGCGCATGAAGGCGTGGAGCCCGCCCAATTTCTGGACGGTCTCGATCCCGGGCTGCAGCGACAGGTGGTAGGTGTTCGACAGGACGATCTGGGCGCCAGTGCGTGCAACGTCCGCGGGCGTCAGCGCCTTGACGCTGCCCTGCGTGCCGACGGGCATGAAGCTCGGGGTCTGGACCGTCCCGTGCGGCGTGTGCAGCAGCCCGGCGCGCAAGCCCGAGCCGGGTTGGGTCCCAAGGACCTCGAAGCGCACACCGCCCACGCCAGTAGAGTAGGGCCTGCTCGATGCGCGTAACGGACTTCGACTACAGCCTGCCTGCTGAGCTGATTGCTCAGCAGCCCGTCGAACCTCGGGACGGTGCGCGCATGCTAGTGCTGCCGCGGCGCGGCGGCCGGCACACAGAACACTGCCACGTTCGGGATTTGCCAGACGTTCTGCGGCCGGGGGATTTGCTCGTGGCGAATCGCTCGCGGGTGCTGCCGGCGCGCATTCTGGGCCGCCTCGCGGGGGGCGGGCGCGCGGAGTTCCTGCTGCTGCGTGCGCGCGGCCCGGGCCAGTGGGAAGCGCTCGCGCGGCCCGCCCGACGGCTGCGGCCGGGCGACGTCGTGACGGTCACCGCTGACCTGTCGGTGCGGGTCTCGGCGGCGTTCGACGACGGCATCCGACACATCGAGGTCGACTCCGATGCCGCCCTACTCGCCGCTGGCTCGGTGCCGCTGCCGCCGTATATCCGCGGCTGGCTCGGCGACCCCGAGCGCTACCAGACAATTTTCGCCGACACGCTCGGCTCGGCCGCGGCGCCCACCGCCGGCCTGCATTTCACCCCTGACCTGCTCGACCGCCTGGCCGCCCGCAACATCGGCTGGGCCACGCTGGTCCTCCACGTCGGCCTCGACACCTTTCGACCCATCACCCACGACGATCCCGGCGAACACCGCATGCATCGCGAGTGGTACGCCGTGCCGCAAGCGCTCGCGCAGCGGATCGGCAGCGTGCGCGCCGCCGGCGGACGCATCGTCGCCGTCGGGACGACCGTCACCCGTGCCCTGGAAAGCTGGACCGCAACCGGCGCCGCCGAAGGCTGGACCGAGCTGTTCATCGTGCCCGGCTACCACTTCAGGGTCGTCGACGGCCTGCTGACGAACTTCCACCTCCCGCGTTCGACTCTGCTGATGCTGGTCAGCGCTTTCGCCGGACGAGAGCACGTCCTGGCTGCCTACGCCGAGGCGATCGAGCAGCGCTACCGCTTCTACAGCTTCGGCGACGCCATGTTGGTTATTTGAAGTGAGTTGGGTGTGGCCAGCGCGTGAAGCTCGGCGGTGGTGCGGAGTTTGGTGATCGTGACGGTGCGATCCCAGCCACGGCCCTGGGCTGAGACGTGAGCTTCCGCGACCAGCGCGGACAGAACCAGGGCCTGGGCGGGTGTAGCGAGCATCTGCAGTCCTGCTTTGAGGTCGCCGCCGAGGAGAGCCATGACCTGGGCGGCTCGCTTGATGGTTTCGGTTTCTCCGTTGAGGGCGGAAAGCTGGGTCTCGATGGCGAGCAGTTCGTCGCCAAGATCGGTGTACTCTTGTTTGATCTCAGGGTCCGGGCGTTTCATGCCGTCGATCCACTCTTCTTTGAGGTAGCGGCGGCGGGCAGCGATGGCATCTCTACGGCGCTGGAGATCGGCGGCGCCGCAGCCTGCGACCAGGACGTGGATGCGGGTGACGACGTCGGTGGTGCGGGATTGGATGACGGGGGCGAGGTCAAGTAGAGCGCGAAGTGCGCGGGGCTCGCCTATGGTTGTGCACTGGCGAGTTGTGATGGTGGTCGTCTGCGAGTTGGCGCAGGTGTAGAGCGTGTAGCGACCGCGGCCTCTGCCAGCGAGGCGGGTGCCCCCAAGGACCATGTGATGCTTGGGGCGGTTGGCCTCAGCGCAGACGGCGCAGTGGAGCAAACCGTCCAGGAGTGGTGGAGTGTCGTCGGTGTTCCTGCGATGGCGGACGCGGCGGATCGGGGCGTGATCGAGGAACTTGATACGCCAGGCGGCGAGTTCGCCCTTTGTGAACCACGCAAGCGTGGGTTCCTCGCGTTCGTGGGCGAGGGGGTCGAAGGTAGGGACGGCGGCGCGCCAACTGAGGGGGCGCCGGAGTTGGTTGAAGGGCTTCCAAACGCCGGCATACCAATCGGATTCGATCATGCGGCGCAGAACGAAAGGCTGCCAGGCGTACTCGGGAGCGACGGTGCGATAGGGAGCGGGAATGCGCAGGCGGTTGAGCTCGGCGGCGGCAGCGCTGACTGAGCGGTTGGCGTTGAAGGCGGCGCGGATCGCGTCGAAGGCCTGGGTGTAATCGGGGTCGCGTTCTATATGGCGCTCGGCGCGGCCGTTTCGGTCGACGAAGCCTGTAGGGATGCGACGGTAGCCGTACTTGAGCCTGCTCGGCATGGTGACGGGGCGTTCGCCACGTATTACCCGTTCAATGTACTGCTGCATGCCCTGGAGAGATTTTTCCTTGTCGTCCTGGCGGCGCCAGCCGGCCAGCATGGTGTCGATGTCGTACTGGCGGCGGTCAGATGAGTCGTAGAGGTTCCATTCGCGGCCGAGGGTGAGGAGGCGGCCGCTACAGTGCTCGGTGATGACCCAGGCGATGTAGGCGGGGTCGAGCTGGCGTTCGTCACGGGTGAGGCGGCTCAGCTCGGTGACGGCCAGACGGTGGGACTCGCCGGAGATGAGGCGCTCGAGGATGGCCTGCATGACCTTGCGGGCTGAAAGCCGGCCGCCACTGGTGCCTTGCTCGTCGTTAACGCGCACGGCGTAGCCGAGTTCGAGGAGGTAGTGTGAGGTCTTCTGTTCCTGGAACTCGGCGCGTTCGTTGTCGATCTGGCGCGGGTCGGAGTTGCGTTTGTACAGCTCGGCGATCTGGCCATTCCAGGCGCGATCGGTGGGGTAGACGAGTGGGCCGGCGCCTTTGCGATGACGGCGAGTGCGGGCGGCGTCGAGGTCGAGGAGTGAGGTCACGGGCAAGGCTCCTTTTTGCATTCCCGATCAGTTCGAATAAGAGATTTTCAATATGTCCGGTAATCGAAGGAATTCCGGTCAAATTGGGTGATAGGTCACAGATCTCTCCTCTCCGTCACGTGGCAGAGCTCCCGAAAAAGATGGGATTTTTCTTTCCCCACAGCGAGCCCCAGGGAGGGGAGTTCAACCCCGAGCGGAGGGTTGGGTTGACCGCAGCGAGTGGAGCGTAAGCTGACGCAGGCAAAGAAAAAGACCCCATTCCGATTTACGCCCGAAGCGCGCGAGGGAGGTTCGGAACCGTGAGGTTCTGAGCTAGAGCGGGAAGGGGGCTGAGCAGCGGCTTTACCGAAAGAGGCACAGGCAGGCGTGCATCTGCCTGGGTCCAGCGCGCGGCGAGCTGCCCGATGCCAACTCTGAGGTCGTCAGGTTGAGTGCATTCGCGATCGGGGTTGTCGGCCATCAGTTGCTCGCTGGAACCGATGATCGCATAGAACTGGCGTTCTAAGTCATGTTTTTGGTACCCAGGTCGAAGATCACCGCCGAACTGCCACGGCGCCTCCGCAGGCTTCGCTTGACTTAGGAAGTAGTAACAATTATAATTCTCTGTATATCCGATATAGAGTTGTGGTATGGACGAGATCGAGTTTCTTTTCAATAGCAAGCGGCTGCGGCTCAGCCGCCGGCAAGTCCTAGATAAACTCGGGACGGAGCAGCCAGAACCACTTCGTACATGGGGCGTCGAAGTCGAGGGCCGCATGTTTCCCGTAAAGCAAGCCTTTGCGGTCGCCACAGGATGCGGACGGGCGGATTTCATCAGTACGCGTGCACGAGATTTGCTTCGCAAACTCGGCTTCCGTGTCTTCGAGGTGCGTGAACCTGAGAGTGCCAAAGACCACGCCGCAGTGTCGGAGGCAAGTATCGACGTGCGACGCGCCGCTCTGGAAGCAGCTATTCAGTTCTTCAACGGCCGTCCTGATGCGACCGCCGACGAGGTTGTCGCCGCCGCTGCTAGCTACGAAAAGTATCTGACCGGCGCTGCGCATAGGAGCGAGAGGATTGTGAGTGAACAAGTCAGCGGGCAAGCGGTCTAAGCAGTCCACCGATCCACTGCACCCATGGATTGCGAATGGTTGGCTGGTGGTTGAGTTCAAGGCAATGCGTGAGAAGTGGGCGTTGCCCAATCGTGCTAACAAAACCGGCATTGGGCAAGTGCGGAGAAAATCCGAGGCGTGGGCGCACGCACTCGGCGCGACTGACGGGCAGGCGAGACACATCTGGAAAGTTCTCACTGCCGATCGCTACTACGTGATGAAGAACAGGTAATTGGCGGACTCGGCCAGCAGTCGCGGGAGGATACGGGCCTATTTAGTAGGGAAGTAGAAGCGGCGCGATTACACCGCCGTGGTAGGCGCAAGCTCCACGACTGCCTCCTGCGTGGCTGTACAGTCCGTCCGCGCACACGACGACGAAACCGTACGGATCCCGCCAAAAGCCCGAAATGCAGGCGAAGTAGTAGCAAAAATCCGTCGGCGCATCGTAGAGCGGCCCAAGCGTTGCACACGGATAAAGTCGAGCAGCCAAGGGTTCGCCACAGGCTTCTGCTAACTGCGGTGGTAAGTGACAACTGCGGCAAGTCTGGGAGTTGCGGTGGTGGGGCGGCACGGACTGGGCGGATGCCGCCCCTGGCCACATCGTTAGTAAGCCCACGATCGTGAAGCTAAGCACGAGGACCAGGTTCTTGAGTTCGGCAGTGGAGTTCAGGGGACGCCTAGGCTACGTACCCGCAGTTGAGCGTAAATGGCTAACGTCCCTAATAGGCCCACATCTGTAGGCACGATGTTGCCCGTGCAACAGAAGTGCGCCCGAAATTGCCCCGGGCGACGCACGGAGAGCAGCGCTAAGCGGCCCTCGGCAGTGCGGCTATGCTTGGCACAGTCTCAAGAACCAGGGCTAGCTGACGCAGCCATTCACTTGTCGCGGACGTAACTCGGACAATCTCGCTTCGAGAACTTGCGACGGGCTGCATGCTCATCGTCTGAATCTCGACCGATTCAGCACCGGCCGGAAACGCTCCTGTAACGTAAATTTTACTTGCCTGTTCCCGGGCAACTGGGCACAATCCGCCGACCTGCCTACCCCCACGCGGAAGGGAACAGCAAGCTGAGGATTCGTAACACTGCCGCCAGCCCAACCCAGCGCCACCCAGACTGGCTGCCGCGTCTCATCCTGCCGCTGCTGTCGCTGACGGGACTCACCGTGGCCGCCGTGGCTTTCCAGCCGCCGCGCGAGGGTCCCGATGCGCTGCCGCTCGAGATGCGCCCCCTGCCAACCGCTGTGCCGCGCGAGGCCAGCGTAACCACCCTCCAGCTCTTCCCTGGCGACCCGGTTCCCGCGCTGCCCCGGCCGTTGAGTGGCGCCCCACCCGTGCCGCGAACTCCCACCACGTCAGCGCCCGATGCCGGCCGGCTGCCCGTCTGGGTCCAGGCGCACCGCGCCACGGCCCTGTGGTCCGGGCCCGACAGCCAGGCCGTGCGGTTCACGGACCTGCCGCAGTGGACGTTCCTCAAAGTCGACGGCGCGGAGCGTCTCGGGCGACTCCTGGTGTCATACGCCGGCGACTTCGCCAGTCGCCAGCCCGGCATCGGCTGGATCGACCAGAGCGCGATCGGCCCGGCCGGCGACCCTGGCCGTTGGGTCACCAACCATCGCCCGGCGGCGCTGTGGTCGGGCGTCGACGCCAACGCGCTGCGCTTCAACGACTTGCCGCAGTGGACGGCACTGCGCATCGTGGAAGGCGCTCCGCCCGATGCCGCGCGCCTCGAGGTGGATTTTTTTGGCGATGGTTTGACGCGTCAGGCAGGTCGCGCCTGGATCGGGCGGGCCGACGTCGGACCGATTACGCCGCCGGTTCCGCTGCCGCGCGTCACCGCCACCACTCGCCAGATGGAGAAATACACCTTCGCGTCTGAAGCCGACTTCATCGACACCGTCGGCGCGGCGGCTCACCGGTCCAGCCAGACGACAGGCGTGCCAGCGAGCGTCACGGTCGCTCAGGCGATCCTCGAGTCAGACTGGGGCCGCAGCCGGCTCAGCCGGGAAGGCAACAACCTCTTTGGCATCAAAGCGCTCGGCTCCGTCACCGGGCCAGCGGGCGTGGTCACCCTCGCGACGTGGGAGCACGTCGACACCGGCGACGTCGTCGTGGACGCCCCATTCAAGGCCTACTACACGCTCGAGCAGTCGATCGACGACCACGGCGGCTTTTTCACTCGCAACAAGCGCTACCGAGCCGCGCTGGCGGTTGCCGACGACGCGCGAGCGTTCGCCCGCGAGATTCAGGACGCCGGCTACGCCACCGATCCTAGTTACGCCAGCAAGCTCATCGAGCTGATGGATCGGTACGACCTCTACCGATTTGACGACTAGTCGGGCCTGGCGGCTCGTCACCAGGCCGCGCCGACAGGTCGATCGTCGTGCCGGCGGTGCCCCAGCGAGTTTCGCGCAACTCCTTCAGGTACTGCATCCGCACGACCTTCGCTGCCGCTTCGTAGGCCTTCTGGACGATCAGGTCGACGCGGGCCACCATGTCCGCGGGCAGCCGCTGATCCCGCCGCAGTAGTTGAGCCTGGCCGATCAGCCCGGCGAGCGTATTGCCCAACTCATGCGCCGAGGTGCGCGCGGACAACAAAGCACCCTGGAGCCGAGCACGCTCGAGGCCGACCAGCACCGACGCCGCCACGCCCGCGAGCAACTCAAGCACTTCCGCGTCGCCAGCGTCGAAGTGCTTGTCCGCGCTGTACGTGACCACCCCCAGCGCACCGAGCAGCCGGCCTTCGAAGAGCAGCGGCACGGCGATCGCCGCACGCACCCCGGCGCGTTGGGTCGACGCGACCATGCCCGGTTCGCGCTGGTAATCGTTGACGATGACCGGCGCGCGCTGCTCGGCTGCGCGGCCGACGGCGCCCTGGGCGGACGGCACGTACTCGCCCGAGGTCTTCACGGTATTGCGGACGACGACCAGCCCACCCGGCGCCTCGTTCCAGCCATAGACCGTGGCCGCGTCGCCGCCGACAATCGCGATCGCCTCCTCCAGCAAATCGTCCAGCATGCGCTCGGAGCCGGCGTCCGCCTTGATCTTGCGGGTCACGCGCAGGGCAGCGGCGTCGTGGACCCGAGCGCGGACTCGGGCGCTCACGTCGCGCACCAGGGCGAGCACATAGCGACCGCCCACCGGAGCGTGCTCAATCGTAGTGAGCGTCACCTCCACGTACATCTCCGCGCCATCTTTCGCACGGCCCTGCAGCTCGAATGGCCGCTGGGCGTCCATGATCTGGCCGTGCCACGTGGCGCCGTCTATTGCCAGGTTGACCTGCGGTCCCTGCCCCACCTTGCCAGGCACCAGCGCCTCCACCGTCAGGGCCAACGCTTCTTCGACCGAATAGCCGAACAGGGCCTCCGCGGCCGCGTTCCAGAGCACGATGCGTTCGGACGCCACGTCGGCAACGAACACCGCGTCGGCCATGCGGGCAAACAGATCCCCAAGGCCGAGCTCGATCGGACTCAGGGCCCGGCGGTGGCCGTTGGAGGCAATCACTGCTTGGCTACCAGAGCACACCGCGTACCACCCCGATGGGCGTGCGCAGGCAGAAGGGTTACGAAGCCCGACGCAGTGTTACGCCCTGGACGTTGCGGCTAGCCGTCGAGCGGCTTGCCGCAGGTCGGACATGCCGCCACGGCCGCTAGCGGCGGTGCTGCTTCGAAGGAATTGGACGCGCCGCATCTCGGGCACCCACTCGGCGGATGATGGGCCCGCACCAGGTTGCCGCAGCGCTGGCAGCGCCACCGATAGGCCAGCTCGCGGACCAGATCGGCGCGGCTGATCAAGCCGACCAGACGCCCGGCGCTATTGACCACTGGCACACGCTTCAGGCGCTGCGTGACCAGCAGCGCCCGCACCCGGTCGAGCGTCGCCGTGTCTGGCACCGACACGACCTCTCGTGTCATCACCTCACGCACGGTTGAGCCGATCCGCGCGATCAAATCGAATTCGCTGACGATGCCCGCGATGCTGCCGTCTTCGGTGACCACCGGCGCGCCGCTGATGCGTCGCTCGGACAGCGTCTGAGCCGCCTCGTGCACCGACGTGTCAGGACCAAATGTGACCGGGTCCGGGGTCATGACGTCGAGTGCGGTCACTGGCAAGTGGCGTTCGTCGAGCGCCTCGATGCGTTCGAGCAGCATGACCAGTTCGTGATCGTCGAGCACCACCCCGAGCGTGGCCAGTGCACCGGTCGGCGCCGTCAGCACCCAGGCGCGCAAGGCTGGCTCGCGGCGCAGTCGCTCGAGCAGTCCGGCAATGTGTTCGTGAGCTAGAAACGCGTCGTCTGGCTCAGACGGGGATGGCGCCGTCGTAGTGCCTTCCTGCATACAACTATGCTACATCGCGTTGAGCTCGTTGCCAGCCTTCAAATCGTCTCACCCACTTTTGGGTAACGAGTATGCAAACATGCTGGCCTGTATTCGCTGCGGGCTGTGCCTGACGTCCTGTCCAACGTACGTGCTTTCGCTGGACGAGTCGGAGGGGCCGCGTGGCCGCGTCGGTATGGCCCGCGCGCTGGCCGAGGGCCAGCTGGACGTCACCCCCGTGCTGGTCGAGCACGAGCTGAACTGCCTGGTGTGCGACGCGTGTACGGCGGTGTGCCCCGCCGGGGTGCACATGGATCCGCTGCAGGTGGCGCTGCGAGCGGCGCTCGAGTCCGACCCGCGGTCCGCGGTCGGTCCAGCCCGGCGTCGATGGCGGGTCCAGTTGACACGCCGCCTGGTCTTCGGCTGGCTATTCATGGACCTGGCCAGGTTTCGCCTGCTGGCCCGGGTGCTCTGGCTGTACCAGCGCCTGGGCGCGCGCTGGCTAGCCCGGCACCTCGGCATCCTGCGCCTGCTCGGCCTCGAACGCGCCGAAGCCCTGCTGCCCGACCTCCCGCGAGCATTCGTGATTCCCCACGACGAGGTGTACGCTGCCGCCCCCGGTGCCGCCGTCCCTGCGCTTGCCTCACCTTCTGTCGCTTCCATGGGTCCCCCAACGCCTGGCACGGAACGCAGCGTTGGACCGGCAGGCAGCCCCGGCTCGGAGCGCAGCGCCGGCGCAGAACGGAGCACCGGTACGCCGGCCGCGTTCTTTGCGGGCTGCGTGATGTCGACCGCCCTGGCGGAGATCGATCGGGCCACCATCCGCGTGCTGCAGCGCGCGGGTTTCGAGCTGCGCAATCCCGCCCGCCAGGGCTGCTGCGGGGCCCTGCACGCGCACGGCGGCGATGTGGCGCGCGCCATGCAGCTGGCGAAGGCCAATATCGCGGCCTTCGAGGACACGGCCGGACCGATCGTCGTCAATTCGGCGGGCTGCGGCGCGATGCTCAAGGACTACGCGCATCACCTGCGCCTCGATCCCGAGTGGTCCGAAGGATCAAAAGTGTTTTCCGCCCGCGTGCGCGATTTCAGCGAGGTGCTCGCCGATCGCCCGCTCCCGATCACGCAGCAGCTCCACGCAAAGGTCGTCGTGCAGGATGCCTGCCACCTCCTGCACGCCCAGCGCGTCAGCCGCCAGCCGCGCGATCTGCTGCGGCGGATCCCGGGCGTTGCGCTCGCCGAGATCGACGAGCCAGGTCTGTGCTGCGGCAGCGCCGGCGTCTACAACATCACCAACCCGGTGCAGTCGCGACAGCTGCAGCAGCGCAAGCTAGACAACGCCCTGGCGGCATGTCCGGCCGTCATCGTGACGACCAATCCGGGCTGCCTACTCCAGCTCAAGAGCGGCCTGGCCGAGCGCCGCGGCACCGTCCGCGTGGTTCACCTGGCCGAAGTGCTCGACGAAGCCAGTCGTCCGTGACCCTGGCCGCCGACCTCCGCGCACTGCTCAAGACCAGCCGGGTGCTCGACGCGCCAGCCGAACTGCGGACCTACGCCTACGACGCGTCGTTTCTGACTCAGCTCGCCCCCCGACCACCCGATGCGGTCGTGATCGCCGCCAGCACCGAGGATGTCTCCGCGGTGATGCGCTACGCCAATCAACACGGCGTCCCGGTCACGCCGCGCGGCGCCGCCACCGGTCAGGCTGCGGGCGCGGTCGCCCTGGGTGGCGGCATCGTGCTGGCCCTTAACGCGCTGAACCGGGTCCTGGAAATCGACGTCGCGAACATGCAGGTGTTCTGTGAGCCGGGCGTCGTGCACGCGCAGTTGAACGCCGCGCTGGCGCCGCATCGCTTGCTGTTCCCGCCCGATCCGGGCTCGAGCCGCATGGCCACCGTCGGCGGGATGGCCTCGACCAACGCGCACGGCATGCGCGCCGTCAAGTACGGGCCCACCAGCGCCTGGGTCCTCGGGCTCGAGGTGGTGCTGCCCGACGGCCAGGTGATCGAGACAGGATCCGTCAACTCGCGGGCAAAGCAGTCGTCGGCGGGGCTGGAGTTGACCAAGCTGATCGTCGGCGCCGAGGGCACGCTCGGCGTTGTCACCCGACTACGGCTCAAGCTGATGGCCATTCCGCCGGCGCGGGCGATCGTGCTCGGCCTGTTCGACGCCCTCGAGCAAGCCGGCCAGGCTGTCCAGGCCGTCTTCGGCGCCGGGGTAAGTCCGTCGGCCATCGAGATCCTCGACGAACGCTGCATCCAGGCGATCAATCTGTACCGCCCGGCCATGGCTCTGCCACGCGTCGAGGCGCTCATTCTGTTCGAAGTCGACGGTAACCCGCCAGGCGTGCGCTGGGACGCGGAACGCGTCTCCGAGGTCATCGGCCCCTTCGCCCAGCACACCGAGTGGTCCGACGAACCTGGCCGCATCAACGCCCTGTGGGAAGCGCGCTCGGTGGTCGGCGCGGCCGTGGGCATGCTGCGGCCAGGTTCGAACCGAGCCTATTGCGGCGAAGACATCTGCGTGCCCGTGGCCGCGATCCCCGAGACCCTGCGGGCGATCCAGGACATCAGCGCGCGCCACCGCATCCCGATCGCCACGTACGGCCACATCGGCGGTGGCGGCCTGCATCCGGGGCACCTGATCGACGGTCGCGATCCGGACGAGGTTCAGCGCGTGCTGCGCGTGGCCGACGACATCCACCACCTCGCGCTCCGGATGGGCGGCACCACCACCGGCGAGCACGGGGTGGGCGCAGCCCGCGCGCCGTACATGGCCGAGGAACACGGCCCGGCGCTCGAGGTCATGCGACGTTTAAAGCGGGCGCTCGATCCCAACGGCATCATGAATCCAGGGGTGATCTTCGATCCGTTGCCGCTGCCGTTTGAGCTGCCACTGGCCGGCCCGGTTGGCGAGCCAGCCTCCACCCTGGCCGCTCTCGATCCGGGTTAGTCGCTAGACTTTCCGCACATGGCCACCACCGAGCAGGCAGAGTTCGTCCCGGCGACCGACGAACTGCTCTATGAGCGCCGCGGAGCGGTGGCGCTACTGACCTTCAACCGACCTCAGGCCCGCAACGCGCTGACGTGGGCCATGTACGAGGGCCTGTACGCCTGCTGCGAGCACGTCGACGCCGACGACCGCGTCAAGGTCCTGGTGCTGCGCGGCGCGGGTGACAAAGCGTTCGTCGCCGGCACCGACATCTCCCAGTTCCGGGCGTTCTCTACGCCTGAGGACGCGCTCACCTACGAGAGCAACAACAACCGCTACGCCAGCCGCCTCGAGAGCCTGACCAAGCCAGCGATTGCCATGATCCGCGGCGCGTGCACTGGCGGCGGCGCCGCGTTCGCGCTGTGCTGCGACCTGCGGCTGACCAGTCCCGACGTGCGCTTCGGGGTCCCCATCGCGCGCACCCTCGGCAACATCCTGTCGATGCAGAACTTTGTGCGGCTCGTCTCGCTGATCGGCCCGGCGCGCACGAAGGATCTGATTTTCACCGCCCGATTGATCGGCGCCGAGGAGGGTCGAGAGATCGGCGTCTTCAATGAGATCGTCGCGCCGGAACGTCTCGAAGCCCGCACCCTCGAGCTCGCCGAGCAGATCGCCGCCAACGCCCCGCTGACAATCCGCGCCGCCAAGATGGCCGTGCAGCGCATCGTGAACAAGTTGCGGCTCGAGGAAGCTCAGGATCTCGTGTTGCTGTGCTACATGTCGGAGGACTTCAGAGAAGGCGTCGCGGCCTTCATGGAGAAGCGGTCGCCGCGGTGGCAGGGCCGTTGAGCGGCTTTGTCGCCCCTAATGCCCGGGTGATCGGCGACGTGCGGCTGGCCGCCGATGCGAGTGTCTGGTTCGGCACGGTCGTCCGCGGCATCGATGCGCCGGTCGAGGTCGGGCCCGAGGCGAACGTGCAGGACAACTGTGTCGTCGAAGGCCAGCCCGGCTATCCGGTGCGCATCGGCGCGCGCGCCACGCTCGGCCACAATGCCCGCGTGTTCGGGGCAACGGTCGGCGAACGCAGCATGGTCGCCATCGGCGCGACGGTCCTGGCCGGCGCCCGGATCGGCTCGCACAGCATTGTCGCCGCCAACGCCACCGTGCCCGAAGGGATGGTCGTCCCGCCGCGGACGCTGCTGATCGGCCAGGGGCGCATCCTGCGTGAGGTGACCGAGGCGGAGATCGAACGTATCGAGAGCGGCGCGACCAGCTACGCCCGCCTCAGCCGCCAGTATCTCGCCCAGCCACCCTGATCTCGCCAGCGTCGTCCGCGGCCTTCGGCTGCGTCCATCGCCATCAACGTTCAGCTGCCCCCACAAGCGCGTCCCCTACCCGCTGCCTGGTTTCTTCGCGCTCGGCGGACGTGGTAGCCCGGACTCGACGACCTGGCGTGCCGTCGATGTAGCTATCCTCGGGAAACTCGGCGCCCTCCGGCACGAGGGAGCCCGCCGTAACGATGCTGCCCGACCCGACCCGCGAGGTGCTCAGGACCAATCCGCCGTCCTCGACGCGCACGCCGTCGCCGAGGGTGCACGCGTGTACGACGACACTGTCCCCGAGCCACACGTCGCTGCCGATCCGTGTGGGCGAGTACGACTCGACGTGGATGGTCGACCCGCGCCCGATGTGAAACCGCGGACCGACCGCGATCGTGTTCTGGTCGCCGCGCAGGACGGCGCCGGCCGCGAGCAGTGCTGGCCCGGCCACGCTCACCTGGCCAACGATGTAGGCGTCGTCCGCGAGACCAACGCCCGCGCCGATCAGAGGGTGGTGGTCCAGGTACGTCAGGATTGGCACGCCGCAGTGATACCATCCGCCCCCGGAGGTAACGCCTCAGAATGGCCACCACTGAATCAGCCGCCGGCCAGGCCAGCTCCAGCGGCCAGATTGACGCTCTGCTTCAGGAAGATCGCCGTTACCCGCCGACGGCCGAGTTCAAGGCCCAGGCGAACTGGAACGATCCAGGTATCTACGCCCGCGCCGAGGCCGACCCTGAGGCCTTCTGGGCCGAACAGGCGCAGGCGATCGACTGGTTCAAGCCCTGGGACAGGGTTCTCGACTGGAATCCGCCCCTGGCCAAATGGTTTGTCGGCGCCGAGGTCAACGCCAGCTACAACTGCGCCGATCGGCACCTGAAGACCTGGCGCCGCAACAAGGCCGCCCTCATCTTCGAGGGTGAGCCGGGCGACAGCCGCGTGCTCACTTATCGCGACCTGTACCGCGAGGTGAACCGTGCCGCGGCGGCGCTCAAACGCCTGGGCGTCAAAAAGGGCGATCGGGTCGCGATCTATCTGGGCATGATTCCCGAGCTGCCGATCGCCATGCTGGCCTGCGCCCGACTCGGCGCGCCGCACACGGTGATCTTTGCAGGCTTCAGCGCAGACAGCATCGCCGATCGCGCGAACGACTGTGGCGCGACGTTTGCCATCACGGCCGACGGCGGCTGGCGACGGGGCAACAAGATCCCGCTCAAAGACACCATGGACAGGGCCCTCGAAAAATGCCCTGGGATTAAGACCGTCTTGGTCGTCAATCGCACCGACGACGCGAAAACCGTGTCCATGAAATCTGGCCGCGACGTCTGGTGGCACCGTGCCCTGGACGAGTCGGGTTCCGAAATTGTCGAGCCGGAGCACCTCGACGCGGAACATCCGCTGTACATCCTGTACACCTCGGGTACGACCGGTAAGCCCAAGGGCATGCTGCACACCACCGGCGGTTATCTGGTCGGGACGGCCTGCACCCACAAGTACATCTTCGACCTGAAGGAAGAAGACGTGTTCTTCTGTACGGCCGACGTCGGCTGGGTGACCGGGCATTCGTACATCGTCTTCGGCCCGCTGGCCAACGGCGCGACGTGCATCATGTACGAAGGCTCGCCCGATTATCCCGACAAGGACCGCTTCTGGTCGATCGTAGAGAAGTACGGCGTCACGATCCTGTACACCGCGCCGACGGCGATCCGCACGTTCATGCGCTGGGGCAAAGAGTATCCCGGTCGCCACGATCTCTCGACCCTGCGGGTGCTCGGGTCGGTGGGCGAACCGATCAATCCGGAGGCGTGGGTCTGGTACCGCGAAGTGATCGGTTTGGATCGCTGTCCGGTGGTCGACACCTGGTGGATGACCGAGACGGGTCAGATTCTGATCACGCCGCTGCCGGGCATCACCGTGCTCAAGCCGGGCTCGGCCACGTTTCCGTTCCCGTCGATCAAAGCCGATGTGCTGGACGAACAGGGCAACTCGGTCCCGTTGGGCAAGGGCGGTTATCTCGTCCTGCAGCGGCCGTGGCCCGGTATGGCCCGCACGATCTGGGGTGACCCTGAGCGCTTCCAGACCCAGTACTGGAGCCGCTTTCCGGGCAGCTACTTCGCGGGCGACGGCGCCAAGCGCGACGACGAGGGCTACTACTGGCTGCTCGGCCGGGTCGACGACGTGCTCAACGTCGCCGGGCATCGCATCGGCACGATGGAGGTCGAGTCGGCGCTGGTCTCGCATGCGGCGGTGGCCGAAGCGGCCGTGATCGGCATCACCCACGAGATCAAGGGCCAGGGCATCGCCGCGTTCGTGACGCTGCGCGGCGGCTTCGCCGGGGGCACCGAGATGATCGAAGACCTGCGCAATCAGGTCGCCGAGAAAATCGGCGCTATCGCCAGGCCCGACAAGATCTTCTTCACCGCCGAGCTCCCCAAAACCCGTAGCGCCAAAATCATGCGCCGTCTCCTGCGCGACATCGCCGAGGGCAAAGTCCTGGGCGATACAACCACCCTGGCCGATCCGACGGTCCTGGCGTCGATCAAAGACCAGTACGAAGGAACCGAATAGCGCACTTCGCACCGCTGGCTGGCTTGCCAGCCGCCCGCGCATCGCTGCGCTCGCTCCCTCCGGCTCTCGGAAGAGAATGAGGCTTGTTCGCGAGGTCCCGGATGTGTCGGCCGATGCCGACCCGAACAACGGGGACGCGGTGTTCTGTACGGTCCGGGCCGCTTGCCAGTGTGCTTTGCTCCGCGAGGAGCGTGCGCAGCGAAGCGGGCAGGAGGCTTGGTGCGTTGCTCCGTCGTCGCGCCTGCAGGCAACCCGCCAGGTCTCTTGGTTCTTTCCGAATCCTGAAAGGAGCGTGCGCAGCGATGCGGAGACGAGGTGCTCAGCTCGGAGTTGGGCCGCCGTCCCCCTGCGTCACTGGCTGCGTGGAGCTCAGCGCGGTGCTTGGCGCGGGCTGCGCCGCTTCCAGCTGAGCTACGCGCGTCTGCGCGGCCTTCAGTTGTTGCGCAACGGCGCGGTGCCGCCAGCGCAGGCCGACTTCACGGGATATCCCGAGCAGCAGCATGACCGCGGCCCCGAACGCGGCGGACAGCAGGATCAGCACCGAGGCCGGCACCAGCCAGGAAAACGAGAGGAACGTGATCGGTACCGACGTCGAGTTCTGGATCGCGAAGACCGCGATCAAGATCGAAAACGCCAGCGCCAGGAAGACGACGACCTGTGACACCAACGCCTCTCAGCGAACCTAGCCGACCGGCTCCGGCGGCGGCCCCGCCGGACGGCGCACCGCCGCGCGGTCTCGCGGCAGCTCCTGAGTTTGCCGCTCGTGCGGCGGCCGCGGATCGTGAATACCGCACAGAATGCGGCCATTCACCAGATGTCGTGAGGGTTGCTCAACTTTGCGGTTACATTCTTCGCAGCGCGCCATACTCAGGTCCTTCGAACTATCAGTGATTCAAGTGGTCAGTTGTTCAGTGCGCGTCAGCAGCGCGTGTTAGTCTAACGTAGCGCGTATACCAACCTCGGCTGATCTCTGACCTCTCTGATCCCTCGTATGCGCCTCGTGCACAACACCGCACCTTCCGTGGGCTCGAAGGTCAGTCCTCGCCCGCGAGTTGTGCTGGGAGTCGTCGTTGGCGTCGCCACCGTGGTGTTGCTGACCGTCGTCCTGAGCGTCGACTTGCTGCCGCGCGTCTACGAGCTCCACGAGGGCGACGTCGCTGCCGTGGCCGTCAAAGCGCTGATCAACAGTTCGTACGTCAGCCAGATCCGCACCCGCCAGGCCCGCGATGCCGCCGCGGCCCAGGTGCCGCCAGTGATCGAGCTCGATCGCGATCTGATCAATCAGCAGACGCGCGCCCTCGCCGATCTGATTCAAGCCGTCAACGGGGTGCGCGGCGATCAGACGCGGCGCACCCCGGACGACCGGGCACAGGCCATCGCCAGGCTCAGCACGCCACCGCTGAGCGACACCACCGCCCGTCAGCTCGCACTACTCGACGATTTCCACTGGTCGACCATTGCCAACGAGGCCCAGCGGGTCCTGCAGGACATCCTCAAGGACCGCATTCCTGACGATCGTGTCGACGAGGTGCGCGGCGGGGTGCCGCTGCGCGTCAGCCCCTTCTTCGCCGACGCCGATCGGGCCGTCGTCGTCGAGCTGGTCCAGCGCTTCGTGCGCGGCAACCAGATCCTGAACCAGGACGCCACGGCTCGCGCCCAGCAAGACGCCCGCGAAGCGGTCGCGCCGGTCGTGCAGACGTACCAGCGCGGCCAGACCGTGATCCGCGATGGCCAGGTCGTCGGGCCACTGGACGTGGAGGCGCTCGAAGCCCTCGGGCTGCGCAACCCGGAGCTTGATTGGCGCTCGGTCGCCGCCGCCGGGCTGTTGGCGACCAGCCTGATCGGCGTCCTGGCGGGCTTCATCTGGCACTTCGACCGACCATTGATGTATCGCGACCGCCGCATGATCCTGCTGGCCGGTCTCATCCTGGTGTCCACGGTCGCGGCGCGCATGGTGATTCCCGGACGCCCGCTGTGGGCGTTCATCTTTCCTTTGCCCGCCGTCAGCATGCTGCTGGCGATCCTCATCGACGCGCAGCTGGCGCTGAGCGTCGGTGTGCTGCTCTCGATCCTGCTGGCCTGGATCGCGGGCGGCAGTCTCGAAGTTGGCGTGATCGGGCTGGTCGGCACGATGGTCGGCGGCCTGGCAGTCTGGCGCCGGGAGCGCATGATTGCGTATTTCGTCGCGGGCGCCGAAGTCGCCTTCGCCATGATGGCCGCGTACGTGGCGTTCTTCCTGGCCAGTCGCTCTGACGACCTCGGCCTCCTGTCGATCGTCAGTTTTGAGCTACTGGTCAACGGCGTGCTGTCGTCGCTGCTGGCCGTCGGTAGCTTCGCGCTGCTCGGCCGCCTGTTCGGCATCCTGACGACGATGCACCTGCTCGAAATGGCGAACCCGACCCAGCCTTTGCTGAGACGGCTGCTGATGGAGGCGCCCGGCACCTACCACCACAGCATCATGGTGGGTAATCTGGCCGAGCGGGCCGCCGAAGTGATCGGCGCTGATTCGCTGCTGGTGCGTGTCGCCGCCTACTACCACGACATTGGCAAACTCGAGCGGCCGTGGGCGTTCATCGAGAATCAGGCCGACGCGCTCTCCAACGTCCACGACACGCTCGATCCGGTCGCCTCGGCCCAGGTGATCGCCGCGCATGTCACCGACGGCGTCAAACTGGCCGAGAAGTATGGGCTGCCGGCCAGGATCCGCGAGATGATCCCGCAGCACCACGGTACGCGCACGATCAGCTTTTTCTACCAGCAGGCATCGGAACGCACCTCCGAGACCGTCGATGCCGCGCTCTTCACCTACCCGGGCCCCCGGCCGCAGTCGCGCGAAGCCGCCATCCTCATGCTGTCCGACAGTACCGAGGCCGCTGCGCGCGCATCGCGCGACCACTCGCGCGAAGGGATCGAGGACCTGGTCGAGCTCATCGTCCGCCAGCGTCTCGAGGAGGGCCAGTTCGACGACTGCAACCTCACGCTGCGCGACCTCACGCGTGTCAAGCAGTCGTTCGTCACGCTGCTGACGGGTATCTATCACCCGCGCATCCCGTATCCGCCGACCGGCGGACCGCCTCTCGAGCAGCCGCGATCCGGCGTGGGTGCGGATGTCGCTGCCTCGGCCTGATCACATCGACGCACCTCCGAACACCCTCCGTGTGATCGTCGAGTACGTCGTCGAACACGGCCTGCACGCCGTCTGGGACGAGCCGCGCGTCTCGGCCCTCGTGCACGCGCTGGTCGATCGCGACTACCCCGATGGCGGCGACTACGCCATCAGTCTGCACCTGGTCGGCGAGGAGACGATTCGGCACCTAAACACCGAGCACCGCGGCATCAATGCGCACACCGACGTGCTGTCGTTCCCGCTGCATGATCCCAACGGGATGCGCTTCGTCTTACCCCCCAATCAGCCGGCCAATCTGGGCGACGTCGTGATCTCGTTACCGACGGCCGTCACCCAGGCGGAGGAGTTCGGCCACTCGGTCGATCGGGAGATCGGCTACCTGGTCGCGCACGGCGTCCTGCACCTGCTCGGCTACGACCACGAGGAAGTCGAAGACCGCCGCCGCATGCGTCACCGTGAGGAGGAGGCCCTCCGCCCCCTTGGCTTTACCCGCTAAGGACGCGCCTGCGCAGCGCGCAACTCCGCACCCTGGCGACGTGCCCGTTTCTGCCGCGGCTCCGCACCGCGGCGACGTGACTGCGTCGAGCGCCGCTCCGCTTCCAGTCGACCGACTGCACTGCGCTCCGCCCGTGAGCGAGCCCGCCGAACGCCAGCCGGCCACCTCCGGGCCCCTGCCCGAAAGTGATCCTGAGCCGAGCCAGGGATCACGGCCCGGCTTGCAGCACCTGGCGCGGATCGTCCGCTCCTTCGGCTACGCGTTCGAAGGGCTTGCCTTAATCGTGCGCACGCAGCCCAACTTCTGGGTCCACGTGTCCGCTGCCTGCGCGGCGCTGCTGCTCGGGCTCGTGTTCCATCTCAGCCCGATCGAGCTCGCGATCATCGTGCTGTGCATCACCCTGGTGCTGGTCGTCGAGGCCGTCAACAGCGGCATTGAGACCATGTGCGACCTGATCTCACCCGGTCATCACCCGCTGATCAAGCGCGCCAAGGACATCTCCGCCGCCGCCGTGCTCATTGCCGCGGGCGGCGCCGTGATCATCGCCCTGCTGCTGTTCGGCCCTCGACTCGCGACCCTGCTGCGCTGAAAAAAGTCAGTCCTGCCACTTCCAGACAGCCGTCCCCCAGCTCAAACCGGCCCCGAACCCGCTCAGCACCATCGTCGACCCGGTGTGCACTAGGTCTGCGTCGATGGCCTCGCACAACGCAACCGGCACGCTCGCCGCCGAGGTATTCCCGTACCGTTCCACATTGGAAAAGACCGTCGACGCCGACAGCTTGAGCCGTCGCGCCGTCGCGTCGATGATCCGCACGTTGGCCTGGTGGGGAATGAACAGGTCGATATCGTCCGTGGTGAGGCCCGCCTGCTCGAGGGCCAGCAGCACCGATTCCGGTACCACTCGCGTCGCAAAACGAAAGACGTCGCGCCCCTGCATCTTGACGTAATGCCCCCGCTCCGCGACCGTTTCGGCTGAGGTCGGTACGCGGCTCCCGCCCGCCGGGACATACAGGCTGCACGCCCCCGCGCCGTCACTGCCCAGCACGAACGACAGCAGCCCGCCGGGCGTCTGGCTCGGCTGCAACACGACGGCGCCGGCGCCGTCCCCGAACAGCACGCAGGTCGAGCGGTCCTGCCAGTCGAGGATGCGCGTGAAGACGTCGGCGCCGATGACCAGCACGGACTTGTGCGCGCCACTGAGGATGAACTGGCTGCCAGTGGCGAGCCCGTACACAAACCCACTGCACACCGCATTCAGGTCGAAGGCGCCCGCGTGCGCGGCGCCCAGCGCGTGCTGCACCAGCGAGGCCGTGGCGGGCATGTTGGTGTAGTCCGGCGTGCAGGTGGCGACGATGATCAGATCGAGGTCCTCAGGTCGGACGTGGGCGCGGTCCAGCGCGGCGCGAGCGGCGTGCACCGCCAGCGTGCAGGTTGTCTCGTCGGGGGCGGCGATGCGGCGCTCCCCGATACCGGTGCGCGCGCGAATCCACTCGTCCGAGGTGTCGACTATTTCCGCGAGCTCGGCGTTGGCCATGATCCGGACGGGCATGTACTTGCCCCAGCCGCCGATCCGCACGTAGTGCTCAGTCATGTTGGTGGTGTTTCACAGATGGGGCTCCGACTCGGCCGTCGCGCGCTCGCCTGGCTCGATGAGCACGAGGGCGTCGCCAGCGTGCACCAGTTGGCTCTTGTCGGCCGTGAACTTCACGATACGGCCCGAGCAGTCGGCAGTGACCTCGTTGAAGATCTTCATCGTCTCGACCAACCCGATGACGGCGTCCGCGTCGACCCAATCGCCTTCGCTGACGTAGGGACGCGCCGACGGCGTTGGCGACCGATAGAAGACGCCCGTAAACGGTGCCACCACCCGATGCAGGTGACCATCGACCTCAGGTACTGAGTCGATCGCGACGCCATTTTGCGCCACCGACCGCGCCGCCTCGGGATCGCGCCGCACGCGCACGCTGAACTCCTGGTGGGTAAGCTCGAGATCGGTCACGTCGCTGGCCTGCACCGCTTGCACGACCTGGCGGACGGCTTCGAGCCAGCCCGCGCTCACCTGCCGTCCACGGGGTCCACCGGGTGCCGAGGTGTGTGCCACCCGCCGACTTCCTCGTTTATGCCTGGAACCGCTGCAACACGAGCGCGGTGTTGTGGCCGCCGAACCCGAAGGAGTTCGACAGCGCGGCGTCAAGATGCGCCGCGCGGGCGACGTTTGGCACGTAGTCGAGGTCGCACTCCGGATCGGGGCACTCGTAGTTGATCGTTGGCGGCAGACAGCCCTCCAGGATCGTCTTGATGCAGATGATCGCCTCAACGGCGCCACTGGCGCCAATCAGATGGCCGGTCATGCTTTTCGTCGACGACACCGGGGGCGCCTGTTGGCCAAAGACCGTCCTGATCGCCTTCGACTCGGTGCGGTCATTGTGCTGCGTCGAGGTGCCGTGGGCATTGATGTAGCCGATCGCCGCCGGCTCCAGGCCCGCCCGGCGCAGGGCCAGCTTCATCGCGCGCGCGGCGCCCTCGCCGTTTTCACTCGGCGCGGTGATGTGGTACGCGTCGGCCGTGGCGCCGTACCCGGTGAGTTCGGCGTAGATGTGCGCGTCGCGCCGCAAAGCGTGTTCGAGCGTCTCCAGCACCAGGATGCCGGCAGCTTCCCCGAGAATGAAGCCATCGCGCTCGGCATCGAATGGCCGGCTCGCCCGCTGCGGCTCGTCGTTGCGGCGCGAAATCGCCCGCATCGAGTCGAAGGCGGCCAGGCCGATACGCGTGATCGGCGCCTCCGATCCACCGGCGATGATGACGTCGGCGTCGCCGCGACGCAGAATCTCGGCACCCTCACCGAGCGCGTGTCCAGCGGTCGAACATGCGCTCGAAACCCCGAAATTGGGTCCCTTCGCGCCGGTTTGGATCGCGATCAGGCCGGCGAGCATGTCCGGCAGCATCATGGGGATGACGAACGGGCTGACCCGATCCGGACCGCGCGTGTGCAGCACGATCGCCGCGTCGACAATCGTGCCGATGCCGCCGATGCCGCTGCCGACGATCACCCCGACCCGCTCGGCGTCTTCGGCGCGGACGTCCAGTGCCGCGTCGCGCATCGCTTCTTGCGCCGCGACGATGCCGAAGTGAAGGAAGCGGTCCATGCGGCGCGCTTCTTTGCGGTCCATGTACTGGGTTGGATCGAAGTTCTTGACTTCGCCAGCGATGCGCACATTCAGGTCGCTCGTGTCGAAGGCCTGGACGGGCGCGACGCCCGAGCGGCCATGGACGACCGCGTCCCACGTCGACTCGACGTCCAGTCCGACCGGCGTCACCGCCCCCATACCTGTAACGACCACGCGGCGCTGCCCTTCGCGCTCGGACAAGGACATCCGCGGGAGTATAGCGCCGCTTCTCACCCCCTCCCGCCCGCCGCGGACTCGTCCGAGCCGCGGGCTGCACCGTCGAGTATCATTCGCCCACGCTGACCTGGCACTCCGGCACGGGGAGTGCTAACCGGCCCACCGCCGCCACTGTGACCGAGCTGACCCCCCGCCGCGAGCGCATCCTTCGCCACGTCGTGCAGGAATACGTCGCCCTGGCGCAGCCGGTGCCGTCCGATCTGATCGCCAGAAAGTACGAGGCGGAGTTGTCACCCGCCACCGTCCGCAGTGAGCTCGTCGCCCTCGAAGAGGCCGGCTTGATCGATCACCCGCACACTTCCGCGGGTCGAGTGCCCACCGACCGCGGCTACCGCTACTTCGTCGAACTGCTGATGCAAGAAGAGCGCGACCTGGCCCCCGCCGAACGCCGCACTCTGCGTCAGCAGTTCAACCACCTGGCGGCCGCCGGCACCGACTCGACCGTCCTCGGTGCGACGCTGCTGGCGCGCGCACTCCGCAGCGCCGCCGTAGCGACGCGCCCGGCCGCCACCCACGCCCGCGTACGCCGCATCGAGCTCGTGCCGCTCGAAGATGACCAGGTCCTCGTGACGCTGCTGATGCAGTCGGGCGGCGTCCGCCAGGTCGTCCATCGCAGCGACGCTGGAACGCTGCCGCGCGAGGACCTGACGCGCTTGAGCAACGAGCTGTCCGAAAAACTCGCTGACAAGACCGCCGGCCAGGTGCGGCGGGCAATCAAAACGCTCAGCGAGCCGTCGAAGATCTTTGCCAGCGCCGCAGCGCGGCTGCTGCAGCAGGCGCAGGAACAAGCCTTTGCCGCCGTGTCGCTCGAGGGCCTGGCGCAGCTACTGAGCCAGCCCGAGTTCGCCCAGAGTGAAAAACTGCGGCCGATCCTCGAAGTCCTGGAGCAGCAGCCGCTGCTCGCGCGCTTCCTGGCCGAGTCGCTGGCGCGGCCGGGCGTGCAGGTCATCATCGGCGCCGAAAATCGTCTGGCGCAGATGCGGGAGGCGTCGCTGGTGCTCACGCGTTATGGTTCGGAAGACGAGGCATGGGGCGTACTCGGCGTGCTCGGGCCGACGCGCCTGCCCTACTGGCGCGCCGTGCCGATGGTGCGCTTCATGGCCGAGCTGATGGACGTCGTCAATAGTCGGCCCGGTCTCTGACAAGTACGCTAAGGTTCCTGCTTGGATAACGATCGCACCTATGGCCCGCCCCTCCACGAAACGTGATTACTACGAAGTCCTGGCCGTCAGTCGGACCTGCTCCGACGACGACATCAAGAAGGCGTACCGCAAGCTAGCGCTGCAGTACCACCCGGATCGCAACAACGCGCCCGAAGCGACCGAGAAGTTCAAAGAGGCCACTGAGGCCTACCAGGTGCTCTCGGATGCCGAGAAGCGCACGATGTACGACCGCTTCGGACACGCGGCCTTCGAACGCGGCGCCGGCGGCGGCAGCGTCGACTTCAGCAATTTCGTCGGGCTGTCCATCGAGGACCTGTTCGAGTCGTTCTTTGGCAATTCGGGCGCCCGCGGCGCTCGCCAGCGCGTGCAGCGTGGCCAGGACCTGCGCTACGACCTGCACCTCACGCTCGAAGAAGCCGTCTTCGGCGCGACGAAGGAAATCAGCCTGACCAAACACGCCAGCTGCGGGCGCTGTACCGGCAGTGGCATGGAGCCGGGGAGCCAGCGCACGAAGTGCACACGCTGTGAAGGCAGCGGCGAGATTCGCCGCATGCAGCAGTCGATCTTCGGCCAGTTCGTCAACGTCACCCTGTGCGACCGGTGCAACGGCGAGGGCCAGATCATCTCTGACCCGTGCGCCGAGTGTCAGGGGCGGGGTGTCGTGCGGGCTAAACAAGTTGTGCCGGTCGAGGTCCCGGCGGGCGCCGACGAAGGCATCCAGTTACGCCTGAACGGCCAGGGCGAGCCCGCCCCCCGCGGCGGCGTGGCCGGCCATCTGTACGTGGTCCTGCACGTCCAGCCGCACCGCTTCTTCAAGCGGCAGGGCAACGACCTGTTGCTAGAGATGCCGATCAACATCGCCCAGGCCGCCCTCGGCGACGAGTTCGCTGTGCCGACCCTCGATGGCAAAGAAGTCACCCTGAAGGTCGCCGCCGGCACCCAGAGCGGCCGCATCATCCGCATCCGCGGCGAAGGCGTTCCCTTCCTGCGCGAGCACGGCCGCGGCGACCTCCAGGTCCACATCAAAGTCCGCACCCCAACCGAACTCAACGACGAACAAAAGAAACTCCTGCGCCAGCTCGGCTCCACCTTCGACGCCACCAACAACATCCCCACCGAGAACAAAAGCTTCTTCGACAAAGTCAAAGACGTCTTCGGCGGCGGGTAGGTCCTGAACTCAAACTGACCTCCCATTCGGGCTCGATGGACCTGGTTTCCGGCTTGTACAGCAATTCGTACAGCATTTCGTCAGATCAAGCTTTGTGTGAGGTTGGGCTCCTATAGACGGAGGCGAGAAGTTTGTGTGTAAGTCGCCTTCGCGGCCCTCACAGTTTGCGTCCGGCCCGATGAAGAAGTGAGTAGCCATCCGCCAAACCCTGGTGAGAATGCGCTTCCGGCCGGATTGGCTGAGGGACAGGTTGTCGAGGCCATCCAAGCCTCGGGCTATCCGCTTCAACTGGTTGTCGCGGACATTTTGCGGCAGCGGAACCTCAACGTCCGCGAGGAGTGGAGCTACATCGACCGAGAGTCTGGAAAACTGCGAGCGCTCGATCTGTACGCGCAAGAATGGTTAAGAGATTTCGCAGCGGACCAGCCACGAGTTACACCAGAGCTGCACCTATTCATCGAATGTAAGCAATCGCGGTTGCCGTATGTGTTTTTCAAGGCGCGGCAAACGGTGTGGCTTCCCGGTTTCCCGCTAATAACCGGACTCGCATCAGATTCCATGTCAGTCGTGACTGACGGCGTTCGAGATTCCTGGTCGTTCAGCTTCGCGGAAGCACTCGGCCTGCGAAATCACTCGTTTTTCTCGCCCTTCGCATTCAGTTCGACGTTCACGCGCGTAGAACAACGATCAAAGTCTGTGACCTTGTCGGGAAGCGAGATTTACAACGACGTAATCATGCCATTGATAAGTGCCTTGGAACATCACCGAGCGCGAGAGTTGCGCATTCGCGCTGTTGCAGGGAAAGACCGGTTCTATGTGGCTAACGCGGTTCTTGCTGTTGCCTTGCTCGATGCCCCGATGCTTACGGCAGACATCCACGGTGGGAGCCCCGTAGTTCAAATGACGCCCTGGGTTCGAGTGGTTCGCCATGAAGCGAGGACCAACGTCCCAGAAGGACACGGTCCCTTTGCGGACCCGAGCGAGTTCTACGGCATAGACGTTGTTCACAGAGCGTTTCTAGAGACCTACTTGGACTCGCAAGTCCTGCCGTTCGCCGACCTGCTGAAGGAGCGGGTAATGGCTCACCAAGAGGAATTACTGACGGGGACCGGATTCGCTCCTGGACTTGCGAATGAGCGGCCACCAGACGTAGGCGCTGTTCTTCGCCCGATTTCCGCCTGAGGCCATAGGCAGGCCCTCGCAGGTCCACGCCCGTTTAGGGTGATCCGTCGATGAAGCGTTATCGATTGTCCGACACGCTATTCACGTGGGGCGCGAAGGTAAGCCATCCCGCAAGGCGCTCTGCGGCATCGCTCAACATGCTGGACATGACGTGCTCGTACCGGCTCGTCATGGTGATCGAGCTGTGGCCCAGAATTTCCATTACCACCCGATCGGGTACACCAGCGGCCAGCAAGTATGTTGCTGTCGAGTGACGCAGTGAATGCGGTGTGAATCGTGGCAAATCTGCAGCGCTCAGAAGCTGCTCGAGACATCGGGCCACACGACGGCTGACCAATGGGCGGCCGGTCTCATCCGGAAACACTAGATCGTTCTTCTGCCACGCGCCGAGCGATTGCAGTCGCGCCTCCAATAGGCGGGCGTGCTGCGCTCGCAGGCTCGCGACCGCCGAGGGGATCAATGGCACGGTCCGACGGCCGTGCAGTGATTTGGGTTCGGTGAACTCACGTTCGCGACCCGGGAGATCGACGAGCTGCTGGCGAACGCGCAGTTGGTGCCGCTCCAGGTCGACATCTTCCCAGCGCAGCCCGAGGGCCTCGCCGATTCGCAGACCAGTTGCGAGCATGACGGCGAACAGATGCTCAAATTCGTGCCCTCGCGAGGCGTCCATGAGGCGCCGGGCCTGCTCAGGCGTGAGCGGGGAGGGCTCCTTCGCGGTGCGACGCGGCGCATCGACCAGCGGAACAGGATTCCGAACGGTTAGGCCCCACTTGGTGGACTGGGTCAGGGCGGCACTCAGGGTGGCCCGCACCAGCGCGAGTGTGGCCGGGCTGAGTCCCTTCGCCGACATCTCCTTTTGAAGCCGTTGCACATGCTGTGGGCCGAGTTTGGCCAGTGGGACATTCCCCACGATCGGCGTGATATAGAGGCGAATGGCTGTCCCGTATCGAAGGTGAGTCCCAGCTCGTCGGGTTGGCTTGACAGTGTCCTGGAGCCACTCCGACAGGAACTGGCCAGTGGTCAGCCGTTGCCCAGGTATTGGGAGCCCTTGTTGGACGTCGCGGATGGCTGCGGCGAGCTTGGCGGCGACCTCCTTGCGGGTCTTGCCGTAGAGAACGCGTCGTTTACCGCCCTCAAGCGACACCGAGGCTGCCCAGCACTGCCGGGACTCCTGGTAATAGATCGATCCCTCGCCATGGCCGCGACGGCCTCGACGAGCTCCCGCTCGCGTTGTTGTCGCCGACGGAGTCTCGGCCTTGTCGGCTCGTTCGTCAGGCATCTCCGACACCAACTCTGACCGCCTTCGGCGGTAGTGCAAGATAAGGCACCCTTAGCGGCCGCTCTGCCGCCTCGACCCCGCTGCGCGGGGTAGTGCAAGATAAGCTATCGGTTCCGAACTGGACGTGTCTCATAGGTCTCATCATCGCGATCCGAGCACGCGTCCGCGCCAGGTAGCGCAGTCCTCGCAAGGTTCCTCGTCGTCGCTGTGTGCGATGTTCCACTCTTCGTCTCCTATGAGTAGCCACTTGGGGTCTGGTCGGCCGCTGCCTCCAAGCTCGCCCGCCCGAGGGCCGCGGGTGATGACGTATCGGTGGCACTCAGCGAGGTCCTCGCGTGATTCACGGTCGACGTACCGAATCGTCTGGCTTTCGAACTCGCGAAGCTCTTCGATGTCCTGAGGCGGTCTGCTCGAGATCACGACGATCATCAGCTCGCCACTGGACACGCGATCACCGAAGCCCATCGCATTGAACTGGTAGCGCATTCTCCAGGGGCAAACCCATCGTGTTATGCTCGGTTCACCAGAGCCTGACATGACGCTCGCTTCCGAGATCCGCGACCTGGTCGAGCAATGTGTTCGAGGCGACCTCGGTGTCCACGAGATGGATCGTCGTCTTGCCGCCTACGTACGCAAGATCGGCGAGGCGACTGACGATGCCGAAGCAAGGAAGCTCTACGGATCGGCGAGGGCGCTCGACAGCGAAATGGGCTATGGGCACCGTAGCGAGGAGGGCGTCCGGACCGAGCTTCGAAGGGTCCTCGCCGAGGTTGACGCGACCTACCACAGTCCCACCCAAGCGGCGTCTCGCTAGCTGGGGGCTACAGCGTTCGGCACGGCCGAACGCTTCCCGCCTGTGCGCTGGGGGCGCTGCCCCCACCAGGTCGTCAAGCCGCGCTGAGACGCGGCTCCTTCGCTTCGCTACGGGCCTTCGGCTGACGACCTGCCCCCGAATGTGTCGACGGTAGATGGTTCGGCAAGCGAACCATCCCGTCCAACCAGGGCCGCGGTCCGATTCCATGACCGGCAGCGTACAGCAGTCTGTACAGCAATTTGCAGAGTTGTACAGCAATTCCATGCGTCGCAGTGTAGAACACACGTGCTGCGATTGAACTGCGAACAGCTGTCGCTGAGACTGCCTGAGGCGTTGTCAGTGGAACAAAAGCTCTTCGACAAAGTCAAAGACGTCTTCAGCGGCGGCTAGATTTGAACTCACGGAGAACGTGTAATGCGGTCTCAGTGACTCATTGAACCATGGCCGCCCCGACTTGGGTGCGGCAGCCCCCAGTGGCCTGGTCGTGAAGCGCAACGGATGATTGAGGGCAACTGACGCATTAGGCGGCAGGATGGGCCGCGGCGCCTCTTGCCGACCCCGTCGGGGCGGTCAACGTGAGCAAGCGTACGTCCGGGCGCGAGAGTCGCTGGCGCGCAGCGGCGAGGTGCTGTTCGCGACCTGCGGACGCGCTGACGGCGAGTTAGGAGGCTCGAGATGCGGCGCCAGTTGACCGGCCAGCGGTGAAATGTTCGTGGTCTCGCCGAAATATGATTCACATGGCAGCAACAACCTGCAGCTGCCGAACACGAACCCAGCGGGGCCTCTCAGGCGCGGCCTGCCTGCTCGGGCGATCGTCATCACGTCGATGTGGCCCTGACAAAATCCTGGCCGTCTTGTCGCCTGCGAAGCTGGGCAATGTCAGGCTCGGCGTCGCCGTGGCGGACGGGCAGGTCGGCCAGATCCACCCGAGGCGGGCCCCTCAGCGGACCAGCCGAAGGTGCTGTGCTTCGTCGCGCGACCCCTTGCGTTTGCCCGCGGCCGTGGTCCTTCAACGTTCCTCAGCTACCGCCTTCAGCCGCTGGAGTGCCATGCGCCAGTAGAAGCGCCAGTGCCCGAAACTCTCCGGAGTTGTGAGGTTGGTGTGCGCCAGTCGCAGCTCGGTCCCGCCATCGGTGCGAACCAGGGTGAATTCGATCTCGGAGATATTCTCAGGCGTTTCCGCCTGCTCTGAAAAGGAGCTCCAGTAGGTGTAGCGCAGCAACTCGGTGGCCTGGTTTGCGCGGACAATGCCCCGGTTAACGTAGGTCATCCCGTGAAATGCCCCGGTAGTGACAATCGGGGAGCCCGGCTGCCAATCGGTCGT
>DATGER010000138.1:0-25350 GCA_035309865.1 Chloroflexota bacterium
GATAGCCTCCAGAGTGTGCGGGCTGTGCTGCAGCGTGTTCGGGAGGCACGCGTGGTGGTGGATGGCGAGACCGTCGGCCAGATTGGTTCCGGGTGGCTCGTGCTGTTGGGCGTCGGACACGGCGACACCGCGGTGGTTGCCGAGGCGCTCGCCGACAAAGTCGTCGGTTTGCGGTGCTTCGAGGACGAGGACGGCAAGACCAACCTCGGCATCCAGGACGTCGGCGGCGCGCTGCTGCTGGTCAGCCAGTTCACGCTGTACGCGGACACCCGCCGGGGCCGGCGGCCAGGCTTCACCAATGCCGCCGCGCCTGAGGTCGCCGAAACGCTGGTCAGCGCCTTCGGCGACGCCGTGCGCCGCCACGGCATCCCCGTGGAGCGCGGTGTGTTCGGCGCCCGCATGCAGGTGTCGCTGATCAACGACGGGCCGTTTACGATCTGGCTCGATTCGGCTAGTTGATGTAGAGGACGAGCCCTTCGCCGCGTTCGGCCAGGCGACCGATCAGGTCGCGCATGTCGCGGTAGTTGGTCAGCACGTAGTCGACGCCGATGCCGTTGCGCTGCCAGTTGCCAGGGTAGATGACTTCCTGGTCGAACTTGCCGAGATCGATCCGGCGAGCCACTTCGTCGGGTTCGAGGGGCGCGAGCGCGGCAGCGAGCTGACGGACCTGCTGGCTGGTCAGCACCCGCGCTGGTCCGAAGCCGACGTCGACTTCGCCCACTGGCGTGCCCTCGGACACCAGGAAATTCAGCGGCTCCTCGCCGCCGAGCCGCGAGCCGGTCAGCGCAAAGTGGATAGCGTGCCAGGCCTTGTTCAGAACCACCCGTTCGCGAGCATCGGCGGCGGCGCCGTACAGAAAGCGCGTGATGTCCGTTGGATTGGCCAGGAGGTGCTCGATTTCGGAGTCGGTAGCCGGGCGAAGGTTGCCGATCATTCGTGTGCGGTCACAACTATGCTGCTATCCCCTATCGTCGTGCCCGTTAGTGTCCCGCGCAGCCCGCCCGGCTCACTGCTCGAGTGCGCCCGGCACAGGTAAGCTGCTCAGCCGTAAGCGCTGAATGATGTTGCGAACACTCAGGCCACCCCTCCTCGCGCTGGGCCTGATCGTACTTGGGTTGGCGGCACTCGTGTGGCGGATCCCGGCCGCCCCGATGACTGGTGACGGGCAGTACTACATCCAGTTCGTGCGCAACAACCTGCAGCACGGCGCATCTAGCTGGCACGAGCGGCGATTGCTTGGCCCGTGGCTGGTGCGCGCGATGCCGCTGGATGCTCAGGACGGCTTCTTCGTCCTGACCACGGTGTCGCTGGCGATCGGCGGCCTGCTCACGTGGCTCGCGGCGCGCGAGTTGATTCGGGACGCCTGGCGCGCGCTGGTCGTGATCCCGCTGTTCTTCGGGACGTGGGTTGTCGCCCCCAACCTGCGTGAGTTCGGCCTGGTCGATCCGCTGGCGTGGGCGTTCATGGCCGGCGTCTGGCTGGCGACGGTCCGCAAGCAGTGGTGGCTGGCAGCCGGCCTGGCGGCCGTCGGCGTGCTGGCCAAAGAAGTGGTCGTGCTGGGCGCGCTGGCCGCCGCGGCCGCCGCCTGGGATCGCCGGCGACCCTGGCTGGCCGTGGGTGTCGCCGCGCCGGCGCTGGCGACGGCGCTGCTGCTGACGGTCCTGTTCCCCGGTTCGGGCACCGACGCCGGCGCCTACCTCGGCGATTGGGTCCGCAAAGGGCTGTTCTCCAATGGCGTCGGACGGGCGGTGTTCCTGCTCTTCGCCTCGTACGGCGCGCTGTGGCTGCTGGTCCCGCAAGCCTGGTCGCGCTTTCCGGACCACGTGCGGCGGGCCGCGGCGGTGTTCTTGCTCGCCGCGCCGGCCTTGCCGCTGGTCGGATCGCCCGAGCGGATGGAGGAAGCCATCTTTCCCGCCGTCATCGCCGCGGCGCTGCTGGCAACCCGGACCTGGAGCCTGCCCCTGGTCTGGGCCCTGGCCGTGGGGAACGTGCTGTTCGTCGCCCGCGTCGGCGGCGACGCGCGCCTGCCGAGCGTGCTGGCCTGGTCGGGGCTCGCTGTGGCGTGCGCCCTGGCGCTGTGGGCTTCGACCGGGCGACGGTTTCCAGCGCTCCGGGCGGCCGGCGGCGCCACCTGAGAGCGCCGACAGGCATGCGGCCCACCAGACTCCATCCGCGTGCTCGTCCTGCGCGTGCGGCTCACTGCTGATTGCGCCGCAGGGAAACCCGTTCGGGATCCCGTCCAGCACTTCGGCGCAGGTGACGGCGCCGAGCGGCCAGACGCTGAACTATATGTATGTATTTCACCCGTGGATGCAAGCTACTATCCGCGTTGTCGGTGACGACGAAGCCACCGGCGACGGCTAGGGGGAATGGGGAGGAACATATGACCGGTGTGCAGCTGTATCGACTGAGTGGTGGTGCACTCCTTGTCGGAATGATTCTGTCGGTGGTCTCGATCGTCTTGAGTGGGGTGCTGTTTCCCGACTCCAGCAATGTGGCGGCGGCGACCAATCCGTTGAACATAACGCTCAGCCTGATTGGGGTGGTCGGCACGTTCGTGTCGTTGGTCGGCCTGCCAGGCATGGCGGTGCGCGGAGCCGGCGAACGTGGGCTCGTGTGGCTCATTGGTGTCGTCCTCATCGCCCTGACGGGGATGCTATTCGGGCTCGTCCTGGGCCTCATGAGCGTCATCGTGTTTCCCGCGCTGGCAACTCGGGCACCTGACGTCTTCGGCCAGGGCCCGCCGCCAGCGTTTTTCGGGTTGTTCCTGGTTGGCACGATCGCGAATGTGCTCGGCGCGATCCTGATGGCCATCCCGGTGCTCACCAAACACCTTTACCCGCGGTGGTGCGGCTACCTGTTGGTGATCGAGGCGCTGCTGGGCGTCGCCGGCTTCATCGTGAGCGGCCCATCTGCGTCGCCGATCGCTCAGATCCTGAATGTCGCCGAGCCGCTCCCGCTGTTCGTGGTCCTCGGCTGGGCTGGGTATGAGCTCTGGACGGGCCGGGCCCCAGCCAGCGAAGCGGTGAGCCGCTCAGTCGTGGCGCAGTCGGTCTAGTCCGCGTAGACGTCCGCGTTCATCTCCCAGATCAGGACCTCGGCGCCGTCGGCACCCGCGGTGAGGTTTGGGGCGCCGGCGGCGGTGAGGCGGACGGCGTCGCCGGTGTGCAGCGATCCGGCGCCGTCGAGCACGACGTCGCCGCGCGCCACGTAGACGTGAGCGAAGGCGTTGTCGGGAATGCGGACGACTTCGGCCGGCTTCAAGCGGCCGCCCCACAGGACGGCGCCGCGCTGGCGGATGCTGATGGCGGCCGCGTGGCCGCTGCCCGAGGCGATCGGCACCAGGCCGCCCTTGTCGAGCTCCTGGTTGATGTCGAGTTGCTGATAGCCGGGGTCGATGGATCCCGCGTCGGGCAGCACCCACATCTGGATGAAGTGGACGGCCCGGTCGGTGGTGTTGTTCTTCTCGGAATGCCAGATGCCGCGGCCGGCGCTCATCCGCTGGGCGAGGCCCGGGTAGATCAGGCCCGTGTTGCCGAGGGTGTCCTTGTGCTCGAGTTCGCCGTCGAGGACCCAGGTGACGATCTCCATGTCGCGATGGGGATGGGTGTCGAAGCCAGTTCTGGGCCGCACGACGTCGTCATTGCTGACCAGCAGCAAGCCGTGGTGGGTATTGTCGGGATCGTAGTGGTTGCCGAAACTGAAGCAGTGATTGGACTCGAGCCAGCCGGCGTGGGTAGCCAGCCGGCTCGACGCCGGGCGGACGTCGATCGAAGGGGCGAAGGTGCGCATACCTGCCTCAACTATGGTTTAGACCTATACATTCCCAGGGTGCACGAGCGGTAGCCGCCCCCGCATCGCTGGCGCTCGCTCCCATGCGCAGCATTGACTCAGAATTTGCGGCATGCGTGCTCGAGAGCAGGATTTGCTCGGCTCGCTGCGCTCGCTCCGATGCGGAGCACAATGGGCCCAGAGTCCGCTGCACGCGTGCTCGGGAGCAGGATTTGCTCGGATCGCTGCGCTCGCTCCGATGCGGAGCACAGTGAGCCCAGAATTGGCTGCATGCGTGCTTGGGAACAGGTTGCCGGTTTCGTTGCGCTTGCTTTAGCGCGGGGCATCTACTACTGGCAGTCGGGAGGACAGGCCCTGGGCTGGGTCACCTGCGCTGAGACGCCGACTCCCCAGCGGAGCGTCCCCAAAGTCATTCCCTGAAGCCACCGATGCCGCGAGCGCAGCGACGCGGACAGGCGTCCCCTCCAGGAACCACGGCTCCGTCGCCGTAATCGCGACGTCGACCAGCGCGCCGCCGACCGGCAGGTCGCTCGCGAAGTGGACCAGCTTGTTGGTCCGCGTGCGGCCGTACCAGCGGCCTTTGGCCACCCCCTCGACCAGCACGTCGACCGTGCGCCCCAGGTACCGCGCGTTGATGCCCGTGGCGATGTGCTTTTGCAGGCTTTCCACCTCGTGCAGCCGGCGGCGTTTCTCTTCCCGCGGCACGTCGTCGTGCATCGACGTGGCCGCGACCGTGCCCGGGCGCGGCGAGTACATCGCCACGTGGACCACGTCGAAGCGGAACTCGTCCAGCATGCGCAGGGTGTTTTCGAACTCGGCGGAAGTCTCGCCCGGGAAGCCGACGATGATGTCCGTCGACAGGCCAATATCGGGCACGCGTGAGCGCAGCCGAGAGATGAGCTGGCGATAGTGGTCCACCACGTAGCCGCGCTGCATCCGCCGCAACACGTCGTCATCGCCCGATTGGATGGGCAGGTTGACGTCCTCGCACACCCGCGGCAGATCGGCGACCGCATCGACGAGGTCGCGGCCAAAATCGCCCGGGTAGCTCGTCAGGAACCGAATCCGCTCGAGGCCAGGCACCTGGTCGTTCAGCATCTGCAACAACTCGGAGAGCCGCAGCCGCGGCCGCAGGTCGCGACCGTAGCGCTCGACGATCTGGCTCAGCAGCACGACTTCTTTCGTGCCGCGCTCGCACAGGCGGCGGACTTCGTCGACGATGACCGCGGGTGGCCGACTGCGTTCGCCGCCCCGTGTTGAGGGGACGATGCAGTAGGTGCACGCGCGGTTGCAGCCCTGGTGGATCGTCACGCCCTCTGAGATGCCCGGCAGCCGAACCGCCTGGTCTGGATCGAAGCGGTAGCGCTCGGACAGGTCGAGCAGGTCGATCAGCCGGTCGCGCACGGTCAGGTCCTGGCCCGGCTCGGCGATCAGGTCGACGAACGGGTAGCGCTTGCGCCAGTCGGGGATGTCGCTGACGCAGCCCGCCACGACGACTTTCAAGTCGGGTCGCGCAGCCTTGAGCTGGCGAAGATCGTGCAGCTGGTTGTGGACGCGGTCCTCGGCGCCCTGGCGCACCACGCACGAATACAACACCACCACATCCGCGGCCGCCGGCGTCTCGGCCGCGTTGAGCCCGTGCTGTTCGAGGCTCTCCGCCAGCCGCCGCGAGTCGGCCACGTTCATCTGGCAGCCGATGGTCCAGATATGAAACGCCGGCATGCGCCGAAGTATAAGTTACGGTTTTTAAAAAAAGGTTGGGCGCTGATGAGGTCCGGCCGTTCGGCAGACGGGGCGGGGTCGCACGTGGGGCGGGCCTCGCCATCAAACCGCTCAACGCGCGGGCAAGGTAAGCACAAGAGACGGTTTTGGGAAAAGTTGTTGTGGGGTCGTACGGGCAGGCCGTTCGGCACCGCGGGCGGGGTCATCCGTGGGGCGGGCCTCGCCATCAAACCACTCAACGCGCGGGCCTTCCGCGCAGCGACCGTCCGTGCGAGGCCCGCTCCTGGGGTACATCCTGACTTCGGTTGCGCGCAGCGCACTTCGCCTGCGGGCGGCCGTTCCGCGTAGATCAGGGCGGGACCTCGTCGATGCGCACGTCGTGGTCGCCCGGGTGTCCGCGTTTACTCCAGGCTCGCGACATGGCCGCCCGCAGGGCGAACACAGGATGTTCCCCAGGAGCGGGCCTCGCACGGACGGTCGCTGCGCGGAAGGCCCGCGCGTTGAGTGGTTTGATGGCGAGGCCCGCCCCACGGATGACCCCGACCGTGGTGCCGAACGGCCTGCCCGTACGACCCCGCAACAACATTTCCCAAAACCGTCTCTTGTGCTTACCTTGCCCGCGCGTTGAGTGGCTTGATGGCGAGGCCCGCCCCACGTACGACCCTGCCCCGTCTGCCGAACGGCAGGACCAAATCAGCCCACGACAACATTTCCCAAAACTGTCTCTTATAATTTTTGCCTCTTGCCTGAATTCAATCTCCTCTCTGACTTCAAGCCGACGGGCGATCAGCCGCAGGCGATCGACCAGCTGAGCCGTGGGCTCGAAAGCGGGCTCAAGCACCAGACATTGCTGGGCGTGACCGGCTCGGGCAAGACGTTCACCATGGCCAACGTGGTTCAGCAGATCCAGCGGCCGACGCTGGTCATGGCCCACAACAAGACATTGGCCGCGCAGTTGGCGAGCGAGTTCAAGGAGTTTTTCCCCAACAACGCGGTCGAGTATTTCGTCTCGTACTACGACTACTACCAGCCCGAGGCGTACATTCCGCGCAGCGACACGTACATCGAAAAGGACACGCTGGTCAACGAGGACATCGAGCGCCTGCGGCACTCGGCGATGCAGTCGCTGCTCACCCGACGGGACACGCTGGTGGTGGCCTCCGTCTCGTGCATCTACGGTCTCGGCGATCCCGAGGAGTATGGCCAGAACAGCGTGAGTCTGCGCGTCGGCGAAACGTACAAGCGCGACAAGATCCTGCGCCGGCTGACCGATATCTACTACGAGCGCAACGACTACGACCTGTCGGCTGGCAAGTTCCGCGTGCGCGGCGACACGCTGGAAGTCCACCCCTCCTCGCAAGAGATCGTGATGCGCATCTCCTTCTGGGGCGACGAAGTGGAGCGGATCACCGAGGTCGACCCGCTAACGGGCGAAGTGCTGGCCGACCGAGCCAGTGTGGACATTTATCCGGCGCGCTACTTCGTCACGAGTCGCCTGAAGCTCGAGGCCGCGCTGCACGACATTGCCGCCGAGATGGAAGAGCGCGTCAAGTGGTTCGAGGAGCAGGACAAGCTGCTGGAGGCGCAACGGCTGCGTCAGCGCACCCAGTTCGACATCGAGATGCTGTCGGAGACGGGCTTCTGCAACGGGGTCGAGAACTACTCGCGGCATCTCTCGCGCCGGGAGGCGGGCAGCACCCCGTGGACGTTGATCGACTACTTCCCGGACGACTTCCTATGTTTCGTCGACGAGTCGCACATGAGCATCCCGCAGGTGCGCGGCATGTTCAACGGCGACCGGGCGCGCAAGGACGTCCTGGTCGAATTCGGCTTCCGGCTGCCCTCGGCACTCGACAACCGGCCGCTGATGTTCCACGAGTACGAGGCCAGGCTCGGTCAGACGATCTACGTCTCGGCAACCCCGGGCCCGTACGAGTTGTCCGTCAGCCGCGTGGAGAGTGGTGAGCCGGCCCCGACGTCGTGGTTTCTGGTGCCCGATTGGGAACGCCGACTCGCCGACGACGGCGACGAAGCACCTGTCAGCACCGTGCGGGTGCATGGCGCCGAGCAATTGATCCGCCCGACCGGTCTGCTCGACCCGGAAATCGAAGTCAAGCCGACACGCGGTCAGATCGACGACTTGATGGAGCAGATCTATCAGCGTACGGCGCGCGGCGAGCGCGTCCTGGTGACCACGCTCACCAAACGGATGGCCGAGGACCTGGCCGACTTTCTACGCGAGGCCAATGTCAAAGTCCACTACCTGCATTCGGAGGTCGACACCCTCGAGCGGGTCGAGATCCTCAGAGATTTGCGCCTCGGCGTGTACGACGTCGTGGTCGGGATCAACCTGCTGCGTGAAGGTCTCGATCTACCCGAGGTGTCGCTGGTGGCCATTCTCGACGCTGACAAAGAGGGCTACCTGCGCTCGAATAGCTCGCTGATCCAGACCATCGGCCGCGCCGCGCGGCACGTCGACGGGCACGTGATCATGTACGCCGATCGGTTGACCGACAGCATGCGTCGGGCGATCGACGAGACGTATCGCCGCCGCGCCAAGCAGCAGGCGAACAACGAGGCTCACGGTGTGACGCCGGCGGGCATCCACAAGGCCATCCGCGACATCACCGAGCGCGTCAAGGCCGTGGCCCAGGCGCACCAGGCGACGGCCGGCGTGACCCGCGCCGCCGATCTGCCCAGGGACGAGATTTTCCGCCTGATCAAGGACCTCGAAGCGCAGATGAAAGAGGCCTCGCGCGCGCTCGAATTCGAGCGCGCCGCCCTTCTGCGCGACCAGGTCATCGAGCTGCGCCGCACGCTCGCCGTCGACGAGCCCGACCGCATCGTCCCGCGCGAGTTCGTCCGCTCGCGCTAACCCGAGTAGGTTGCTTGCAAGAAACGGTTTTTGGGAAAAGTTGGGGCGGGCTCGTACGGGCCGGCCGTTCGGCAGGGCAGGCCGAGCGACGAAGACGGTTTGAGGAAAAGTTGGGGCGGGGTGGTAAGGGCAGGCCGTTCGGCAGGGCAGGCCGAGCGACGAAGACGGTTTTAGGAAAAGTTGGGGCGGGATCGTACGGGCAGGCCGTTCGGCACCGCGGGCGGGGTCGAGCGTGGGGCGGGCCTCGTCATCAAACCACTCAACGCGCGGGCAGGCTCAACAACAAGAGACGGTTTTGGGAAAAGTTGTTGTGCGGTCGTACGGGCAGGCCGTTCGGCACCACGGGCGGGGTCGTCCGTGGGGCGGGCCTCGCCATCAAGCCACTCAACGCGCGGGCCTTCCGCGCAGCGACCGTCCGTGCGAGGCCCGCTCCTGGGGAACATCCGAACCTCCCAGTGGCTACGCACTTCGCCTGCGGGCGGTAGCTCCGCGTAGACCAAGCTGGGGCCTCGTCATTGCTCACATCGCGCTCGCGCGGGTGCTCGGCGTACTCCAGGCTCGCGGCATGGCCGCCCGCAGGGCGATGTCAGGATGTTCTCCATGAGCGGGCCTCGCACGGACGGTCGCTGCGCGGAAGGCCCGCGCGTTGAGTGGTTTGATGGCGAGGCCCGCCCCACGCACGACCCCGCCCGCGGTGCCGAACGGCTTGCCCGTACGACCCCGCCCCAAACTTTTTTAAAACCGTACTTGTGTGTGGCTTGGTGGCGCGTTGAGTGGCTTGGTGGCGAGGCCCGCCCCACGGACGACCCCGCCCCGTCTGCCGAACGGCCTGCCCGTACGACCGCGCAACAACTTCCTAAAACCGTAACTTGCCGCCGGCCGTTTACATGTTAACAGTGGAAACGAACGCGCCCCGCGTGGTTTCCTAGAGCGCACCAGAGCTTCCGCGGCCTCTGGCCGATGAGCGTACATCGACCCTAAGGAGGCGCGTAGATGCATCGCGTCGCACCGATTGCAGGCCAGTTCAGGGCGCCGTCCACAGATCCTGACAGCACCCTGCGGCTGGCGCTGCTGCTGGTCTTTCCGACCATTGGCCTGGAACAACTGCTCCACACCAGCAACCAGGCGTTGACCTCGCTACCGTTGTATGAGGCGTTGCACTGGCTCAGCGATAGCCTGCTGGCCCTGCCGCTGGCGATCGTGGCGGTCTGGGGCGGACGCCGCCTCGCTGGGCGACTCGGGCTCGGCTCTGCCACCCTCTCGGATCTGGTCGCGCGAGCGGTGGTGATCGCCGGGCTGTTCGCGGTGACGCTGGTCCCGGGCGCCGCGCTGCACGAGGTGGCAGATCGCCTGACACACGCCCACGCGACGCTGTCGGTCCACAACCACGTGCCGATTGTCCCGCCCCAGTCGACTGATGCCACGATCTTCGACGAGGCGGTCTTTGTCGCCAACTTCGGGGTCCATGGCCTGAGCGACGGTGTCGCCGGCCAGGCGATCGCGCTGCCGGTCCTGGTGCTCGCCATGTGGGCAGTCCGGACGCAGCGACTGCAAGGGCGCGGCAAGCGCCTGGTGATGTCCAGCCAGAGGGAGGGGTAGACACGTGGCCAATCGGCGAACGTTCATTCAGGTGGCCGCCACTGTTGGTGTCGGCGGCCTCATTCGCTGGCAGCTCGACCCTACGACAGGGCTGCTCTTCAAGGCCTCGCAAGCGGTCGCCTCGGTGCTGACCGGGCAGACGCCGTTGCCCGGCAACTCCATCGCGCAGTTCGTGACGCAGCTGCCGATACTTGGCCGCCGCCGCGTCGACGATGCGTCGTTCGACGTCAACATGCTGGAGTTTCAGCAGAAGGTCCTACCCGATGCGTTCTACAACGGCCTGCGCGACCCATTCAGCCGCGGCACCTTCCTGTGGGGCTACAGCGTGGGCGATGACGCCGACGCGCGCCCCTCCTGGCCAGGCCGAACCGTCGTGGCGCGCCAGGGACGGCCGACCACTGTCAAGTATGAGAACTCGCTGCCCGCCAGTCCGTTCCTGCGCAAGTACCTCACGATCGACCAGACGTTGCACTGGGCAGATCCGCTGAATCAGCATGGCTCCTTCGACCCGTACGGCGGGCCGATCCCCACGGTGGTCCATCTGCACGGCGCCGAAGTGCTGTCAGGTTCGGATGGCGCGCCTGAGGCCTGGTTCACGTCGAATGGCCTGCACGGGAAGGGCTACGGCAGCGTGTCCCCGACCGAGTCCAACGCGGCGGTCTTTCAGTACCCCAACACGCAACCAGCCACCACCCTGTGGTTCCACGACCACTCGCTCGGGATTACCCGCATCAACATCCTCTCGGGGATGGCGGCCTTCTATCTGTTGCGCGACGAATTCGACACGGGCGCAGCCGACAATCCGTTGCGGCTGCCGGCGGGGGACCAGGAGATCGAGCTGATGCTCCAGGATCGTCAGTTCGACACCAATGGGCAGTTGCTGTTCCCCGACAGCACGGCCAATCCGTCGCTGATCGACGGTCCACCCGGGAACCCGGGCGTGCATCCCTTCTGGATCCCGGAGTTCTTCGGCGATACCGTCGCCGTCAATGGCCGCACCTGGCCCGTCCTGAATGTCGAGCCGCGGCGGTACCGCTTCCGTTTCCTCAACGCCTCCAACGCCCGCTTCTATCGCCTGGGGCTCGCCGACGCCAAGACCGGCGCACCCGGCCCGTCCTTCTGGCAAATCGGGACCGACGGCGGCCTCCTCGACCGCCCCGTGCAGCTGCAGGGTTTGTCCGAGCCCGCCCAGACCGACCCGAGCCCGACAACGCGGCTCTTCCTGGCCATCAGCGAGCGCGCCGACGTCATCATCGACTTCAAAGCTTTTGCGGGCAAGTCGTTGACGCTGACCAACGATGCCCAGGTGCCCTTCCCGAGCGGCGCCCTGCTGGATCCTGCCGACCCAACCCGCAACGTCGTGCAGTTTCGCGTCAACCTGCCGCTGTCGAGTCGCGACCAGACGTACGACCCGGCCAGTGGTGCACCCCTGCGCGGCGGGCGGAACCAGGAGCCGGCCATCGTCCGGCTCGCCGATCCCACCAGCGGGACCCTGTCGCCAGGCGTGCGCCCCAGCAACACCCGTCAACTGGTGCTCGTCGAAGACGAGGGGCCAACCGGCCAGCCCATCGTCGACCTCATCAACAACACCAAGTGGCGGGGCATTCGTGATGGCACCACGACACCTATCGAGGGCGCCCGGCCGGACCAGTTTGGCCAGGGCATCTTTATGACCGAGCTGCCGCGCATCGGCTCGACTGAGGTCTGGGAATTCCTCAATCTCACCGTAGACGCGCACCCGATCCATATTCACCTGATTCAATTCCAGCTCATCAACCGTCAGGCAGTTGCCCTCGCCGCGGACGGCAGTTACACCTACCGGCCGGTCTACGATCGGGAATTCCCAGGCGGCACGTTCCCCGGGGTAACGCCCGACGGGACGTGGGGCCCGATCGTCTACCCGCCGGGCACGTACATTCCCGGGTACGGTCCGCCGCGTGACTACACCGACCTGAACAAAGACCACGCCCTGGGTGGCAATCCGGCTTTCTCTCCATTCCTGCAGGGTCCGATCATCCCGCCCAGTCCCAACGAGGCGGGTTGGAAGGACACGGTGAAAGTGTTTCCGGGCTTCGTGAATCGATTCGTCATTCGCTGGGCGCCGACCGAGACAGCCGTCAATGCCGTGCGGCCGGGCCAGAACCTGTTCCAGTTCGACCCCACACGTGGCCCGGGCTACGTGGTGCATTGCCACATCCTGGACCATGAGGACAATGAGATGATGCGACCGTATCTGCCGCTGCCCTAGCTGTCAGTTGCTCGTGAGGATCGCGCCGCTCCAGCCCACCGCCACTGACTATCGGCCGGCGGTCGGGCGAGAACATCGTCGGTGATTTTGCCGGGCGGCGATACTAAAGGGAGCCGGCCTCTTGGAACATGTGTTCCAGGCGTGTAGGCTTCCTTTACTACTCCCCACCATGCCTCTGGACAGGATCGAGATCCGCGGCGCGCGGCAGCACAACCTCAAAAATATCGACCTGGTTCTCCCACGCGACAAGCTCGTCGTGATTACTGGCTTGTCGGGCTCTGGGAAATCGTCGCTGGCGTTCGACACCATCTACGCCGAGGGTCAGCGACGCTACGTTGAATCGCTGTCGTCATACGCGCGCCAGTTCCTGGGGCAGATGGACAAGCCGGACGTCGAGTACATCTCGGGCTTGTCGCCGGCGATCTCGATCGACCAGAAGGGCGCGAGCCACAACCCACGTTCGACGGTCGGCACGGTCACCGAGATCTACGACTATCTGCGGTTGTTGTTCGCGCGCGTCGGCCATCCGCATTGTCCGAAGTGTCACCGACCGATTCAGCAGCAGTCGTCCGAGCAGATCATCGACGCCGTGCTCGACATGCCCGAGGGTGCGCGCATCATGGTCCTGGCGCCGCTGGTCGAGAGCCGCAAAGGCGAGTTCCAATCGGTGTTCGAGGACGTGCGCAAGGCAGGGTTCGTGCGCGTTCGAGTGGACGGCGAGATTCGTGATCTTTCTGACAAGATCGACCTGGAAAAGCAGAAGAAACACTCGATCGCGGTGGTGGTCGATCGCCTGGTGGTCTCCCGCCAGTCCGAAGACAAGTCGCGGATCGCCGACTCGGTCGAGCAGGCGCTGCGGCTTGGCTCGGGCCAGGTGATCATCAGCGAGCCGTCAGCCGCGGGTGACGCGGCCCCGACCTGGGTGGACCGCCTGTACTCAGAGTCGTTCGCGTGTCCGTACGACGGGACATCGTTGCCGGCGCTCGAGCCGCGGAGCTTTTCCTTCAATACGCCCCACGGGGCCTGCCCGACCTGCACGGGCCTGGGCACGCGCCTCGAGGTCGATCCCGATCTCATCCTGGCGAACAAGGAGCTCAGCCTGGCGCAAGGCGCGATCGCCGCGTGGGGCAAGGGCGGTTGGAACGGCAATTCCTACTACCGTTCGCTGCTCGAATCGGTCTCGAAGCACTACGGCTTCTCGATGACCACGCCCATCCGCGATCTGAAGCCGGACCAGATCCAGAAAATCCTGTACGGCTCGGGCACCGAACGCATCGCGCTCACGTATGCGAGCAAGAGTGGCCGCAGCCGCGAATACCGCGCCCAGTACGAAGGCATCATTCCGAATATCGAGCGGCGCTTCAAAGAGACGGAGAGCGAGTTCATCCGCGAAGAGCTCGCCAAGTACATGTCGCCGCGGCCGTGTCCGACGTGTAAGGGCGCGCGGCTCAAGCCCGAAGTCCTGGCCGTCACGATCGCGGGGCGCAACATCGCGGAGGTCGTGAACTACTCGGTGCTTCGGGCCCGCGACTTCTTCGCGGCGCTCGAGGACCGTGTCCCCTACGTGCCGGCCGCGGAGGACACCCACACCAACGGTGCCGTCAAAGCTGTCCGGTCGTCGTCCCGTGCCACGCGGACAGCGATTGCCGTGAGCGACCCATATGCGGACGAGCGCGGTCTGACCTTGACGGATCGCGAATTTGCCATTGGCCGCCAGATCTTGAAGGAGATCCGCGAACGTCTGCGCTTTCTGGTCGACGTCGGGCTCGACTATCTGACGCTGAGTCGCACGGCGGCCACGCTGTCCGGTGGTGAGGCCCAGCGGATTCGCCTGGCAACCCAGATCGGCTCAGGCCTGACGGGTGTGCTGTACATCCTGGACGAGCCGAGCATCGGGCTGCATCAGCGCGACAACGAGCGCCTCATCCGCACGCTCCAACGGCTGCGCGATCTGGGGAACACGCTGATCGTCGTCGAGCACGACGAAGAAACGATGCGGTCCGCCGACTGGATTGTCGATATGGGCCCCGGTGCGGGCGAGCACGGTGGACGGATCGTCGCGGAAGGGACGATCGAGGACATCATGTCCCACGCCGAGTCGCTGACGGGTCAGTTCCTGAACGGGACGCGCGCGGTGCCGATCCCGCGCGAGCGGCGGACCGGCAACAAGAAGTGGGTCCGCATCCTCGGGGCGCGCGAAAACAACCTGAAGGACATCACCGCCGAGATTCCCCTGGGGCGCCTGGTCTGCATCACGGGCGTCTCGGGTTCCGGCAAGTCCTCGCTGGTGACCAATACGCTCTTTCCGGCGCTCTCGCAGCGGCTGTTCAAATCGCGCGAGGCGGCCGGCGCGCACGACAGCATCGATGGCCTGGAACACCTCGACAAGGTGATCGAGATCGATCAGTCGCCGATTGGGCGCACACCGCGCTCGAATCCGGCCACGTACGTCGGGTTGTTCACGCCGATGCGCGACCTGTTTTCGCAGGTGCCCGAGTCGCGGGTGCGCGGCTATCAACCGGGCCGATTCTCGTTCAATGTCAAAGGCGGCCGCTGCGAGGCGTGCCAGGGTGACGGCATCTTGAAGATCGAGATGCAGTTCTTGCCAGACGTCTACGTGCCCTGCGAGGTGTGCCACGGCAAGCGGTACAACCGCGAGACGCTCGAGATCAAGTTCAAGGGTTATTCGGTCGCCGATGTGCTCGAGATGACTGTCGAGGAAGCACTGGGGGTGTTCGACAACATTCCGACAATTGCGGTGAAGCTACGCACGCTGTCAGAAGTCGGGTTGGGGTATATCCATCTTGGCCAGCCGGCGACCACGTTGTCGGGGGGCGAGGCGCAGCGGGTGAAGCTGTCGACCGAGCTCTCGCGGCGGGCGACGGGTCGCACCATGTACATCCTGGACGAACCGACGACGGGGTTGCACTTTGCCGACGTCGAACACTTGCTCGCGCTGCTCGGGCGGCTGGTCGACGCGGGTAACACCGTCGTGATCATCGAGCACAACCTGGATGTGATCAAGACCGCCGATTGGGTCATCGACCTGGGCCCCGAAGGCGGCGACGCCGGCGGCGAGATCATCGCGACGGGCACGCCCGAAGCAATCGCCGCGAATCCGGCAAGCTATACGGGTGCGCACTTGAGGCACGCGCTGACGCCCGCGAAGAAGCGGTCACGGCAGCAGGTCGCCGCACTGTCATGCTGAGGAGACTCATCTAGCCCATCGCTTCATCTACCCGTACCGAACGTACGGGACTCCCTCCGAATCGGCCGACAGTGCCGGGTGCGCGGGTCCGCTGAAACATGCACAGAAGTGTCCGTCAGCGATAGAGCCGTCGCCGCGCGAGACGATCGTCGTGCCGCCGCGCAGCGCGGTCCGCTCGTTCTGCATGGGCATGCGCACGGCGACGCACACGCCGCTGGCGACGGGCATCACGGCGAATCTCACCCGCCTGGTCAAGATAAACATCGCAACGTGCAGCCGAATGGCAGCGAGCAGCCGCACGCACACGGCGCGGATGCGCATGCGCACGGCGACCCGCACGCCCAGAGCATCGCACGGGAGCGAGCCCTGTACCTTCGGCACAGGTAGAGGCCGCGCCGCGGGCAGCCAGGGACGTTTGGTCCTTGGATCAGGGACCATCCGGCCTGATCGCTGCCCTGTTGTTTTGACATACTGCCGCCGACGCCTGTGACACGCCCTTCGGCCGCTGCGCTTGCCTTTGCTCGATCGACGCTGCCGGTCAGGCGCGTGGCTTTGACCAACTCGGCAGCCAGCCGCTCCGGATTCGCCGCACTGCTGGCTTCCGCGAAGCCAGGCAAGTCGACGACGCGCGTGTCACCGCGGCTCACCGGCGTCACGCACGCGGCCATGCTGCCTGGCGGGGGCCCGGCGCCGATCGCGACTTCCCAGATCCTGGCCAACGCGCAGCAACTGCTCAACGTGCCGTACGTCTGGGGCGGCACCTCGGCCAACGCGCTCGACTGCTCGGCGTTCGTTAGCAAGGCGTGGGGCGTGGGCCGGCTGACGACCGACAATCTCGCCAGCGTGTCGGGACCAATCGGCAAAGAAGAGCTCCAGCCCGGCGACGCGCTCAACCTGACCACCGGGAAGGATCCTGACGGCACCGGTCACGTGCGCATGTTCGATAAATGGGCAAACCCCGAGCACACCAAACTGTGGGTCTACGAAGAAACGCCGCCGAAGTCCGTCCACCACGTCATCAACTGGGACGCGCACTACCAGCCCATGCGCCGCTTCAACACCGTCGCCGCTCAGGACGACAACAGCTCGAGGAACTTCGCGCCGTAGCGCGCGACTTTGGCTGGGCCGATGCCTGAGATGGCGAGCAGGTCCTGCTCTGTCTTCGGCACGCGCCGCGCCATCTGGAGCAGCACGGCGTCACTGAACACGATGTAGGCGGGGACTTTCTCGGCATCCGCAATCTGGCGGCGCAGGGCGCGCAGCCGGTCGAATAGCTCGGGATCATCGCGGCCGGTGTCGTCGTCGGTGGCCGCGGCGGTCCGCCACGACGGCGTTCGCCACGAGGGTTCCGGCGCCGCCCGCCGCTTGCTCAGCGCCCGCGCAAACACGTCATCCAGTTGCAGCCCGAGGCACGCGTCGCAGGCCTCACCGCACGGTGACACGGACTCGTCGAAGTAGCCACACAGCGCCTGGTGGCGGCAGCCGCTGCGCTCGAGCAGGTTGAACAGGCCGACCGTCCGTGAGCGCGTCTCGGCCCGCAGCTCGCGGTCCTCGATCTCGTCGAGGAACCGGTCGTAGTTGAGGACGTCGACCCACGAGTAGAACGCCACGCAGTCGCTTGGCAGGCCATCGCGCCCGGCGCGGCCGATCTCCTGGTACCACGCTTCGATGCTGCGGGGCATGTCCCGGTGTATGACAAACCGGACGTTGCTCTTGTCGATACCCATCCCGAAGGCCACCGTCGCGACGACGACGTCCACCTCATCGCGGGCAAACGCGTTCTGGTTGCGCGTGCGCGTCGGCTCATCGAGCCCAGCGTGGTAGGGCAGCGCGCGCAGGCCCTGCGCCGACAGCCACTCACAGGTGCTGTCGACGTCGCGACGTGTGGCGCAATACACGATGCCGCTCTCGCGGGCGTGGCTGCGAATCACCGCGAGCATGTCCTTGCGCGTGTTGCGCCCGTTGCCTTTTTTCTGGGCGATGATGCGCAGGTTCGGCCGGTAGAACGAGCCCTTGTAGCCCGCCGGTTTGCGCATGCCCAGCGAGCGGACGATGTCGAGCGCCACACGCCGCGTCGCGGTGGCCGTGAGCGCCAGAACCGGGATGTCGCCAAGCTGCCCCTTCAGGTCGCGCAGTTGCCGGTACGCCGGCCGAAAGTCGTGGCCCCAGTGGCTGATGCAGTGGGCTTCGTCGACTACCACCAGGCGGATCGGGCAGTCGGCGATGAAGCTCCGCAACCCCTGACGCAGTGCTTCAGGCGCAACGTACAGCAGCTCCAGCTCACCGCGGCGGAGTTGTTTGAGGCGCTGCCAACGCTCGGTCTCGTCGAGCGTCGAATTGAACAGGGCGGCCCGAAAACCGAGCCGTTCGAGGCTATCCACTTGATCCTTCATCAACGAGATGAGGGGCGACAGGACCAGGACGGTACCCCCGAGCAGTTTGGCCGGGATCTGAAAGGTCAGCGATTTGCCGGCACCGGTCGGCATCAGGCCGATGCAGTCGCGACCTTCGAGCACCGCATCGATGATCTCGCGCTGACCAGGCCGGAACGTCTGGTAGCCGAACAGCGATTCGAGGACTTGCTGGGGTGTAGTCCCGGCCGGGAGGGCAACCTGCACGGGTGGACTTTACCGGAGTGGCGCGAGCGGCCCGGCTAGAATTCGCGCACCGCCAGGAGGGGACGATGAATCAATTTCAGCGTTACTTGCTCGACGAGTTCGTCGAAGACTATCGGGACGGCCGGATGAGCCGCCGCGACTTCGTGATGAAGGTGATCGGCGTCAGCGGCGGACTTGCCGCCGCGACCGGACTGTTCAGCTCGGTGGGTCTGTCAGCGGCCGAGATCGCGGCCGCGCAAGCCGCGCCGCGGGTCGCTCAGACCGGGCCTGACCCGGTGACCATCTCGCCCAGTGACCCCGCGATCAGCGTCATGGACGTCCAGTTCCCGAGCAACGACGGCTCGACGCTCCTGGGGTACCTGGCCATGCCCGCTGCGCCCGGGACCTACGCGGGGATCGTCGTCATCCACGAGAATCGTGGCCTGCTGGAGCACCACAAGGACGTCGCGCGGCGCTACGCCAAGGCCGGCTTCGCCGCCCTGGCGCCCGACCTGGTGTCCCGCGAGGGAGGCACCGACAACGCCGATCCCGATCAGGTGCCGGGCTTCCTGGCCGGGGCCGATCCCCAGCGGCACGTCGACGACGCGAGCGGTGCCGGCGTCTACTTGCAGGCTCAGGACGGGGTACGCTCGGACGTCCACGGCATCACCGGTTTCTGCTTCGGGGGTGGCGTCGTGTGGCGCACGATTTCACAGGATCTCACCGTCGCCGCGGCGGTGCCCTTCTACGGACCACCGCCGCCGCTCGACGCGTTGGCGCACACCCGCGCCGCGGCGCTCGCCTTCTATGGCGAGCTGGACACCGGCATCACCGGTAGCGCCGAGGCGGTCCAGGCCGCCCTCGAGACCGCGGGCGTGCCACACGCCTTCAAGGTGTACCCGGGCGCCAACCACGCGTTCTTCAACGACACGGGCGATCGGTACAACAAGGCCGCGGCGACCGACGCCTGGACCCGCGCCGTGGCGTGGTTCCAGAAGTACCTGACCTGACCGACCGCAAGCTCGCGGCGCTGGTCGGACCGACCGGCGTCGGCAAGACCGCGCTGGCCATGGCGTTGGCCGACCACCTCGCGATCGAGGTGGTCTCGGCCGACTCGCGGGCGGTCTATCGCTGGATGGACATTGCCACCGCCAAGCCGACGCCCGAAGAACGCCGGCGCGTCCCACACCACCTGATCGACATCGTCGATCCCGACGAGCCCTATTCCCTGGCGCTGTACCAGCAGCAGGCGCTCGTGGCGCTGGCGGAGATCGACGCGCGCGGCCGCACGCCGCTGCTGGTTGGCGGCGCGGGGCTCTACGTGAGCGCGGTGTGCGATGGCCTGGCGATGCCGGATGTGCCGCCCGATCTCGTCTTTCGGGCCGAGATGGAGGCGCGCGCCCAGCGGGAGGGTTGGCCAGCGCTGCGCGCCGACCTGGAGCGCGTCGACCCGCGGAGTGCCCGACGCATCGATCCGAAGAACGTCCGCCGCGTCATCCGCGCACTCGAAGTCCACCATGCGACGGGCCGGCCGTTCTCGGTCTGGCAAACGCCGCCAGCAGTCCCACCCGTCCAGACGACGCGCATCGGCCTGAACCTCGATCGCCAGGTACTGTTCGCCCGTCTGGACCAGCGGATCGACGCCTGGATCCACGGCGGGTTCGTCGAGGAGGTGCGCGGCCTGCTCGAGCGCGGCTACGCACCCACACTCCCGTCGATGAGCGGGATCGGCTATCGCGAAATTGCCCAGGTGGTGCGGGGTGAGCTTGACCTGCCGTCGGCTGTCGCCCAGTTCAAACACGCCACCCACCAGTACGCCAAGCGTCAACTGACCTGGTTTCGCCGCGACCGCGGCATCGTGTGGCTCGACGCCGCGACGGCGACCCCCGAGCAGATCCTGGCCCTGCTGTAGGCTTGGGCGTGTGACGCCGCGGCCATTCAGGTTCGGGGTTGCTGGCGGCCGACCAACGCGCGACACGTGGCTCGACCTGGCGCGCAAGACGGATGACCTTGGTTATTCGACGCTGCTGCTGCCAGACCACTTCGGGCCGCAGCTTGCCCCGTTACCCGCCCTGCTCGCCGCGGCGGCGGCTGTCCCTCGCCTGCGAGTTGGGACCATCGTGCTCGACAACGACTTCCGCCACCCGGCGTTGCTGGCCAAAGAGGCGGCCACCATCGATCTGATGACCGACGGTCGACTCGAGTTGGGGATCGGGGCGGGCTGGATGACCGCCGACTACGCCTGGTCCGGACTCCCGTTCGATCCACCGAGTGTCCGCGTCGCGCGGCTGACCGAAGCCGTCCAGATCATCAAGGCCTACTTCGCCAGCGACGGCCCGATCACGTTCCACGGCCAGTACTACCGGGTGGACAACCTGCAGCCTGGGCCGCGCCCGGTGCAACGTCCGCGCCCGCCACTCCTCATTGCCGGTACTCGGCGCCGCATGCTGACTTTGGCCGCGCGCGAGGCAGACATTATTGGCCTGGAAGATCACCAGTTCGCCGACCGCGCCACGGGCAGCCACCACATCGCCGTCGCCGACTGTGCGCAGCAAGTGGCCATCGTCCGCGAAGCAGCCGGCGATCGACTGGCGCAGATCGAGCTCAACGTGTTCGCGGCCCGAACCGTTGTCACCGACGCTCGCCAGTCCGCGATCGACGACTTGGCGACCCAGCTGCAGCTGCGGCCCGCGCAGGTTAAGGAGTCGCCGTCGTTCCTGATCGGCAGCCGGGACGCCATCGTCGAGCAGCTCCAGGCTCGCCGCGAACGGCTCGGCATCTCGTACGTGATGGTCTTCGACCGCGTCATGGACGCGTTCGCGCCCGTGGTCGCCCGCCTCGCCGGTACCTAGGAGTTCGGCCGAAAACCTAGCAACCGGTCGATAGCACGGCCGAACTCCGTTCGACTGACTGGCCTGGAGGGGCGGCCGAAAAGCCTGCAGACATCCCGTTGGCGCCCCTCTAGGCCCGCAAGAACCGCGCGGCAAATATCGCGGCTGAAGCCCCGTCGCCGGCGGCCGAGACGAGCTGGCCGGACGAGCCCTGGCGGATATCGCCGGCTGCGTAGACGCCTGGCACCGAGGACTGCAGGTGCGCATCGACGATCACGTGGCCGGTCGGGTCGAGATCGACGACTCCGCGGACGAAGGCCGTGTTGGGTTCGAGGCCGACGAAGATGAACACGCCGGCGAGCTCCTGCACTCGAGTGGCACCGTCGGTTCGGAGCCGCACCGAAGCGACGGTTTCACTTCCGCAAATCTCCACGACCTCGGTCTCGAACAGCGTCTGGACGTTCGACCGGGCCTGCAGCCGTTCGACGGCCACGTGCTGCGCACGCGTAAATGCCGGCCCACGGTGCACCACTATCACCCGCGACACTGACGCCGCCAGCACGGCCGCCTCGTCGAGCGCCGAGTCACCCCCGCCGACGACGCAGACGTCTTTGCCGACGAAGAACGGCGCGTCGCACGAGGCGCAGTGCGAAACGCCCTTGCCCAGGAGCTCGGCCTCGCCAGGAATGCCGAGCGACCGCAGCGCCGAGCCCGCGGCCACGATGATGGCTTTGCCGGCCAGGTCGGCCCCGTCGCAGTGCAGAACTCGCCGGTCGCCGACGACCTCCAGTGCCGTGGCCGTATCCATCGAGAACTGAGCGCCCGCGGCTTCGGCCTGCTCCTGGACCATGGGCCCCAGGTCGAAGCCCGCGATCCCCTGCGGGAACCCCGGGAAGTTTTCGATTTTTTCCACATTCAGCACCTGTCCGCCGGGGGCCATGTGCTCCACGATCATCGTCCGCAAACCAAGCCGCGCGGCATACATCCCCGCGGTGAGCCCGGCGAGTCCGCCACCCACGATCACGACGTCGAAGTCTTCTGCCATGCTGGCCAAACCCTACAATGCCGGCCTGATGGCAGTGGAAGAGCACCTCCCGCCCGCCTCGGCGGCGCTGAATCCGGATGTGAGCCCAGGCGGGAGCCTGAGGCTTCGCCTTGTCGGCAAGCGATTCAAACGGGCCGATGCGCCCGAGCGGTTGACCGGCGCAGTGCGATACACCGGCGATCTCGTCCTGCCCGGCTTGCTGTACGGCCGCTTGGTGCGCAGTCCGCATGCTTCGGCGCGCATTCTGTCCGTCGACAAACAGGCCGCGCTGGCGACGCCTGGCGTCGTGGCGGTCCTGACCGCTGAGGACCTGCCGGTACGCAATCTCCGTGCAGCCGTGGAAAACCGCAGCATCATGCTGGCGTTCGAGCGCGCGATGTACGTCGGCCAGCCGGTGGCGGTCGTCCTGGCCGAGAGCGAAGCGGCCGCCGAAGACGGCGTGCAGGTCGTCGAGGTCGATTACGAAGTGCTGCGGCCGGCCGTCGAACCGCTGGCCGCGATGCGCGCGGATGCCGCCGTCGTACGCCTGCGCGCCAACGGCAATGACGAGGAGCTGGCCATGCACGGCGCGGCCGCCGGCGGCAGCGAACCGGAACAGGTGCAGGCGCCGAACGTGGCCAGCCATAAGAAATTCCACCGCGGCGACGTCGAGCAGGCGTTCCGCGAGGCAGACGTCGTCGTCGAGCGCGAGTACCACACCCCGTGGGTGCACCAGAGCTACATGGAGCCGCAGGTCTGCGCCGCCACGGTCGATCCGCTGGGTGGCGTGGTGGTCTACGCCTGCACCCAGGCCATGTTCCGCACCCGCGACACCGTCGCCGCCGTGCTCGGCAAGTCGCCGGCGCAGGTGCGGGTGTACGCCATGCCCGTCGGCGGCGGCTTCGGCGGCAAGTTCGGCCTGATCGAGCCGCTGGTGGCGGCGTGCGCGGTCGCGGTCGGGCGCCCGGTGCGCCTGGCATTCACGCGCATCGAAGATTTTGGCGCGGCGAGTCCGGCGCCGGCGTCGATTTTCCGCGTCAAGGCCGCGGCGTTGAAGGACGGCACGTTCACGGCCCTCAAAGCGGAAGTCTTTTTTGACGCCGGCGCGAAGGCCGGAGCGCCGGCGGCGCACGCGGCGCTGTGCCTGTCGGTGTTCTACCGCTGGCAGAACTTCGATATCGACGCGACGGAAATCGTCACCCACAAGACGCCGACGGGTGCGTATCGGGCGCCTGGCTTGCCGCAGGCGATGTTCGCCGGCGAGAGCATGGTCGACGAACTGGCACAGGCCCTCGGCATGGACCCCATCGTGCTGCGCCGCAAGAATGCCGCCCGAGGTGGCGACATCCGCCCCGACGGGACGCCCTGGCCGGCGATCGGGCTCGCGGAGTGCATCGAGCGGGCCGAGCCGATCTATCGCGCCGAGCTGGCGGCGGCGGGGCCCAATGAAGGTGTCGGCGTGGCGCTGGGTGGCTGGTTCGGTGGGACCGAGCCTTCCTCGGCGCTGTGTCGGCTGGAGTCCGATGGCACGCTCAAGGTGTCAGTCGGCTCGGTTGACCTGACGGGGACCAATAACGGACTCCAGATCATCGCCGCCGAGGCGTTCGGGATGGACAGCGTCGATGCCGTCCGCATCAGCACCGTTGACACGGACTCGGCGCCGTATTCGGGTGCCACCGGTGGCAGCAAGACGATCTACACCCTGGGGCCGTCGGTGCTCAAGGCCGCCCAGGAAGCGCGCCATCGGGTCCTGAACATCGCCGCCGCAGAGCTCGAGGCGTCCGTCGAGGACCTCGAGCTTGTCCATGGCGAGGTGCACGTGCGCGGCGTGCCGGGCAAAGTCAAGACCCTCCGTGACATCTACAGGCTCAGCGCCTCGTTCGGCGCGAAGTACGAGCCGGTGCTCGGGAAGGGCGAATCGGCGATCACCCAGCGGAGCCCGGGCACCGGGGTCCACGTCGCCCGCGTGCGCGTCGATCCCGACACCGGGCGCGTTGAGCCGCTCCGTTACGTGGTGGTCCAGGACGTCGGTCGGGCGATCAACCCGGCGACGGTCGAGGAGCAGATCCATGGCGGCGGCGCGCAAGGCGTGGGTTGGGCGATGTACGAAGAGATCGTTCACGACGAGTCGGGGACGCCGATCACCGCGAGTCTCATGGACTACACGGTGGCCAAAGCGCGCCAGACCCCCGAGCTCGAGGCCGTGCTGGTCGAGGTTCCGTCGCTCATCGGGCCGTACGGCGCCAAGCCGGTTGGCGAGCCGCCGGTGATCCCGGGTGGCGCGGTGATCGCCAACGCGGTCTTCGCCGCGTGCGGCGCACGGGTCATGGAGCTGCCGCTGACGCCCGAGCGGGTGCGTCGGGCGATGGATCTGCGTGACTCCGATCTGCCTCGAAGTCGGTAAACAGAAGGTCTTCGCGAGCGCGCTCGAGTGGCCCGGCTGGTCGCGGGCGGGGCGTGACGAAGCGAAGGCGCTCGCGGCGCTCGCGACTGCCGCTCCGCGGTACGCCGTGGTCGCGCATGAGGCTGGCGTGCGTTTCCCGGCCAGGCTGGCCGAAGAATTCGACGTCGTCGAGCGGCTCGCGGGCTCAGCGTCGACCGATTTCGGCGTGCCGGGCGCGATCGCCGCGTATGAGCTTGAGCCACTTTCCACGGCGGCCGCCGACCGCTTGTCCCGTTTGGTGGCCGCGAGCTGGACGGTCTTCGATCGCGTCGTGGCGGCCGCGCCAGCCGAGCTCCGCAAAGGTCCCCGCGGCGGCGGCCGCGACCGCGACAAGATCGCCGAGCACGTCGCCGGCGCCGACGGCATGTACGTCACCAAGCTCGGCCTCCGCCTCAGAGCGCCAGCCCCGACCGACACCGCCGCGCTCACAGCCTTCCGAAAAGCAGTTCTCGAAGCCCTTCACTCCGCCGTCGGCGCCCACCCCGTGCCCGAACGCCAGTGGCCCCCCCGCTACGCCGCCCGCCGCATCGCGTGGCACGCCCTCGATCACGCCTGGGAAATCGAGGATCGCACCGAGAGCTCCGCCTCGCCCTGAAGCCCCGCTGCCCGCGTCGCTTCGCTCGCTCCAATCGCACGCTGGGGTTTCAAGGACCCCTGGTACCCAAAGGGCCGGACAGAGCAAGCGCAGCGAAGCGGGAGGCGAAGATCGCAAGGCTCACGGAGTTTGCGCTGCAACTCCCTCATTCGGCGCAAGGAACGCAGCGAGCGAGGCGATGCGGGCAGCCCACCCCGTCGCGTGCGTCAGGAACTCAGTCCCCTCCTTAGCGTGAGCCGACCGCGACGGGGAAGCTGACGATGGTCTCGTGGCCTGAGACCGCGGAGCGGGCATAGACGAAGAGGGTGTGGACGCCGTTGACGCGGCTCAGATCGGCGTTGACGGTGAAGCCGGTCGGGCCAGGTTGGCCCAGCGTGGCGTCGCCGACGTGCTGGCCGCCTCTGTCGCGATCGTCG
>DATGER010000139.1:0-9103 GCA_035309865.1 Chloroflexota bacterium
ATGGTCACCTGGCCGGCCTGGGCCGACATCTCTTCGGTCGCCGCCGTGCTCTCTTCGACGACCGCGCTGATGGACACCATGGCGTCGGTCACGCTGCGCGCGCCGCTGGCCATCTGCTGCGACGAGCTGGCGATCTCACCCACCTGCCGCACCGTCGCCTGGACCGCTTCCAGGATCTCCTGGAGCGCGCGGCCAGCCTGGTCGGCCTTTTCCGATCCCAGCTGGACCGTGGCCGCACCACTATCCATGGCCGCGACCGCCTCTTGCGTCCCGGTCTGCACCTGAGCGATCAGTTCGGCGATCTGCTTGGTCTCGCGACCCGAGCGTTCGGCCAGTTTTCTCACTTCGTCAGCTACAACCGCGAAGCCTTTGCCGTGCTCGCCGGCGCGGGCCGCTTCGATAGCGGCATTCAAAGCCAGCAGGTTGGTCTGCTCGGCGATGTCGTCGATGGTCTCGACCACCGCGCCGATCTTCTGGCCCAGGGTGCCGAGCTCGCGCACCTTGCCGGCCGCCTGACCGACGACGGCTTGGATCGCCGTCATCGCCGCGGTCGTCTCGCGCACAGCCTGGCCGCCATGCTCGGCCGCGACCTTCGTCTGCTGGCTGGCGGTGGCGACCTGATTGGCATTGGCGGCCACCTGTTCGACGCCCGCGGCCATCGTGGCGGCGGTCGCGCTGGTGGTCTGGACCTGGCGAGCCTGGTCGGTGGCGCCGCGCGCGATGCCGTCGATGACCTGGCTGAGCTGCGCCACGGCGTGGTTGGTGTCCTGGGCCGAGCGGCTGGTGTCCTGAGCGCCGCTGGCGACGTTCTGCACGGCCATCGTCACCTGCTGCACGGCCAACCCCGTCTGGTTCGCCGCCGCACCCAGCTGCGACGCGGTGTCGGCGAGGCTGTTGGCTGAGCTTTGGACCTGGCCGACGAGGTCGCGCAGGTTGGTGCCCATGTCGTCGAAGGCGGCGCCGGTTTCTTTGAGGCGATCGATCATGAGGTTGAAGTCTCTGGCCATCGCGCCGAGCTCGTCGCCGCTGTTGAGATCCACGTGTTCGGCGGTGACCGACACGTGCCGCGTCAGGTCCCCGTCGGCCATGCGCTGCGCCATGCCCAGAAACGACGGCAGGTCCTGTTCGGCGATTTGACGGGCGGCCTGAGCGACCCGGGTCACGGCCCCGACAATGCTCCCGGCGAGAAAGAAACCGATCCCAAGGCTCAACAGCGTGCCCGCGATCAGCAGTCCCACCACCAACGGTGGCGCCGCGCTCGCGTCGGCTTGCAAACCCAGCGCGCCCTGATCGGCACGATCGCCAACGGATTTTTGCAGGGCGTCGAGCGCCGCCGAGATAGGCTTATCCTTGCCGCTAATCAGCGCGGCGGCGGCCTGTTGCCGCCCATAGGGGTCACCGGGTTCCGTGGCTCTGACGACCGCGGCGGTGGACGCCGCCACGTAGTCGCGGTACGCGACCTGGGCGTTGCCGACCGACGTCTCCTCACTTGCCGAGAGGCTCGGGTTGACGGCCAGCGCCGCAAGGCCGGTCGCGACCTGGTCGTCAAGTGCGGCGACATCAGTTTCGGTGGTCTTGACCTTGTCGCCGTTGGCGTTGAACAAAAACACGTCTTTAACCAACTTGTGGCGAGTGATGAACGCCGTGTTAACCGCAATCACGTCGCGCTGAGAAGCGATCGTTGCGTTGAACAGCGTCGTGATTGCACGACTGGCGCTGATCAGGCGGTACGTCCCAAAGGCGCCCGCGACCCCGGTCAACACGACGACCAATCCGAACGCTCCAACCAGCTTCCAGCGGACGCTGATCCCAGCCAACCTGTTCAAGAGTGACGCGGCTGGGGTCCGTTTCGCGCTCGGGTTCCCGAAGTATGTCGTGATGGCCATCGATGCACTTTAGTCCGCGTCAGACGTGAGCCCATCTGACCTTCGTCAGATTTCCGCCGCGTTCGGACGGTGCGTTGTCTGACGAACGCCGTACCCAGCCGGCCGCATGCAATTCAGACGCTCGAGTGAGGCGTCAAGCCATCATGGGTAGCTCACCACCGTCACCGGGCTGTCCGGGTTCGTGATAACCGACGGGCCGCCGGTGTTGTTGACGACATTCAGAATGCCACCCCTGCCGTTCACCTTATCGAGGAAGATGGTCAACAGATCGTGGAGACTGCCCGCTGGGAGCGCGACCGGGACTTCGAACGCGTGCGCGGCGAAGATGTCCAGACCCTGATTGAAGAAGCTGTAGCTGCCCAGTCCGAAACCGTTGAAGCTGGTGACCCGGTTTGCAATCTTGAGCGCGGCCCAGCCAGGGACACCCGGAGCTTCGGTCCACGCTGCCTGGCTCGGCGGATCGTAGGGCATTTCGTTCTGGAAAAAGACCACCGTGCCGCCATTGCCGTTCCAGATCACTTCGAACTTCTGGTAGTGCTCGACGAACAGGCCGTACGCAGTCACGTTGTTGCCGTTGACGATCAGCCCGGTGTCGGCGGTGTTGCTGGTCCAGCCCACGCCGTTACCGTGGTCGGCGCGCCAGGCCCAGATGTCGTCCAGCAGGACGTTGTCGCTGTTGACGACCAGACTGGTCTCGGCCTTGCCCACGCGCGCGCCACCGATGCGGAAAAAGACGTCCTGCAGCGAGGTCGGGTTGGCGCCGGTGCGGTCGTCGCCTGCCGGCGGCTGGCCGCCGCCGTCCTCATCTCCGCGATCGCCCTCGCCCGCGTGCTGTGCTCGCCCAAGCCGTAGCAGGACCGGTGAACTGACCGGGCCGGCGTCGAAGAGGAGGCCGGAGAGATCCACGCCGGGGACGTCCGCGACGGTCATCGGCACGACGCCGTCCAGCGGGACTAGCGTCGGAAAGCCGAGGCCGAGAACGATCGTGTCTGCGCGCTTCACGTTGAGGGTCTTGTGGATTTCGTACACGCCCGGCGTAAAGATCAGATTCTGCCCTCGGTCGAGCGCCCGGCGGATGGCATTTTCGTCATCGCTCGGCCTGGCGACGAAGAAGTCCTCGATCGAGATGGATCGCCCAGCCGCCGCCCCAGCACCCCACGACGTCCCGCTGGCGCCGCGGCGCACCGCTGGGACGAAAATCTTGTAGTGGCCTTCGGAGTCCACGTACAGAAATGGTTTGTCGCGGGTCACCGTGCTGGTCGTCAGGGTGGTGTACGGCCCGGTGCAGCCGGCGGTCTGGGGGAAGCACTGGGCGGGGGCCCCCACCGCGCCGGCGAACACCTGGTTCCAGACACCATTGCTCCAACCATCGAGCACGCTGTCCCTGACCAGCCATTGCTGCTGTGAGCCGTTGACAATCGTGCTGCCGGTGAATTGCGAGTCGGCGATGAAGCCGCCACTGGCGAAGGATGGACCCGTGCAAAAGTCCATCAGCGTGGCAAACCCGTTGACCTGGACCCGCCGCATCGGCGCGGCCTGCGAAACCGCCCAGAATTCGCCGTGCTGACAACCCGGCGGGTTGGACACGGTGATGGTCAGGTTCTCCAACGATCGCCAGAAGTTGACCAGGGCAATGCAGTTGGTCCCATTGGGCCCAAGGCACTGGTTGCGGACATTGATCGACCCGTTGATGACGACGTCATTGGGGGACAGGCCCAGACCCGCGACGGCGGTGTAGTAGCCGATATCAAAGTTGAGCGGCGCAGCCGTGGAGCCATAGGTGCCGGGCTTGAAGAGCAGCGCGTAGCGCTGTGGCCCGAACTGGTTCGAGATCTGTTGGGCGCCGATGGCGTCGACGGTCGCCTGGATGGCGGCCGTCGACATACTCGGATCGAAGATGATCGCGTTGGGGCCAAAGTCAGGCTGGTTCGAGGCTGAGTCTGGCGCTTCGCGGGCCGGCGATGCGCTGGCCAACGTCATGGACGTGGGGCTCAGCAATTGGGCAACCGCAAAGAAGGCGGTCACGACCAGGCGCGCGGCGTGACCCCTGAGGCTCTGTGTAGGCATAGTCCGCTCCTCTCCCTCGTCCCGACCCGTGGGACCGCTCCCAAGAGTACATCGCGCGGGCGCGGGCGGGTACAAACACCGGCAGTACCATGCCTGAGGGCATGTCAGGACCACCGGCAGGCACCGTTGCTCAGGCGGTGGCGCTGGCGCTCGATCCGGACCGGCCAGTTGTGGCCTTCATAGGTGACCGTTCGCTGCTCACGCGGGCCACGGAACTCAGCGTGGCCGCGGAGCAGGCGATCGCGCCGATCTATGTGGCCTGGACGGATCGCTCGCTCGCGCAGATCGAGCTCAACACGCCAGGCAGCAACTCCGGCCCGCCGGCGCCAGGTTGCCGGCGGTGTCGTGCGTTCGAATTGCCGATGCCTTCGGCGGCGTCGGTGTCGACGTGGACACGCTCAATGCGTTCAGCCACGCCCTCCTCGGAGTTACTCTAGTCGCCGACGTGGATCTGGGTGATCCGCGTCGCCCAGTTACCCAGGGTGGCGCGGGTGCCGTTGCCCGCCGCATCTCGGCACGCGCCAAATGGGCTGGCCATATATTGCGCCAGCGTGCACGTCTGGGAAATGAACTCGTTGGCGATCCAGATGGTCTGGTTGTCGGTCGCGACCGCGGCGCCGTAATCACCCCAGCGCGGCCGCGGATGCACGCCGTCGGCAGCAAAGATTTTGTACTCGGTGAAGCCGTCCTGCGGACCGACGCCTTCGGCAGCGATGGTAATTGGGGACCGGCCGTCGTCACCGTTCAGGGTGACGTATCCCTGGCTCGGGAAGTGGGTGTCGCCGACGAGCGTGAAGCCGATCGCGGCGTGACCGGTATGCGTCGCTGCGATGGCTCCGTAAATGACGTTGTTGCGGGCGACGGCGACGTGGCCCTGGCGCTCCAGGTCGGCCGAAACCGCACCGCCGTCGTCGTCCAGCTCCGGGCGGATGACGTAGAACAGGACGCCGGCCTTCGTCTGCTCACCGACGCTCACGCCGGTGTCCAGCGTGCCATACAGTTGTCGCCCAGCGAACGTGGTGCTGAGCACCCGGCTGTCGCTACTGTCGAGTTGGCCCTCGACCTCGTTGTGTGGCGGCTCGCTGACAAAGATGGCCGTCCAGCAGCCGATGGTGCCAAAAATGGTCGGCGTGGTGGTGTCATTGATGCACTGACCAAGCGGGAAGTCGCCCGCCTTTTGATTGGACCGCGGCGGCACGGTGTACTGATCGACCCTGACGGTCGTGTTGCGCAGTTTCAAGGCTGGCGTGGCAGTCGTCAGCGAGGACGTGTTGGTCAGCGCCCACACGACAATTTGATTGGACTTGTTGGTGCCATTTGCGTTCGGGACGCCGCTGACTTCTTCCGCCGCGTTCGAACTGGTAAAGAATTCGGTGCCAGCGGCGCGCAGTTCAAAGTCCTGGGCCGTGGGCGAGGTGGCCGGCCACAGCGTGAAGCCGGGCTTGCCACTCTGCGCGCCAGCGGTGTCGAACTGAGTCACCGCCACGCTCGCCGCGCCGCTCGCCAGGGCCTGCTTGTTGAAGGCGTAGACCTGCGCGCCGTGGAAACCGATGCCCGCGCAGAACAGGCAGTACTCGTTGCTGGTGAGGTAGAACCCGAAGTTGTCGGCGCCGAGGTGTGGGAAGTCGCCGATGCACGCGTTCGGATTCGTCGGCGCGTGGTGGCCGGCCCGCACTGGTCCGCCGGCCGGGCAGCCGTGGTTGGGCGTTCCCTGCGTGCCATCGTCCTGCACGGGCAGGCGGTAGATGTTCCAGGCGCCGGTTGGATTCGCGGTCTGACTGACGGCGAGATCGAGGTGGTTGGGGCCTTTGAAGTCACCCGTGTCGGGGAACACCTCGAGCGTCAGGACCGACTGGAACCAGCGCTGCGTCGCCGTGTCGTACCAGCACGCGGGGTCAGTCACGAACGGACCCTGCACGCCGGTCCTGCGATTGAACTGAGCGGGGTAGCCATAGAACGTGTTCAGGTCGACGACGCCAGTGAGTGGGTTGCCGGCGGCATCGAAGACGCGCAACACGTCGTTGACACTTTCGAGCACGAAGCCGTTGCCAGCGCACAGGCCCTGGTCGGGCGGTTCGACCGAGAACTGGTTACCGCCGTTGGCCAGGCGCTGCTGTCGGAAGAAGAGGCCGTTGAAGCTCAGCTTCGTATTGGTGACCGACCCGCCCTCCTCATTGGCAGCAACCGGGGTGGCTGCCCCGACCGTCCCCACCGTGGATGGTCCGGCACCCTGCCGCAGTTGAACCTGCGTGCCCTGCGGTGCGTCGGCGCGCGCATCATCTGGATTCTGGGCGAACTCTGGACTCTGGACCCCCCCTTCGGGTCCATCTGGACGGGAAACGAGGGTGGCCGTGCCGCTGCTCTGGATGAGCCGGGTGCCCGAATCGGCCGCGACCGGCGTCGCCATCAGGACGGGGCTCAATGTCGACGTGACCAGCAGCACAGCCGCCACAACTCTGTGGAGTCTCACGGTAGCTATCCCCCTTCAACCCGACGCCCGGTGCGCCGGTCGGTACAGCGTGGCCCCTGCGGGGACCCTGCGGGCGGGAACGCTACCATCCCCGCCGACGCGCCTACAAGAGCCTTTGTCCAGGCCTGTCCGGGGCGGTTCGCGAGCCCGTCTCAGGGAACGCGGCTGGGCGGGCCCGGGGGCAGCTTGGGCTGATCGGCCGGCTGGATCCGCGCGGGTGGCACTTCGTCGACTTGAGCGGCGGTCGCCGCAACGTCGGCAAAGGGCTGCTCCACCGTCGGTGGGTTGAGCGTGCGCGTCACCGCGGGCGCTGGCTGCACGTCTGGCAGCACGGCGTCCGCGGGTAGCGAACTGGTGTCCGCCGGCGTCGTCGCCAGGCTGGGATCAGCGGCAGATTCGACTCCGAGCGGGCATGGGCCACTCGTCTCACTGTCGGCCAGACAGAATTCTGAGTCCGCGGCGCCAACCCCCAGGGTCACGCTCGCGAGCAGGATACCGCCGACGAGGCCAACACGCAGCCGAGCCATACCTGTAGAACGTCCCAGCAAGCCCGGATATTACGCACCCCCGTCGACCGGCGGGTGTCTGGCCCGGACCAGGCGTCCGACTGGCTCGCCAACCGGCTCGCCGCGCCGACCGACGGTCAAACCGCGCAGGATGGTTCGGTCGACCGCGCCGCGCAGGCGGCGGCCGTGCCACGGACTCTGCGGCTCTTTCGAGTGGAATCGGGTCGCGTCAACGAGCGTCGTCGCCGTGGGGTCGACCAGCGTGAAGTCGGCGTCGTTGCCGGCTTCGATTGCACCTTTGTGTGGATAGAGTCCATACAACCGGGCCGTTTCCTCCGACAGGACCGCACTCAGCCGCTCGGGGGTCAGGCGGCCCCCGAGCATGGCATCGACGAGCACCGGCACGAGCGTCTCGACACCGGAGACGCCCGCCGGCGCGGCGGCCAGGCCGAGCGCTTTTTCGGCGCGGGTGTGCGGCGCGTGGTCGGACCCGACGGAGCTGAGCGTGCCGTCCTCGAGGGCCTGCCACAGGACCGCCTGATCGGCCGGTTCGCGAATCGGCGGAAAGACTTTCATCATGACGCCCAGGTTTGGGAAGTCCGTGGAGCTCAGCGCCAGGTAGTGCGGGCATGTTTCGGCCGTGAGTCGGGCGCCAGACGACTGCGCCCGCCGCAGCGCCTGAATGCCGCGCGCCGAGGCGGTATGCACGACGTGAAAGCGACAGCCGGTTGCGGCGCTGAGCTCGCCGGCGATCGCGATCGAGACGGCTTCAGCCGTGTCCGGGCGGATCTGCAAGAGCTCCGGGTAGCTGGCGATGGCTCGCCCGAGTCCTCGTTCGGCGGTCTCGATCACGCCGCGATCTTCGCAGTGGGCGGCCAGCAACCCACCGACCCGGGCGACCTCACGGCACAGTTGCCACACCTCGCCGGTGGTGGGTGGCTGGATCAGGTCGGCCGCCGGTGCGTCCGCCAGGTTGTATACGAGCACCCGGGTCGTGCGGTGCAGGGCGTAGCCCCAGAACAGCTTGACACCGACCACGCCCGCCGCGAACAGGCCTTCCAGCTCACGCAGGTTCTCCGGTCCCAGGGCCAGGCCCCAGAGACCGAAGTCCACGCTGGCGACCAATCCGTGCTGGGCCGCGCGAGCTTCGAAGATCGCCGCACTGGTCACCGGTGGAATGACATTCGGCATTTCGCAGATCGTGGTCACGCCGCCCGCCGCGGCCGCGCGGGTGGCGTGGGCGAAGTCCTCCTTGTGGGTCAGCCCGGGATCGCGCGAGTGCACGTGCGGATCGATAAAACCTGGAAAGACGAGTAGCCCGCGCGCGTTAATTTCGTCGTCGACCGCGTCGGTCGTGTGCCCGAGCCGCTCGATCGCGCCATCGCGACAGACGATGTCGGTCTGCTCCGACCCGCGACGCGTTACGACGGTGCCGTTTTTGATCCTGAGGCGCACGCGCGATCAGGGCGTCCCGACGAAAGCATTCGTATACGACTTCGCCGGATCGGCGGGGGCATTGATCACGTGGAATTTGTAGGCAATGTCGGCGGTCGTGGCGAAGCGACCGGCGTCCATCACGCCGATTTGATCGGCCGTCATGCCTGGCGCCAGGACGAGCTTCGCCACTTCAGACATCATGCGGCCCTGGTGGTCGGCGGTCGTCGAGCCGGGCTCGACGTGCTTCATCACAATTTCGACGGCGCCGGCCTGATCGTCGATTGCCGATTGCCAGCCTTTCAACGAGGCGCGGACGAAGCGCTGCACCAGGTCCGGCTTGTTGGCGACCATGTCCTCGGTGGCAAACAGATTGTCCTCCAGCATGCCAACGCCTTCGTCGTTGTAGCGGATGACATTCAGGTCGTCGGCGCTCACACCGGATTCCAGGACGACCTGATATTCGTTGTACGTCATCGCGCTGGCAGCGTCCATCTGACCCGCCAGGAACGGATCCATCGTGAAGCCCTGTTTGATGACGTTGAGATCCTTGTCCGGGTCCGCCTTGAGTTTGTCCATCAGGGCCAGGAACTCGAACTCGTTGCCGCCGTACCAGACCCCGACGTTCTTACCCTTCAAATCTTCGGGGTTGACGATACCCGCGGATTTGCGCGAGATGAGCGTCAGCCCGCTCGACTGATACACCTGGGCCACGTCGACCACCGGCAAGCCGTTGTCGC
>DATGER010000140.1:0-19603 GCA_035309865.1 Chloroflexota bacterium
GGCACGGGTGCGAGGCTGACGAGCTGTGGTCAGCGGCGGCGCGGCCGATTCATAAAGTAACTAGGGCTTCTTGTAGACCTGCGTCAGCGCGTAGGCGATCGCCTGGTAGCCGAGGGCGTTCGGATGGACGTCGGCGTTCAGGATGCCGGTCAGGGCGGCGGGGCGGTCGCCGATCGCGGTACTGCTGTCGGCCACCCGCCAGCCGTGTGCGCTGGCCTCGGCGGCGATGGCGTCGTTCAGCGACTTGACCGTCTGGTTCGACATCTGCTCGGCTGGGCTGCCAAGCCCGAAATTGAACGGGTTGTAGACGTTCATCACGATCACCTGCGTCGACGGGTCGAGCACGCTCGCCAGCTGGGTACAGATGCTTTTGAAATTCGGCGGGAACGCTTGCAAGGCGGCCTTCAGACGACCCTGGCACTCGCTGCCGGTTGGATCGGTCTGGCACACCGCCGACGCCATGTGTCCGAGCAGGTCGTTGGCGCCGATGCCGAGGGTGAGGACGCGCACGCCTTTCGGGTTCGTCTTGATGGTTGCCAGCGCCCGCTGCAGCTGGCCTGAGTTCAACATCGTCGAGGTGCTTTCGCCCGAGATGCCGAGGTTGGTCAGGCCGAGCGGCTGGCCGGTCTGCTTTTCCAGAAACGCATGGAAGCGCGACACAAAAGCCTGGCGGAGATCGGTCACGCCGATGCCGGCGGTGAGCGAATCGCCCATCGCCAGGTACATCGGGTTGCCCGGCTGGCTCTGTGGGCTATTGCCAGGCGGGACAACGTCGGCCCCCGGAACGTTTGGCGCAGCAGCCGTCGTGGCGCCGGCTGGCCTGGCGGCTTTGATGCGCTGCGCGACCTCCGTGTCGATCAGGGCGCCTTCGCGTTGGAGACCGACCAGCCGCATCGTGCCGTCGAGCAGCTCGACGGATTGCAGCGTCAGCGCCCCTGAGGCCGACAGCGCGGTGTTCACGTCGAGCGCCTGGTCGAGGAGCGGACCGACCAGTTGGTCGGCCGGCACGGGGATCTGGCCCACACGCAGGTTGCTGAGGGCGATCACGAGCTTGCCCTCGCGCACGCTCGGCACGAGCCGGCCGGCGATCGGCACCGGCACGGTGCTGCTGCCGCGGAGGTCGGCCGTGAGGTCGAGGCCGGCGGGCCGAACGACCAGATTGGCGTTGGTGATCGGGACGACTCGGGCGGCATCGCCGGCGCGGGTCGACACGAGCGCCAGGATGTCAGTGCCCGAGAGGTCGAGGGTGAAGGCCTGGCGGCCGCTGACCTGGGTGTCGACTTTGCCATTGGCATCCTTGATCGCCGCCGGCAGCCGGTCGGCGGTGATCGTGGTAAAGACGACCACGTCCTGGCCATCGATGCGCGTGGTCGGATTCGGCGGCGCCGAGGCCGGGTTCCGCATCGCCTGAATCGCGCCGTAGAACTCATACCCCAGGAACGCCGCCCCGGCGACGATGACCAGCAGGACGATGACCAGCGCGGTCGCGATGATCCGCATCGGCTCGGGTCGCTAGCGACCGGGCCCGTCGAACGTGAAGACGCCTTTACCCATGCCCCGGCTCTCGAAGCGGCGGTACGCGGCGTCGGCTTCGCCGAGGGTGAACGTGTCGGTAAACACGCGTCCCAGGGGCACGCGCCGGTCGATCGCGAAACGCGCGCACTCGGCCATGAGCAACGTGCTGAACGTCCACGAACCATACATGGTGAGCTGTTTGTGGATGACGTCCGGCGTCATGTCAAACGTGGCCGTGCCACGTTCGCCGACAAAGCACGCGCGCCCCCACGGCCGCGCGGCTCTGGCGCAGTTGGCGCGCGCCTCGGGGTGGCCGGTGCAGTCGAGGGTGGCGTCCGCGCCCTCGTCGTGGGTCAGCGCTCTGATTGCCTCCACCGGTGGCGTGGTGGCCGGGTCGATCGCGACCTCTGCCCCCATCTCACACGCCAGCCGGCGGCGTTCAGCGGACAGGTCGACGGCCACGACGCGCGCGCCCATCGCCGTTGCGAGCTGGGTGGCCGCCAGCCCGACGGGACCCTGGCCGAAAATCGCCAGCGTGTCGCGGCCCGAAACGTCGAGGCGCTTCAACGCCGAGTAGGCCGTGCCGGTGCCGCACGCGATGGCCGCGCCCTCGGCGAACGACAGCTCGTCGGGCAGTGGGACCAGGGCGCTGGCGGGGGACAGCAGATATTGCGCGTGACCGCCGTGCGCGTGATGGCCCATGACCTGCGAACCGCGCGCGCACATCTGGGTATAGCCGGCGCGGCAGTGCTTGCAGGCCCCGCAGCCGCGATAGTGATGGACCATCACGCGTTGGCCGATGGGCGCCTGCGACTCGGTGACGCCGGGTCCGCGCTCGGCGACGACGCCGCACGGCTCGTGACCTTTGATGATGCGCTGGGCGGGCTCGCCGGGCGCCGCCGCGCTGGCGACATAGCCGGGCAGGTCACTGCCGCACATGCCTGAGGCGCGGATGGCGACGACGACGTCGCCCTGCCCTGGGACAGGATCGGGAAAGTCCTGCACCGCGACGCGCCGATCCCCGAGAAAGACGAGTCCTTGCATGCGCCGCACAGGATACGCCCTGGCGGGCGCGCGCGAACGACGCAGACAGGTTTGACGGCGGTGGCGAGCAGCGATATGTTAGCGCTATCAACCGAGATCGCGCGCATCCGCGCGCGTGGTAGCTACTCACCTTTTGAGAACGAGGCTCGGAGGTAGGTATGGACCGTCAACTGGGTTCAATCAGGATCAGCCAGCGACTCTCTCGACGGGCGGCGCTCCGCCTTCTCGGTGCCGGCGCCGGCCTGTCCTTGTTGGCGGCGTGTTCGGCGCCGGCCCAGCCGGCCGCGCCGGCGCCAACGCAACCCCCGGCGGCGGCAGCGAAACCCGCCGCGGCCGCGACTACGGCGCCACCGGCCGCCGCTCAGCCAGCCCCGACGACGGCGCCCGCGGCGGCCAGTGGCCAGAAGGTCTCGCTGCGCTGGTTCTTCTGGACGGGCACCGAAGAAGAGGTCCAGTTCTGGACCTCCCTGGCGGCTGACGCCATGCAGCAGGTGCCCAACGTCGACATCAAATTCGAGACCGATACGTTCGCCAATTTCTGGACCCGGCTGCCGACGATGGTCGCCTCGGGCAATGTACCCGACCTGATCGGTCTACAGAGTCTGCGAACTGGCTCGTTTGCGTCGCGCAACATCTATCTGCCGCTGGACGACCTGATCGCGGCCGACAAAGACGTCAACATCGACGATTTTAACAAAGGCATCCGCGACGGGCTGTCCTACAAGGGCAAGATCTACGCGTTGGCCTATGATTTCGGGCCCATCGTCGTCTATTACAACAAGTCGTTGTTCGACAAGGCGGGTGTGCCGTATCCGAAAGACGACTGGTCGTGGGATGACTTCGTCTCAACGTCGAAGGCGTTGACTCGCGACATCGACGGGACGCCGGTGATGGGCTTCGCCGCGCCAAACAGCTTCGACTCGATGCTGCCATTCATCTTTTCCAATGGCGGCGACTACGTCGATGCCGACTTCAAGAAGTCACTGCTGAGCACCCCGGCGACGGTCGAGGCGATGCAGTGGTACGTCGACCTGATCTACAAGAACAAGGTCTCTGGCGTGGTTGACGATCCTGGCAACGCCAACTGGGCGAACGACAACTTCTACGGCGGCCACGCGGCGATGTTCAGCACCGGACCATGGAACTTCGTCAACGCGCGCTCAAAGCTGAAGAGCGACTGGGATGTGACGCTCATGCCGCGCGGTAAAGCGGGCAGCGTGTCGTGGATCGCTGGCTCTGGATTCGGCATCGCCGCGGGGACCCGGTTCAAGAACGAGGCCTGGCAGGCGTTGAAGTACATCACCAGTACCGAAGGGCTGAACAAAGTCGCCAAGGCGGGTCGCGGCTACCCGGGCCGGGTTTCCTCGGTGCCGGCGTTCCTGCGCACCGACGTACCGCCCGCGCACCAGGACGTCATCGCCAAACAGGCCCAGTCGGGCAAGCCGTACCGCACCAACAGCACCTGGCAGGAGATCTCCGATCAACTCAAACGCGACCTGGTCGACCCGATCACAGTCCTCAACAAACCGCTGGCGGAGACGCTCAAGGCCGCCGAGCCAGCCTACCAGGCGCTCCTGGACAAAGGTGCGCAGGGGTAAACAGTCTGCCGCCAGTACGTCAGGGAGTTGCCGGTTTGAGGCCTGGCTTGCTGCCGCTGGACGCGCTGCAGCGGCAACATGCCAGATCGCAAAAGCTGGGGCTTGTAGGCCAGTCGGCCCGGCGACTGGAAGGGCGTGCCCGTCCCGGGCGAGCCTGGTTGATTGCGAATGGCTGACGGCCTGCTAAAACACGAGGCCGGGGTGGGAAGAACGCTGGCGGCGCCGCTCGCGCGCGTGACGCGGCGGCCGCGGTTGTCGCTCGCGGGACAGGAAGAGCTACTTGCTTACCTGTTTCTATTACCCAGTTTGCTGGGATTCATCATCTTCCTCGTCGTGCCCATGGTGGCTTCCCTGGGCCTCAGCTTTTACGACTGGGAGTTGTTGAGTCCGCCGCAGTTTGCCGGTCTCAAGAATTTCAACACGCTACTTACTGACAGTGTCTTCAAGGACGTACTGGTCAATACCGTGTACTACACCTTCGGGCTGGTGCCACTGAACCTGGTGGTCTCCCTGGGCCTGGCGGTGTGGCTCAACACCCAGCTGCGCGGGCTGACGTGGTTCCGCGCGGCGTTCTTCTTGCCGGTGATCACGGTGACGGTCGCGGTCTCGCTCATCTGGCGCTGGATGTACGAGCCACGGGCCGGGATCATCGATACCGCGCTGCGGGCAATCGGGCTGCCGGGACCAACCTGGCTCGGTGACACGCACTGGGCGATGGCGGCCATCATCATCATGAGCGTCTGGAAGGGGTTCGGCTACAACATGGTGCTGTTCCTGGCTGGTCTCCAGGGCATCCCGGTCTCGATCTATGAGGCGGCCATGATCGACGGCGCGAACGCGTGGCAGCGGTTCTGGAGGATCACGCTGCCGCTGCTGACGCCGATGGTGTTCCTGGCGGTGGTGCTGACCGTGATCAGCTCTTTCCAGGTATTTGACCAGGCCTACGTGATGACCAACGGCGGGCCGGCCAACGCGACCAACACGATCGTGCTGTACATCTTCCAGAACGGTTTCCAGTATTTCCGCATGGGCTACGCGTCGGCCATCGCGTGGGTACTCTTCGCTGTTATCTTCCTCTTTACGCTCGCGCAAATGCGGCTCCAGGGCCGTTGGGTGCAGTATGAGTAGGCACTTCTTTGCACCCTTCAGTTACCTCGTTCTGACCCTGCTGGCCGCGGCCTGCCTGGTGCCGTTTGTCATCATGCTGTTGACCGCGTTCAAGCCGGACAACGAAGTGTTCAACCGCGCCTGGCTGCCGAGCCGGCTGGCCTGGGAGAATTTTGCCCGCGCGTTCACGTTCTTTCCGTTTGCGCGCTTCCTGTTCAACACCATGGTCGTGGCCGTTGGCGGCACGGCCTTGCACCTGATCGCGTCGTGCCTGGCGGCGTACGCGTTCGCGCGACTGCGTTTTCGAGGCCGCGATGCGCTGTTCTTGCTGTATCTCGGCACGCTGATGGTGCCGCAGCAAGTGACGATCGTGCCGCTGTTCCTCATGATGCGCGACGTCGGCTGGGTCGACACGTTCTGGGCCCTGATTTTGCCAGGCGCGTTCCATGCCCTGGGCGTGTTTCTGTTGCGCCAGTTCTTCATGACCATCCCGCGCGAACTCGAGGAGTCGGCCTTCATTGACGGGGCCAGTCGGCTGCGCATCCTCGGGCAGATCATTGTGCCGTTGTCAAAGCCAGCCCTGGCCACGCTGGCCCTGTTCACGTTCATTCGCGAGTGGAACTCGTTTCTGTGGCCGCTGATCGTCACGACGTCGCCCGAGATGCGCACGCTGTCGGTCGGCCTGACGTTGTTCACCGGCCAGTACGGCACCGAGTGGAACCTGCTGATGGCCGCGGCAACGGTGACGCTGCTGCCGACACTCGTGCTGTTTGCGTTCGCCCAGCGCTACTTCGTGGCTGGCATAGCCTTGACAGGCTTTGGAGGACGATGAATCGATGACGACGACCGCACCGACCGACGATGGCGCCTTGCGGCCCGGAGCTGAGCAACGGGCCGACGCGCGTGAGGACCCGAGGCTCGACTGGTTTCGGGCGGCGCGCTTCGGCATGTTCATCCACTGGGGCCTGTACGCCATCCCGGCGGGCGAGTGGAAGGGCGAGCCGGTCCCGGGCATCGGCGAGTGGATCATGTTCCGCGCCCGCATCCCGATCGCCGAGTACGAACGTCTGGCCGATCAGTTCAACCCGGTCAAATTCGACGCCGACGCCTGGGCCGCGCTGGCGGCGCAAGCGGGCGCCAGATACCTGGTGATCACCTCCAAGCACCACGACGGATTCTGCATGTACCGGACGCGTGTCGGCGGCTACAACATCGTCGACGCCACCCCATTCGGACGCGACCCGATGCAGGAGCTCGCGGCGGCCTGTCAGCGGCACGGGGTGCGGCTGTGTTTCTACTACTCGCAGACCCAGGACTGGCATCACCCTGGCGGCGACGGCAATGACTGGGACTACGACGAGTCGGCCAAGGACTTCGACGGGTACGTCGAGGCGTACGTCAAGCCGCAGGTGCGTGAGCTGCTCACCAACTACGGGCCGATCGGGTTGATCTGGTTCGACACACCCAAACGCATGACCGCCGCCCAGAGCCGCGAGCTGGTCGACTTTGTCCACGCGATTCAGCCCGATTGTCTGGTCAACGGGCGCATCGGCAATGGGCTGGGCGATTACGCCGAAATGGGCGACAACCGCATCCCTTCGACGGCGGTTCAAGCCGACTGGGAAACGCCTGCCACCATCAACGATACGTGGGCCTTCAAACGCCTCGACCACAACTGGAAATCACCCGCCGACCTCGTCCACAAGCTCGTCGATATTGCCAGCAAGGGCGGCAATTATCTGCTGAATGTGGGACCGACGGCCGAGGGCGTTATCCCGCAGCCCAGCGTGGAGCGCCTGCAGGCCATCGGCGCCTGGCTGAAGACCAACGGCGAGGCGGTCTATGGCACGCAACCGGGTCCGTTGCAAGGTCTCGATGGCTACCGTACGACGCGGCGGGGATCAACCGTGTATGTACACGTGTTCGATTGGCCCGCTGACGGCCTGCTCCGACTTCCAGCGTTGCCGGGGGCAGTGGTTAGCGCGGTCTTCCTGGACGGCGGGGCGCCGTTGCAGGTGCAGCGCAGCGGTGAGGGCTGGTTGATCGAGACCGGCGCGACCAGCGCTCCGGATCCCTTCGACACCGTGGTTGTCCTGGAGCTGTCAGCATAGCCCGAGCGCGCTGCGACAAGCGCAGCGAGCGCGGGGAGCCAGCCACTCCCTGCCTCCAGACTAGGCGAAACGCGCGAATGAGCGGTCGAAGGACGTCAGGCGCAGCCGCACGAACGGCGGATACGCACTTCGGTGTGCAGCACGGTTTCGCGCACGGGTGATTCGTCGCCGCCGAGCCGGGCAATCAGTCGCTCGACGGCGGTGCGGCCCATCGCTTCGGCGGGCTGCGCGGCGCACGTGAAAAATGGGGTGCCGGTGACGATCTCGACGTCGTCAAAGGTGACGATGGCCAGGTCGTCCGGGGCCCGCAGCCCAAGCTCGCGCGCGGCGTCGATCAATCCGAACGCGAGAAAGTTATTGCCGGTCACCACGGCCGTGGGGCGATCCGCGCGGCCAAGCAAGCTCAGCCCGGCGCGATGGCCGCCGGAGAGTGTGTAGGGAACGCGATGCGTCAGGTCTGGCGGGGCGTGCAGATCGTGCTCGTGAAGCGCGTCGCGATAGCCGCGCTCACGTTCCCGGGCGGTTGACACATCGGCAGGACCGGTGATCAGTCCGATCCGGCGGTGTCCGTGGCCGATCAGGTGCTCGGTCAGCAAAGCTGCCGATCGCCGCGACTCGCCGCGCACCACGTCGTTCGGGATCCCGTCCACGTCACGATCGATCAGCACCACGGGAATGTGCTGGCGCGCCAGAAGCTCCAGACTCTCGCGCGAACGGCGACCGCTCGGCGCCAGCAGGACACCGTCCACGCGCAGCGCGCAGACGGCCCGCAAGAAGGTGTCTTCGGCCTCGAACTCCTCGTCGCTGTTACCGAGAATGACGGTGTAGCCGCTGGCACGCGCGGCGGCTTCGGCGCCGCGCGCCAGGAGCGGGAAAAACGGATTGGAAATATCCGGGATGACCAGTGCCAGGACGCCCAGCTTGTTGACGACCAGGCTGCGAGCGGCGCGATTGGGGATGTACCCCAGATCGCGCATGGCGCGCTCGACACGTTTGCGGGTGGTGGCCCGTACGCGGCCCGGGTCGTTGACGACGCGCGATACCGTCATCGGCGAAACGGACGCGCGCAGGGCCACGTCGGCGATGGTGACGCTGCGCGACCTCGAGGGAGGCTCAGTCGTAGAGCACCGCCTTGATCTTGGGGTCGTCGATGTTGGTCTTGTCGTACCAGTAATAGCCGGTGTCGATGTTCTTCGGGAGCGACTCGCCCTTGATGGCTTTCACCGCGGAGTCGACGCACTTGTAGCCAATCCCAATTGGATCCTGGGTGATCGCGCCGGCTTCGACGCCATTGCGAATCGCGTCGGTCTGGGCCTTGCCCGAGTCGTACCCGACCACGACGAGTTTGCCGGCCTTGTTGAGCTCATTCACCGCGTTGACCACGCCAATGGCCGAGCCTTCGTTGCTGCCGAAAAAGCCCTTCAGGTTCGGGTGCGCCGCGACCATCGCTTTGGCGATGTCGGTTGACTTGAGCTGATCGCCACCACCGTACTGGATGTCGACGATGTTCACATTGGGATGTTTGGCTTTCATCTCGTTGACGAAACCATCGCGTCGATCGATGCCCGTGCGACTGGTTTGATCGTGCACGACCAGGCCGATCTCGCCTGAATCGCCGATCATCGCCGCCATTTTGTCGGCGGCCGCGCCGGCCGCGGCGATGTTGTCGGTCGCCGCGGTGGTGACCGGAATGTCGCCGTCGACGCCGGAGTCGAAGCCGACGATCGGAATCTTGGCGGCCTGCGCCTTTTCCAGAAGTGGCAGCGCGGCTTTGGTATCCAGGGCGGCAAAACAGATGGCCTGCGGCTTCTTGTCCAGCGCGGCCTGCAGCATCTCGATTTGTTTATCGACCTGCGACTCGCTTTCGGGACCTTCAAAGGTGATCTTGACGTTCAGATCTTTGGCGGCGTTTTCCGAGCCGAGTTTGACGGCTTGCCAGAACTGATGCTGGAAGCCTTTGGAAATGACCGGGATGTACGTGTTGGCGTCCACTACGCCGGCCGGTGCCACAGCGGGCGCCACGGCCGCGGGTGCGGTGGTCGCCGCCGGCTTGGGAGCCGCGGGCGCCGCGGTCGGCGGCGCGGGCGCCGCAGCGGGCGCGCAGGCGACCACGACGGCCGCCAGAGACAGACTGGAAACCATGGTCAAGAGCCTGGTTGGAACCATGCCAGTGTCGTTCCCCTTTCCGTGGGTGGCGTCGCCGTCCCCATGGCAACGCCAGGATGATAGCGCTAACAGTACGCGCATCATTTCGGCGCGTCAACTACCCTCCGGCGGACTACCGCGCGGCCTGGCCCCGGCGCGCGATATCCAGGTAGACCGCCACAATCACGATGGCGCCCGTGACAACCGTCTGCCATTCCTGGGGTACCGAGAGGATGCGCAACCCGTTGGTCAGGGTACTGATGATGAACGCGCCGATGACGGTGCCCATGATGCTGCCTTCACCGCCGCTCAGCGACGTGCCGCCAATGACCGCGGCGGCGATGGCGTCAAGCTCGTAACCCTGGCCCAACGCCGGCTGGGCCGAGTTGAGCCGCGCGGCGATCAGCACGCCCCCCAACCCGCTGAAGATGCCGCCGAGGGTGTAGATGGCGATCTTCCAGTTGATGACGTTGACGCCCGAGAGGCGCGTCGCCTCCTCGTTGCTGCCGAGCGCAAACGCGTACCGGCCGAGCACGGTGCGTGTCAGGATCACGCTGGCGACGATGGCCGCGCCGAACAGCACCAGCACCGCGTTGGGGATCTCGAGCAGCGGGATGCCCGCGCCGATTGACCCCATCGCCATGCGGTTGAACTCGGGCGTGTCGTTGAAGTAAATCGGCTTGAGACCCGAGATCACCAGCGCCAGGCCCTTGGCGATGTTCAGCATGCCCAACGTGGCAATGAACGACGGGATGCGCAGGCGTGCGATCACCGTTCCGCTGACGAATCCTGCGGATCCGCCCGTCGCGAGCCCAGCCAGGATGCCCAGCGGCACCGGTAGATGCCAGACAGTAATGAACACCCCGGTCATCACCGCCGACAACGTCATCACCGTCCCCACCGACAGGTCGATACCCCCGGTGATGATCACGAAGGTCACGCCCAGGGCGAGCACCCCGTTGACCGAGGTGGCCAGCAGGATGCCGACGACGTTGTCGAACTGGAGGAAATTCGGCGATGCCAGCGTAAATACGATGAACAGCGTTACCAGCGCCCCAAACGCCAGCACCCGCTGCAGCGCATCCGACCGAACCAAGCGTCTCTGGGCGACGGCGATTGCCACGGCTACTGTTCCTGTCCCCGTTGTCCGCGCTGCGTAGCGTAGTGCATGATGGCTTCCTGGGACGCCTCGGCCGCCTTGAGCTCGCCCGTGATGCGGCCCTCGCACATGACCAGGATGCGGTGACTCATCCGCAGCACCTCGGGCAGCTCCGACGAGATCATGATGATCGACTTGCCCTCACGTGCCAGGTTGTTCAACAGTCGATAGATCTCGCTTTTGGCGCCCACGTCGATGCCGCGAGTCGGCTCGTCAAAGATCAGCACGCTGGAATTGGCGGTCAACCATTTGCCGACGACGACCTTTTGCTGATTGCCCCCCGAGAGGTTCCGCACCTTTTGCTGCAGGCTGGGCGTCTTGATCGCCAGGTCGCGGACGTGGCTGGCCGCGGTGGCGCGCGTGCGCGCCGGCAAGACCCAGCCCAACACGCCGAGAAACGCGCTGAGCGCCGCCAGGACGGTATTGATCTCGACGTCCAGACTGAGTGCCAGACCGTAGCGTTTGCGATCCTCCGACAGGTAGCCGATGCCGAGATGCACCGCATCGTGCGGGCCGCGGATAAAGACCCGCTTGCCGTTGAGCAGAATCTCGCCGGCCTCTCGCTGTGTCCGGTCCGCCCCAAAGATCGCCCGGGCGACCTCGGTGCGGCCGGCGCCGACCAGGCCGGCGAAGCCCAGAATCTCACCCCGGTGCAGTTGAAAACTCACGTCTCTGATCGCCCGGCCGCGGTTGAGATGGCGAACCTCGAGGACGACTTCCGGATTCGGTTCGGCCGGGCCCTCGGGAACGGCCTCAAAGATGGTGCGGCCGACCATCATCGAAATGATGCGATCGAGCGGCGCCGCGTCGGTCTGCACCGTGTCGACGTAGCGGCCGTCGCGCATGACGGTCACGCGATCGGCGATCAGTTTGAGCTCCTCCAGGCGATGCGAGATGTGCACGATCCCGACGCCGTGCGAGCGTAACTGGCGGATGATGTCGAACAGGGTGTTGATCTCGGTGTCGGTCAGCGCCGCGGTCGGCTCGTCCATGATCAGGACTTCGGTGTTGAGCGAGAGCGCCCGGGCAATTTCGACCATTTGTTGCATGGCGACGGTCAGTTCGCCGACCCTGGTCCGCGGGTCCAGTTCGAGACGCAGCCTGGCCAGCAGCTCGCGGGTCGCCTGATTGATCCGGTCCTCGTCGAGGAAGAAGAACGCTTTGCGCGGCTCACGGCCGATGAAGATGTTCTGAGCCACGGTGAGGTGGCGCATCAGGCTGAGCTCTTGATGGATGATGCTGATGCCGAGGTCGCGCGCTGCGCGCGGCGTCGGGATGTCGACCGGCGAGCCTTTGAACAGGATCCGTCCGCCGGCGTCCGGCTGGTAAATGCCCGCGAGGACCTTCATGAGCGTCGACTTGCCCGCCCCGTTTTCGCCACACAGCGCGTGCACTTCGCCCATGCGCAGCTCGAAGCGGCAATCGTCCAGCGCCTGCACCCCCGGGAACGATTTGCTGATGCCGTCCATTCGGACCAGGTCCGCGAGTGTCCGCGGTCCGCTTGACGCCGCCATGGCGGCTCGCTAGGTTAGCGCTATCAGTCCGTTAGAGCAACTTCACCACTGACATGCTCGATGTGCCAATTGTCGACTCGCACGTCCACCTGTGGGACCCGCAACGCTTTCGCATGCCCTGGCTCGACGACAACGCCCACCTGCGGCAGCGCTTCGAGCTCCCAGAATACGCGGCAGCGACCCAGGGTCTGCCAGTGGAGGCGATGGTCTACCTGCAGGTGGACGTGACTCCGGCGTACGGGCTGCTGGAGGCGACCTGGGCGGCGGAGCAGGCGGAGCGCGATGGGCGCGTGTTGGGGATCGTCGCCTGGGCGCCGTTGGAGGACGGCCGCGTCACGGGTTCCTACCTGGACGCGCTCGCGAAGATCGGCGCGCCGCTCAAAGGCGTGCGGCGATTGATCCAATCGGAGACCGATCCCGATTTTCCGATTCGGCCGGACCTGCTCGACGGCCTGCGCCTGTTGCCGAGCTACGGCCTGTCGTTCGACATCTGTATTCGGCACGACCAGCTCGCGCGCACCATCGAGATGGTGCGGGCCTGTCCAGAAACCGCGTTCGTGCTCGACCACCTGGCCAAGCCGGACGTCAAGGGGCACCGCCTCGAGCCGTGGCGCGCGCACCTGGCCGAGCTGGCCGAGTTACCCAACGTGGTGTGCAAGGTCAGCGGCCTGGTCACCGAAGCGGACCTGGCGCACTGGACACCCGCCGAGTTGGAGCCGTACGTGTCACACGTGCTGGACGTGTTCGGCCAGGACCGGGTGTTGTTTGGGGGTGACTGGCCGGTGGTGACGCTGGCCGCGAGTTATCAGCGCTGGGTGAGCGTGCTCGACTCGATGACCGGGCATCTGCCAACCGATGCGCGGAGGAAACTCTGGGCCGACAACGCGCGCCGCGTGTATCGACTCTAACGGTGCTGCGGCCAGTCGAGGTCGAAGACCTCCTCCATCACTGCCCACCACTCATCCGGGTCCGCCTCCGGTGCGCGCTCCTGGAGGTCCGCCATCTGTGCGTTCCAGCGCGCCGAGGTCGGATCGTCATTGATCCGCGCGAAGTCACGCGCCGGGTCGAAGTCGTCATCGGTGATCACGTGCATGAACATGCGTCGGCCGCGCAGAAAGATCTGCATCCGATGGATGCCGCATTCGCGCAAACGCGCCGTCACGGCCGGCCAGACGGCCTGGTGAAAGCGTCGGTATTCGGCGACTTTCTCCGCGTCGTCCTGCAGGTTGAGCGTGAGTCCAAAGCTTTTCACGAGGTTGGCATCCTCCCCGTCGAGAGCGGGTGCACCACGGTCAGTGGAGCATCGCCATCCGCCGCTGCCACGCGGGGATGATTTCGGGATTGATCACACTTTCGGGGAGCTCGCCGCGGAGCGCGCGGTCGATGTTGTCAAACGCCATCTGGACGCCAGTCGGGCCGGTCTCGAGGTTGTGCCCGATGGCGTGCGGGGTGAGGATCACGCGATCCGGATCGCAGCGGAGCAACGGATTGTCCATGTTGATTGGCTCCTGCTGGAACACATCCAGGGCCGCCGCGGCGATGTGACCGGAGTCGATCGCCGCGGCCAGCGCCGCTTCGACAATCGCGCCACCACGTGAGGTGTTGACGAGCATGGCCGACGGTTTCATCAGCGCGAACTCGCGGGCACCGAGCATGTTGCGCGTCTCTTTGGTGAGCACGACGTGGAGCGACACAACATCTGAAGTTCGGAGCAGGTCGTCCAGGCTCAGTGTGCCGGGCACGTATGGATCGGACGCCTGGACTTGCACGCCCCAGCCCTGCAAACGCTGCTCGACGTTGCGCGCGATCCGGCCGTAGCCGATCAGTCCAACGGTCCGGCCGTGCAGGATGTGCGAGGCGTGGTGCGGACGAAAGCGGCCTTCTCTCAGGCTGCGTTCCTTCTGCTTCAGGTTCAGGTGCAGCGCCACGATCAACATGACCGTGGCCTCGGCGATGCCGATGATGTTTTCGGCGGTGGGGCAGTTAGCAACGATGACGCCGAACTCGCTGGCCGAGTCGATGTCGATGGTGTCCACGCCGATGACCGGACTGGTGATCAGCCGCAATCGGGGCGCGGCGGCGAACAACTCGGCCGGGTAGGTCCGACTGGGTGAGGCCACGACGGCATCGACGTTGGTAAAGATGTCTCGCAGCTCCTCAGGGGTCCACGGATCTCTGGCAGTGCCGGCTGGCATGACCACGATGTCGTAGCCGGCCTCCCGTAGCCGGAGCTCCAGCCGGGGTTCAACACCGGCTTGCGTCGGCGGAATGGCGATCTTACTCAAGGGCGTGTTGATACTCCGAGGTTCACGTGAATGCCGGCATGACCTCGTCGACGAAGAGCCGCAAGTCGCTCGTCTCGGGAAAACCGGCGAAGACCATCTGAAAGTGGTCGAAGCCAAGCTCGACCAACTCCTGGATGTGCTCGATCAGTGCCGCCGGTTCACCGGCGAACGGGGGATTGGGTCCGTCGAGTTTCGCTCCCGCCCAACGCTCCGCTTCGGCGCGGTCGCGGGAGAGATACACCGTCAACGTGATGGTCTTGCGGAGACTGGCGTAGTCGCGCCCGATAGTCCGGCAGTGCTGCTCGAGGACGCCCAGCTTGTGGCGTAAAAACGGCGCCGGTCGCATCACCGAATTCCACCAGTCCGCGTATTCGGCGACCGCCCGCAAGGTGCGCTGCTCACCATCACCACCGATCATGATGATCGGGTGCGGATCGGGGCGGGGCTCGCAATAGGCGTCTTGAATCTGGTAGTAGGTCCCGTGGAAGGTCGCCGGTGCGTCGGTCCACATCGCCTTCATGACCTGGAGTCCCTCGACCATCTGGGCGATCCGAACGCTTGCCGAGGGGAATTCGTAGCCGTAAGCGCGGTACTCCTGTTCGTGCCAGCCCGCACCGTAGCCGAGGATGAGGCGCCCGCGGCTGAACGCCTGCAGGCTGGCGGCCATCTTGGCCATCAGGGGTGGATGGCGATACGAGTTGGCCAGGACGATCGTGCCCAGCATCTGGCCCGGATAGCGCGCGGCGATCCACGTCAGCTGGGTCCAGACGTCCATGCGGAACGGCTCGGCCGTCATCAGGTGGTCGGAGACCCAGAGCGAGGCAAAGGATTGGCTGGCGATGTCCAGGGCGTCCTGCAAATCGCGCACGAACGTGCGCGTCGGGAAGTGCTCGATCCCGCGAGTCCCGCTGGGCGGGTTATAGCCAAACTCGACGCGTCGCGGTTGGGCCACCATACGCCCCCAGATCGTACCCGGTCACTCAAAACATCGAGCTGGAGAAGCCGCCGTCCACGGGTAGGGCCGTGCCGGTTACGAAATCGCTGGCCGCACTGCAGAAGAAGACGCCGGCGCCGGCCAGGTCTTCGGGTTTGCCCCAGCGATCGGCGGGCGTGCGGTCGATCACGTTGTCGTGCAGGCGCGGCACGGCTCGACGGGCCCCTTGCGTCAGCTCCGTATCGATCCAGCCAGGCAGGATGCAGTTGACCTGGATGTTGTCCTTGGCCCAGGCCGACGCGAGGCTGCGCGTCAATTGCACGACGCCGCCCTTGGTGGCCGCGTAGATCGCGGCGACGTCGAAGCCGAAGATGCTCGCCATTGACCCGATGGTGAGGATTTTGCCGCCGCCCCGGTGTTTCAGCTCAGGATGCACGGCCTGGCAGCAGGTAAAGACACCTGTCAGGTTGGTGTCCACGATCTTGTGCCACTCCGCGAGCGAATAGCTTTCGGGCGACTTGCGAGCATTCATGCCCGCGTTGGCGACCAGGATGTCGACCCCGCCGAGCCCGCGGACGGTGTCGGCCACCATGCGCTGCACCTGGGCTTCGTCGACCACGTCGGCGCGGAGGCCGATGGCGCGAACGCCGAGGCCCTGCAACTCGACTACGGCGGCCGTTGTCTTGTCTTCATTGCGCCCAGCCACGGCGATGTCGGCGCCAGCCTGGGCCAGGCCGCGCGCGATCCCGAGGCCGATGCCACCATTGCCGCCGGTGACAATCGCGACCTTACCGTGTAAATCAAACACCCCTATAGGGTAGTCGGCCGTTTGGGCGCTCAGGCGCTCCTGAACTCGGGCACCATCGTGAATCCAAAGCGACGCAGGGCGCGCCGCGCATCCGTGGTCAGTCGCTCGCGCTCGGCAGCAGTCCAGCCGCCGCACAGGCCGGAGCCCTCGCGTTCGAAGCTCTGGCTCACCACGCCGTCGCGTTGCGGGAGTTTGCGCTGATGATTGAAGCCCGTGGCGTGCAGCGCAGAACTGAGCTCACCGCTGATCTCCTGCCCGACAGGGGATGAGCACACGACGTCGAAACGAGAATGTGGGGGCTTGGATTGGAAGCTGACTGTCACGCCTGGCAGTAATTCCGAGACCGAGGCGGTCTGGACGCGACTAGCTTGTGGCACGGTGTGGGCTCCTCATGGGTGCATTGGGCGATGCACACTAGTGCAAAGGCAGATGCGCCACAAGGCTTCACTGCCCGGTCCGGCCGACGAGTTCGTACTGTGGACGACGATAGGCGGGTGCCGAGAGTGCGATCGGCCAGTCTGACTGGTACCGCCGGCCCTGCCGTCCGGGCGGCGTCCACTCGATATTCCCTCATCGCCATGAAGCTAGTGACCCTCACCGCCCTCTCGACGTTGCGCGTTTACCGACTGGATCGCCCACAGCGCAGCCGCAACCCGCTCCGACAGCTGCGCCAGCTCTGGCGCCGCCACCTGCTACGCAACGACCGATAGTTGCACTAACGTTGTAAGGGATCAGCGCCCGAGCTGTGCTTCGAGCGCGCCCAGGGTCCGCATCGCGGGCAAGCACTGCGCGACGCTCGAGTTGGGCTCACGGTGCCCAGCAATCGCGGCGAAGAACTCACGATCCTCGAGCTCGATCCCATTCATCGAGACGTCGACGCCCGACACATCGATCGGCGCGTCGTTGCCGTCGACCAGGTCGTCGTAGAGCGCTTTGTACGTTCCGTTGTCGCAGATATAGCGGAAGAACGACCCGAAAGGTCCGGCGTTGTTGAACGACAGCGACAGCGTCAGGATGGCGCCGGATGGCACCTTGAGCTGAATGCTCATGTCCATCGCGATGCCAAGCTCGGGATGCATCGGACCCTGAATCGCGTTCGCGACGCTGGGCAGTTCGCCGGTCTGATACTGGAACAGGTCGACCGTGTGACACGCGTGGTGCCACAACAAATGATCAGTCCACGTTCTCGGCTGACCGGCGGCGTTCATATTGGTGCGTCGGAAGAAGTACGTCTGCACGTCCATCTGGTGGATGGTGAGCTCGCCCGTCGCGAGCCGCTTGTGGACCCACTGGTGGCTGGGATTGAACCGTCGCACATGGCCGGCCATCGCGACGACACCGGTTGCCCGCTGGACCTCGACGATGCGCTCGGCGTCCGTCACCGAGTCGGCCATCGGGATTTCAATCAGCACGTGCTTGCCGGCGCGCATGCACGCCTCAGCCTGCTGCGCGTGCACGTGCGTCGGACTGGCGAGGATGACCGCTTCGAGGCCAGGCTGCTGGAGCGTCTCGGCGAGGTCCGTCGTCCAGTGCGGGATTTGCCACTTTCGGGCGACCTCCTCGGTACCGGCCGGCCGACCCCCGGACAGGGAGATGACCTCGATGCCCGCAATGTGCTGCATGGCCTCGAGGTGCCGGATGCCAAATGCGCCTTGCCCGGCGAGCGCGACCTTCATTGTTTACTGTCCTCAGGAGAGATTGCGCCCATTATGAACCAGTGGCTGATCGCCGAGGGGACGCGGGCCGACGCGGCCGACATGGTATCCCTGGACGAGCGCAACTTCGCCCGCGGCGATCGGTTCAGCCACCGCCTGTGGCGGACGATCCTGGAAGAGGCGGCCAGCGGCAAGATGTTGACCCTGATCGCGCGCGCTGAGGGCACCGTTATCGGCGCGATTGCCGGCGAGTTCCGGCCGCGCGGCGGCCGGCTGGTGGTGTGGTCGATTGCCGTGGACGAGTCAGCCCGCGGGTCGGGCCTGGCTCAGGCACTCATGGCCGAGCTGATCCGGCGGACCCCACCCGGGTACGCGCTGGTCCGGCTCGACGCCAGGCGCGACAACACCCGAGCGCGGCGGTTCTACGAACGTCTCGGGTTCCGTCCAGAGGGCGAGGTCCGCCGCGCGTACGCCGACGGCACCGACGCCATCCGCTACAGCACCCGCCTCGACGCGTTGCGGGACGCGCTCGCGGACGTCCACCAGGCGTAAGAATGATGCAGGACTCACACTAGAATGGGCGCGTGGCGGGCAGCGAAGCCCTGTGGCGTGTGGGGCTGGTGTGCGGCGGCGTCGCGCTGGCCGCGGTGGTGCTCGCCGGGTTCGGGGTCGGCCGTGGCTTCGAGGCCAACCCGAGCGGTCCGCCACCTCAGGCGACCGCGAGCGTGGCCACCGCCGCGGGGCCCATCGTCCGGGCGGGCGTCGGCAGTCAGACCACTGACCCGTTTTACCTGGCCGGCGGCACGTACGGTAGCGTCTGGTCGGCGTGGGGTGAGGCGCCCGAGTTCCCGCCCTGCACCCACTCGGCGAAGTTGATGGCCGTTGACCCGGCCAACGCCGCGACGTCGCTCGGCAACGTGATCGATCTGGCGACTCGAGTCCAGGTCCCAGCGACCGGCACCAGCAACTCCAGCTACGTGTACGACGTCAAGCCCGGTGACTACTACCTGGACGTCACCTCTGCCTGCGCGTGGCAGATCGCTATCAGCCCGGCAGAGCACCCGAGCGCGGCGGCAGGGTCCAGTTGAAGATGAGCGCGGGCTCGGGCGCTTCGGCGCCGGCGGAGCGGTAGGTGGCGACGGCGGCGGCGTTGTCCACGATGTCGACGCCGACCCACATGCCGTAGCAGCCGCGGTTGGCCGCGAGATCGGCCAGTGCGTTGACCAGCCGCTTGCCGATGCCCTGGCGGCGGAACGACTCGTCGACGGCCAACTCATACACGAACATCTCGGTGCCCTTGTCGGGGTGGGTCACTTCGACGCCGGACACGAAGCCAACCGGTCGCGCGTGCTCGAAGGCCAGCAGCAGATGGTGGTCCGCGGAGTCCAGAAAACGTCGCGCTGCCACCACTTGAACTGGCCCGTCGAACAGGTGCTCCGCCGCGAAGACCAGCGCGAGGTCGCCCGCGCCGAGCCGTCGGATCTCAATCATTTTGACCAGGACCAGGACTGTGGCGCACGCGCGGGTCCGCCAGGGCGTCCGGACCGGGATCGCGGTCGGCGAGTCTCGCCTCCAGGCGCGCCAGGTAGTGCTCGCGATCGTGCGCCAGCCGCAGAATCGCCAGCCGCCGGGGCTCGGCGCCGTTGGGCAATCCAGTGTTCGGCCAGGTGGAGCGTCCGGACTCGAGGTGACGGGTCCGCACACGGCCGACCTTCTGTGATCGCACCA
>DATGER010000141.1:0-4015 GCA_035309865.1 Chloroflexota bacterium
CTCAGTCCTGGTGCAGGAGCGCAAGTTTCGCCGAGCGGAAACTGTGCTCGCGATCGCCCTTTCGCCAGATTCGCCCCACGCGAGCCAGGGGCAGCGGCTCGCATGGTGCGTCCATGCAGAGCTGGCGATCGCCAAGGGGGAGGCAGCCGTGGCGCTGCGTGGCGTCGAACAGTTGACTCTTTCGACGCCGCATGCTTCCGAGTCCCGCCCGATCCTCCGCCTCGAGTGGCTGCGCGGCGATGCGCTCGCTGCCCTCGGTCGGGCCTCCGAGTCCGAAGCAGCCTACCGTGCGGCGGCGCTCAGCGCTGAGACTCAAGGCGCTCGACCCGCCTTGTGGCGCATCGAGGCGGCGCTGGGGCGTGTGCTGCTCGTCCAGCGGCGTCGCGCGGCCGCGGCCGAGGCGTTCGCGTCCGCCCGCGGTGTCGTTGACGGCCTGGCTGCGACGCTCACGGTCGATCACCCGCTGCGGCAGACGTTCCTCGACGCAGCCGTAGCGCGTCTGCCCCGCCTACGCCCACCGTCCGCACGCCGAGTGAGCAAGGCGGCGTTCGGCGGTCTGACCGAGCGAGAGCGCGAAGTGGCCGGGCTGATTGCCAGGGCTCGTACCAACCGCGAGATTGCCGAGGAGCTGGTGCTCGGGGAACGCACGGTCGAAACGCATGTCGAGAACATCCTGTCCAAGCTGGGCCTCGGGTCGCGCCGCGACGTAGCAGCCTGGACGCTCGAGCATCGCCTCGCGCCTGACCCGCACTAAGCGCGGGCAGCGTTACCGAGCGCAGCGCGCACGAGATCAGCGTACTGAAGAGTCTCCGTACCTGGCTCTGCAAATCTCCGTACCCGTCCCCGATGAAACATCGCGCCGCGGCTGCCAGAGTGGGCCAGCAGCCGAAACGCGAGTACGCGTCTCGGCCAGCCTTTCCAAGAGGGAGCGCGATGACAGTCACGACATCCGAGCAAACCGAACAAGGCGCACCAGCCGAGCGGGCACCCGTCGACCCAACGAAGCTACAGGCCTTCCTCGGCCAGGTCGTTGGCGACTTCGGCGCGATCGTTGGGGCCGCCGCCGCGGCAATCGGCGACGAGCTGGGCCTGTACAAAGCGATGGCCGATGGCGAGCCAATGACGCCAGCGAGTCTGGCGGAGTGCACTGGAACAAACGAGCGCTACGTGCGCGAGTGGCTGCTGAACCAGGCCGCTGGCGGCTACGTCGCCTACGACGCTACAACGAATACCTATGTGCTGCCACCCGAGCAAGCACTGGCGCTGACCGATGAGGACAGTCCGGCCTACGTCGCCGGCGGATTCAAGCTGCTGCTGGCCGCGGCCAAGGCCGCACCCCGGGTCGCACAAGCGTTCAAGAAGGGCGGTGGCCTGACCTGGGATACGCACGATCCCGATCTGTTCGATGGCACGGAGCGCTTCTTCCGCCCCGGTTACGCGGCCAACCTCGTCTCGAGCTGGATCCCAGCCCTCGACGGCGTCGAGGCCAAGCTTGAAGCAGGGGCGACTGTCGCCGACGTTGGCTGCGGCCACGGTGAGACGACGATCCTGATGGCGCGGGCCTACCCAAGCTCGCGTTTCTTTGGCTTCGACACTCACGCCCGGTCGATCGAGCTGGCACGTCACGCTGCTGCTGATGCTGGAGTGACTGACCGTGTGGTGTTTGAGGTTGCGGACGCGGCCGCTTTCCCCGGCACCGGCTACGACCTCGTGGCGTATTTCGATGCGTTTCACGACCTGGGCGATCCCGTCGCAGCTGCTCGCCACGCCTGGGAACGTCTCGTGGCCGACGGCACGCTCTTACTGGTCGAGCCGGCGGCGAGCGAGACGATCGAGAGCAACCTCAACGCGCTCGGTCGGCTCTTCGCCGGCGCGTCGCTGCTCATCTGCGTACCGCACGCCCTGGCGACTGGTCAGACGGCGCTCGGCAATCAGGCTACTGAACGGCAGCTGCGCGAGCTGGTGGCGAGTGCTGGGTTCACCCGGTTGCGCCGCGCCGCCGAGACCCCTTTCAACCGAGTCTTCGAAGTCCGGCGATAGAGCCGTGCTATGAACAGGAGGATGTGCAACGATGGCTGACCTCTACCACGACGGCAATCGGCGCTGGCAGGACCAGTTCGATACCCGTCGTCTGGCCGATCGGATCGAGCAGCGGCTGATCAAGGACACGATCGACGACCACGCGCGCGCGTTTATCGAGCGCATGGACATGTTCTTCCTGGCTTCGGCCGACGAACATGGAAAACCACAGTGTTCTTACAAAGGCGGCGATCCAGGCTTCGTGCGTGTCGTCGACGAGCGCACAATCGCTTTTCCTAGCTATGACGGCAACGGCATGTACCTGTCGCTCGGCAATCTGGAGCGAAACCCGCAGGTGGGGCTGTTGTTCATCGATTTCCCCAACCAATGGCGAATGCGGTTCAACGGTGTCGCGAGCATCGATCCAGACGATGCGCTGCTGGCGAATTACCCCGAAGCACAGGTGATCGTCCGCGTCCGCGCGACCGAAGTCTTCCCGAACTGTCCGCGGTATATCCACAAGCTGGAATTGGTCGAACGCTCGCGGTTCGTGCCACATCAGGCGTGCCAGACTCCAGTGCCAGACTGGAAGCGGAGCGACTGGGCCGAGGATGTGCTGCCACAAAATGATCCGGCTCGGCTGTCTCCATAGTCGATTCGCGAGGTCTCGGACATTGACAAACAGCGCCGGACGGCGCGCGCCAGAGTAGCACGATGACGCGCGCCGTCCGGCCCATCTTGCTCGAGTCCGCCTGGCAAGGACGCTGGAGCGGATCGTGAGGGCGATTGAAGTTGGCTCGCCGACTATGAAACAGTAGCTCTTATCCGCCGCGTGCCAGCCCGAGACCGCCATAGGCAGAGCAACCTGCATGTCGAAATGGCCTTTACATATGTCCGCAAGCATGGTATTTGTCGCGCCGAGGTGTACTCGGGAGCGCAGCAAGTAGACAGCGCCTGCCTTTGGGTAGCGCCGCCCATCGCTCCATTGGACGGCGAACGGACCGCATACGTGTGCTCGAGCACCTGCGCAGCGTCCTGCTGCTGGTTATCATCGCGGTGATCGCCGTTCTGCTCGCGCAGACGTCTGGCGTGGTTCCCTTCCGACCGTGGTGAACGCGTTTTTTCTGCTTCTCGTTCTGCTAGCGCTGCTGTATCTGTACGTGGGCCGATTCGCTCGGCGCCAACGCGCCAGCATTGGAGTCGGCGAAGGCGAAGTAATTGCCGCCGACGATAGCCTCCGCGCCGTTCCGAATCTCCGCTCCGATCGCTTCGGGCTCGTCGGTCGCCCTGATCACCTACTGCGAGTTGGCGCTGCGCTGGTCCCTGTCGAACAGAAGCCCCGCGCGGCGAGTCCAACGATCACACGTTTTGCAGGTCGCCGCTCAGTGCATGTTGGTACAGGAGCTGTACGGTGTCCGCCCGCCTTACGGTCTGTTGGTGCTCGCAGAGGGAGTCCAAAAGCAGATCCAGTTCACGCCCGCACTGGAGCGGCGCCTGCTGGACACGATGGCGGAGATGCGCAGACTCCTGGTCAGTGACCTCGCGCCAGGGGCGCGGTGGATCGCGCCGAAGTGCGAGGCATGCGGATTCCTCGACACCTGCTGGCAATAGCTGTTGTTCCGCGCGCGCCGGGCGAGCTTAGCGGCCCCGACGCCAATGGCCTGTTCGCGCTCGGCCGGGTTGAGTTGGGCGGCTACCTCCCAGGCACGACCACCCCGGGGCCACTGCTGCGGGGCGCGTTGGGCTACGTCAACAACCAGCTGGAGCGGATGCACGATGCGATCCACAGAAACGGCCTGACCCGCTCGACGGCGATCATTATCACCGCCAAGCACGGGCAGTCGCCGCAGGACCCGAACCTGGTACGGCGCATCAAAGACGGGCCGATCATCGCTGCGATCAACAGCGCGTGGAACACGTCGCACCCAACCAATCCGAACCTGATCGTCGCCGGCACCGACGACGATCTGTGGCAGAGCTACCTGTCGGTCAAGAC
>DATGER010000142.1:0-42690 GCA_035309865.1 Chloroflexota bacterium
TGCCAGCGAAACGTTCAGCGATGAATATGGAGAAAGTTTGCGCTTCAATTGGTCCTAACACCAGGACCCTGGCACTGTTGTAAAGCGTTGGTTGGCCTCTGTAAACACTCGCCGTAACAGTTGTTGGCGACTGCCGAGATAGGCCTGCGCAACGTCCGTCTGGAACTGGAAGAGGGACCGCATTCGGGCGGTCAGGTCGGGCCCCAGGGTGACGATTTCCCGGAACTCGTCGAGCACCAGCACAGCACGTCGGCCGCGACGCGAGGCAACCTCGGCCGGGAAACTGAGGAGACGGTCGAGGATCTGCGACATCCGTCGCTTCGGAGCCGATGCCAAACTCGAACGATGATGGTGCCTTCGTGGCTCCGGGTAATCCTGGGGCGCTGCGGGAGGTCGCGGAAGAACTCGCTGGCGGTGTGGACCAAACGTTCGACCGATGGCACGAGACCCTCGTACAGGGCGGTCGCGAGGTACCCAGCGAGCTGTGCCCTGGTCGTCACGCGCAGGAGATCGACATACGCAACCAGGACGGCCTCGCGGTGCAGCCGTGAGGCGACCTCGATAATGAGCGATGTTTTGCCAAAGCGACGCGGTGCATGCACCAGAACGCTTTGCCCACTGCTCAGCTCCGGACAAGTTCGGCTAGTTCCCGGTCGCGTTTGGTGAAGTGCCGCCCGAGGGCTACGTCACCGAACCGAAACGGGGTTCGATTCTGAGAAGCGCGCGTATGCAAGCCAGGAAGTAGCAACGTGCGAGTTGCATTACGGAGCGATCGCCAGAGAGTAGAAAACGCGTTATCGGCTGGTGCATGCTGCGTGAGTGTGACGACCGAGCGACCCTCGAGTGAGAGCGAGGGTGAGCGACTGAGACATGTGGAGCGGACGTTGCGTGATCGCATCTCCAGTTTCAAGGCCTCTGACCGTGTGGCGTGACGAAGCGCATGGGCGCCCAGTGCCACGGGACAATCCGTCCCAGTAGGTCAAAGGTCGTGACGGTCTGCGGCGGCGCGTGGCACTTGCTCCTCACCACGGTCCGCTGCCGTGGGGCGTACGACGTCCTGGGCGGGCCCCACCCCGTTTGTCAGGGCGTGTCCGTTCGCCGACGCAGGGGAGACGACCAGCGCGTTCGGGACCAAAACCGAAATCGACTTGCGGCGGAGCATCAGGCGGCCGAGTGACGCGAGGCGGCGGCCAATCGCCGAGTGGAGGCCGTCCAGCAGCGTGTACATGACCGGGACCACCACGAGCGTGAGCGCAGTCGAGGAGATGACGCCGCCCAGGACGGTTGCGGCCAGCGGCGCCCGCAGATCCGCGCCCTCGCCCAGCTGGAAGGCGGTCGGCGTCAGCGACGCGGCAATCGTCAGGCTCGTCATCAGGATCGCGCGTAACCGCGTCGGACCCGCCTCCATCAGCGCGGCGTGCATCGGCATCCCGCGGGCCCGGTTGTGGTTGGTGCGATCCACCAGCAGGATGCCGTTCTTGATCGCCAGTCCGACCAGCAGAATCATCCCGATCATCGAAAAGACGTTGAGCGTGTAGTGGAACAGGAACGTGGCGATGACCGCGCCGCCGAAGGCCAGCGGTAGCCCGAACAGGATCACGAACGGATGAATCAGCGAGTTGTACAGCACCGCCATCAGCAGGTACGCGAGCATGATCGAGATCCCCAACGCCGCGCCCAGCTGGCCAAAGCTCTGGGCTTGCTGCTGCGCGGTGCCGCCCTGCGACGTCGTGTAGCCCACCGGCAGCAGGAGTTGCTTGACCGCCTGCTGGACCGCCGGCGTGACCTGGCTCTGGACGACGCCGTCGCCCAGGTTGGCGGCGACCGTCACCTGCCGGTGCCGATCGCGGCGGCTGATCTGCGACGCCGTGGTGACACTCGAAATGTCCGCGATCTGCGACAGCCGAACGATCCCGTTGGTTCCCTGGAGCGGCAGGTCCGCCAGGTTTGACACCTCGGTCCGCACACCTTGCGGCAGCAGCACGCGCACGTCCAGCTGCTGACCGTCGGGCTGCAGGTACCGGGTGGCCACCACGCCCGAGTACGCCAACCGGACCGCGTTCCCGACGGCCTGCGGCGTGACTCCGGCCTGCGCGGCGCGTGTGCGATCCACGTTGATATCCAACTCGGGAAGCTCGGCGGCGGCGCTGTTGGTCACGTCGCGTAAACCGGGGATGCCCTGGAAGCTCTGCTCGAGCTCGCTGGACAGCGAAGCCAGCACGGTGTTGTCGGGCCCTTGAATGAGGATGGAGACGGGTTGACCGCCGCCATTGGCGCCCGAGACGTTCACCTGGATCTTGGCGCCGGGCACCATCGCCAGGCGCTGCCGGGCCTCCTCGGCGATGGCGGTGATGCCGCGCTTCCGCAAACTCTTGTTGCCGACGTCGACGGACACGCTGCCACTGGTGGCGCCCGCGGTGCCGCCGCTGAAGACACCCCCGGACCCGCCACCGATGGACGCACTGAGAATGCCCGCGCGAATTTCGGGGATCTCCAGCAGTTGGCCCTCCACTTCGCGCATCACCGCGTCGTGCGCTGCCAGCGACGTTCCGGGCGACATGGAGGTGGAGACAGTAAAGGTGCCCTGATCGGTCTCGGGGAAGAAGTTCACCCCGACATTGCCTGAGGCCACGAGGTAGATGCCCAGCACCAGCGTCGAGAGCGCGACCAGCAAGACGATCAGTCGGTGGCCCAGGCTCCAGCCGAGCAGCCCGCCGTAGCGCTTCTCCAGGCCGTCGAAGCCGTGGTCCCACCACCTGGCGAAGGCCGCCCACGGCCCGCCGCCGACCTCGCTGACGGTGCTCTCCTTCAGGAACTTCGAAGCGAGCATGGGGGTGAGCGTGAAGGACACCACCAGCGACATGAGCGTCGTGGCGGCGACCGTGAAACCGAATTCCTTGAAGAACGAACCGATGGTCCCGCTGACGAGTCCGACCGGAGCGAAGATCACCACGTCGACCAGCGTGATCGCGAGCGCCGCCAGACCGATTTCGGCGCGTCCGCTGATCGCCGCCTGGGGCGGCGCTTCGCCCTGGGCCAGGTGGCGGAGGATGTTCTCGAGGATGACGATCGAATCGTCGACCAGGATGCCGATGCTGAGGACAAGCCCGAGCGTGCTCAGCTCGTTGAGGCTGAAGCCGAGCAAGCCCATGATGACGAACGCGGCCAGCAACGTCGTCGGGATGGACAGCAGCACGATGAGCGAGACGCGGAAGAGGTGCAGGAAGAACAGCAGGATGATGGCGGTGAGGATCACCGCCGTGATGAGCTCTTCCTGCACGCCGGCGATGGCAGTACGAATGGAGGTGCTCGTGTCCGAGACCACGACCAGCTGCGTGTCCGCGGGCAGCTGCGCCCGCAGGTCGGGCAGCTCCTGGTTGATCGCGTCGGCGATGGCCGTGGTATTGGCGCCGCTCTGCTGGGTGAGCCGCAGCAGCACCCCCGGGTGGCCGTTGACCCGGGTCACGCCCGTTGGGACCTGACCCGTCACCAGCACGGTCGCCACGTCGCCGAGTTGGATCGGCGCATCCGCCGTACCGCCCACCGCGATCAGGGCCAGATCTTCCGGCCGCGTCACGCGGGAGTTGACGCGCAGGTTGTAGTCGCGCGCCCCGCTTTCCAGCGTGCCCGCTGGCGACGACAGATTGTCGGTCCCGAGCGCCGTCTGCACCTGCGTCAGCGAGAGGCCGTAGCCGGCGAGCCGGTACGGGTCGATCTGCACCTGGATCTCCTGCTTTTGCCCGCCGATGAGCGCGACCTGCGAGACGCCGTTCACCTTCTGGAATTCGGGTGTCAGTGTCTGGTCGGCGATGGTGAACAGGTCCGTGCCCGGCAGGGTGTCGCTGACGACCGCGAGTTGCATCACCGGCAACGCCGACAGGTCGATCTTGGTGACCGTCGGCTGCTGCGCATTGACGGGCAGACTCGGGATGACGGCGTTGACCTGGCGCTCGACGGTGGTCGCGATGAGATCCGCGTTGGCCTTGTCGGTAAAGGTCAGCGCGATAACGGACGCGCCCTCCGACGAGGTGCTCGTCATCACGTCCAGATTGCTGAGGCTGGCGACGGAGTCTTCGATGACCTGGGTGACGTGTGCCTCGACCTCGAGTGGCCCGGCGCCGGGGTAAGTGGTGACGATGGTGACCACCGGAATATTGACGCTGGGCAGCAGGTTGATCGGCAGCGACGAATACGCCAGGAGGCCGGCGACGGCCACCGCGACAAAGATCGCGATGACCGCTAGCGGCTTGGCAACGGAGAGTCGGGTAATTGCCAGCATCGGCTCAGCGTGCGCACAAAACGCGCCATCGGTCGCGCATACCTTTCCAAACACCACCGCGCCGCCGAACCACAACGGGCCGGTGGTGTTGCGGACGCGCGGAGATTACGTGCGGGGCGTCAGGCGGGCCTCAGGCACTATTGGCTCGAACAGCTCGACGGGGTTGCCTGAGGGGTCGTCGACGAGAATCTGCTTGCCGCCGACACCGGTGACGATCTCGTTGCGGAAATGGGCGCCGGCCTGGCGCAGTGTCTCGACGGTGGCGGCGAGGTCGGCGACTTCGATGGCGAAGCGGTTCCAGCCGCCAGGCGTTGGCTGGGTGCCATCCGGCATCGGTTGCGACCCGCCGCCGCGCGTCCCCGGGCCGCCCGGCGCGCTGAGCACGAGCCGGAGGTCGCCTCGGGACAGCATGGCAAAGACCGGCGCCGGGTGCATGTCCTCGTGGAAGCCGAGGTGCTGACAGTAGAACTCGATCGCGGCGTCGACGTCGTTGACGATGTAACGAACCTGAACGGTGGCCATCGGGTGCTGCTCCTCCGACAAAGTCAACCGAGTAACGTGCGGTCCAGCACCCCGACCACCTGCAGCCAGTGCGGCTCCGGGGAGGGGTTGCGCTCGAGTCGCATCCCGAGTTTACGCATGACGCCCATCGACGCGACATTGGTGTAGTCCGTCGTGGCCACGATGCGCCGCAGGTTCAGCGTGCCAAACGCATAGCTGATGAGCGCGCTCGCCGCCTCGGTCGCATACCCCTGGCGCTGGTAAGCCGGTGAGACCGCCCAGTACAGCCCGACCTCCGGGACACTTCCTTCGCCTGGCGCCGCCACGCCGGCCAGGCGGAGCGCCGGCAGCCGATAGAAGGGCGCGAGGCAGGGCACGAAGCCGCAGGCGCCGATGAGCTCTCCGGAGTCCTTCAACACGATCGCCCGCTCGCCATACGGCGGCTGGCGGAGCGTCGCCAGCTGCAGGTAACTGTCGATGGTCCACTCCAGCCAGCGCTGCCGCTCGGCGAGGGTGGCGATGGGTTCGCCGGCGTCGGTTTCGGCAAGGTCGACGTCCAGCAACTGCCGCACCGCCGCCAGGTCGCCACGGTCGAGCTCGCGAACCAACAGCCTCGCCGTCTCGAGCGTCGGAACGCGCATGCTTACATTGTGTACGGCTCAGAGCGGGATTTCCGTCTCGATCGTTGGCCCACCGTCGGCCGTGGCCCGAACGACCACGACCGACGTCGCGCGCGTCTCAACGTCGATCGGTGTGCCCGCGGTCGCCACCTCGAGCGCCTCCGCCAACGCGTCGGGAGTTGGCAGGCGCCCGATGGTGACGTGGGGCACAAAGGTGAAAGCGGCCGACAGATAGGGCAGCAACGGGCCGGTGTAGAGGCGATCGTGCAGCTCGATCAAGTCAGCGTCGCCCCGCTCGACAAGCAGGAACAGGTACCGGCTCTCGATGGGGGTAACGCCCCTCAGCCGAATTGGAAACGGTCCGACGCCGCGCACCGCGGCCTCGACGTGCGCGCGCAAGTCGTCAGCCGCGAGGTCGCTCTCAAATGGAAACACGAGCGTGATGTGGGCCGGGATGACCTCGGCCAACGGGTCGAACCGACGCCGCAACGCGCCAATGCGATTCGGCTCGGGCAGCGGCGGGCAGATGATGACCGCCCGCCCGCGCAAGCTGTCAAGCGCGGTCACGGCCTAGACGTGCGGCCGGAAAAGTGAGCAGCAACACCACTTGCCGCCCCGCTAGGCCATCCAATGAACGGAGTTCGGCCGCTGCTAACACCCGGAATCGCAATTTCGGCCGAACTCCTACAGGAGCACCGCGCACCCGCGCCGTTCGAGATCGTCGACCCAGCCAGGTACGACGTCCAGCTTGTTCCAGCGCAGGTCGAGCTTCTGCAGACCGGGCAGTTCCGCGAGCGTTGGCGGCAGCACCGAAAAACGGTTGTTCCGCAGGTCGAGATAGGCCAGGTCGGTGAGCCGATCGAGCCGGTCGGGCAACTGGCGCACCCGGTTGTTGCGCAGGTCCAGAATGCGCAGGCTCGAGAGTTGCTCGATGGCCGCCGGCAGCACCTCGAGGGCGTTGTTGCTCAGGTGCAGCTCGCGCAAATTGGCCAGTGCGCCGATGGCGTCGGGCAGGGTGACCAGCTGATTGTCGTACAGCCGCAGCTCGCGCAGGCTGGCCAGACCGCCGATGGCGGCGGGCAGCGCGCCAAGCCCGTTGTGCGTCACGTTGAGATACTTCAGGCGCCCAAGCTGGCCGAGAAACTCTGGAAATCGGCCGAGCTGATTGTGGCTCAGGTACAGATAGTCGCTGAGGCGAGCCAGGTCGCCGAGAGCGTCCGGCAGCGAGGTGAGCGCGTTGTGGCCGAGGTCGAGCATGCGCAGATGCCTGAGCTGGCCGATGCCGTCGCCGATCGAGGTGAGTGCATTCTCGGCCAGGTTCAGCGTCTCCAGGTCCGTGTGCGACCAGAGCCAATCCGGCAGCGTGCTGAGCCCGGTGCTGCTCAGGTCAAGGTCTTTGAGCCCGACGAGCTCACGCAGGCCTTCCGGCACCGACCCGAGCGGGTTGCCGCGCAAATTGAGCCGTTCGGTGCCGTACACCAGGTTGGCCGAGAGCGTCAGTGCGGTCACACCCTGCCCGCTCAGGTCGAGGCGCGCGTGCAGATCAGGCAGGTGCATGCTGGCGTTCAAGTATGCGCCATACGCATTGACGGGCTCCGCGAGTTCGGGGGTGACGGGCAGAGTGTCGGCTAGACTGTATGGCAATGCCACTCGTCGGCCGACGTCGGCCCAAGGTCACCGCGACCCTGGACCCTGACCTGCTCGCCGCGGTCGACGCCTACCTGGTGACCTATCCGGGGCTCGATCGGAGCGCAGTCCTGGACGACGCGCTGCGGCTGTGGCGCGCTCGCGAGATGGAGCGCGCCATGGAAGCGCAATTCGGCGCGCCAGACGGCCTGCCCGCCGAGGAGCGCCAGGGGTGGGAAGCGCTGCGTCGGGACGCGGTCGCGCGGCACATGCTGCCGGCGCCCCGCGGGTGACCGGTCAGCGTGATGCGGGGTGAACGATGTCCGCCGCAGAGCCGAAACGCGGTGAAGTGTGGCTCGCGAACACCCCCGGCGCGGGCCACGACGACGCGATCAGGCATGCGCGGTTTGTCCTCATCGTCTCGGCCGACGCCCTGAATCGCAATCGCGACCATGTGATGGTCGTGCCCATTTTTTCGACCGGGACCCTGGGGCCGACCCGACTGGTCATCCCGGCGGACGGAACTGGCCTGCGTCAGAACGGCGTGCTGTTCTGTGAAGAACTGACGACCATCGACAAACCGTTGTTCGAACCGGAAGTCGGACCGCGCGGACACGTCGATGCGGCGTTGCTCGAACGCGTCGTCCTGGCCGTCCGGCACGCACTCGGGGACATGAGCGCCTAGCCGCAGGCTCACGCTCGAACAGTCCGTCGTGCATGCCGGACCCCTACGATACGTGTTGGTTGGGAGGGGCAAACGACGATGAGCATCAACCCCAGCGCCGGCCAGCCGGCGGACCCTGCGCACCTTGTTGATCTTGATGGACTGACCGCCGCGTACTACGCGACCCGGCCCGATCCGACCATCGCCAGCCAGCGCATCGCCTTCGGGACCTCGGGACACCGGGGTTCGGCCCTGCATGCTGCCTTCAACGAGGACCACATCGTGGCCGTGGTCGAGGCCACGTGCCGCTATCGTGCCCAGGCTGGCACCGACGGGCCGCTATTTCTCGGGCGCGACACGCACGCGCTCTCGCTGCCGGCGTTTCAAACGGCGCTCGAGGTGCTGGCCGCTCACCAGGTCGAGGTGCGCATCGACGCCGCCGACGGCTTCACCCCGACCCCGACGATTTCGCACGCCATCCTGACCTGGAATCGGGGCCGCCGATCTCACCTCGCCGACGGGATCGTGATCACGCCATCCCACAATCCGCCTGAGGACGGCGGGATCAAATACAACCCGCCCGACGGCGGGCCGGCCGATACCGACATCACTGGCTGGATCGAAGCCGAGGGTAACCGACTGCTGGAGACCGGCCTTCGGGGTGTCGAACGCATCCCATATGCAGAGGCACAGCAGGCGCCCACGCTCCAGCGCTACGACTACGTGTCGACGTACGTCGCGGACCTGTCGAATGTGGTCGATCTGGAGGCTGTCCGCGCTTCGGGGCTAAAACTGGGCGTCGATCCACTCGGCGGTGCGAGTGTCGCGTACTGGCAGGCGATCGCGGAGCGTTACCGGCTGAATTTGACCGTCGTCAATCCCGCGGTCGACCCGCGGTTCGGCTTCATGACCCTCGACTGGGACGGCAAGATCCGCATGGATCCGTCCTCGCCGTACGCGATGGCGAGCCTGGTCAAGCTGCGTGAGGGTTTCGACCTGGCCCTGGGCAACGACGCTGACGCCGACCGACACGGCATCGTCACGCGTGGCGCTGGCCTGCTGAATCCGAACCACTACCTGGCGGCGGCGATTGCATACCTGTTCCAGCATCGGCCGAACTGGCCAGCTCTGGCCGGCATAGGGAAGACCCTGGTCAGTAGCAGTCTGATCGATCGGGTCGCTGCCGACCTCGGGCGACGGCTGGTTGAGGTGCCCGTAGGCTTCAAGTGGTTCGTGCCTGGCCTGCTGGATGGCTCGCTCGCCTTCGGCGGCGAGGAAAGCGCGGGCGCGTCATTCTTGCGGTTCGACGGGAGCCCGTGGTCGACCGACAAGGACGGCATCCTGCTCTGCCTGCTGGCCGCCGAGCTGACGGCCAGGCTCGGCAAAGACCCGGGCGAGCTGTATCACGAGCTGACGCTGCGCCTGGGCGACCCGGTCTATCGGCGCGTCGACGCCCGCGCCACGCCCGGACAGAAAGAGCTCCTCAAACGGCTGTCGCCCGAGGACGTGCGGACTACCCAGCTGGCTGGCGAGCCGATCGTCAAACTGGTGACCCGCGCCTCAGGCAACGACGCCCCGATCGGCGGCATCAAAGTCGAAGCCGCCAATGGCTGGTTCGCCGCCCGCCCTTCGGGCACCGAAGACACCTACAAAATCTACGCCGAGAGTTTCGAGGGCACGGTGCACCTGGAGCGCATCATCGTCGAAGCCCAGTCATTGGTAACCGAGGCGTTCTCCGCGCGCAGCGGCTAAGCGCCTCGCCTCGGGCCAGCGTGCAACCACGGGTTCCCAGTGTCTCTGCGCATCGGATGGGAGCGAGCGAAGCGAAGCGGGCAGCTTGGATTTCGCGAGACATTGACGTGCGACGGGCCGCAGTCAGCACTGTGACATTCTTGAGACGTACACTAGCTGGTAAGCCGATGGCTCCCACTCACCTGTACGCGCACTGGCGCGAAACGATCTCGCCGCTCAAGCTGGACCTCGCCGAAGCGCGCGTGTCCAACGGCGTGGTGCACATCGGTGACCAGGTGCGCGAGTTGCCCGCGGCCCACCACATTCAGCCGTGCGCGTGCACGCTGTGCCGCCAACAGCCCGACGATGACCGCGTGGTCCGCGTACACGCCATCGGCTCCCGTAACGGGACGGTATACGTGGTGCTGCCCGGCGCCTACGAGTGCCCCGCCCTCGAGGTCGAGCGCATCGACACCTGAGCAGCGCCGCCGGCCGGTTGATGAGCAAGAAGTCAAGGACTTCTTGACAAAAATAAAGCTAGCCATTAATTTTCTCAATATGACGAGTGAATTCAATGGCTGGAACACGCCGCCAGCCGCCGGTCGCAACCCCGGCGCTGCGCATCAAGTGCTCACGCGGTGCCCCGTTTGCGGCGACGACCTGCGCATCGTGCGCCTCGAGTGTCCAGCGTGCGGCTCCGCCCTGCACGGCAACTTCACCCTCGGCCGCCTCGCCCGCTTGACGCGCGAGCAGCTCCAGTTCGTCGAGGTCTTCATCCGCTGCCGCGGCAAGATCAAAGACGTCGAGGAAGAGCTGGGCATCTCGTACCCCACGGTCGTCGCGCGCCTGAACGAAGTGGTGCAAGCCATGGGCTTCGAAGTGCGCCAGGAGGACACGGACCTGGCCGCCCGTCGGCAGCAGATTCTCGACGAGCTCGCCTCAGGCAAACTCACGGCCGCCGATGCCGCCGGTCGACTTCGGTCGCTCTAGCCAGACTCCATGCTGAAGGACCTATCGCCATGCACATCAGAACGATCTGGGGGCTTGCTGAATCTCATGCAGACCGATAACCACGTCTGGGAACTTCCGTTCGGACAGCCGGCCGAGCTGGAGCTGCAAACCGAGTGGGGCAACCTGGCGCTGGTTCCCGTCGAACCCGGCCAGGTCCCGCGCCTGGAACTGTCGCGAGACTCGGCGGACAACATCGCCGTCCACGTCGACAGGCAGGGTGGCGCCGTGCGCGTGTCGCTCGATCCACACCGGTCGTTCAAGTGGTTCGGCGGCTGGGAGTGTCGCGCCACGCTGTACGTACCGCGCGACGTCCGCGCGCACCTGCAGAGCAATGCGGGCAGCGTGAGCGTGCGCGACCTGCAAGGGTGCGAGCTGGGCATCAAGGTCAATGCTGGCAAGATCGACCTGGTGAAGGTGTACGGCCTGGTGCACCTGTCGGCGGACGCGGGCAGCGTCACCGGCCGCGACGTCGGCGGCTACTTCGACGTCGAGACGCAAGCTGGGTCGGTGCGCCTGGACATCACCGACCTGCAGCCGGGCGAGCACCGATTTCGAGCTATCACCGGCTCGGTGCGCCTGGAGCTCGCGCGGGGTATGGACGTGTGCATCGAAGCGCGCACCAGCCTGGGCTCGGTCCGCAACCGCTACCCATCGCAGCCGTCGGCGGCGACCAGGCTGATGCTGTCGACGGAGATGGGCTCCGTGCGCGTGGACGAGGGCGCCGCGTTTCGGGCCGCCCGACGGCCGACCGCGCCGCCCACCCCCTCGAATCTGCCCGAGCGCCCAACCGCGGCGCCGCCACGCGAGGACCCCGAGCTCGAGCGCATTCTGAAGATGGTCGAGGCTGGCGAGCTGTCGGCCCAGGACGCCGACGAATTGTTGCGAGCGATGGGGCGGGTCTGAGCCATGGGGGCCGAAGTCCCGAGCGAGGAGACGGGCGACGCCGATCGCCTGCGCATCCTCGAGCTCCTCGAACAACAAAAGATCACCGCTGCCGAAGCTGCCGAATTGCTGGCCGCGCTGGGCGACGGGGGGCGCGACACTCGACGTCGCGAGCGCTACAAATGGGTCGCCGAAGATCTGGCGCCAGCGACTGACCGCGCGCGCTGGATTCACGTGCGTGTCACGGACCAGGGCAGCGGTAGCGTCCGGACCAACGTCTCGGTGCCCATCGGCATGGTCGGCTTCGGCCTCGGCTTCGCCCGCCGCTTCCGCAACCTGCCGGGGGTCGCCCACGTGGACGACCTGTTCGAAGCCGTCCGCAACGGTCGCCGTGGCACGATCTTCGACGTCTCCAACGAAGGCGGCGAGCGAGTCGAAATCTTTATCGACTGAGCGTTTCCTCGGCGGGCAAGCTGGCCCGCCGTGTCGGTTACGATCACGCGAGCGAGTCTGCTACGGTTCGGAGCCCATGCGGCTGTACTGGGAGGTTGCCCGCCGAGCGGTCCAACGTCAGCTGGCCTACCGCACCGAAAACCTGGCGGGCCTCTTCACCAACGCGTTCTTCGGCTACCTGCGCGCCGCGGTCTTTGTCGCGGTCTATCAGAACGTCAGCGCGACCAACCTGGGCGGTTACGACGCCCACGCAGCCGTGAGCTACATGTGGATCACCCAGGCGATGATCATGATCGTCGCGCTCTGGGGCTGGTGGGACGTCGAGGAGACCATTCGCACCGGCGACGTCGTCTCCGACCTGGCCAAACCGTTCGCCTATCTGGGGTTCTGGCTGGCGCGTGACATCGGTCGGGCGGCGTATTTCACTGTGTTCCGGGCGGCGCCGATCCTGCTCGCCGGCCAGCTGCTCTTCGGTCTGCACTGGCCCTCGTCGGTGGGTGCCTGGCTGGCGTTTGGCCTCAGTGTGGTGCTGGCGGTGCTCGTCAGCTTTGGCTGGCGCTTTTTGTTGAACGTCTCCGCGTTCTGGACGACCGACGCCCGCGGACTCGGCCAACTGGCCCTCGCGGCGACCATGTTCCTGGGCGGTTTCGTCGTGCCGCTCCGCTATTTTCCGGACTGGCTCCAGCCCTGGGTGCTGGCCCTGCCGTTCGCATCCATTACCCAGACGCCGGCCGATCTGTTCGTCGAGCGCGTGCAGGGCACGGACACGCTCCTGCCGCTGCTCGGCCAGGTCATCTGGGCGTTCGTGCTGCTCGGGCTGGCCCAGCTCGCCACGCTGCTGGCAACCCGTCGTGTGGTCTTCCAGGGCGGCTGACGCGTGGAAACCCTGCACCTCTACGTCATGCTGGTCGGGGCGCAGTTGCGCGGCCAGCTGCAGTACAAGGTCTCCTTCATCCTGTCGTTGCTCGGCTCGTTTCTGGCGTGCGTGACCGAGTTCGGCGTGGTGGTCGTGCTCTTTCTGCGTGTCCCGGCGCTGGCGGGCTGGTCGTTCGCCGAAGTCGCCCTGCTCTACGGCATCTCGGGCGTGTGCTTCGCCGTGGCCGAAATCATCGCCGCGGCCCTCGACAACTTCCAGGTGCACATCGTCCGCGGCACCTTTGATCGAGTGCTGGTGCGACCGCGGGGCGCGCTGTTTCAGGTCATCGTCGAAGACTTTGCGCTCCGCCGAGTCGGCCGCGTCGCGCAGGCGGTGCTGGTCCTGGTCCTGGCGCTGCGGCTGCTCGAGGTCGTCTGGACTCCGGACCGGGTCGCCGTCCTGGCGCTGACGCTGGTGAGTGGCACGGTGATCTACTTCGCGATCTTTGTGCTCGGCGCGACGTTTTGCTTCTGGTCGGTCCAGGCCAAGGAAGCCACGCACGTGTTCACGTATGGCGGCGACGGTCTGGCCAGCTACCCGCTCGACGTGTACAGCGGCGGCGTGCGGCGGTTCTTCACGTTCGTGGTGCCGCTGGCGTTCGTGAACTACGAGCCCGCGCTCTACCTGCTCAACCGCGCCGACCCGTTGGGACTCCCCGACGGCGTGCGCCTGCTCTCGCCGCTGGCCGGCATCCTCATGGCCCTGCTGGCACGCGTCGGCTGGCAGCATGGCATTCGGCACTACCAGAGCACCGGCACGTAACCCAGCGTGCTCATCGACGTCCAGCGGCTCGAAAAAACCTTCAAAGTGGCCGAGCCGCGCGCCGGGCTCCTTGGCGCGCTCGGGTCCCTCGTGCATCGCGACTTCCGCCAGGTGCGCGCGGTGCGCGACGTCTCCTTCCGCATCGAGGCCGGCGAGATGGTGGGCTGCCTGGGTCCGAACGGCGCTGGCAAGTCGACCACGATCAAGATGCTGACTGGCATTCTCGTCCCCAGTGGCGGCACGCTCGAGGTCTTCGGCATGGTGCCGCATCGCCGTCGGAAGCAGGTTGCCCAGCGCATCGGCGTGGTCTTCGGCCAACGCACGCAGCTGTGGTGGGACCTGCCGTTGATCGACTCGCTCGAACTGCTCCGCCACATCTATCGCGTGCCGGCCGACCGCTACGCCCGCAATGTCAGCCGCTTGCGCGACCTGCTCGATCTTGACGCCTTTCTCAGCACGCCAGTGCGGCAGCTGTCGCTCGGGCAGCGCATGCGGGGTGATCTGGCCGCCGCGCTGCTCCACGATCCCGAGATCCTGTATCTCGACGAGCCGACCATCGGCCTGGATGTGGTCGCCAAGCACCGGGTGCGCGATTTCCTGCGCGAGATGAATCGTCAGGCGGGCGCCACGATCTTGCTCACCACGCATGACATGTCGGATGTCGAGCAGTTGTGCTCTCGGGTGCTGATCATCGACCACGGCACGCTGCTGTACGACGGCACGCTCGACGGCATCCGCGACCGCCTGGGCACCGAGCGCACCCTGGTCGTCGACCTCGCCGACGACGTGCCGCGACCGGTCGAGGTACGCGGCGCCACCGAGGTCCGCGCCGACGGGCCACGGCGCTGGCTGCAGTTCAATCGCCTGGAGACGACCGCCGCCGAGCTGATCGCCGACGTCGCCGGTCGCTACCCGCTCCACGACCTCACTATCGAGGAGCCGGATATTGAATCGATTGTCAGGCGGATCTATGAAGGAGGGCTCTAACCAATTCCCCGCTTCGACATTGAGCTCGGGCTGGACCGCGTCCGCGAAGCGGTGCGCCCCTTCCCCAGGGCGATGCTGTTCCAGCTGTACGCCGACGGCCACACGTCGGCGTTCGAAATGCTCGTGGCCTGCCTGATCTCGGTCCGCACCCGTGACGAGACCAGCCTGACGATGGCCCGCCAGCTCTTCGCGCGCGCCCGCACGCCGCTGGAGATGGCCGCCGTCGACATCAACGCCATCGACGCCCTGATCGGCAAATGCGCCTTCCACCTGGTCAAGGCCGAGCAGATCCACACCATCGCCGAGTTGATCCTGGCAGAAAACGCCGGCGAGCTCCCCTGCTCCTTTGAGGTCATGACCTCCTACCCTGGCATCGGCCCGAAATGCGCCAACCTGGCCCTGGGCATCGCCTGCCATCAGCCCCGCATCGGCGTCGACATCCACGTCCACCGCATCACCAACCGCTGGGGCTACGTCTCGACCCCGAACCCCGACGCCACGCGGGCCGCCCTCGAGCAGGTTCTCCCAGCGCGCTACTGGGTCGAAATCAACGCCCTGCTCGTCCCCTTCGGCAAGCACATCTGCACTCCCATCGGCCCGAAGTGCTCGATCTGCCCGCTCGCGGAGATGTGCGCGAAGCGAGAGGTGCTGAACGCGCGCTGAGCGCAACGGCGTCGCCTGGTCGATGTACCAGCTCGTGGAGGCGATGTGGTGGTACGTGTGGGCGCCGCGTGCTCCACGGCGCAGACCGTTGCGACGCACCAGCCATGAGCGGAGGCGGCCTGGGCCGGGTTGCAGGGCGCTGGCCGTGGCCGCCCGTGCTGGCAGAACTACTTGAGGTCGGCGAACAGCGGGATGTTGAATGCCGCGGCGGAACCGACCGCGCTGGGTCCTGCGGATGCGTCCGAGCCGTTCGAGGACGCGCTTTCGATCGCCAGCAGCCGGCGCTTCGTCGTCGTGCCGCCGCGGGCAGAGAAGCCGCCGAGTTTGCCGCCCGCGGCCACGACGCGGTGGCAGGGGACGACAATCGGAAACGGGTTCTGGCCGAGGGCCTGGCCGACGTCGCGGGCGGCGGGCCAGGCGGGCTCGCCGAGGCGGGCGGCGATGTCGCCGTACGACAGTGTCGAGCCAGGCGGAATGGTGCGGGCGACGGCGTAGACCCGCTGGTGGAACTCGGGCACGCCGTGCATGTCGAGTGGCACGGACGCCAGGTCGATGGGCTGGCCATCGGCGCGGGCGAGCCTGCCGTCGAGGAGTGCAATGATGCTCTCGATCGCGGACCGGACCGCGGACGGAATAGTGTCGACGGCGGTGTGCACGCCAGACGCAAACGGACGCGAAGGCTCGATCGCGGTCGGGAAGCGCCGTCGCATGCGCGCACGAAGCTGGGGTTCGCTCGGCTCGGGGAGCTGCACGCCGATGACGCCTTGACTGGCCCAGGCAATGGCGCACGGCCCGATCGCAGTTTGGAAAATCGTAAAAGCCTGAGCGGTGGTCATCGGCAAGTCGTGTATCTCGATCACGTTATCTAGAACCCGGGCATGCTGTCATCGGTTGCAGTAGACAACTTTAGAACACACAGAACTCGTTGCCTTCGACGTCACGCAACGTCGTCCACTGATGGGTGTGTTCGTCGTAGTCGCCCACGTGCTGGGCGCCGAGCGCCAGCAGCCTGGCGACCTCCGCAGCGCGACTGTCGGCGTGCAGGTCGACGTGGCAACGGTTCTTGGCTGCCTTGCCTTCGGGGACTTTGATGAACAGCCAGACAGTCTGGCTCGGGTCGGTCCGACCGATCGACGCGAACCATTGGCTGGGTCCGTCGTCGAGTGGCCGGTTCAAGGCCGCCGACCAGAAGGCCGCCACCCGGGCGGAGTCGGCGCAATCGAACGTGATATTGGCCAGTTGCAGGGTCATCGTCCAGGTCCTTTGATCGGTCGTGCAATTATCAGGGGTGACTCGACCTTGGTACGCTTCTTCCGTAACGACCTATGAATGTCCTGGCAATCGACGTGGGCGGCACGCATGTCAAAGTCATGGCCACCGGGCAGACTGAGGAGCGCAAGGTCGTCTCGGGTCCGACGATGACCGCGCAGGGCATGGTCGATGCGGTCAAGTCCATGACGAAAGATTGGACCTACGACGCCGTGTCGCTGGGGTATCCCGGGCCGGTCGTGCACGAGATGCCCTTCAAAGAGCCAGCCAATCTGGGGCCCGGGTGGGTCGGGTTCAACTACGCCGCGGCGTTCGGTCGGCCGACGAAGATCATCAACGATGCCGCGATGCAAGCCCTGGGCAGTTACGAAGGCGGCCGCATGCTGTTCCTCGGCCTGGGCACCGGACTTGGCTCGGCGATGGTGGTCGACGGCGCGGTGCAGGCGATGGAACTGGCGCACCTGCCGTACAGGAAGAATCGAACGTACGAAGAAAACGTTGGTCTGACCGCGTTGCGGCGGCTCGGTAAGAAGAAGTGGCGCCGCAAGGTCATCGAGGTCGTGGCGGAGTTGTCGGCCGCGCTCGAGCCGGACTATGTCATCCTGGGCGGCGGCAACGCCAAGTTGCTGAAGGAGCTGCCGCCCAATGCCCGCCTGGGCGATAACGCCAACGCCTTCCGCGGCGGGTTCCGCATGTGGGACACACCGGGGGATGCTCCCAAGCCAGCCGCGCGCACGGTGCCCGCGAAGCGGGCGAAGCAGGCCGCGAGCACATGAGGGGCGCGTACAAAGTCGGCGTCCACATCCGGCCGCAGCACACCACGATCGATACCATGCGTGCGGCCTGGAAAGGCGCCGACGCGCTCGGAGTGGACAGCATCACCATCTGGGATCATTTCTACCCCCTCACGGGCGAGCCTGACGGAACGCACTTCGAATGCTGGTCGCTGCTGGCGGCGATGGCGTGCGATACGCGGCGGGCGCAGATCGGCGCGATCGTGTGTGCGATCGGCTACCGCAATCCGGACCTGCTGGCGGACATGGCTCGAACGGTCGATCACCTGAGTACGGGTCGGCTGATCCTGGGCCTTGGGGCCGGCAACTCGGAACGCGACCATCGCGCGTACGGCCTGGCCTGGGGTACGCCCGGACAGCGGCTGGCCGAGCTGCGCGACGCGCTGCCGCGAATCAAGGATCGGCTGAAAAAGCTGAACCCGCCGCCCATGGGCCACGTACCCATTCTGATCGGCGGCGGCGGTGAGCAGGTCACGCTGCGGCTGGTCGCCGAACACGCCCAGATGTCGAATACGGGCGGCCCGCCGGACGTCATCCGCCACAAGAATCAGGTCATCGACGCGTGGTGCGCGAAGGTCGGCCGCGATCCCGCCGAGATCGAGCGGACCACCAACATCCCGGTCAGCGCGATCGAGCACATCGAGGATTACGTGCAGGCCGGCGCCCAGCGCCTCCAGATCCAGCTGGATCACCCCTTCGACCTGAAGCCAGTCGAGCACGCGCTCCAGCAGCGCGGCTGAGGGTGGGCGCACAATAGTGCGCATGGAGTATCTGCGTACCGTGGACACGTCCGCCCTGGCCGGCGCCAGTTCGGAAGAACGCTTCTCGCAGTGGCTGCTGAACCACGACTCGGGTGGCACGCACTGCAGCATCAACTACATCCGGACCCCCGCAGGCAGCGGTTCGCCCGCCGGAATGCACACCCACGTGGTCGACCAGATCTTCTACATCCTGAGCGGCACGATGAGTCTGGAGATCGAAGGCACGCGCTACGAAGCGCCGCCCGGCACCCTGGTCGTCTTCCCCGCCGGCGTGCCGCATCGCAACTGGAACGGCGGCACCGAGCCAACCGTTCACCTGGCCATCAACACGCCGACGCCAGACCCGAGCGTGCCGTTCGCGACGTCGGTCGTCTAGGCGAGCGACGGAGAACAGGCCGGTGGCGCGGCAGATGGTGATGGTGGGCTTCCTGCAGGCACAGAATTGCACGAACCTGCCGGCGTCGTGGCGGCATCCGGAGTCGCGGACGGACTTTCTGTCGGCCGACTTTTACCGCGAGATAGCCAGGGTGCTCGAGGCGGGTAAATTTCACCTGGCCTTTTTTGACGATCGGCTGGCGATGCCCGATCGGTTCGGCAACGACCACGCCCACGCCGTCGAACATGGGATTCGCTGCGTGAAGCTGGATCCGATTGTCGTGTTGATGGCGATGGGCATGGCGACCGAGCACCTTGGCCTCGGCGCCACCTGCTCGACGACGTACTACGAGCCCTTTCACGTCGCCCGCTTGTTCGCCACGGTGGATGTGATGACCGGCGGCCGCGCGGCCTGGAACGTGGTCACGTCGTTGAACGATGGCGAGGCGCTCAACATGGGGCGAACGGAGGTCACGGAGCATGACCTCCGCTACGATCGCGCCGACGAGTTCATGGAGGTCGTGCTCGGCCACTGGGACGCCTGGGACGACGACGCGCTCGTCGTGGACAAGGTCAGCGGCCGCTTCGCCGACCCGGCCAAGGTGCGGCGGCTCGACTATGTCGGCGAGTTCTATCGTTCGCGCGGGCCGTTCACCGTGCCGCGCACGCCCCAGGGGCATCCCGTGGTCATCCAGGCCGGCCAGAGCGGGCGCGGCCGCCGCTTCGCTGGCCGCTGGGGAGAAGTGATCTTCGCCGCGGCGCCCAACCTCGAACTCGGCCAACGCGGCTATGCGGCGCTCAGGCAGGAGGCGGTCCTGGCAGGTCGAGATCCCGACACGATGCGGATCTGCAACCTGGTGCTACCGGTGTGCGCCGAAACGAAGACCGCGGCCGAAGACAAGATGGCCCTGGCCGCGGCGCTGCCGCTCGAGATCGACCAGCTCTCGTTACTATCGGAGGCGCTGAACTTCGACTTCGCCTCGAAGGGGCTTGACGAGCAATTCACCACCGAGGAACTGGCGAGTTTCTCGGGGCTGCAGAGCATTCGCGACCGGGTGCTCAGGGCCAGCGGCAAGACCAATCCGACAGTGCGCGAGTTCATGAACGTCAGCCATCGTGGGCGGCCCGACGACGCGATTGTCGGGGGGCCAAAGGAAGTGGCGGACGCGCTCGAGGCACAGTTCGAAGGGCGCGCGTGCGATGGCTTCGTGATCGCCGCCACCCACGTGCCCGGGGCGTACGCGGACTTCGTGCAGTACGTCGTCCCCGAGCTCCAGCGCCGTGGGCTGTATCACACCGAGTATGCGGGCCGGACGCTGCGCGAGAACCTGGGCCTGGGCTGGCCGGCGATCGGCGCCTGGAAAACCGGCGTTCAGGCCAGTTCGAGCTCAGCGGTCAGCCCGTAGCCCGCTGCCAGCGACTGCAGCTTCTGCCAGGTGGCGTCCTCGACGTCGATCCCGCGCTGGCGACGCTCCTGCTCGCGCACGTGTTCGATCTCGCCCGGGTAGAGCACCCCGCGACTGCCCTCTGACGGCGGCGTGGCCTTCAGATAGCGGGCAAACTCCGCGACCTGTTGTTTGAACTCGGCCAGCGGCCTGAACGCCGACACCTTGAAGACGGCCAGGAAGCAGCCATCGTTGTGGCGCCCGCTCGGTTCCATCCCGAACCCGAGACCGGTCAGCAGCCCGCACAGGATCTCGACGATGGCCGCCAGGCCGCTGCCCTTGTACCCTTCGCTACCACCGAGCGGCAGCAGTGCGCCACCTTCCTTGAGCTGATTTGGATCTGTCGTCGGCTTTCCGTCGCGGTCGACGATCCAGCCCAATGGGATCGACTCGCGGCGTGAGACCGCGAGCGAAATCTTGCCGGCGGCGACCGCGGAGGTCGCCATGTCGAGAAACAGCGGGCCGTCGAGATCGGATGGCACCGCGATTGACAGCGGATTCGTGCCGATGCGCGCCTCTCGACCGCCGAACGGGGCGACCTGCTTGGTTGACCGCCCGGAATCGGCGGTGATCAGACCGATCATGTCGGCTTCGGCGGCCATCAGCGTATAGCTGGCCAGGCGACCGATATGCCCCTGGCGAAAGACGGTCGCCGCGGCGACGTTGGCGCGATCGGCCTTGTCGATGGTGAGCTGCATCGCGCGCTCGGTCACGGTGTACCCGAAGCCCCAGTGGCCGTCGATCACGGTTGTCGTTGGCGATTCCTGGACGATCGTCCACGGTGCGCCGGGCACGATATGACCAACCTGGATACGGTCGATGTACGTCGGGATCTGGATGATGCCGTGCGAATCGTGGCCGGCAAGGTTGGCGTCGACGCTGTGCCGCATCACGATCTCAGCTTCAGCCGGGGGCGCTCCGGCGGCGACCAGCAGCGCCGCTCCGATGCGATGCAGGCGCTCGGCGGGAACTGTCGGCACTACTCAGGACGGCGCCGGAGCGTGTTCGGGGACTTCGCCCTCTGACTCGGCAGTGGCCACCTCGACGGGCTGCGCCGCCGGCAGGGTCGGGCCGTGTTTCCGGGCGCGATTGAACTGATAGATGAGCGCCCAGACGCCGACCATGGCGCTGAGCACCGACAGCAGCTGGGCCTGGCTCAGCCCGAGGGCGAACTGAGTGTCCTGCCGATAGAATTCGATGAAGAACCGCCCTGATGAATAGATGAAGATGTTTGTCCAGAACAGCATGCCGTCGCGCGGCAGTCGCGGCTCCCAGTTGAATCGCCAGCGGCGGTTGGGCGTACGCACGAGGCCGCGCGCCAGCCACAGCAGCCCGGCGAAGATCACCACGTCCATCACCAGCTCGTACCCAACCGCCAGGTGGACGGGGACGTTGATTTCGCCCAGCGTGTTCGGGTTCGTGTACACCACGGCGAGTGGAAAGCCGGTGGCGTGGACGCCGTGGTGTTCGCCATTGATGATGTCGCCGATCCGACCAATCGCCATGCCCAGGATCAGTGGCGCCGCCGAGATATCGGCCAGTCGGGTGACGTTGAGCCCCCTCCGCCAGGCGTAGACCGCGCCAGCGATGGGGCCGCCGACGATGGTGCCGTAGATCGCCAGACCACCTTCGTTCACCTTGAGGATGGCGATCGGATCGCGGGCGTAGAAGTCCCACTGGTCGATGACGTGGAACAGTCGCGCGCCGACGATCGCGCCGATGACGCCCCACATGGCCACCGAGAAGGTGTCGTCCTCCGTGAAGCCCGCCCGGGTGGCCAAACGCACGGCGATCCAGATCCCGGCCAGGGTGCCGAGCGCGGTAAAGAAGCCGTGCCAGGTGATCTGCAGCGGCACGCCGTCCCACTTGAAAAGCGTGGGATCGATGTTGATCGGGATGCCGCCGACGTCTGGAATGGGTCCGTCCTCCGCTCGAGGTGGGATAATAGCACCGTGGGTCTGTTCGACTGGCTGGGTAAAGGACGCCGTGAGGCGCCTGTCCCCCCGGTCGATTGGCACGTGTATCGGGAAGCCGGAGATATTGTCGCCGAGGACGGCCGCGGCGGCACGATCCGCGCGCCACTCTCGGGTGCGCGCAGCGTGCGCGTGGTGCCACTCACCGGCGGCAACCATCATCGTGACTCGCGCGGCGGGTGGCAGGTGGCGTTGTCGCGCGCCGAAGGGGACGTGCTGGTCGGCCGACCCGTCGCCGACTGGCGATCGGCGCGGCAGCTGGCGCAGCTGGTGTGCGACCGGTCCGAGTTGCCGCTCGACGAGCTCACCGAAAAGATGTTCAGTCGCGTCGGCCAGTACACGCCGGCCCGGGAGGCGTGAAATGGAGCGAGTTCGACGCGTCAAGATCGTGGCCACGCTAGGCCCGGCCACCGACGGCCTCGAGTTGGACCTGGTGCGCGCGGGGCTCGACGTTGCGCGGTTGAATTTTTCGCACGGGACGGCGCCCGAGCATGCGCGCCGCTGCACGGCGGTGCGTGAGGCGGCCCGGACGGCCGGGCGAGCGGTCGCCGTGATGCAGGATCTGCAAGGGCCGAAGATCCGGGTGGGGTCGCTGGTCGGCGGTCGGCCGGTGCAGCTCCTGGCCGGGCAGCAGCTGGTGATCACGACGCACGAGCTGGTCGGGACCGCCGAGCGGATCTCGTGCACGTACGCGCATCTTGCCCAGGACGTACAGCCGGGCGACCGCATTCTGCTCGACGATGGGCGCATCCGACTCTCGGTGCTCGGCTGCAGCGACGGCGAAGTCACCGCCCGGGTCGAGGCGGGAGGACCGCTCGGCGAACACAAGGGCATCAACCTGCCCGGGGTGGCGGTCTCGTCGCCGGCGATCACCGACAAAGACCGCATCGACATGGCCTTCGGGTTGCAGGAGCTGGGAGTCGACTACGTGGCGCTGTCGTTCGTGCGCACCGCTGAGGAGGTGCGGGCCGCCCACGATCTGATGCGTAGCCTGGGTCACACCGTGCCACTGGTGGTCAAGCTCGAAAAAGGCGAGGCGATCGAGAATCTGGATGCCATTCTGCAAGTTGCCGACGCGGTGATGGTCGCGCGGGGCGACCTGGGCGTGGAGCTCGCGCCAGAGCAGGTGCCGATGTTGCAGAAACGCATCATCCAGCGCGCCAATCGCTTCGGCATCCCGGTCATTACTGCGACGCAGATGCTGGAGTCGATGATCACCGATGAAACGCCGACGCGCGCTGAGGCCAGCGACGTGGCCAACGCGGTCTGGGATGGCAGCGACGCCATCATGCTGTCGGCCGAGACGGCGACCGGCCGCAATCCGCTGCTGGTGCTGGAGATGATGGACCGCATCGCGCGGGCGGCCGAGACGACCGAGGCGACCCCGCCGCAAAACCGTCGGGCGCGCGAAGATCGGCCGCGGGGCTACGCGGCCGCGGTGACGAACGCGGCGCGCGTCCTGGCGGAGGACCTGGAGGCGAGCGCTATCGTCGGCGTCACACGGTCGGGGTTGACCGCCGAGCTGCTGTCGCGCGGTCGGGCCAGGGTACCGATCTTCGCGTTCAGCCCGGACCAGGGCGTTTGCCGACGGCTGGCGCTGTGGTGGGGCGTCATCCCGGTCCACCAGCACCTGGCCGACGACCTGCAGGCCAATATCGACGCGATGGAACGCTACATGGTCGAGTCGGGGTCGGCGGCCGCCGACGACACGGTCGTCATCGCGGGCTCGCACCCGTTCGAAGTTGGGGTGCACACGAACTTCGTCAAGTTCCACATCCTGGCGCGATGAGCATTCCGTCATCGTTGGGATGACACCCGGCGTACCGCGGGGTATCTTTTGTGTAAGAAGACGTGCAGTCGACCAATCGTGATCCGCTGTCGTCAGAGCGGTTCCTGATGGAAGCAGCCCAGCTTCACCAGACCTGGATCCGCCGCTTCGACACCCAGCATCGGCGCCGACCGCGCCCGGCCGATATCGAGGCCGAGCGGCTGCGGCTTGTGCGGCGCTTGCAGCTCGTGCAGCGGCTGCAGTCGGAAACGACTGACGGCGAGCAGCTCGCGGTGCGACTGCGGCACTTCAACACGGCGCCCAAAGAGGCGCGCCTGGTCGAGGGCGATCAGCCGTTTCTGACCGCCCTGCTCCAGACCTGGGAGGCCGCGCAGATGCCGCAAGCCTCGACCATCGCGGCGGGCGCGAACCCGCCGAAACCCTCGGGCACCGTCGAGTTCCGCTGGTAAACGCGCCGCTGCCTCAGCGTCTCCGCTCGCCCGCATCGCTGCGCTCGCTCCTTCAGAGAATTTCGTTCAGTTCCATGGAACGTTTTCGCCCCGAAAGAGTGGTCGCGAGCATCTTCAACAGACAGACCCTCTGAAGGAGCGAGCGCAGCGATGCGGGCGAGCGGGATCCCGAGGGCAGCGCTGGTCGTTCCTACTCGGGAGCGTGGTGCCCTACAGTAAGCCTGCAACGATGACCCAGGCGTTGTTTGCTCCTTCGACGGCGGCGCGAACTGCGGCACGCGGGACGCGGTCCGTGTTTGGCGTGCCGCTGTTCTGGCGGCTGCTCGGGGTGAATCTCGTGGTCGTTCTCGGCGGGGCCCTGATCGGGACGTGGTTGACGCAGCGGCTGGTGCTCACCGGGGCATTTACGCCGATCACGCATGCCCTGCTCGTCCTGGCCGCACTGTCGCTGTCGGCCGGGTTGAGCATGCTCCTGCTGCGCGAGACGTTCCGCCCCATCCGCTCGCTGCGCGAGGCGACGCAGCGGTTCAACGCTGGCGACCACTCGGCCCGTGCCACCGTCGCCGCGATGAGCGACCCTGACGTGGCCGGCCTCGTCCTCGAGGTCAACGCACTCTGGGATCGACTCGAGGCCGACGCCGCGACGATCCGCGAGAAAACCGAGCAGGCCGAACGGCTGGCCGCCCAGGTCATCCTGGCCCAGGAGGAAGAGCGCCGGCGCGTCGCGCGTGAGCTGCACGACGAAGCCGGCCAGGCGCTGACCGCGGTCATCATCGGCCTCGAACGCGGCCTGGCCAGCATGCCCGAGGTATACGCCGCCAATCTCCCGATCCAGCCGCGCCAGCTTATGGGCAACCTGCGCGATCTGGCGGCCCAGACCCTCGACGAGGTCCGCAAGCTCGCGCTCGAGCTCCGGCCGTCGGTCCTGGATGACCTGGGTCTGGTGGCCGCGCTGCGGCAATACGTGCGCTCGACGGAACAACGCTCGGGCCTCAGCGCGCAACTGACCGTAGTCGGGTGGGACGAAACCGACGGCGGTCCGCGGCTCCCCCCGGAGGTGGAGACGGCGTTGTTCCGCATTGCTCAGGAGGCGCTGACCAATGCGATTCGTCACGCGCGCGCGACCAGCGTGCAGGTGCGGTTACGCCGCTCGCCCGGGGCGGTGACGCTCGAGGTCCGCGATGACGGCGTCGGCCTGACGGCGGTGCCCTCGCCCGAGGCCGGCGAACACCTCGGCATGTTCGGCATGCGCGAACGCGCCCGCCTCCTGGCTGGCGAGTTTCACGCGACCCCGGTCTCGCCGCGCGGGACGCTCGTGCAGGTCAGCATTCCAGTCGGCGAGGGGTCGGCGTGATCCGCGTGCTGCTGGCCGACGACCACACGATCGTCCGCGAGGGGGTGCGCCTGTGCCTGGAGGCGATGGGCGACATCGAGATCGTTGCCGAGGCAGAGGACGGCCAGATCGCCGTCCAACTCGCCAATCAGCTGCGGCCTGACGTCGCGGTCGTCGATCTGACGATGCCGCGGTTGAACGGCGTCGAGGCGATTCGGCAGATCCGGCGCGACCTGCCGGACACCGAGGTGGTGGTGCTCTCGGTGCACGATAGCGAGCCGTACGTGGTGCAGGCGCTGCGGGCTGGAGCCGCGGGGTACGTGCTCAAGCGCAACGCCGCGACAGAACTCGCGGCCGCGATCCGCGCCGCGCACGACGGGCAGGCCTACCTGCACCCGAGCATCGCGCGGCGGGTCATCGACGACTACCTCTCGCGGATCCACGGGTCGGAGGACGCCGCGTCCGAGCCGCACGAGCGGCTCACGCCGCGGGAACGCGAGGTGCTGCAGCTCGCGGCTGAAGGCCACAGTACGCGCGCCATCGCGGGCCTGCTGTGCCTGAGCACCAAAACGGTCGAGCACCATCGCGCCAGCGTGATGACCAAGCTCGGCTTGCACGGCCAAACCGAGCTGGTCAAGTACGCGATCCGCTCGGGCCTCGTCGAATCCGCGTAACGGCCTCGCCGAGGCTCGCCCGGGAGGCAAGGAGGCCAGCGGGCCAGGAGCCCGGAGGGCACGAACCCAGGAGCCCGGAGAGCATGAACCCACGCGCTGGAGGCCGGGCGGCCAGGGCCAGGCATGGGCGAGGCCCAGACTAGCAGTCGCTGCGGCGCGTGCCGCCGCTGAGGGCGACCATCTGGATCAAGAAGTTGGCGCCGACGCGGTGCAGCGTATAGGTCTGGTCGCTTTCTTCGCGGATGCAGCGGGTTTTGCGGCTCTGCGCGTCGACCTCGTCGTACGTCCAGATCTCGTGCGTGGTGATCTCGGTCTCGTCGGCGCTCCCGGGCGTCGTCGACAGCACCGTGACCTCGGGCGCCGCGCTGCCGGCCAGGTGCAGGCCGCCCGAGAGCAGGTGCTCGGCCTCGGTGCGCTCGAAGCTCAGCGCGTCAGGACTGAAGGCGTCGGAGAGCGCCCGCAGCTTGCCGTCGGTGGGGTCTTTGTACGCTTCGAACACCAGGGCAAGCGCCCGCCGCAGGGCGGCCTCGGGCTGGTTCGACTCGGCGGCGGCGGTCGCGGTGGCAGCCGCGCTGGTACGCGCGATCGCGGTCAACGACGCCTGGGCCACCGCGAGCTGCGTCTCCGCCGCGTCGGCCCGACCCTCGGCGAGTCGACGAGCCGCATCCTGCTGGCGGGCGTAGAACGTCAGTCCAACGACTACGGCCAGCATGCCCAGCGCCACAAACCACGCGATCCACCGCCGCAGCGGGCTGGGTTCGGCACCCACCAAGCGCATACCCGATCCTTTGCCTCCAGCAAATGTTGCAAGAACCCAGCACACTCGTCATCGAGGTGATTGACGTTGCCACCAATGCGACAGATTAACCGGCGCGGCGGCTAAATGCGACGAATGCTCGCGGCCGCACCCATGCTATACAGCCAGCAAACCCTGCACCTGGGCACACAGAACCGCGGCTGGGTGGCGCGCGACAAGCACGGCTCGATCGTCGAGGTACGTCGGCGTCAGGTTCACGATGCACAGTTGCCCGCCCGCGTCGAGGGTCATCTCAGGCAGGATGGCGGCAGGCACCACAACCAGCGACGAGCCGATCACCAGACAGAGTCGGGCGTGCGCGTGCAGGCGTTGCGCGGCGGCGACGGCGATCGCTGGGAGTCCCTGGCCGAAGGAGATCGTCGTGGTCTTGAGGATGCCGCCGCACCCGGGACAGGCCGGATCCTCGTCGCCCGCGAGCACCCGCGCGTGGATCGTCGGACGGTCGAAGCTGATGCCACACGTCAAACAGCTCACGCGGTGAGCGTTGCCGTGCAACTCGACAACGGCCGCCTCGGGCAGGCCGGCCCGCTGGTGCAAGCCGTCGATGTTCTGGGTGACGACCCCGCTCACCAGTCCGGCGCGCCACCAGTCGGCGATGGCCAGATGCGCCGCGTTCGGCAGTGCCTCGGCCATCGGCGGGTACGTGTGCAAGCCGCGGCGCCAGGACTCGCGGCGCATGTCCGGGTCGCGCAGATAGTCCAGATACTCGATCGGCGCATACCTCGTCCACAGACCGCCCGGGCTCCGAAAATCTGGAATGCCCGACTCCGTGCTGATGCCAGCGCCCGTGAAGACGACGGTGCCGCGCTCGCCCGCGTCGAGCAAAAGGTCAGCGAGCCGCTTCGCTTCGCTCGCTCCATCCGGGTTCATGTGCCTGACGGACGGACCTCGATGCAGAGCGGATGGCCCGCTGTTCCTCCGAGGGTGGCATCCGTGTTCACGCGAAGCGCGGTGACTGTCCGCTTCGCTTCGCTCGCTTCATGCGGCGTCAATGTGACTGAACCACGGACTTCAATCCGGAGTGTGGTGGTACGGAGCGTCGCGGTGTCAGTTCCCGCGAGGGCGGCGCGTGCGTTCACGCGAACCGGGGCGGTGGGCCGATCGAGGGGAGGTGCGACTCGCACCAGCGGCCGACCGCGAGCAGGCGGGCCTCGTGCCACGCGGGCGCGACGAGTTGAATGGCCAGCGGTAAGCCTTCGGGCTGGAGGACGCCGCTCGGCAAGCTCAGGCTCGGGAAGCCGACCAGGCTGAACGGCGCCTGCAGGGACGTGTCGCCGGTTGTCTCGCGGGTCGGGGCGACGTCGGTGGCGGTCGGCAGCAGCAGCGCATCGACGTGGGCCAGGCTGCGCGCGACAGCCGCACGGATGCGGCGCCGCAGCCGCTGCGCGTGCAAGTACACCACTCCGGGCAACAGGCGACCGATCTCGATCGACGCTCGCAGCCGCGGCATGTACGAGCCCGAGTACTGTTCGAGCAGTTGCCAGTGCGCCGTGGCGGTCTCGGTCTGCTGAATCACGTGCTGCACCGCGAGGATGAGGTCCAGCGGCTCGCCCAGCGAAAGCTCCTCAACCCGCGCCCCCGCCGACTCGAATTGCGCGGCAACCTGCAACAGGTGGTCACGCAGACGCGGGGTGGCGCGCTGCATAGCCTCGCGCACCAACCCCAGGCGCGGCGCGCCCGGGTCCACATCGAGATCCAGGACCGGCAGGGGCTGATTCGCCGACGCGGGATCGGCCGGGTCGTGGCCGGCTGTCGCCGCCAGGAACAGCCCGCAGTCCTCCACGCCACGCGCCAGAATGCCGACGTGATCGAGGCTCCACGCCAGCGGAAAGACGCCGCGTTTGCTGATCCGACCGTACGTCGGTTTGAAGCCGACGACGCCGTTGTACGCGGCCGGGCGCAGCACGGAGCCGGCGGTCTGGCTGCCGAGCGCCAGTGGCACCAGGCGCGCGGCCACGCCCGCGGCCGAGCCGCTGCTCGATCCGCCCGGGGTGCGCTCGTCCGACCACGGGTTGCGCGTCCGCGACGGGTCGGCCTGCGCGAACTGGGTCGTGACCATTTTGCCGAGCAGGATGGCGCCCGCGCGTTTTAGCCGCGCGATCGGCTCGGCGTCGGTGCTCGGGATGCGGTGGGCATAGGGCCGAAAGCCGCCCGCGGTGGCCAGGCCGGCCGAGTCGAAGATGTCCTTGGCGCCGAAAGGGACGCCGTGGAGCGCTGGCAATTCGGCGCCTGACAGGGCGAGCTGCTCGGCTGCCCGGGCCGCGGCCAGCGCCCCCGCGGCATCCAGACTAACCCAGGCCTCGACGCGCGGGTCGACGTCCGCCGCCCGCGCCAGCAGCGTTTCAACCAACTCCACCGGCGAGAGCTGGCGCGCCCGAATCAGCCGGGCCGCCTGGCCCGCGGTCAGCTCGTGGACGACAGCGGCCCGCTCCATACGCGCGCTTCGCGGCCCGGCGTCAGCCATGCGTCGGCAGGGGGTCGTTGCCGAGGGGTTCCAGTGGCTCCTGACTGACGCGCCAGACCGCGGTGGCGGCAGAGTTGAGCGCGGCTTCCAGGTTGGCGTCGGCGATGCGCTCCTCGCCGTACGTGTCGACGGCCGAGCGCCGCAACTCGTCGAGCACGGCCAGTCGGGCGGCGTCGTCGCCCCGTGGTTGCATCCCGCTGCATGCTACTCCGAGTCGGTCGGGGGCGCGACCGACTCTCAACCGAAGCGCTATTCGGCGAGCGTTCAGAAATCCAACAGCGATCGTTAGAGTCACTCGTATCGCCGTCGCTGAGCTGCCCCAAATCGTGCCCGTGTGGCCCAGTTTCGGACCGCCCGACCTGCCCCCGCCATCGCTGGTCGAGCTCGCCCGCGAACTGGCGGACGTCGCCGTCCGCGACCCGAGGTTCGAGCACGCCGCGGCGCTGGCGGCCGATCTCGAAGACGAGCTGATACATCTGAGCGGCGAACCCGCGCCGCATGCCCGTCGCCGGCGTGCTCGCGGCCGCCGCGCAGCGCGCACCGACCGCGCCTCGAAACACCTGCTCGCCTTTGAGGCTGAGGTTCAGGCCCTCGACAGTACATGCCAGAGCGTCGATGAAGAGGGCACGACGATGATTTCGAATTGCCAGCTCTCGGACTTGCGGTTGGGGGAACGCACCCGCCGAATCTTCCGCGACGCCGGCCTGCTCCACGTCCAGGACGTGGCGACGCTGGAACCCGAGCGCGCGATCGAGATCCCGCAGCTCGCGCCGACCAGTGTGGGTGAGGTGCGCGCCGCGATCATGTTCGCCGCCGAGGCGCTCGGCCACAAACGCCAGCCGATGCTGCCCGCCGCCGGGGACGGCGTCGATCTGTTCGAAGGCGTGGTACACAGCGTCAACTCATTGCCCAACCGTGAGCGCGAGGTTGTCTTGCTCCGGACGGGCGTTGAGGATCGCGTGCATGATGTCGGCGAGGTCGCGCGGGCGATCGGTTGTCTGGCCGAGCAGGTCCCGCAGCTCGAGCGGCACGCGCTCAACATCCTCCTGTCTCAGCCGCAGATCATGGAGTCGTGCTGGCGGCTCGAAGAGTTGTGCGCCGAGCTCGGACTGGGCTGGGACGATGCACGTCTGCCGAAGGTTGTCGCGACGCGGTATCCGACCACCCGCGCCAGCTTCACCCGCGTGGTCGGCTGGCTGCTGCACGGCAAGGGGCAGTTGGTCGCCGATGCGAGCGGCCGGCCGTTCGAACCCCTGCAGGGAATCGACCACTTCGAAGAAATGGTCGTCGCCGCGATCGGTCGCTACGGCGACCTGTCGGAAGAACTGCTGACCAAACACATGACCGCGGCGTTCTCTCCGGTGGACCGCAAGACGTACCCGGCAATTGACGTTCCAAAGCGTGTTCAGATCCTGGGCCCAGCGTTGCAGACCGACGACGGCAGCTTCAAGCTCCCCGACGCGCCCATTCCCGGGATGGAAGACCGCCACATCCGCGCCCTGAACGGGCTGATCGGCGCGCTCCAGCGGCTGGGCACCTCGCGGATCGCGTCGCTGACCAATGATATGAATCGGCGCCTCCCGCGGGCGTATCACGTCAACGATCAGTACGTGCGCACGTGGCTGACGCGCCACCCCGAATTGTTCACCCAGGCCGATCCGGATCGCTTCAAACTGGCGTCGACGGATGTCGACATTCTGTGCGGCCTGGCAACGTCGTGGTTGCCAGGTGGCGCTGGGCCAGTCGGCGGCGGCGGTCGTCTGGGCGGTCTCGCGGGCGAGAAGCTGCGCGAACGTGTCGCGACCGAAATCGAAGACTTCCTGCGGCGCGAGGGCCCGCAACCGATCGACCGCATCCGCACCCACCTGTACGGACGCTTCATCGGTCTCGGGTCGGCGGACGTCGTGATCGCGCAGAGTCCGCAGCGCTTCATGCGCGAGCCTACGGGGCTGGTCAGCTTGCGCGACACGGACGAGCCGTTCGACGATGAGCTGCTGGACTTCGCCGCCCCGGCACCGCCGCCGCGGCGGTCGCACTTCTGGCTGCAGCGGTAGCGGTCACGCACCCGCTTCGCTTGGCGCGCTTCCGCCCGGGTGTCAGCCGCTGGCGGTTCTCGCCAGGCTTTGATATCGGTCGCGCGCGATCAAGAACATTGCCTGCAGCGCAGCGCGCAGTTCGATCTCTGGCGCGTTGCGCAGGCGTTCTTCCAGGACTTTCACGAGCTCGGCCTTGGGCCGACCGTTGACGAACACCACGAAGCGGAACCCGAAGCGCTCCTCGTACGCCTGGTTCAGCTGAGCCAGCGCCGCGTAGACATGCCGTACCTCGTCGGACGGCAGGGCGGCCTCGTCCGCGTACCCCTGCTCGCGATACGACAGTGCTGACGTCTGCCTGACGGCATCCGCACTTTCGCCAATGCGCGGATGGGCACTGACGACTTCGATCTGCGCCGTGGCCGCGAGCCGTCCGGCCACGGACTCGGCGCGATCGAGCAGGTCTGGGTACGAAACGAACGGGCGCTCGGCGTGCAGCGCCTCGGCGAGTGGCCCGGCAGCCTCGAAGAGCGGACGCAGCGCCGCGGCAAACTCGCTCGGCGCAAGCTGATTCAGCTCGGCGATCGTCCGCAGGCGCGGCGCTGTCTCGTGGTCCATGTCCTATATGCCCGCGGGACAGTCGGATCGGTGGGTGCCGCCGAGTTGAATCTCGTCAACGACCCAGGTCGTCTCATTCAGCCGGACCACGTACGTCTGGTCGCTGTCTTCCACGAAGCAGCGCTGGCGAGCGTCGGCCTGGTCGCGCTCGTCGTACAGCCAGCGCTCGACGGTGTGGATCTGGCTGCGGTCGGGCGCCACCGCTTCGGGCGGCGAGGTGGTCAAACTCCAGGTCGAGGCACCCCCCAGATGCAGTCCGCGACCGCGCAGATAGTCGGCTTCGGGTCGCACGGTTGCTAGCGCAGTTGGTGAGAACACGTCGGACAACTGATCGTAACCGCTGCCGGTCGGGTCCTGGAACACCAGGAACAGGCGTCCCAGGATGCGCTCGAGGGCGCGCTGCGGCTCGCTGGCGCGGGCGACGGAGGTTGCGGTGGCGGCGGCCTCGGCGACGCGCTGCACGGCAATGGCGGTCAGCGACGCCTCGGCCCGCGCGGCACGCGCATCGGCCGCCTCGGCGCGCGCGAGCGCCGGCTCGAGTTGCGCCTCGGCCAGGCGGGCACGCGCGCTTTGCTGATCGAGCCACAGCACGGCAGCCGCCGCGAGTACCGCCACCACCGTCAGCGGGACCAGCACCGCCAGCAGCCGCCGTGTAAAGCTGGCCATACGCCGCTACTCTAGCGAACTCGCGATGCGGGCAGGTGGGTGGTCCCGTCTTCTCCTCGCGCTCGTCGCGGAACTCGCGGTGCGGTCATAATGGCACTGCTCTATGGTTGCCGCCACGCAGATGCAGCGCGCGGAAGTGCTTTTAGCTCAGGAGGAGGGCTGGGCCCGACGCGCGCTGAGACGCGCCAGCCTCGCCTGGTGGACCGCCTCGATCACTGGCCAGGCGGGCGACTACCAGCGCATGGAATCCGCCGAGCGCGCGGTCAATCGACACTACGCTCGGCCGCAAACCTACCAGCGGCTCGTCCGTCTGGCCGACGGGCCCGATCTCGACGCCCTCACCCGCCGCCGACTCCAGCGGCTGCGCAAGAGATATTGGTCGAAGCAGGCGCCGGTCGAGATGCTCGACCGGATCACCCGCGCCGAATCCGCGGTCCAGGAGACCTACAGCACGTTCCGCGCACAGTTCGACGGCCACTCGGCCACCGACAATGAGCTCGAAGAGGTCCTGCGCACGGCGCGCGAATCGCCGCGGCTGCAGACGGCCTGGGAAGCCCGCAAGCAGATCGGCCCGGTTGTCGCGGACGATCTGCGGCGGCTGGCCCATCTGCGCAACGACGCGGCGCGCGCGGTCGGTTTCGCCGACTTCTGGCAAGCCCAGTTGTTGCTCGACGAGCTCGATCCCGAAAAGTTGCTCGAGACCCTGGCGTCGGTCGACGCCTCGACACAGGCGCCCTTCCAGGCGATGAAGCGCGATCTTGATCAGCATCTCGCCACGCGGTTCAGCGTGGACGTGCGCGAGTTGCGCCCCTGGCACTACAGCGATCCGTTCTTTCAGGAAACGCCGGAGGTCTTCGCGCCGCCAGCCGATCCGTTGTATGCCGCGCACGACGTCGTCGCGATTGCCGCCGAGACCTACCGGGCGCTCGGCTTTCGGACCATCGACAGCATCCTGAGCCGCAGCGACCTCTTTCCGCGCGCGGGAAAGAACCAGCACGCCTACGCGGTCGACATCGATCGTGAAGGCGACGTGCGCACGTTCCTGAACGTCGAGCGCAACGCGCGCTGGATGGGCACCCTGCTGCACGAGCTCGGCCACACGATCTACATGGATAGCATCGATCGCATCGAGTTGCCCTGGGACCTGCGCGACGATCCACAGGGCTTCCTCAACGAAGGCTTCGCGATGTTCTGTGAGCAGCCCGCGACCAATCCCGATTGGCTCAGCGAGATGGTTGGCCTGCCAGTTTCGGAGGCGCACACACTTGGCCCGCGCCTGGCCGCCCAGGACACGGCGTCGCTGCTGGCGTTCGTGCGCTGGTGTCTGACCATCACCCAGTTTGAACGCGGCTTCTACGCCGACCCCGATCAGGATCTGAATCGACTGTGGTGGGACCTCGAAGAGCGATATCAGCAGATCCCACGCCCCGCGGGCCGCGACGCGCCCGACTGGGCCGCGAAGGTCCACGTCGCGACAGCGCCCGTGTACTACCAGAAGTACCTGCTCGGCAGATTGTTCTCGGCGCAGCTCACACGTAAGATGGACGCCGACATGGGCGGCTGGTGGGAAGGCCGGCCGAAGTCAGGCAAGTACATCAAGCACGAGTTGTTCATGCCTGGAGCCCGATACGCCTGGCCAGAGCTCGTCGAGCGCGTCACCGGGCAGCCACTGGGCGTCGAGGCCCTGGCCGCGTCGGTCGCCTGGCCTCGGGCCGCGTAGATGGCGGAACTCAGGCCGTCCATCACCGCGTTCTTTCCGTGCTACAACGACGCCGGCACGATCGCCAGCATGGTCATCGCTGCCGATCGCACCTTGCGCGATCTCACCGACGACTACGAGATCATCGTCGGCAACGACGCGAGCACCGACAATTCGGCCGAAATTCTCGAGGAGCTGCGCGAGCTCTACCCGCGCCTGCGGGTGCTCCACCACCCGGTCAATCGCGACTATGGCGGCAACCTCCGGAGCATGTTCGCGGCGGCCACCAAGGATCTGATCTTCTACACCGACGGGGACGCGCAATATGACCCGGCCGAGCTCGCCGACCTGTACGCCCGGCTTGCGCCGGACGTGGACGTTGTCCAGGGCTGGAAGCTGGGCCGTGGCGATCCGATGCATCGCAAGATCATCGGTCGCGTCTATCACCACTTCGTCAAGTGGTGGTTCGGGCTGCACTTGCGCGACGTCGACTGTGATTTCCGGTTGTTCAGGCGCCACGTCCTGGAGAGTTTTCCGTTAGACAGCAACAGCGGCTGCATTACTGTCGAGATGATGACGCGGGTCGAACTGGGCCACTTTGCGGTCGTCGAGGTACCGGTGCACCACTATCATCGTGCCTTTGGTGAAAGCCAGTTCTTCAATTTCCGAAGGATTGCGCGCACCCTGGTGGAGCTAAGCGGGATGTGGGTCAGACTCAAGCTCTTACGCCGGCGCAACGCGTCGGGCTCGGCCACGCCGCCACGGGTGCTCGCGTGAGCCGCCACCAGGCCTTCTACGCGGGCAAGCGCACCCTGGTCACGGGTGGACTCGGATTCATCGGGTCGAACCTGGCGATGCGTCTGCTGGAGTTTGGCGCACACGTGGTGATCGTCGACAGTTTGATCCCTGAGACCGGCGGCAACACCTTCAACATCGAGACCATTCAGGACCATCCGCGCTTGTCGGTCCGCACCGTCGACGTGCGCGACGTGCTGGCGATGGAGCGTCTGGTTCGCGATCAGGCGGTCATCTTCAACCTGGCCGGCCAGGTGAGCCACATCGACTCTATGCAGGACCCGTTTAACGACCTGGAGATCAACTGCCGCAGCCAGCTCGCCCTGCTCGAGGCGTGTCGCCGCAATGCCCCCGAAACCAAGGTGATCTTTGCCAGCACGCGGCAGATCTACGGTCGGGTGCCCGAGGAGCAGCTGCCCGTTGACGAGCGCCAGCCACCCAATCCGGTCGACGTCAACGGCATCAACAAGCTGGCGGGCGAGCGCTACCACGTGCTGTACAACAACGTCTACGGCATCCGCACCAGCGTGATGCGGCTGACGAACACGTACGGACCGCGGATGCTGGTCAAAAACAATCGCCAGACCGCGCTGGGGTGGTTGATTCGCCAGGCGTTGGATGGCGAGCAGATCGATATCTTTGGGGACGGGTCCCAGTTACGCGACTTCACCTACGTGGACGACGTGGTCGAGGCGTTCCTGGCGGCCGGCGCGAGCGAAGCGGCCAACGGACAGGTCTTCAATATTGGCGCGATTGAGCCGATCAGCCTGGGCGAGCTGGCCGAGTTGCTGATCGAGCTCGCCGGCACGGGCAGCTTTCGCCTGCTGCCGTTCCCGGCCGAGCGCAAGGCCATCGACATCGGTTCGATCTACGTCGACGATCGCAAGCTTCGGCGGGTCCTCAAGTGGCAGCCGCGGATCGATCTGCGTGAGGGTCTGATCCGCACTATCAGCTTCTACCGCGCGCACCGCGCCCGGTACTGGGCCGCGCCGGCCCCTGGCAAATGAGGCCTCCGGAAGCCCTGCGCCGGATTCCGTTCAACGTGCTCGCGCCCGGCGTGCAGGCCATGCGGCCGGAGCTTGACGCCGCCATCGCCCGAGTGCTGGATCGGGGCTCGTTCTTGATAGGGCCCGAGCTCGAGGCATTCGAAGCGGCGTTCGCGACGTACCACGCCCCCGACGTCCAGGCCGTGGGCGTCGGCTCAGGTACCGACGCGCTGCGCATCGGCCTGCTCGCGCTCGGCGTCCAGCCCGGCGAAGAGGTGCTCGTCGTCTCGAACGCGGGCGTGCCACCGGTCGCCGCGGTGGTCAGCACCGGCGCGCGGCCGGTTTTCTGCGACGTGGACCCGAGCACCCACACGCTTGACCCTGCCGAGATCGACCGGCGCTCGACCGCCCGCACGCGCGCCGTGATGGTGGTGCATCTCTACGGCCAGCCGGCGCCAATGGACGCGATCGTCGGATCCGCCCGCGCGCACGGGCTACAAGTGCTGGAGGATTGTGCCCAGGCGCACGGTGCACGCCACGCCGGCCAACTGGTCGGCACGTTCGGCGATGCGGCCGCGTTCAGTTTCTATCCGACCAAGAATCTGGGCGCGTTGGGCGACGCGGGCGCGGTTGTCACGGCCAGCCCAGAGGTTGCGGAACAGGCCAGGTTGTTGCGGATGTACGGCTGGCGCCAGCACTACATCAGTGAGCTCCACAGCACCGTCTCGCGGATGGACGAGCTTCAGGCGGCGCTCTTGCTGGCCAAGTTGCCGCATCTCGACCAGTGGAACTCGATTCGCCGCCGGATCGCCGCGCGTTACCGCTCACGCCTGCAGGGGATCGTCGGGCTGCCGCCTGAGGACGGCGTCTTTCACCTGTTCGTGGTGCGCACCCGTCAGCGCGACGCCATGCGCGCGTATCTCGCCGATCAGGGCATCGGGACCGGGGTGCACTATCCGCTGCCGGCCCATCTTCAGGCGCCGTACCGCGAGTACGGTTCCGGGCCAGGCTCGTTGCCCGGTACCGAGCGCCTCGCCGACGAGATCCTCAGCTTGCCCATCCACCCCCAGTTGTCGGACGACGACGTCGACTACGTGGCCGCTCAGGTTCGCGCGTTCAGCGCAAACCATGGAACGTGAGCAATACGCAATCATGGCGCGCCGCGAGGAGCGCCACTGGTGGTATACCGGGATGCGCCGTGTCGCCCTGGCGGTCCTCGGCGCCGCGCTCGACGGCCGCCGCGGGTTGCGCATCCTGGACGCGGGCTGCGGCACCGGTGGGACGACGGTCGAGCTTCGGCGATTCGGCGACGTGGTCGGCGTCGATCTGGCGTGGGAAGCGCTGGAGCCCGCCCGCGCGCGGGGTCTGCGCGCCCTGTCGCGCGCCTCGATAGAGCAGCTGCCGTTCGCTGGAGCCACGTTTGACGTGGCCACCAGCTTCGAGGTGGTCTATCACCTGGGCGTCGGCAGCGACGCCTGCGCGCTGCGCGAGATCCGTCGCGTCTTGAAGCCAGGAGGAGTGTTTCTGCTCCGCGTGCCGGCCCATGATTGGCTGCGCGGCGAGCACGATCGGCTCGTGCATACGCGCCATCGTTACTCGCGCGGCGAGGTGCTGAGCAAACTCGGCCAGGCGGGCTTTATCGTCGACCGACTGACCTGGGCGAATAGCCTGCTGTTCCCGCCGGCCGTGGCCAAGCGTTTGCTCGAGCGGACCAACGGCACACCTGCGGCCGCTGGCGAGCCCGATCTGTGGCAGCCACCGGCGCCAATCAACGGCCTGCTCGAGGGGCTGGTTGCCGTCGAAGCGCTGGCGATTCCGCGCGGCGTGCCGCTGCCGTTTGGATTGTCCGTGCTCGCGGTCGCCCGCGCCGCGTGAGCAGCACACGGGCGATCGCGCCCGAGGGCGAACCCCGCGACGCGGAACGCCGCGGGCGAACTGTGCTCGTCGACCTGGCCGCAATCGCTGCGATCGCGATTTGCGCGCTCATCCTGCATCGAGACGGCCTCTTCGGCGGGCCTGCTTTCTACGAGCTGGACACGCGGCTCTTCTACTACCCGCTAGCGCAATGGGTCGGCCAGCAGCTGCAGGCAGGCGCCTTTCCGCTCTGGCTGCCGGGCATCTTTACTGGCTATCCGATCTTCGCCGACGGCGAGCTCGGGCTGGCGTATCTGCCACAGGTGCTCCTGCTCGACGTGTTGCCGACGCCGCTGGCCATGGTGTGGCTGCGGGTGCTGCATGTCTTTCTGGCCGGGCTGTTCACGTACCTCTACTTGAAGACCCTCCGGCTGGATCCGCTGCCGGCGCTCGGCGGAGCACTCGTCTTCGCGTTCGGCAGTTTTCTGAGTGCGCAGATGCATCACGAAAACGTGGTGCGCTCGGCCGTCTGGCTGCCGGCGGTGTTTGCGTGCGCGGACCGCGCGGTGCAGCAGCGGAGTGCGCTCCGAGTTGCGCGCGTTGCCTTCTGGTCCGCGTTGGGCGCGCTGGCCTTTTCTCAGTCCGCCCTCGGGCTCCACGTGCAGCCCGTGCTGATGCTGGCACTCGCGCTCGGCATGTACGTGGTCTTCCGAGCGCTGATCCCCACCCGCGGAGTACGCAGCGCCTACTGGCCGTTGCTCACGGGCGCGGTGATCGTGGGCGGCGGCCTGGCTCTGGCCGCGGTCCAGTGGCTACCGCTGGGCGAGTGGGCGCTGGTCTCATCTCGGCGCGGCGGAGTCGACTACGAGTTCGCCAGCGCGTTCGGGCTCGCGCCCGAGAACCTGCCGACGTTGATTTTTCCGTACTTCTTTCGACTGCCGGACGCGACGACGTGGTGGTCACTGTGGCAGCAGTGGGAGACCGAGCTGTACGTCGGCATTCCGACGCTGGCGCTCGCGATCGTCGGCATCGTCTTCGCGCGACGGATCGAGCTCGTGTTTTTCGTCCTGCTCGGCGCGGTGTCGCTGTTGATCGGCATGGCGCACTACGCGCCCGTGTTCAACCTGCACCAGATCCTGTGGTCCATCCCCGGCTTCTCGTTCTTGCGCGCACCGGGGCGGTTCACCTACCTGGTCGTTTTCGCGCTGGCGTGCCTGGCGGCGTTCGGCCTGCAGGCGCTTGCGCAGCGGCGGCTGCGCCTGGTCGTGGCCGCGGTTGGCGGCGTGCCCAGCGTCGCCCTGCTCGCGGCCCTGCTCGCGTTGATGCCCATGTGGCGCGGATTGCTGACGGGCGACCCGGCCCGGGCGCGGGCGCTCGTCGAGGCGACCTACCTGGCCACGCGCGCGCAGTACCCGATTGATCCCGAACTGGTGGTCAACGGCTTCCGTAGCTCGTTGGACTTCGCCACTCCAAAAACTGCCTGGTCGCTGGTTCTGCTCGGGTTGACGAGCCTGGGTTTCGTGGTGTGGTTCGAGCTCGGTCAGCGGCGTCTGGTCGTCGGCCAGGGCCTCTTTGTCGGATTGCTCGCGGTCGACCTGCTGGTCTTCGCCGCTGACTTTCATCCGCGCGCGCCGCTGGCCAGTCTCGTGCCCGTCGAGCCCGCCGGCGTGACGTCGGGTACGCGCGTCTGGCTGCATGACGCCCCCGACTTGCCGTCGCTCGAGCCCAACCAGCTGCTGGCCGCCGGCCTCACGATGGTCCAGGGCTATAGCTCGCTGCCCTCGCAGCGTTTTGTCGAGCTGGAAGCCGCGACCAGTTCGCAGCCCAGCCTGTTCGACCTGTGGGGCGGACCATTGATCGTCGTCGAACCCGATAGTCCGGCGGACGCCCACGCGGTCGACGGCGTCCGCTTCCGGGCCCAGCACCCGCTTGCCGCCGGCTTTGGTGGCGCCGCCGGGACCACGTTCACGGTCCCGGCGAACGTCGGTTCGGCCGCCAGCGTGCGGCTCATCGGCACCCTGAGCTACGCGTTCCGGGTGCCCCAGGGTCAACCCGTCGCCAACCTCGCGCTTGACACCGGAGCGCAGTTCCCAATTCGCGCCGGGATCGAACTCTCGGAACGCGCCTTCGACCGCCCGAGTCTGAGCGGCCTGGTCCAGCACCAGAAAGCGCGCGTGGCCTTCGACTTCGAAGACGTGACCCCCGAGGGCGAGGACTACCCCGGGCACCTGTATGAGGCCAACATTGCGCTCCCCGGGCCGGCTACGGTGCGATCGATCACGCTGACGCCGACCAATCCAGAGGTGCTGGTCGAGATCGACGGCGTTTCGCTCATCGACGCCAGCGGAGCCGTTGCGCACCCCCTGGAACTCGGTGATCGCGCTGGCCTGCAGCAAACGTCGACCGGGGTGCTGCTCGACACCCGGGCGCTGCCGAGGGCGTACGTGCTGCCGCGAGCCCAGGCCTTCTCACCGGCGCGGCATGCCGGCCTGACGGCAACGCAACTGGTCGCCAGTCCGGACATCGACCTGCACTCCATGCTGCTGATCGAGGGCGACCCGAACACGCCCCAGGCGCCGAATGGGTCCCAACCTGTGCTCGCAGCGACTCAGCTCGAAGATCTGGGGCCCAATGCGGTGCGCATCACCGCGACCGCAACCGTGCCGAGCTACGTCGTACTCGACGACTTCTACCATCGCGGCTGGACCGCCCACGTCGACGGTCAGCCGGCGCGCGTACTGATCGCCAATGCCCTCTTCCGGGCGGTCGCGATCGACCCTGGCACCCACACGATCGAGTTCCGCTTCGAACCCCTCTCACACCTCGTCGGGGCGGCCATCTCGGCGGTGAGCCTGCTGATCGTGCTGCTGGTGCTGGTAACCTCCTGGGCTGGGGGGATCAAACGTGGACCAGGGCGCATTCGGACCCCATAGTGAACTGAGCCGCCGACGGTTTCTGCGTGTCGCGGGCGGTCTCGCGGGCGGCGCGGCGCTGCTGGCCGCGTGTGCACCAACGGCGCCAACCGCCGCGCCGACGCGTCCCGTCGCCGCCGCTGCGACGAGCAGCGGCGCCACCGGTAACGCCGTCTTTCCGACCTACCTGCCGTTGGCAAACGGGCCGAAGCCGGATTTCGCGGCGGCCGGTCCGATGTACGACGACGCTTTCAGCAGTTACCCGACCAATCCCGTCAAGGCGCTGCCTGCCGAGCCGCCAGGCGCAGGCGGCGCGGTCAACATCATGTCGATCCAGTTGTTCCCACCGCCAACGCCGCTCGATCAAAACCCGGCCTGGCAGGCGGTGAACAAAGCGCTGAACGCCAACGTGAACTATCAGATCGTGACCTCGGCAGACTACCCGGTCAAACTCGGCACCGTCATGGCCGGCAATGACCTGCCCGACCTGCTCTACATGTACTCGCGCCCAGGCGCGCCAAGCACGCTGGCTGCCGCGGCCGGCGTGCCACAGTTCCTGCAGGCCCAGACGGCAGACCTGACGCCCTACCTGGCGGGTGATGCGGCGAAGGATTACCCGAACCTGGCCGCCATTCCGACCACTGCCTGGAAGAACGCCGGCTGCGCCTATCAGGGCCACCTGTACATGGTCCCGATCCACCGCTACCTGCCCGCCTTCATCTGGCTGAAGAACGCCAACGTCTACGACAAAGAGTTCGGCGCGGACTACGTGCCCAAAAACGCCGACGACTTCAAGCGCATCCTGCAGGCGCTGACCCGACCGCAGCAGGACTTCTACGGCATCTCGGGCGCCCAACAAACAATCATGTGGGTGCCTCAGTTCGCCGCCATGTTCGGGGCCCCGAACGACTGGCGCCTCGAGGCCGGCGGTAAGCTGACGAAGGATTGGGAAACCCCCGAGTACAAAGAGGCCACCGGGTACGTCCGCGACCTGTTCGCCTCAGGCGTGTTTCATCCGAACTCGACCACCTTCGCCAGCGGCGTCATCGCCCGTGCCCAGTTCGCGGGCAGCAAATTCGGTATCTGGCTCGACCCGGTCAATGGTTGGCAGGACGCCTGGCGTCAGGCGCTGCAGTCGCCTCAGCCGTTCGACGTGCATATGATCCCGCCATTCGCGGCGCACGACGGTGGCAAAGTGCAGCATTTCGTGACCGGCGGTCATCTCTGGGCCACCGCCTTCAAGAAGGGCTCCCCGGAGCGTATCAAGGAAATGCTGCGCATTATGAACTGGCTGGCTGCGCCATTTGGCAGCGCCGAGGACCAGCTCCTGACGTTTGGCGTCAATGGCGCGGACTACACGCTCGACGGCAAAGGCAATCCGACGCTGACACCTCAGGGGAATACCGACGCGAACTACGTCCCCTGGAAATACACGACCCAGCATCCGTTCGTCTTCTTCACGCCCGACATACCGAACTACGCCAGAACGATGGCCGACGCCGAAAAGCTCCTCATTCCGGTGGCCGTTTCGAATCCAACATTCGGCCAGGTCTCGACCACGAACTTCAGCAAGGGCTTCAACCTGACGCAAACCATGACCGACGGCCTGACCGACATCGTCGTCGGCCGCCGCCCGTTCACCGACTTCGATCAACTCGTCAAAGATTGGCAAACCAACGGTGGCGAAGTCATTCGCAAGGAGTACATGGACTCAATCGCCACCACCGGCTGAGCCCCCGCTGGACGCGCCGCAAGGAAGCGAGCGCAGCGATGCGGGCACGCGATTTCGTCGCGCCTGATGGAAGCGCGATACCCTGCAGCCTATGAGCTCCGACGCGGTTATCGTGGGGTACGTCCGCTCGCCAATTGGTCGCTACGCTGGTGTGCTG
>DATGER010000143.1:0-43419 GCA_035309865.1 Chloroflexota bacterium
GCGACGGCGACGGCGACCGACACTCCGGCTCCGACGAGCACGTCGACGGCGACGGCGACGGCGACGGATACGCCGGCTCCGACGAGCACGTCGACGGCGACGGCGACGGCGACGGATACGCCGGCTCCGACGAGCACGTCGACAGCGACGGCGACGGCGACAGATACGCCCGCTCCGACCAGCACGTCGACGGCGACGGCGACGGCGACCAATACGGCGACCGCGACGCCAACTGCAACCGCGACGGACACGCCGACGCCAACCAGTACGTCCACTCCCACGGCAACCGCGACCAGCACCTCGACGCCGACGTTGACACCAACGGCGACCTCGACCGCTACCCCGACTCCGACCGGGATCACCTTTGGACTCAACCCCACAACGTCGCAGCACGTCGTCGGCGACATCTTCCAGATCACCATCCAGGTCGCGACCGGCAGCCAGCAGATCGACGGCGCGGAAGTCCACATCACGTTCGACCCAACCAAGTTGCAAGTCACCGACGCGGCAGGCAACCCGGTCGCTAAGATCACGCCAAACACCACCAGCCTCGAGTTGACCCTCTCAAATAACGTGAACAACACGACCGGCCAGATCGACTATGTCGCTGGAACGCTCCAGTCGCCGCTGCCGAGCGGGAACATCACCCTCGCCACCATTACCTTCAAGGCCATTGCCGCAACACCGGCAGGAGCGACACCTCTCACGTTCCTCACCAGCGGCCCCGGAACCGTGACACGGGTCACATTCGGTGGCTCCGCGCTGCCCGTCACCGTCAGCCCCGGCTCGGTGACGATTCAGTAAGGCGCGCTCCCGCGACTTCGTAGTCCAACCAGCCGTAGAACTCCGGTAGAGGCTCAACGGGCACGCAGCACGCCGGCCCAAGTGCCCGTTGGACCTCCGCCGCGGACGCGGCGGCTTGTACGCACCCGAATAACCCGGTTACCCGTCAACTGAGATAACCGCGTGCTCCTGCCACCGAAAGCCCTTCGCGCGTGCCGCCCTGATGCGACGAAGGAGTGTCGCGTTCCGTGCTATCGCTTGTTTATTGCCCGACCTGGCCGAAGCTGGTCCGCAGCAGGGAGAAGTCCAGCAGGTCGACGCAGCCGTCGGCGTTGAGGTCGGCGCGGGGGTCGTAGCCGGGAGCGCCCTGGCACAGGCCAAACGTGGCCCGCAGACTGGAAAAGTCCAGCAGGTCGACGGCGTTGTCGTTGTTGACGTCGCCCATCGCGAGCATGCCGAAGTCGAGCATCGGATTGTCGCCGAGCACCAGCACCACGCTGCGCACCAGCTTGCTCAGCGACTGGGCGGACTTCACCCGCACGTTGTAGGTGCCAGGCTGAAGTCCGGGATCGAAGAAGGTCCCCGAGCTATCGGTGCCCGGCGTCCCGCTCGCCACCACATTGCCAGTCGTCGGATCGAGGAAACTCAGCGTCAGCGGCACCACCCAGGTGGGACTGGGCGGTGCTGGCCGGCCAGGAAACTGCACCCGCCCGTGAAAAACGCTCGAGACGTTGGCGGCCAGGCTCGCCGCGTCGCGCGCGAAGTTCCACACATCGGGCGTGCCGATCCCAGTCGCGAGATCGTACCCGCTGGTAGCGGGATAGAACAGATTGTTCCCGACAGTGACATCGTGGAACGCGGGAAATGGCTGGGTTGACTGGAACACCGCGTAGATCGCGCTATTGCCCGATCCGAGCGTCGCCTTGCCATGGTTGAACAGATGCTGATTGGTGTCCGCCGCGACGGCCGCCCACAGGGGCGCGGCGGCACTGGTGCCACCGAAGACCCACCAACCGACTGTGCCGTTGGGCTGCTGGCAAGCGGCCCGGACGGTACAGAACACCGCGTACCCGGTGTTCGGGTCGGCATCGGCCGACACATCCGGGACCTCGCGTTTCCCGTTGGCGAAGGGTCCGTGCGTCCCCGGGCCGTTCTGATACCCGGGCTGCGGGAACACAGTGCTGAGGCCACCGCCACCACCATCGCCGAACGCGTGTACCGCGTTGCACGCGGGCGGCGCGCACGCCCAGACCTGCTCGGACCCGTAGCCGCCGCCGGCACTGAGCAGCAGCCGGGTTCCACCGGCCCCGATGATGTGCGGATCGTTGGCCGGCGAGTCGACCGCAAGCGTGTTCCCAAAGCCGCCGGGCACATCGCAGTCGAAGGCGCCCGCGTCGCCCGAGGCGGCGAACACCGCCTGGCCCTGCGCGCTGGCCTGGACCAGGATATTGTCGAGTGTACTGTCGTAGGCCGGCGTGACGAAGAGCTCGCAGATGCCCCAGCTCGTCGTGACAACGTGGGCGGCGTTGTCGGCGACAACGGCGTTGTAGACCGCCAGGCCCGTGGTCAACGACGCGTCAGCTCCGATGTAGATGAGCTGACGTGCGCCCGGTGCCATCGCGGACACGACCTCCATATCGAGAGCGACCTCACCCGAGCCTGGGCCAGGGACATTCGTCGCACCGTTCACGAAGACATTCGTGTACCGCGGCGGGCCTAGCTGGAACATCGACAGGTAGGTGTCTACGTCGCTCGGGGTGTACCCCGACAGCTCGTAAATCGCGACGGTCTGCCCGGTTCCGTCTGCGCCACTGCCGAGCAGCGGGCCCGCGTCATAGGCTGAGCGCAGCTCGGATGGAACGTAGCCACCGTTCGGCCCACTGCCCAGCGCGGGAGTCGCCGTTGGCGTGGCGAGGCGCGGCTCCGGCACACCCACATCATCCAGCCCGTGGATCGCCAGCACGTGCTGGGCGATCGCCGGTGGGAGCGAGGGGGTGTTGCGTGGCGCGTGCACCTGTCGGCCCCGGAGCACGAAGTTGTCGATCTGGACGCCAAAGGCCGCCTGCACAACGGCCACGGGCCCGCGCGCTCGCACCAGCTGGTGGTTGCGAGCAACGTCCAGGACCTGGAGGCCCTGCGCGCTCAAGTACGCGGTGACGATATCGACGCTGGCCTGATCTGGCGCAAAGCGCGCCAGAAACTGGTCCGGGGTCAGGTAGGCGTGGAACAGGGGCGAGGTTGGATTGTTCTGCTGGACCAGAAGTGCGTCGAGCTCCGGACGGTTGCGGAGCGGCAGCGAGATCGCCAGCTCCAGCTGGAGGGCTGGGTCAGTGGGTCCGAGACTCTGCGCGGTATTCAGCGCGCGCACCTGATGGCTCGTCAAGACCTGCCGCGGAGGCGTGGAGGCCGGCTGCGCCAGGGCCGGGACGACGCCGGCCGGCACGGCAAATGCGCAGACCGATGCAAGGAGCGCGAACCAGCTGCGAACGCGTCGCCCCACGATCAGACTCCGCTGGAAACGTTACACCACTTGCGGGCGAACTGGCCAAACCTGGTGCGCAGCAGTGAAAAGTCGAGCAGATCGACGCAAGCGTTCGGATGTCACGGCGCCGCCGGCTGCGAGAGCCTGGTTCAGCTTGGCGCGATGACGTTCGATCGTGCCACGCCCGACTGGTCCCAGCCGTCGCCAATCAGGAACGACCCGCCGACGGTGACATTCAGCTGCGTCGATTGGCCTGCGCCCGTGAAGAACGGGAAGCTGATCGTCGTGCCGACGTCGCCAGTTCAGAGCGGTCCCCGGGGTATGACGTCGGGTAACGCCTTGGGGCCGGCAGCTGACCGGGACAATCGACTTGCTACCAATGACGTCCTGTCGCACACCCGCGGAAATGCGGGGTTAAGCAAGCTCATCCTGTAGCGACCCTGGCGATCACCCCCGGCGCGCTGGAGAGCCGACCCACAGGCGTTCGCGGACGTCCGTGTTTTGCAGGGCCGTCGGCCGGAGCGCGGGCGGGAAGTCGGCGAGCGCCTCCGCAAAGCGCGTGAGCTGTGACAGATCGTCCGAGTCGTCGTCCTCCGGATAGGCGTGCATGATCGTTGCGGCCAGGTCTTCCGGAGGCCCGTCGATCGGCGGGATGTAATTGTCGTGCGGATCGAACCCCGGACCCCACGGCGGCGCGTTGCGGCGATAGAAGCCCGTCAGAATGTCGGGCGCCACCGGATTCTCCCGGGTCTGGCCAAGCATGTGCACGAAGACCACCTGCCCTGGAGTAATGGCCCTGGTCGCGCGCCAGATCTCCGGGATCACGTAGTACGGATCGTAGACGACCACCAATCCCGGCTCCGCCCCGCCGGTCCATCCGACCGCCGGTTGACCCAGTGCGCGGGCGATCACGTGCGCGAGGATGGCACTGTTCCTTTCGGGGGGAAACAGCACGCGGGCCGGCCGGAGTTGCCACGCCTCCAGCACGGCGATCAGGCCCTGGACGTTCCGCCGGATGTTGGCATCGCTATCCCCATAGCCTGGCTGGCCGGAGGCTGCGGACAACAGCAGGCCGCCCGTCAGGACGAAGTGCCAGCCGCGCTGATCGGCTGGCGACAAACCGGAACGGGCGCGGACCGCGTCGGCCCGGCCGAGCATGCGTTCGATCCGCGCTGCCATGAAGCGGATCGTCTCGTCCATGCTGGCCTGCAGCCGCGGGAGCAGCTCCAGCGGCGTGTCCAGATCGCCGACGAAGATGGCGTTGAACGCGCGCAGGTACACGAGCAGCGGATCGGACCGGACGAGCTCGGGGACGCGTTCAAGGTAGTCGACGGCCTCGCGGTGGCGCCCCGCAAGCTCCAGGGCGGCGATCAATTCGGCCAGGAGGCGCGCGTCGCCAGGTGCGCGATCCACGGCATGGCCCAGCACGCCGGCCGCGACGTCGGGCCGTCCCCGGTCGATCAGGATGGCGCCCACGGCGAGCGGGTTGTCGGTGGCGCGCGGAGCCGGGTCAGCACCGTTGGTCCGCGATTGAGAGGCCAGAACGCGGCTCAGCAACAACAGGGCCTCGTCCTTCTCGTGCGCCAACAGCCCCGGCTTGGCGCTCGCCAACGCGGTGGCCAGGATCTCGAATGCCCGGTCGGGCACGTCGGCGTCGATGGCCTGCTGAACCGTGCCGCGCGCGGCCGGCCACGTCGATGGTGGAGCGATCCCAGCGTCCGTCACGACCTTTCCTGGACACCGTCCTTGGGGTCCGCCGTGGGGAAGTGCTGGATCACCTTCCACGCGCTCGTGTCCGGCGCATTCGGGTGGTTGGCGCCGTCGAACAGTGCGTTGGCGGTCACCTCGAAATTCGTGAAGGTCTTGTCGAGACTCGCCACGTGTGCCACGGTCTTGTATACCTTGGCCCCCTCTTTTGTTTTGGCCAGCGCCAGATTGACGGGGTCATCCAGGAAAGCGGCGAGGGCCTCCAGTTGCGAGACCAGACCCATGCCCTGCAATACAACCACGATGTCGGCGTAACTCTTGGGCTGCGGGTCGGCTTCGACCGCCGAAACGATCGCCGTTAGCGCCACGGCGTCCGCCTCGGCGGCGGTCGCGCCGGAACCAATGGACTGGCCGTGCGTGACCAGGACCGAATATTTGCCCAGGAGGCGGACGTTGGCGCCCAACGCGAATGTCGTGGCGGGCACCGTGTCGTCGACGTTGAGACCGATGCACTTCTGATTGAGGTACGTTTTGAGGGTCCTTCCCGGAAAGTCCCGATCGCTTTCGGCCGCCGTCTGCGCATCCCTGGCGGTCCCCTGGACGCGGATTGCGCCGAGATGGAGTTCGCGCGCGTCGCTGCGTCCCTGGTCCGACATCGCCAGCACACGCTGCTTCTCGCTGAGCAACTTCGCAATACCCGCGATCTGATCAGTCAGCGCGTCTTGCTGCAGTGTAAGAGCCGTCGCGTCGTCGCCCGTCGCCGCTGCTCCGCGGGTGCTCGTCTCCATATCCCACGGACCTTCAAGCTCACTCGCAACCGCTTCCCGGTCCTCCATGCGCCCGGCGAGATCCTCCTCGAGAGCTTTGATCTCCGTGTTCAGGGCGTCGAGCCTATTGATCCGCTTGAACTCCGCGATCCCCTGTAATGCAAGCCCAACATTGGCGGTTGCCGTGGTGTGCTCATCTGTTCTGGCAGTGGCGATTGCCACGGGCACACCTGGCACCAGGACCGTGTTCCGCCAGGCCAGCACGTGGTTCTGGGCGGCACTAATCGCCGTTGCCACGGCGGTGGTGGCGGCCTGCCGCGTGGTCAAGAGGTCGGCATAGGTGGCGAACCGGCTGCTGGCCCCCGGGGCGGGGGACAGCCGGTTGTCGGGTGCGATCCCCGTAAACAGTCTCTTTTGAAGGGCCACGTTCTCGACCTCGGGGCCGTGGCGGGCAACGGTGTGTCCCTCTTCCGCCGCCTCCGTGACCCTGGCGATCAACTCTTGCTGGCTGGCCAGCGGACGCGGGGTAGCGTCCGCCACCCACTCGAGAAACGTCGCTCGGGCGAGCGGCGAAAGGGCAAGCGGGGCAACCGTGACCGGTACGAGGTTGACCTCGACCGTCCGCTGCGCCACGCGCGCCACAGGCGGTGACGGCGTCGCGGAGATCGCATCCGATACGCGCTCCGGCTCGCCCGGGAACGCTTCGGTGTGCGCCACCGCCCGCGCCGCCATCACGTCGGCTTCATGCTCCAGCCCCTGGTCATCGTTGACCGGCACGCCTTTTTTCGTCCGCGCCTCCGGCTGGACGCGGCCCTGCGCCTGCTGAACGACGTGCCAGGCTTCGTGCGGCAGATGTTGCGCCTGGCCCGGGGCGAGGTGAATATCGTTGCCCTGCGTATACGCCAACGCGTCGAGCTCCGCTGGCTCGGCCGAGTTGTAGTGCACCTTGACGTCGTCCAGGGGGACGCCGGACAGCGCCTCGACGCCGGACTTGAGTCGGTCCGGCAGCCCGGTTTGCTTTTTCGGCGCGACTGGCCGCGGCTGGCGGAGGAGGCCGCGGACGGCCTGGTTGCCGAAGCTGCGTTGCAGTCGCTGGACGGTTTCGCCCTGGGCACCGGGTGGCTGGCCGACGAGGCCGTGGACCGCCTGATTGCCGACGCGCTGTTGCAGCTCCTCGAGGGACTCGCCCGGCGCAGATTGCTCGGGCGGCCGAGTACCCGAGGACGTGTGATCAGGATCTGGCCGGTGGACCTGTTCGCGAGCCATCCCCGGGCACACTACGCTGGCCGGGTTTCACCCGCGTTTCGGCGCGGTTACGTGCACCCTGGACGACTAGAAGCTGTCGCCTGACCAGTAGACGGCACGCGCGTGAGGGGTGTCGCCCAGGGCTGCGATCAGGTCGGCGCCGGCGGGCGTGTAGGCGCACGCCATGGCGTCGTCGCGAACCTGGAGGCGTCCGTACCGTTCCAGAACGTGGTCGCGTGGCACCCGACCGCTCAACGTCGCGTACTGGGCCAGGAGCGGATCCCCGGCCAGGCTGGCCACGATTGCCTCGGCCGCGGCCGGGGCCCGATAGGGATACTCCTGCGCGATGGCGCGTCCGTCCTCCGTGAGCCGCAGCCGCAGATACGCCCCTACGCGCTGGTCGCGATCCACGGCCACGCGTGTCCACCGCGCCTCGGTCAAGCGCGCGGGATGGGTCCAATAGGCGCGATCGCGCACCGGATAGCCTGGCCGGCTCCGGCCGAATGCGTCATAGACCTGCTGCATGCCGGCGAGGTCCAGGGCCGGATCGGCGGGCCGGATCGTCCAGTCGCCAGCTGGGACAAACGACTGGCGGAAGTCCAGATCGAGCGCCCAGAACGGCACGATCGAGAACCCGGCGCTACCGGCGTAGACCCACGGCGAGCGGGTGAACAACAGCGCCAGGTCGTACCCAGCGGCGCGGTTGCGCGCGTGCGCCAGAGCCAGCAAGCGCCGCACGTAGCCCTGGCGACGCACGGCCGGGTCGCTGGCGACGGCCGCGAACCCGGCCAGGCGCAGTTCGCCGTCGACCGCCGTGATGCGCCGCGCCAGCAAGCGTACGGTGGCCACGACCCTGTCATCGGACACCGCGACAAAGTCGGCGCCGCCGTCGCGCCAGGGATCTCGCTCGCGGTAGGCGGCCCAGTCGCTGGCTGTGCCTTGCTCGAAGGCACGCGCGCGCAAGTCGTACATCGCGGCCAGCTCGTCCGTCTCGACCAACCGGAACTCGTCTGTCATGGAACGTGCGACCTGGCAGGCTATTGGGGGACGCCGGACTCCGTAGAGTCGCGCGCCGGGCCCCCGCTGATTCCAATCGGGACACCGTCGGCCCGCCAGCAGGCCGCGCCGTGCCGCCAGCCATCGTCGTCGATCAGCACGCCGTTCATTCCGCCAGCCACCTTTTCGACCAGCGTCACCGAATGCCCGAGCGCTGCCAGCGCCGCTGTCAGGCCGGACAGGTTGGCAAACCCGTCCTCCAGCTCCAGTTGCCCGCCCTCGGTCCAGACGCGTGGCGCCTCGACCGCTTCCTGGAGCGTCATTCGGTGGTCGAGGACATTCAGCAGGGCTTGCGCCACGGCCCCGAAGATACGTTTGCCGCCTGGCGTCCCGATCGCCAGGATCGGCCGGCCCTCGCGCACCACAATTGTCGGGGCCATGCTGGACAGCACTCGCTTGCCCCCGGCGATCGAGTTCGGATTGCCCGGTACGGGATCCATCAGGCTCATGTGGTTGTTCAACAGCATCCCGGTACCGGGCGTCGTGACCTTCGAGCCGAAGGCGCTCTGAAGCGTCTGGGTGGTGCTTACAATCGTCCCGTCGGCATCGATCACAGTGCAGTGCGTCGTGTTGGACCCCTCGCCCCCCATGAATCGCGCGACCTCGGCAAACTGCCCGGCGGCGTGATCGCGGGCGCGCCCGCGATCGATGCCCGCGCGCCGCTGGTCCGCGTACGCTGTCGAGATCAGTTCGGCCACTGGCACGGGGAGGCGGTCGGGGTCCGCCATATGCCGCCGGCGGTCAGCGAAGGCGATCTTGAGGACTTCGGCGAGCAGGTGGACGTAGCCTGGCTCGCCAAACCGCAGGCCGTCATCGCCGATCGGGAAGGCGGCGAGCAGGTTCAGCATCTGCACGATGTGCGTCCCGCCGGACGAGGGCGGCGCAGCCGACAGGATGTCGTACCCGCGATACTGGCCGCGAACGGGGTCTCGCTCGCACACGGCATACTTCGCCAGGTCGTCCAGCGTGATCAGCCCGCCGTTGGCCTGCATGTCGGCGACCACCACCCGCGCCAGGCGACCGGTGTACAACGTCTCGGCACCCTCGTCCGCGATCTGCCGCAGCGTGCGCGCGTAGGCGCCGCGGACGATGACCTGGCCGACGCAAGGTGGCCGGTTCTCCGGCAGGAACACTTCGGCGGTCGCTGGGAAGCGAGCGATCGCCGCGGCTGAGTCGCGAATCATGTTGACCAGGTAGGCGCTCGCGGCGAAGCCCGCGGTCGCGAAGCGTATGGCCGGCTCCACCAGCGTGGCCAGCGGAAGCCGGCCGTAGCGCTCGACCGCGTACGCCCAGCCCTTGAGCGCCCCGGGGGTAGCAATGGCCCGGTAGCCGACGGTGTTGGTTCCGTCCACGGTCTCGTAGTCGAGGCTGCCCAACACCGGCGTGTACATCTCCGGACTGGCGGCGGCGGGCACCGTCGCGTAGTTGTCGATGAACACCACCTCACCACTCCGGCCGTCGCGGATGAGGAAGAAGCCGGCGCCGAAGGGTGAAACCATCATCGGCTCGACGACCGACAGGGCGAACAGCGTCGCCACGGCAGCGTCGACGGCGTTGCCACCGGAGCTGAGCATCTCGATGCCGGCCGCCGACGCGAGCGGGTGATTCGACGCGACCACTGCCCCTGAAGCAATCACCTCGCGCTTGTAGGTTCTGCCCGCCATTCCAGCGCCAGTGTAGACGTTCGCCAGCAGCGTGCTAAGCGACGGGCAGGCCGAGGCCTGCCCGCAGCGCAGCTCGATCGGGCGCGATGCCACGCCTGGCTGCCTCGATCCACTCGTCGAGTGACCGGGTGGCCGGGTGAATCGAGCCGGCCGAGCCGATCGTGCTGCGCTCGATCGCATAGCCCGGCAAATTGGAGAGTGGCGGAGTTTCGAACAGCACCTGTGAGTCGCGCACCACCACGGGTTGAAACGTGCCGGTGGTGGCCGAGCGGCGCGACACGAGCGTCTCGGGACGGTAGCCGACCACCACCGAGTCGCTGAAGTCCACCCGGGTGTGCGTCGCATTGACCGCCACGAAGAGTGGCGACGGCGTTGCCGCGGTTGTCCGCTGGTGCACCACGCAGCGCGCGAACACGACCGCCTCGGTCAAACCCGGTACGACGGAGCAATCAGCAAGGTTGTCCAGGAAGGCGACCTCGTCGAACGTCACCCGCCCGAACGTGCGCGGCGGGACCGTGTTGAACCCGATCAAGGAGCTCCGTTCAGGCGCCCGGTTGCCAATGAACCACGAGCCCCGGATGGTCGCGGTCGCGGGTAGCTCGGGATCGGCCGCAACCAGCTCGAGGAGTCGGCCGCCGACCACGGCGCGCGTCTGATTGCAGATGAAGGCGCAGCGGCTGATCTCGATCGACGCTCGCACATCGCCGTGGAGCATCGGCAGATCTCGCCCGGTGGATTCGAACACCAGGTGTTCCAGACGCACCTCGCGACCGAAAAGCGACAGCGCTACATCCGTGAGCACCGGCGGCCGGTTTGGATCGGCGCCGCGGACGCTCACGTCGATCGGCTGGCCGGACGTCGGCCCACCGAGAGTCAGGCCGCTGCCAACGTAGTCGCCAGGCGCCAGCAGAATCTCCAGCCGCGGCCGGCCGGGCCCCGGCTGATGGATCAACTCGGCGTACGCTGGCACGGCGAGGCGGTGGAAGTCGCCCAGGCTCGTTACGTCGACGCGCATGGCTCAGCCGCCAGGAACACACTCGCGGCACTGGTCGTACGCGTCATGCTCGTCTGATCACCTCAAGCATATCCGGTAGCCTTCGCAGTGACCTGGAGCGGCAACGGAGGTGGCAATGGACATGACAGCCGATGGCGCGGCCCCAGAGGGTGCGCGCGGGTACGAGGGATTCGGCGGCGCCATTGGGCGGACCTTCAGCGCCTCCCAGCCGTTCTGGCCGGCCGAGCCGCGGGCCGGCGACGGTGCCCCGAACATCCTGATCGTGCTCGTCGATGACATGGGCTACAGCGACATCGGCCCGTTCGGCTCAGAAATCCACACCCCGACGCTCGACTCGCTGGCCGCGCGCGGCGTGCAGCTCACGAGCTACCACACGGCCGCGGTGTGCTCGCCGGCGCGCGCCGCCCTGATGACCGGCTTGAATCCGCACCGCGCCGGTTTCGCTCACGTCGCGTCGACCGACGTGGGGTTCCCCGGTTACAGCATGGAGATCGCCGAGGACGTTCTCACCCTCCCCGAGATCCTGCGCGAGGCCGGCTACGCGACCTTCGCCGTCGGCAAGTGGCACCTGACCCGCGATGGCGCGATGCACGACGCGGCGGCGCGTCGCTCGTGGCCCACGCAGCGCGGATTCGACCGGTACTTCGGCTGCCTGGAGGGGCTGACCAATTTCTTCCAGCCCAATCGGTTGACTCAGGATAACAGCCCGGTCGAGATCGATCAGTACCCCGCCGACTATTACCTCACCGACGACCTGACTGACCATGCGATTGGCATGCTCAAGAGCCTGCGCGCGCACAGTGCGCGTAAACCGTTCCTGCTGTACTTCGCCCACAACGCCGTTCACGGGCCGCTCGGCGCCAGGCCAGCGGACATCGCCAGGTACCGCGGCCGATACGACGCGGGTTGGGACGTCCTGCGCGCGGAGCGCTACCAGCGCCAGATGGAAATCGGGCTATTTCCAGCCGGCACCCGGCTGGCGCCGCGCAACTTCGAGCCGGGTATGGAGGTGCCGGCCTGGGGGGACGTCCCGGCCGAACGGCGGCGGCTGTTCGCGCGCTACCAGGAGGTCTACGCGGCAATGGTCGACAATATCGATCAGAACCTGGGCCGACTCCTGGCAACGGTAGCCGCGTTCGGCGAGCTCGACAACACCATCGTGGTTTTCACGTCGGATAACGGCGGAACGGCCGAGGGTGGTCCAGTGGGTACCCGCAGCTACTTCAGCCAGTTTGCCCAGGTCGTCACCCAACGCGGCTTTCCCGAGACCTGGCCTCGCGATGTGGCGCGCAATCCGGACCTGATCGGCGGTCCGCGCGTGGCGGTCCACTATCCGCGCGGTTGGGGCATGGCCTCCAACACACCGTTCCGGTTGTACAAGGGCAACACCTTCGCGGGCGGCGTGCGGGTGCCGTTCCTGATTTCCTGGCCGGCCGGCCTCACGCAGCGTGGGATCCGAACGCAGTACCAGTACGTGACCGATTTGCACGCAACCCTGATCGATCTGGCCGGCGTAGCCCGACCCGCCGAGCGACATGGTCGGCCGGCAAAGGCGATTGACGGCGTGAGTTTCCGGTCGATCCTGTCCGACGCCACCGCACCGAGCACGCGGTTCGAACAGTACTCCGAGACGCGCGGCAACCGCGGCTTCTATCGCGACGGCTGGAAGTTGCTGACGCTGCATGGGCCGGGCACGCCCTACGCCGATCAGGAGTGGCAGTTATTCGACGTGCGCACCGATCCCACCGAGACAACCAACGTGGCCGCGGAGTTTCCGCATAGGGTGCGCGAGCTTGCCGCGGCCTGGGAGGCGGCGGCCTGGGCGAACACCGTCTTTCCCTTGCCCGACGCGGTCGGCGGACCGGCCCGCCGCCGGCCCGCCGACGATGAGCTGGCGCAACCGGTGCGCCTGCTGCCGGGTACGCCGACGCTGGAGCGGTACCGCTCGAGCCGGCTGATCGCGCTGCGTTCATTCGACGTACTGATCGAGTGCGAGCACGCCGCGGGCGACGAAGGAGTGCTGGTGGCTCACGGCGACCAGGGCGGTGGCTACAACGTGTACGTCGAGGCCGGACGGCTGTGGTTGGCGTACAACGAGTACGGCGACCTGAAGGAGGTGGACTGCGGGCTGCTCGCGGCAGGCACCCACGCGGTCCGCTTGGCGGCGCGCGCCCAGCCAGAGTTTCGCTGGGACCTGGCGCTTACCGTCGACGGTGTCGAGGTTGGCCGCCTGGACGACGCCGCGATGTTGCTGGGACTCGCGCCGTTCGAGGGTATCGACGTCGGCATCGACCGCCGTTCGCCGGTGAACTGGGGCGTCTTTGAGCGGCACGGCGCCTTCCCCTACCGCGGCCGACTGCATGCCGTCACGTACACGCCCGGCGACCGGCCCGACTACGACGCGGCCATGCTCGCGCGGGCCACCCGGGACAGCACGCGCGTGTACGAATAACGGTGCCTGATGACCCCGGCGCGCCGTTGCGCCGGGGTCGGGATCAACCGGTTTGCCTACTTCAGTCGGCGGTCGAATGGTTGTGCGCGCGCGGCGGCCGCGACGACGTGAGCGTCACGTTGTCGACCAGGTCACCCTCTGAGGCGTGCATCCCGCTCCATCATCTCGGCAGTTCTGGGACAACATGAACAATCCTCATGACGGGCAGATGTGCACGTGTCACATTGGAAGAATCCCGAATCCCACTTTGCGCCCGGAGGCCCCTGTGCTGTCTCGATTGTGCCCTGGATTTGCGCGCGCGGTCGCCCTGGCAGTCGCCGCCTCACTCACTCTGTTCGCCGGTTCCGTTGTGGGCGGCGAGGCCAGCCCGATGCTGCAGGCCAGCGCGCCCACGCTGGGCAGCGCCTCGAGCTTCGGCGTCCTCGGCGGCTCGACAGTCACCAACACCGGTCCGACCATCGTCAACGCCGACCTGGGTGTCAGCCCGGGCAGCGCCATCACCGGTTTTCCTCCTGGGACGGTTGTCAACGGAACGATCCATGCGACCGATGCCGTTGCTGCGCAGGCGCAGGCCGATACCGTCACGGCGTACAACACGCTCGCGGGTGAGAGTTGCCCGGGCGGCAACAATCTGACTGGCACCGACCTGGGCGGGCTCACAAAAGTCGCCGGCGTGTATTGCTACAGCGCCGCTGGGGCGTTGACCGGCAACCTCACGCTTGACGCCGCCGGCAACCCCAACGCCGTCTTTGTGTTCCAATTCGGCTCGACGCTCACGACCGCGGTCAACTCGTCGGTCACGATGATCAATTCCGGGTCGCCGTGTAACGTCTACTGGCAGGTCGGGAGCTCGGCGACGTTAGGCACGACCACTCGCTTTGTCGGAACCATTATCGCCCTCACGAGCATCACCCTGACCACTGGCGCCCGAGTGAACGGTCGTGCGATCGCACGCAACGGAGCAGTGACGATGGACACCAATACGATCGGCGGAGGCAACTGCGCAGTTGGTCTGCCGACCCCGGTGCCGACGGCGGTGCCAACGTCGACGCCGGGCCCGCAACCAGCGCGGCGGCCGCCAGCGCCTGCGGCCACCGCCGTGCTGGACTCGACCGTCGCCCCCACGGTGACCCCAACCGCCCTGCCCACGGCCAACGTCGGCGCGACCGCGACTGCCAACGCGGTTGCAAGTGCCACCGCCAGTACCGCGGCCAACGTCGCGGCGACGGCGACGGCGAACACCGTCGCGGTCGCCGGCGCGAACGCGATGGCGACCACGACCGCGGCCGCGGCGCTGTCCGCGACCGCGAACGCCATCCCGACCGCGAACGCCATCCCGATCGCGAACGCTGTCTCCGCCACGCCGACGCTCGAGGCGACCGAGGTGCCGTTAGAGATTCCCAAGCTGGCCGCGGCGCCCGTCCAGTTGCCGTCGTCCTTGCCGCGCACCGGCGGCGTCCCACCGATTGGTGTCCTGGCGCTGCTGCTGGGTGCCCTGGTGATGGTCGTCGGCCTGGCCGCGCGGCGCACCCGGAAATAACTCGCGGCGCCAACGCGGGGTAGCATGACCCGGGCCAGGCCCGTCGCCTGAGCCAACTTGACGGGAGACAGCCATGCGCCCGAGCCCGCGGACAGATGCGCTCACGGTCCTGGTGACCGGGTCCAGCAGTGGCTTTGGCGAACTCATTGTCAAAACTCTGGCGCGAGATGGACACCGGGTATTTGCGACCATGCGCGGGTCCGCCGACCGCAACCGAGAAGCGGCGGTCCGGCTGGAACAGTGGGCCGCCACCAACCAGGGGCGGCTGGAGGTGATGGACCTCGACGTCCAGTCCGACCAGTCCGTTGCCAGTGCCGTGAACCAGGCGTTGACCTCCGCGGGCGCCATCGACGTCCTGGTCAACAATGCCGGGGCCAGTGCCGCCGGACCACTCGAGGCCTTCTCGCTCGAACAGATGGCAGCGTTGTTGAATCTGAACGCGCTCGGCCCGGTGCGGGTGAGCAAGGCGGTGCTGCCGTCGATGCGCGCGGCCGGTTCAGGGCTGATCGTCTGGATTACCAGCACCCTTGGCCGGGTGCTGCCCGGTCGCGGCGGTCTGTATCCCGCCACCAAATGGGCGGCCGAAGGCTTCGCCGAGTCGCTTCACCACCAGGTCGCGCCGTTCGGCATTGACGTGGCCATTGTCGAACCGGGTTCGTTTCCCACGCCCGCCACGTTCAAGTCGATGATCGCCGACGATCGGGACGTGACGGCGGCGTACGCGGCGGTGGCGTCGCAAACCACCGCCAATCGGCGCCCGCCGGCCGATCCCGCCTACCGCCCGCCGGATCCGCAGGAGGTCGCGGACGCCGTCAAGCAACTCATCGATCTCCCGGCGGGCCGGCGGCCGCTGCGGACGGTGGTGGGGCCGGTTTACACCGAGGGGGTCGCGGCGTACAACCAGACCTACGAGGAAGTGCGCGCGCATCTGGAGGAGGTCCTGCGACGTCCAGACCAGGCGATCACCTGGACGCCCGCCACGCCCCGTTGAAGGCGACACGCCGACGGCTTGACAATGCCCGGGCAACACGCCAGCATCAGGGTCGGGACAAGGGGGGATTTGATATATGATGCAGCACGCAAGCGGCCGCCAGGTCAGCCGACGCGCTCTCCTCGCGTACGTGGGCTCAGGCGCCGGCGTCTTCCTGCTCTCAGCCTGCGGTGGCGGCTTCGCTCCGGCGCCGAGTGCGGCGGCCCCCACCAGCCAGGCACCGGCGCAAGCCGCAACCACGCCGGTGCCAGCGGCCGCCGCGGCGAGTCAGCCGAAAGCGGGCGGCAAGCTGGTCGCGGCCAAGCTCGGTGACGTCGCGAATCTGGACGGCCACTACTGGTCGCCCAACGGCGGCCTTCACGTCTGGCTGAGCTACGACACGCTGGCCCGGTACGACCAGAGCCTCACCCCGCAACCCCAGCTCGCCGAAAGCTGGGACGTCAGCAGCGACCTCAAACAGATCACGGTCAACCTGCGCAAAGGCGTGACCTTTCACAGCGGTCGCGAGTTCAACGCCGACGACGTCATCTGGAACCTGACCCGCGCGCTGGATCCCAAGATCACCGTGGGGATCATCGGCGGCTTCTTTGCGCCTGGGGTGACTTTTGCCGCCAAAGACAAGAACACGGTGCTGCTGCAGTCGCCACAGCCATGGCCGACGGTGTTCGACATGTTCCACGTCGTCCAGATGCTGGACAAAGAGAACACCGATGTAGCCAGTAACAAACAGACCAAAGCCGTCGGCACCGGTCCATTTGTCTTCCAGGAATGGCGTCAGGGCGAGTCCATGCGGTTTACCCGCAACCCCAACTACTGGCAATCGGGCCGGCCGTACCTCGACGAGATCGTGGTCAACGTGCGCAAAGATGCCCAGGCGATGCTGGCCGACCTGGAGTCGGGCGCCGCCGACCTGGTCTATAACGTCGGCCTCCAGGACTTTTTGCGGCTGAAGACCGACGCCAACTATCAGGCGCAGTTGTTGTCCCCGCCGGCCGGCTTTTACCAGATCCAGCCGAACGTCAAGTTCAAACCGCTTGACGACAAACGCGTTCGACAGGCGCTCAACTACGCGCTGGACCGCAAGCGCATCGCCGATACCGTGCTCCTCGGGCTGGTCGGACCCGAGAACTTGCCCTGGCCGGCCAACTCGCCGGCGTTCGAGGCCGCGAAGAACAACACGTACACATTCGATTTGAACAAGGCCAAATCACTGCTCGGCCAGGCGGGCGTGAGCAACCTGACGCTCGACTTCGTGTACGCCCCGACTCTGCCGGAATACGCCACCATCGCGCAGGTCTATCAAGCCGATCTCGCACAGATCGGGGTGACCCTCAATGTCGTCAGCATGGACATCGCGGCGCTATTCGATTCCATTCACAATCAGAAGTACAACGGCTTTTATACGCTGAACGACTCCTGGGCCGCGATGGAGCCGGTCAGTTTGCTGTCCTCCGGCGCCAGCCTCAATTACAAGATCAACAACGCGGGCTTCAAAGACGATCAGTACTCCCAACTCGTCGCAACTGCAGGCGCTGAGGCGGACGCCGCCAAGCGCAAGCAGATGTACTCGCAGCTGAACGACTACATCCTCGACCAGTCATTTGGGATGCCGATTGCGCCCAGCACCAGTCGCGTCATTACCAAAGCGTCGGTCCACGGCCTCGAGTTCCGCATGAACGACGTCATGACCTTCGCCAATACCTGGATGGGCTGACGCGGCGGCGCACTGACCGAGGGGAGCGAGCGCAGCGAAGCGGGCAGCCAGGAATCACTGCGTGGCCCTTGCCAATCAGGCCCGCGGCAGCAGTGCGCGGATCGCGCTGAGGGCCGCTTCGGGCAGATCGGCGCTGCTGTGATTGGCCCGCGCCAGAAGCGCGTCGTCATAGCCGAGCTCGGAGAGGCGCTGGAGACGTTCGGCGGCTTCTGCCGGTCCGCACTCCAGACTGAAGCGCGAGTCCGCGTCGAACGGCGTGCTCGGCGCGTCCAGGTTGACCGTGATGGTCGCGACCAGCGCGCGCGACCCGCCGGCGTCGCGAAAGCGCTGGATCCCGTCGCGTAACTGCCGGAACGTGGTGAAAAAGCCCGAGGCGATCCAGCCGTCGTACTGTGACGCCGCACGCCGGACCCACACGCCGCTGTGCCAGCTGCCGACCAGGATGGGCGGTCCGCCGGTCCGGTCCGGCCACGGGGTAAGCTGGGCGGCCCCGACCCGCTCGCCACCACACAGCCGGCGGATCAACGGCAGCGCCTCGGCGAGGATGTGAAACCGTTGGTCATATGGCACGCCGACCGCTTCGAAATCGGCCAATGTGGAGCCACTGCCGAGCCCCGCGGCGAAGCGGCCACCGCTCAGCGCGTCCAGCGACATGAGCCGTTGAGCGAGCTCGACCGGGTGTCGGAGCGGCACCTGGATGACGGCCGTGCCCAGCTCGATGCGGGTGGTGGCGGCCGCGGCAGCCGTCAGCCAGGCGAGCGGATCCGGGACCGGCCAGTTGGCGCGTCCGACGGAGTCGCCCACCCAGATGCCATCAAACCCGAGACGCTCGATGAGCTGGGCGCGTCGCATGATCTGCGCGATGGTCGGTGCTCCACCGTCGGGAAGTCGGGATGGCAGACTGATGCCGAGACGCATGCACCTAAGATATACGAAAGCCTATACCATCCGGGCATGTCCATCGGCCGCGCTCCGACTGCGTTCTTCGGGCACCCGATATGTCGAATCTCGCGCCAATGACGCCGGAGGAGCGCGAAAAGCGTGGGGCATTACCCGCGAATGGCTGGTGCTTGGCCTGGTGACCACGGCGTACTACACCGGTTTCGAGGCCCTCTCGCGTGCCCACGACGCCGTCGGTGACCTCTTTGCGGAAGAATGAGGCCCCGACTGGGCCTCAACATTTACCCGCGGACTGACCTGCCTTCGCTGCCCAGGGCTTCGGCGATGGCATCGCGGATGGCGTGGATGTGGTCCCGGGCGCGTGCCTCGGCGTCGAGCGCGTCGCCGTCGCGCACCGCCTGGAGTAGCGCTTGGTGCTGTGATTGCATCAGCCGCAGTTTTTCGGGCCCGTAGATCGGTTCGCGCATGCAGCGGACGCACAGCCCCTGCACGGTGCGATGGATCCGCTCGGTCAACTCCGCCAGCTCGAAATTGCCGCTGAGCTCGTTGATCGCGCGGTGAAAGGCAACCTCCAATCGATTCCACTCCACCCGGTCGCGCAGCACCACCTGCTTCGCGGCCTGGGCCAGCGCTGCCTCGGCCTTGTGGACGTCGCGCGACGGCTGCGCGGCGGCGCGCCGCACGGCTCGACACTCCAGCACCTCGCGAATCTCGAACAGGTCCAGGATCTCACGGAGATTGAATTCGGCGACGATCGCCCCACGATTCGGCGATAGACGGACGAGGCCTTCACGATCCAGCCGACGCAACGCCTCCCGAACGGGCGTGGTTGAAATGGAAAAGTGACGGGCGAGCGCCGCTTCGCGGAGGCGTGTGCCCGGCAGCAGCGATCCGGAGGTGATGGCCTCGCGCAGGGCCTCGTAGGCCACGTCGACCAGGCTCTGCCGGGCCCCGCCCGTCGCGACCCCCGCCAGCCCTGCCAGCGCCATTGTGGCCATACTACAAGAAAGGAGTCGCGCTGAGCGCCGACATTGTGGCCGTGCTACAAGGCGGCTGGCGCGCTGAGTGCCGCCAGCACCTGGTCGCGAATGAGATGCAGATGCGCCCGGGTGTGCAACACCCCGTCTTCGGCGTGACCGGCTTCGATGCAGCTCAGGATGGTGCGGTGCTGACATTGCAGCAGCCATAGCGTGCCCGGCCGATGAATCGGTCGCGACAGGTGCCGCAGGTACGTCGCCTGGAGTTCGCCGCAGATGCGGGCCACCATGGCCGCGAGCTGTGAGTTGCCGGACTGCTCGCTAATGGCGCGGTGGAGCCGCAGTTCGAGCCGATGCCAGCCGGTCGGATCGGCCGACGCGAACAGCTGCTGATTCAGGTCCGGAAAGACGGCGCGGACCGAGTGCAAGTCGCGGTGGGGCGCCCGCGCGGCCTGATACACGGCGTGACATTCGAGCACCGTCCAGAGCTCGAACTGGTCGAGCAGGTCCGCGGCCGTGGCCTGTGTGAAGCTTATCGGCTTATTCTGCATCATATAGAATCCAGCGTCAACCGCCGGCGCACCGGCGCTGGTACGACGGCCTCCCGCTGGAAGGGGCGCGGGCCGCACAGCTACATTTGCTGGGCTGGGAAACCGGAGCCGCAATCCGTTTCGTGTCTTGCGGCGCCAGGGCTTTTACCCGCGGCTAGCTCATGGAAGCCGTGATGTTCGGTCGGCTCGTGGCCGGCCTGCGCGGTCTGGGACACGTCGTCCACGCCATCGGCGATGTTCTGCCGGACTCCCATGATCTGCTGCTGAACGAATCATTCGGGATCCCGCTGGCCTGCCGTCCGCCCAGCAACCTCACGCGGGCGGCCGTACATGCGATCAACCGCTACTTCGGGGGCTGGTGGTACCGCGACGTGTGGGTGTCGATGGCTGACCCACGGTACGGTATGCTTTGAGCGTGGCGACCAGCAAACACGAGCTGGCGTACGGGCTGATTCGCGAGCGCATCGAAGCCGCCCTCTACCAACCCGGCCAGCGGCTGATCATCGATGCTCTGGCGCGCGATCTGAACATGAGCCAGGTCCCGATCCGCGAAGCCATCCGCCGCCTGCAGGCCGAAGGCTGGATCACGTATCGGCACAACTCCGGGCCTGAAATCGCCAACATCGGCCTCGAGCAGTGGCAAGCGACGATGGAAGTGCTCGCGGTCCTCGAGGGGTACGCCACGGCGCTGGCGGCGCCGCACATGCGCCCGCGCGACTTCACCCTCGTACGCCAGCACTCCGCTGCCATGCAGCAGGCGATGGACCAGTTCGATCCGCTGCGCTTCAGCGAGTGCAATCGTGCGTTTCACGGCGCGATCTATGCGCGCTGTCCGAATCCAGTGCTGGCCGAGCGGATCTCCGAAACCCAGGCGCAACTGGGTGCCATGCGCGGCACGTTGTTCCGGAGCGTGCCGCAGCGTGGGGCGGAGTCGATCGCGGAGCACCAGCACTTGATCGACCTGCTCGAAAAGCCGGCCAGTGCCGAGAAGATCGAACGCGCGGCGCGCGAGCACAAGCTGCACTTCCTGGTGGCGGCGCTGCGTCAGTTCGAGCAGTGGGCGCATACGCGGCCAAGCCGGTTGCCCGGGCCAGCGGAAATCAGCGCCGCGTGAGCTGTACCTCGGCGGTGTCGCAGGCGTGTGGTCGCCGCGTGAGCCTGAGGGGAGGAGGGAGGTTGCCGCACATCATATACGATGTACGCTAGGCAGCCTCGAGCATGGGTAGATACGTCCTCCGCCGCCTCCTCCAGGCAATTCCCGTCGTGTTCTTCTCGACGTTCCTGGTCTTCATGGTGATCCACCTGATTCCAGGCGACGCGGCCGCGGTGCTCGCCGGCCCGAACGCGACCGCCGAGTCGCTGGCAGCGATCCGCACCGAGATGGGGCTCGACCAGCCGTTGCTGGTCCAGTACGGCGTGTGGGTCGGTCACCTGCTCCAGGGTGATCTTGGTCGCTCGACCTTGAGCGGCCAGCCGATCCTCAAGCTGCTGCAGGCCCGCGCGCCCGCGACCATCGAGCTCACCATTGCGGCCATGCTGATTTCGATGGCCATCGCCCTGCCCCTCGGCATCCTCAGTGCCACCCATGTGCGCGGGCGGCTCGAATGGCTGATCTCCACCATCCAGAGTCTCTGCCTGGCGGTCCCCAATTTCTGGGGAGGCATCCTGGCGATCATCCTGTTCTCGCTGGTCCTGCGCTGGCTGCCTCCCGGCGGACGGGTCGCTGACGGCAATGACCTGGGCAATTCAATCAAGTCACTCATCTTGCCAGCCACCACGCTCGCGCTGTACCTGGCGGCCGGCCTGTCGCGGTTCATCAAGTTCAACCTGCTCGAAGTGTTCTTCGACGACTTCGTCCGCACCGCGCGGGCCAAGGGCCTGGATAACACCACCGTGGTGTATCGGCATGCCTTGCGTAATGCCATGTTGCCGGTGATCACCATCCTCGGCGTGCAGTTCGCCAGCCTGCTCGGTGGCACCGTGATCATCGAGGCGGTCTTTTCCTGGCCGGGCGTCGGGGGCCTGATGCTCGACGGCATCTCCAACCGGGACTACGCCGTCGTTCAGGGTGGTCTGCTGTTGCTGGTGTTGTTGTTCATCGTCATCAACCTCCTGGTGGACCTGACTTACGCGTTGATCGATCCGCGCCTCCGGGTCGGAGACACCTGAAGCGATGGCCGTCGGGTCCGCTTCTGGCATCGTCGCGGGACGGGCGGTCGTCGCGGAAGCAGCGGCGCTCAAGCATTCGCCGCACCCGCTCAACGCCGCCTTCGAGCGCACGTGGCGTAACCCGCTCGGCTTCTTCGGTCTGCTGATCCTGGGCGTGCTCGTCCTCGCGGCGATCGCCGCGCCGTTGATCTCGCCGTACGACCCGATCGTCCAGCACCAGGGCAAGGAGCTGCTGGGACCCAATTCGCAGTTCTGGCTGGGGACCGACGAGCTCGGACGCGACTTGCTGAGCCGGGTCATCTACGGCGCGCGTCCATCACTGGTCGTGGCCCTGATGGTGGTGGTCATCGGCGGCGGCCTCGGCATCGTCGCGGGCCTGGTTGCCGGCTATTTCGGCGGGCTCGTCAACGCGGTGCTGATGCGCCTGTTCGATGCGATGTTTGCCTTCCCGCCGATCTTGCTCGGATTCGTCATCATCGCCGCGCTCGGGCCGGGCACGACCCAGGTGGCGTACGCGATTGCGCTGGCGGTCGTGCCGACGCTCGGCCGCGTGGCGCGCTCGCTGGTGCTCAAAGAACGCCACCGCGACTACGTGCTCGCCGCGCGCTGCACGGGTGCTGGCAGTGCCCGCGTGATGTTTCTGCACGTACTGCCAAATGCTGTCTCGCCCATGATCGTCAATCTGGCCTTGATCATGGGCTTCTCTGTGCTCGCCGAGGCGAGCCTCGCCTTTCTCGGGCTGGGCACCCAGCCACCGACCCCGTCGTGGGGTGCGATGCTTAACGACAGTCGCGCCTATCTGCGCAACGACCCGTGGATGGCGATCTGTCCGGGGGTGGTGCTCGCGCTGCTGCTGCTCGGACTCAACTACCTGGCCGATGCGCTGCGCGAGGCGTTCGATCCGCGGCGCGTGAACGCTGGATTCTAGAGGGCGCGCACAACTTTACTGGTATGGAGCGAATGGACTTCGTGGACGAGGCCGTTGGAGACTTGCTGTAAATGACTACGCTGGCAACACTCAAGCTGAGCCGTCGATCGGCGCTGCGGCTCGTCGCCGCGGGCCTGGGGACAGTGGCGCTCGCCGCGTGCGCGCCGATTGCGCCCGCGCCGGCGGCGACGGTTTCGACGTCCGCCGGCGGCAACCCGACACCCGGCCAGGCCGCGACCGGCGCCACGCCGCAACCGAAATCCGGGGGCACGCTGCGGTACGGCTCCGACGTCGACGTCAATCGCCTCGATCCCCACTTCCGCCTCGGCGACGTGTACTACACCGTCTACGACCGTCTGACGCAATACGACGTCAACCACACCGTGCAGCCGATGTTGGCCGAGAGCTGGGACATCGCGACGGACTTCATGTCGATCAAGTTCAACCTGCGCAAGGGCGTCACGTTCCACAATGGCGCCGAGCTGGACTCCGCCGCGGTGAAGTTCAACAGCGAGCGCGCGCGCGATCTGCCGAACACCCAGCTCGATGAAGCCAAGTGGTGGACCTCGATCGAGACGCCGGACAAGTACACCGTCATCTTCAGGTCCGACAAACCCCGACCGCTCGCTTTTGACTTCTTCGAGTTCTTGAACATCGCTGAGCCAACGTCGGCTGGAGATCCCCTGAAGGCCGTGGGCACCGGCCCCTTCAAGTTCGTCGAGTGGAAGCAGAACGACTCGCTCACACTGACCAAAAATGCGAACTACTGGCAGTCTGGCAAGCCGTACCTCGACGGCATCGTGATGTCGGTCGTCACCAATCCGCAGGCGATGACCACCCAGTTTGAAGCCGGCTCGCACGACGTGGCGATCATTCCCGTGACCGACTTCATTCGGCTGCGCGATCAGCCGGCCAGCTATGCGCCATATACGTTCTCGGCGGGCAACTTCTCGTGCCTGGGCATGAACTGCCAGGTGCCACCCTGGGACAACAAGCAGGCGCGCCAGGCGCTGCTGTACGCGGTGGACCGCGGGCGCTGGGCAACGACCATCCAGCACGATCTGGAGTTCCCCTCGACGCTGCCCTGGCCAAAAACCTCGCCGGCGTACGACGACGCGCGAGCGAACGCGTTTCAGTTCGACCTCGACAAGGCGGCGGCGGGGCTCAAAGCCGCGGGGGTGACCGGGCCGCAGACCGGGGACGTGATCATGCAAAACAACAATGCCGAGCTGAACGCATTTGCCCAGGTGCTGCAGAGTGACTTTGCCAAACTCGGCATCACCCTCACCTTGAAACCGCAAGACGTCGCGTCGTACCTGGATCTGGTCAACAACTGGAAGTACAAGGGCTTCTGGTTGGGCGGCGGCTCTTTCGCCCAACTCGATCCCGGCACCGCGTTTACCAAGAGCCGGGCCCTCAGCGTCACCGGCAACAGCTCCGCGTTTACCGCACCCGCCAATGCCGCCGCGGTCGACCTCGTGGGCCGCGCGACGACCGAGATCGATCCAGCCAAGCGGAAACAACTCTACGCTGACCTGAACAACATGTTGCTGGACGAGGTGTATATCATCGGCATGTCGCCAACGACGAACCGCTTGATGGCGACCACCAAGGTGCATGGCATCGCCCCCACCCTGCACTCGGCTCAGAAGTGGTGGGAGGCCTGGCTCGCCTGAGGAGGGGGCAACAACGATGGACAGACACACGGTGCTCTCAGCCCAGGACGCGGTGGCTGATGTCTTCGACGGCGCGATGATCTGTGTCGGCGGGTTCGGGCCGATCAAGAACCGGCCGATTGACTTGCTGACGGCCCTCGCGGAGCAACCGCGCAGCACACACCTCACCATCGTCTCCAACGGCTTTCCGCACCAACCCCTGGCGGAGAACCACCAGGTAAAGAAGCTCATCGGCGCATTTGGCGGTTCCGTCTACCGTCGCGCGGCCGCCAGCGAAGAGCAGATCCGCTCCGGCGAGCTCGAGTTCGAGCCTTCGCCGCAGGGCATTTTTACCGAACGTCTGCGCGCCGGTGCCGGCGGTATCGCGGCCTTCTTCTCGCCGGTTGGCGTCCACACCGCGGTGGCGGCCGACAAGGAGCGGCGGACGATCGATGGCCGCGACTACATTCTCGAGACGGCGCTGCGACCGGACTTTGGCCTCATCCGGGCGGCCAAGGCCGACCTGCTCGGCAATCTGACCGGAACCGGATCAACACTCAATTTTCATCCGGTCATGGCCGCGGCGAGCCGAGTGACCATCGCCGAAGTGGACGAAATTGTGCCGGTCGGCGCCATCGCCGCCGAAGACGTGAAGGTCCCCGGCATCTATGTCGATCGGCTGGTCCTGCACGACCGAAGCCGCGACGCGCAGTCCGAAGCGGAAGAGCAGCAACGCCGACGCCGACGTGAAATCGCCGCCACGAAGCCGCTCGGCCTCAACCAGGACCAGATGGCTTTGCGCGCCGCGCAACTGCTCAAACCAGGCCAGTACGTCAATCTCGGAATGGGCATTCCGACCAGAGTCGCGAACTATATCAGCGCCGATTCGGGTGTGCTGTTGCACGCGGAGAACGGCATCCTGGGCTACGGCCCCGAGCCGAGCGAGGCGGAGTACCGCTGGGACTACTACAACGCCCAGGGCCAGCCCGTCACGGTGCTGCCTGGCGGCGCGGTGTTCGATAGCTTCGCCGCCTTCACGATGGCGCGCGGCGGCCACCTCGACGTGGTCATTCTGGGTGGTCTGCAGGTCTCCGCGGCCGGCGACCTGGCGAACTGGTGGGCGCCGCATATGGCCGCGGGCGGTATGGGTGGCGCGATGGACCTGTGCACCGATGTGCCGGAGCTCATCGTCATCATGGATCACACCACCCGCGAGGGTGAGCCGAAGATCCTCAACGCGTGCACCTACCCGCTGACCGCGCCGCGCTGCGTGACGAAGATCGTGACCGACCTGGCCTACATCGAGGTGCGCCCCACGGACCACAGCGGAGCACGGGTGGACAACGGACGCTTGATCCTTCGCGAGTTGGCGCCAGGCGTGAGCGTCGAGTACGTTCAGCAGCGCACTGAGCCGCCTCTGGAGCTGGCCCCGGACCTGCGCGAAATGCGCTTCAGTCCAGTCGAGCTCGCATTAGCTCCATAAGTCGTTCGACGCCAGTCGCGCACCTTCCACGAGCGCCGCGAACTTGGCCCACATGACCGTCGGATGCACTCGCTGGACGCCCTGACTCTGCGCAAACCCGCAATCGGTGCCGGCAATCACCTGCTCTTTGCCCACGAGATTCGCAAACCGAATGATGCGATCCGCTACCAGGCGCGGGTGCTCCACCGTCGTGAGGTGATGCGTGACGATACCGGGGATCAATAGCTTCCCGTCTGGCAGGCGACGGGATTGCCACACGCGCCACTCGTGTTCGTGGCGCGGGTTGGCGGCTTCAAGCGAGTAGGCGCCGGCACGGACCTGCAAGATCAGGTCGATGATCTCCTCGAGCGGCGCATCGGCCACGTGCGGTACATGCCAGCTGCCGAAACACACGTGGTAGCGGACCCGGTCTTCGGGTATCCCCGCCAGCGCATGATTGAGTGCGTCGACCCGGAGCTGGGCCCACTGCCGATACTTCTCCGGGCTCTGCTGGACCAGATAGTCGAACATGTTCGCCAGTACCGCGTCATCCACCTGGAGCAGCAGACCGGCGTCAATAATTGCGTGGTACTCCTGCTTCAGCGCGTCGGCGATGGCGTACACATACTCGCGGTCGCTCGCGTAGTACTCGTTGCGCGCGTTGTAGCCGGTGCTGGCGGGCGCGACGGCGGTGAAGAACGCTTCCGCGTTTTCGGGCAGGGCAGCGCGGAGATTGCGCAGATCCCGCTGGATCAACGCCTCTCCCTGGTACGTGATAGGTCCGACACACACTTCGGTCGGTGAACCCGTCAGGGCGTTCGGCATCTCTTTCGCAAAGAACTCGGCGAAGCGCTCACGGTCGCGGCCGAGCCAGTTGAGCGGGATCAATTCGTCGTGGCGGATCTCGAATCCGGAAATGCGCTCCAGCACGTAGGCTGCCCAGCTGGACTTCCCGAACTCACCGTCATTGACGACGTCAAGGCCGACGGCGAGCTGCCGGCGAACCACGTCGCCAACCGAGTCGCGCAGGAGCGTGCCGCGCGTGGCCTGATCGGTGCCAGCCTCCAGGAGCACCGTTGGCCTGGGCAAGCTGCCGGTGTGGGTCGTCAGAATGCGTTGCTCGCTGCGTCGCATGGCACAGGCCACTGTACACTGGTCGGTACAGGGGAGGCGATGACATGCCCGACCAGACATACGACCGGCGCCGATTCGTCCAACTTCTCGCGGCCGGTATCACACTTGGCGGGGCGACCGTGCTGCAGGCCTGCGCGCCAGCAGCCCCGAGCGTGCCGACAGCCGCGCCGACGGCGGCCGCAGTCCAGAAGCCGGTCTCCGCGCCAACCGCGGCAACGGGTCGCACCGCTCAACTTCCGGGTCGGTTTCCGGTACCGGGCATCAAGCCGGACCTGCCCGCCTCTGCCGATGGACTGATCGACGCGGCTTTCGTCAACTACCCCGCGAATCCACCCAGGACGGTGACCGACACGCCTGGACGCGGTGGTGAAGTCACCGTCGCGACGTGGACGACCAGCGCGCCCCCAACACCAATGGAGTCCAATGCGCTGTGGCAGGCCGTCAACAAGGAGCTGGGCGTTGATCTCAAGATCAACATCCAGCCGCAAGCGGATTACGCGACCGTCAAGTTGCCAACCCTGATTGCCGGCGGTGAGCTACCCGACATCCTGTATATCGCCACGAACTCCGTCATCCCGCAGTTGCCGACGTTTCTCAAATCGAAGTGCGCGGACCTCACTCCGTACCTCGGCGGAGACGCGGTCAAGGACTACCCGAACCTTGCCAATTTCCCCACGCTCGCGTGGAAGCAGGTCATTTACAACAATGGCATCTATGGCGTTCCCGTGCCGTACCCGCTGTATTTGTGGGTGCACTGGGTACACCAGAATCTGCTTGACGATGACGGCCTGGCCCGACCGAACAACGCCGCCGATTACAAGAAGCTGGGCCAGCACTTCACGCGACCGGAGCAGAACCTGGCGGGTATGGGCGTCGAGAACAACGTTGGCATGGGTGTCACCAATGGGTGGCTCACCGGCATCTTCGGCGCGCCAAACATCTGGGCCCTGGATGACAGAACCGGCAAGCTCACCGCCACTGTCGAAACCGATCAGTTTCGGGCGGCGGTCAGCTATGCGCGCGATCTCTGGAACGCGGGCATTTTCCATCCCAACGCCATGCAGTACAACCTCGTCAGCGCGCGCAACGACTTCGCGGCCCGGCGCTTTGCGTTTCGCTTCGACGGCTTCCAGAGCGCATCCGTGACGTTCTGGGACAACGCGGTCAATCTCACGCCACCCGGCAAACCGCGCATCATGAGTCCCTTCCCAGCCGTCGACGGCGGCAAGCCAACGTACTGGGCCAACAGCGGCATCCTGGGTTATAGCGTCATCAAGCAAGCGCCGCCCGACCGCATCAAGGAGTTGTTGCGCGTTCTCAACTGGCTGGCAGCGCCGCTCGGCAGCCAGGAATACCTGTTGATGAACTACGGGCTCAAAGACACCCACTGGACTCCGGATGACAAAGGCAATCCGATCCTCAATGCGCGGGGCAAAGCGGATGCGCTGGTGCCGTGGCGCTACATCACACAGGGCCCGGTGGCGCTGTACTACACGCGGGATCCGCAATATGGGTCGGTCATGCAGGACGCCGAGAAGGCGATGTTCCCGTACGTGGCGATCAATCCAACTGACGGCTACTACTCGCCCACCAGGGACACCCAGTTCCCAGTTCTGCAGCAGCGTCTCAACGAGAACCTCAACGACATCGTGCTGGGCCGACAGCCGTTCAGTAACCTGGACCAGGTGACGAGGGAATGGTTGGACAACGGCGGTAACCAGATGCGGACGGAGTTCGAGCGCGAGATCGCCGCGGTGCGCGCCTGACGCGTCGGAGTACCGATCGGATTCTCGTCTCCCACGCGGGCACGCTGCCCCGGCCGGACGATTTGCAGGCGTTGTTCGCCGCCGGCGAGAGCCGTCGTGAGGCGTTCCTGGAGCGTCTGCCCGGCGCCGACTCAACGGGCTGACGTGGGGCCTGAGCGCGCCGCTGATTCGCCATCTGTGACGCGACCTGATCCGTTGGCGGATCTGCCGGGCCCTTTAAACTGGCGTGCGTGCCCACCTCGTTGCCGCGGAGCTCGCCCGTCGAGCAGCACGTCGACCCCGCCGGCGTCCTCGCGTTCCTCGACGCGATCGACGCTCGACCTGACATTGAACTCCACAGCCTGATGCTCGTGCGACACGGCCACGTCGTGGCCGAGGGCTGGTGGCGTCCGTACAGCGCCGACCGACCCCATCTGCTGTATTCGCTCAGCAAGTCGTTCACCTCGACCGCCGCCGCCTTCGCCGCCGCTGAAGGCCTCCTGGACCTTGATGACCCCGTGGTCTCGCACTTTCCCGAGTTCGAGGCGGACATCACGGACCCCGGCAGCCGCTCGATGCGCATTCGACACATCGCCGCGATGGCCAGCGGCCATTGGCAGGAGACCTGGTCCAGGGCGCTTTCGCTGGACCCGCACGAGCCGGTTCGCGGCTTCCTGCTCATCCCGCCGGATCGACCGCCGGGTACGGTGTTCGCGTACAACCAGCCGTGCACGTTTACGTTGGCGAGCATCGTGCAGCGCAACGCCGAGATGCCGCTCACCGACTACTTGCGACCCCGCCTGTTCGATCCCCTGGGCATCCGCCAGGTTGGCTGGCAGACGTTCTCGCCCGGTCGCGAGCGAGGCTACACCGGACTGCACGCCCGGACTGAAGACGTTGCCAAGCTCGGGCAGCTATATCTGCAGCGCGGTCGGTGGGATGGAGTCCAGCTGCTCTCCGAGCGTTGGGTGGCTGAGGCCACCGCTACGCAGATCGACAACTCCAGCCAAGCAAATCCAGATTGGCGTCAGGGCTACGGCTTCCAGTTCTGGATGTCGCGCCACGGGTTCCGCGGTGACGGTGCCTACGGCCAATTCTGCGTTATCCTGCCCGAGCACGACGCGGTGGTGGTCACTACCACCGCGACCATCGATTTGCAGGCCGTGCTCGATGCCATGTGGGCCCACCTGTTGCCAGCGCTGGGCCAGTCCGCGCCGGATACTCGCCTGCAGGAGCGACTCGCCTCGCGACTGGGCGCGCTCGAGCTGGCGGCGTACCAGGCTGACACAGAGCCAGCCGGGTGGGCGCCCTGGCTGTCCGAGCCGTTCACGGTGGCCGCCGCCGACGCTGACGCGCAAACCCAGCTGCCGCTGACCGCCGTCAGCGTGCAGCGCACGGACGCGGGGCTGCAGGTCACGCTGCACGAGGTCGACAACGCGCTGAGTTTCGATGTTGGCACGCGCGGCTGGACCGTTTCGACTCCGGCTGACACGTTTGGCAAAGGCATTCCGGTCGCCGCTGCCGGTGGCTGGTCGGATGGCCGGACGCTGCGACTGGAGGTCATCTTCCTGGAGACGCCGCACCGGCTGGACATCGTCTGTGCTCTGGACGATCGCTGCGCGAGCGCCGTCTGGCGGCTGATTCCGCTCGGCGGTGCCCACCTGCGCGATCTACGCAGCCCGATCTGAGCTTCAGGTGCGTCGTTCGTTGCCGGACGAACTCATGCCGTACCCCTTAAGTGCGCCAGCACCCGTTTTCCCTGAAACGCATTCGCGCTGCGCACCGCTAGCGCCGCGGCTGGCGTCGCGAGCGGCCACCCCCGAGCCCGAGTATCGTGTCCGATAATGGCTGAAGGCACTGTCCATGTGGTGGAGGCGGCCGGGCGCGAGGTCGCGGTCACCAGCCCTGGCAAGGTTTTCTTCCCCGAGCGGCGCGAGACCAAGCTCGACCTCGTGAACTATTACCTGGATGAAGCCGTCGAGGAGCCGCTGATGCGGGCGATGCAGGGCCGCCCGGTGCTGCTCCAGCGCTATCCGAACGGCGTCGGAGGTCCGTCGTTCTTCCAGAAGCGGGTTCCGGAGTTGCGCCCGGAGTGGCTGCAAACGGCAGTCGTCAGCACCCCGAATGGGACCACCTCGGATGCGCTCGTCGCGGCCGACCTGGCCCACGTCATCTGGGCGGTCAATCTCGGCTGCATCGGTTTCCACGTCTGGCCCTCGCAGGCGGACGACCAGGAGCATGCCGACGAGCTGCGCATCGACCTGGACCCCTCGCCCGGTGTCACGTTTGCGATGCTCCGGGAGGCGGCCCGGGAGGTCCGCCGGCTGTTTGACGAGCACGGCGTGAGCGCGATGCCGAAGACAACCGGCAATCGCGGGATCCACATCTACGTCCGACTCCAGCCGCGCTGGACGTCTTATGAAGTGCGCAGCGCGGCCGTGGCCATGGCTCGCGAGCTGGAGCGACGCCGGCCAGAGCTGATGACCTCGGCCTGGTGGAAGGAGGAGCGCGGCACGCGCGTCTTCATCGACTACAACCAGAACGCGCCGCACAAGACGATCTTCGGCGCCTGGTCGGTGCGGGCCCGACCGGGGGCGCAGGTCTCGACGCCGTTCGGCTGGGATGAGCTCGATTCGATCGTGCCGGACGAGCTGACTATCGTGACAGTCCCGGCGCGGGTACGCGCCCAGGGCGACCCGTGGGCGGAGATGTCGCAGGCGCCACAGTCACTCGAACCCCTGCTGGCCATGCACGCGCGCGACACCGCCGCCGGGCTGCCCGACGCCCCCTGGCCGCCGGTATATCCAAAGATGCCAGGCGAGCCGTCGCGTGTGGCGCCGAGCCGGGCCAGGAAGGCGCCCCCGCCGTGATCAGCATCTCGCAGGTGGCCAGTCCACCCGCTGCCAACAGCGGCACCGCGGGTAACGTCGTGTTGCTTCTGCCAGCGCCGCCTTTGGCGGGAGGCGATCGACGGCCTCTTCGACCTCGGCGCCCAGTGTAGTGACCTCCTGCGCGAGCTCGGCGGCATTCTAGTACTGGCTCCGACCCCCGGCGGGCGCGCTACCCTGGCTCGGTGGATCATTCCGAACGCTGCGCGCGCATTCTGACGCTCTCGCTGCCGCAGGCGACCATCCAGTCCGCCGAGATCATCCCTGCCGGACCGGTCACTGTCGTGCCGCCGGGCGGACTCGACCCCGTCGTGGTCCAGCTTCCCGAGCACAGCCGCGTCCAGCTTGTGGTCGAGCCGCGCATCACGGTTGAAGTCTGGCTGCCGGCCGATCGCTGGAACGGACGCTTTCAGGGCGTGGGCGGAGGCGGACTAGCAGGCGTGATTTCGTACGCCGCGCTGGCCGCTAGCCTGCAGAACGGCTACGCTACCGCCTCGACGGACACCGGCCACGTCGGCGGCACCGATGCGCTCTGGGCCATCGGTCGACCGGACCTGCTGGTCGATTACGGCTACCGCGCGATCCACGAGATGACCGTGAAAGCTACAGCGGTCGTTGAAGCGTTCTACGGTCGCCCGGCGCACCACACGTATTTTACGGGTTGCTCGACCGGGGGCCGGCAGGGGCTCATGGAAGCGCAACGCTACCCGGCGGACTATGACGGCGTGCTCGCCGGGGCACCGGCCATCAACATCTCAACCTTTCACGCGGGCCAGCTCTGGGCGGCGCAGCACACCCTCGTGGATCCGGCGAGCCATATTTCCGCCGAGCAGTATGACGCGATCAACCGCTGGGTCCTGGAGACGTTTGACGACGCCGGAGCGCCGGATGGGCTCATCGACGAGCCGAACCAGGTGGTCATCGACTACGCGGCCGTCAAAGCCGCCGCCCAGCTTACGGACCAACAGGTAGAGACGCTCCGCGCGTTGTACTCGGGACCCGTCAACCCGGCCGGCGAGTCCGTGTATCCCGGTCTGATGCCTGGCGGCGAGACGCAGTGGCAGCCGCTGGTGGGCGGGCCGGTGCCCTTTCCGATTGGTCCGGCAATCTACGGTCAGATGGTGTTCGAGGATCCGGATTGGGACTGGCAAACCTTCAGCTACGACGCGGACCTCGCCGCGGCCCAGGCGAAGCTCCGCGACGTCATGGATGCCATGGACCCGGACCTCCGCGCGTTCAAGGAACGCGGCGGCAAACTGATCCTGTACCACGGCTGGAGTGACTTCGGCATCTCGCCAGAAGCCACCCGCCGCTACTACGAACGGGTCGTGCAGACGGTCGGCGGCCGCGCGGCAACGGCGGAGTTTGCGCGCCTGTTCCTGTTACCGGGAGTGGGCCATTGCCGCGGAGGCACCGGGCCAGATACCTTCGACGGCCTTACGCCCCTGGTCGACTGGGTCGAACGTGGCGTGGCGCCGGAGCGGATCGTGGCCGCGCAAATCGTGGATGGACAGGTGGTGCGCACGCGACCGCTGTGCCCGTATCCGAAGGTTGCGCGCTGGACCCGCAGCGGCAGCCTCGACGACGCCGCGAACTTCGATTGTGAAGAGCCGTGAGGCAGGACGGATCTCCACGGCCGCCAGGGCCGATCGTCCTGTTTGGCTCGGGCGAGGCGTCGCCGGTTGCTCGCCGGGTTCACACCGCGGCGCTCGGTCAACTGACGCCACCAATCCGTGCCTGCGTGCTTGAAACGCCGGCCGGCTTCGAACCAAACTCCGCCCGAGTCGCCGGCCGCCTGGCCGACTTTCTACGCCACCGCCTGGCTCCATTTGACGTGCATGTCGACGTGGTGCCCGCCCGCAAGCGCGGCACACCGCTCAGTCCGGATGAGCCGGAGGTGATCGCGCCGCTGCTCACGGCGAACTACCTGGTCCTGGGGCCGGGCAGTCCCAGCTACGCGGCCCGACAGCTGGACGGGAGCCTGGCCTGGCATGCGATCCTGGCTCGTCACCGCCTCGGCGCGCCGCTCATTCTGGCCAGCGCAGCGGCCATCGCCGCCAGCGCGCACGCCTTGCCCGTCTACGAGATCTACAAGGTCGGCGAGGACCTCGCGTGGAAAGCCGGGCTGAATCTGCTTGGTCCGTTCGGCCGACGCGTGGCGATCGTGCCGCACTGGAACAACCACGAAGGTGGCGAGGAACTCGACACGAGCCACAGCTACATGGGTCAAGAGCGCTTCGATCGCCTGCTGGGATTGCTGCCGCGCGATGTGGACGTGGTCGGCATCGACGAACACACGGCCCTGATGCTCGACTTCGCCGCTGGCCAGGGTGTCGTATTTGGCCGCGGTGGAGTGACGTGGCAGCGTGACGGGTCGACGACTCGTCTGGAGGCCGGTGCGTCGCTGCCGCTGGCGGCGCTGGGCCTCACGCGCGAACCGGCGTCAAGCGAGGACATTCCGCAGGCGGTGTGGGACGCGGCGTGTCGCACCGACCTGTCGAGCACTCCGGAGCAAGAACCGCCCGAGCCGGTACTCGCGCTCGTCACGGCACGGGCGCAAGCCCGCGCCAACGGCGACTGGGGGCTGTCGGACCGGCTGCGACTGGAGATCGCCGCGGCCGGCTGGCAGGTGCGAGACACGCCGGCTGGACCGCTCCTGGTCCCCGACTGATGCCCGCGCCTGCCGCCATCGGCCCGATCGCGTTGGTCGGGTCGGGCGAGTACCTGCCCCAGATGGAGAGTGTCGACCGGATGCTCCTGGAGCACGTCGGCAACGGATCAGCTCGAGTGGTCGTCCTGGCCACGGCCGCCGGCCTCGAGGCACCCGCCAGTCCACGGCGGTGGACCCGCATGGGCGTCGAGCACTTCGCCCGTCTGGGCGCGCGAGTCCAGCCAGTTGGCATCCTCGTCCGAGAGGACGCATTCGACCCGCAATGGCTGCCGCTCCTCGAAGCCGCGGATTTCATCTACTTTTCGGGTGGTAGTCCGCAGCACGTGATCCAGACGCTCGAGAACTCGCCGGCCTGGGATGTCATCCGCGCCCGCCATGCGGCCGGGGCGGCACTCGCCGGGTGCAGTGCCGGGGCGATGGCGCTCGGCGGCCTGACCGTGCAGCCGCGCGCCCTATGGCGCCGCGGGCCAGGCGACGGCGACGCGCCGCGAGCGCCCACCTGGTACCCGGCACTCGGCTTGCTCGAGCGCCTGATCGTGCTGCCGCATTTCGATCGTATGGCCTCACGCATGGGTCGCGAGGCCCTTGCGCGGCTGGCGGCTGCGGTCCCCGTCGGCCTGACGTTGATCGGCGTCGACGAGGACACGGCGCTCGTGCGGGTCTACCCGGATGGCCCGCCATGCGCCGACGCAGCCCGCTGGCAGGTCATGGGTCGCCAGGGGGTCTCCGTCTTCACGGCCGACGGAGAGGTCCGTCATCCCGCGGGTGCCGTGGTCAGCCTTGACGACTGACGCTCGGGCGCGGCGGAAATGGGTATTCACCGACCGTCACCGCCGGCCAGGTGCTGACGCCGCAATCTGTGCGATGATTGGCCGGTGCAGCGGTTACGGCTCGTGCTGGTCCCAACGGTGCTCCTCCTGTGTAGCTGCGCACCCGGCCCGAGCGCGCCGCCGACTCCGCAGGCGACTGCCCCGCCGCCCCGGGCCACGGTGATCGATCTGACCGCCGAGTTCGCCGCCAGCGAGTCCGCCGCGATCCGCAGTCGCTTCCTCGACCTGGCCGATCTCGGCCGCCTGGACGTCGGCTGTCAGGTCGAGGTCCTGACCACCACCGACCGCGCCGCGCGGGTCAGACTCGTCAGTTGCCCGTCCGACTCCACCACCGACAACGAACGCCGCGCACCCATCGGCACGCTCGGCTGGGTGGTCAAAACCGCCCTCGATCCGCAGCCCTGAGCGCCTGGATGCCGCACGCTCTGCGGATCTACGATCAGACCCGCCGTGGTCGAGGTCGATCTCAAGCTCACCGCCAACCAGGTCCTCGAGGAGTGCCGCCGCCGCGGTCTCGTCGTTCGCAGCGAGCGCGCGCTGGCTGGGCGCGCTGGCAGCCATCACTGGCACCTGCGGATCCCGGACCGTCCGGGCACCCTCGAGTTGAGCGAATGGCGGGACCGCGTCTGGGTGAGCGTGCATCCGCTGCGCGACGGCGGCTGGGCAACTGCTCTCGCGCACGAGCTCTCGGCCAGGCCTGATCCCCGACGACCTTAGCGTGCGATGCCGAGGACGCTGCCGGCGGTGGCCCCGAGCATGGCGATGCGATCGTCGTCGGTGAAGCCCTCCGCCTGGAGGATGTGGTCGACCGATGCGGATTGCCACGGGTACGGGTGGTCCGTGCCCAGCATCAGCTGGCCCACACCCACCTCGGCGGCCAGATGCCGCAGCGCCTCGGACGTGAACACGAGCGTGTCGTAGTACATCTGACGCAAGTAGTCCGACGGCCGCTTCCTGAGTGCCACCCCGGTGTCCATCTCCGGGTGGACGCGCAGGGCATAGTCCGACCGCGCCGCGTACGAGGGCAGGTAGCCGCCGCCGTGGGCGGAGCAGAGCTTGAGCCCGGGGAACCGATCCAGCGTGCCCTCGAAGATCAGATGTGAGAGCGCGATCGTCGTGTCCAGCGGGTTGCCGATCGTGTTGGCCAACCAGCCGTTGCCCCGGAGCCGCCGCGCGACGTCAGGCGTGCCCTGAGGGTGGATGAAGATCAGCACCCCGAGCTCCTCGGCCTTGGCCCAGAAGGGGTGGAACTTCGGATCGGCGAACTCAGCGTCGGCCACGGTCGCGCCCACCGCGGCCCCGCGCAGTCCGAGCTCTTTGACACCGTGCTCCAGTTGCCGAGCGGCGAGGTCGGGAAACTGGAGCGCGACCGACGCAAACGCGACGAAGCGATCCGGATGGGAGGCGCAGTACTCCGCGAGCCGTTCGTTCTGAATGCTCACCACCCGTTCGGCGACGTCGCGCTCCGCCAGGTACCAGGTCGGGTTGATGCTCAGCGCCTCGACGTCGATCCCCTGCTCGTCCATGACGCGCAAGCGTTCAGCGCCAACCTCGTCGATGCCCTGTCCGAACCGGGTCGCGGGCGTGGTCAGCCCGAGCAGCGCCTGAGCCTCGGGAACCACGCAGTGGGCGTGGATGTCGATCGTTCTGACGCGCCGACCGCCGACGATCACCTCGCGGCGCGCGCCGCGCGGGCGGGTACTGGCGCCAGGCCCGCCCGTCTGCTCACTGGCTGCCGCGAAGACACCCAGGTGACAAGGTGTGAACTGCATTCTTCCTCCCGACGTTGGAGTTAGCACGCGCAAAGACTAAATGATCGCGGGAACCAACTGCCGCGCCGACTACGGCGATACCTTTATCCTGAAAGGATCGAGCGTGCTCTGACCGAGGCGGCGAGCTGTGGCAACCCCAATTCTAGTTACCAAGCTGTCTCGTCCTGGACCTCCACCGAAACTGGTCCTCCGTCCCGGTCTGGTCGAGCGGTTAGACACAGGCCTGCACCGGAAACTGACGCTCATCTCGGCCCCCGCTGGCTTCGGTAAGACCACGCTCGTCAGTGCCTGGGCGGCTGGGAGCGACCGTCAGGTGGCGTGGCTGTCACTGGACGAACGCGATAACGACCCCACTCGCTTCCTGATCTACCTGGTCGCGGCGGTCCGGACAATCGCGGACATCACCGGTGGAGCAGCGTTGTTGGAGATGCTCCAGTCCCCTCAGCCACCCCCAACGGAGTCGATTCTGACCGCGCTACTCAATGCCATCGCGCTCCGACCGGACAATCTGGTCCTGGTCTTCGACGACTACCACGTCATCGATGCCCGACCGGTTGACACGGCTGTCAGCTTTTTTCTCGAGCACCTGCCCTCACAACTGCGCGTGATCATCGCGACGCGCGAGGATCCACAACTCTCGCTGGCACGGCTCCGCGGCGGCGGCCAACTGTCCGAACTGCGCGTCAACGACCTGCGCTTTGCGTCCTCCGAAGCCGCTGCATTCCTCAACCAGGCGATGGGCCTGAACCTCTCGGCAGACGACGTCGCCGTCCTGGAAACCCGCACCGAAGGCTGGATTGCCGGCCTGCAATTGGCCGCCCTTTCACTGGAGGGCAATCCAGACGCCACCAGTTTCATCCAGTCTTTCACCGGCAGCCACCGTTTCGTGCTCGACTACTTGCTGGAGGAGGTCCTGCAACGGCAGTCCACAAGCATTCAGACGTTCCTGTTGCGCACATCTATCCTGGACCAGCTGTGCGGCCCCCTGTGTGATGCCGTGCTGCAGCAACCCAGGGCTGCCGGGCAAGCAACCCTGGAATACCTCGAACGTGCCAACCTGTTCCTCGTCGCCCTGGACAATGAACGGCGCTGGTACCGTTATCACCATCTCTTCGCGGATTTGCTGCGCCAGCGACTGCACCACCCGAGCGCCGCGTTGACCGGGGATGCGGCGCCGGAGGAAGTGATCGATTTACACCGTCGTGCCAGCCAGTGGTATGAGGACCAGGGGCTGGAGATTGAAGCGTTTCATCACGCCGCGGCGGCCAATGATGTTGCACGCGCGGAGCGCCTCATCGAAGGCCAGGGGGTGCCGCTGCAATTTCGCGGCGCGGGTGCCCCGGTCCTCAAATGGCTGGAATCACTGCCGATGCCAGTCCTGGATGCCCGGCCCGGGCTGTGGGTGACGTATGCCACCGCGTTGTTCTTTGGCGGCCGACCGACCGCCGTCGAACAGAAGCTCCAGGCGGCTGAAGCAGCGCTGCAGGCGGCCAACCCGGACCAGGCGCATCGCGACCTTGTCGGACGGATTGCCTCGATTCGGGCCACACTGGCGATCATCCAGCACGACGCACCAACCATCATCACCCAGTCACACCGCGCCCTGGAGTATCTGGACAATGGCAACCTGCCGATCCGGATTGCCGCCACCTACACGCTGGGCTATGCCCATCAACTCCAGGGCGACCGGGTCGCGGCCAGCGAGGCGTTTGCCGAAGTACTACGGATCAGTCCACCCTTTCGGGACTCGATCTACACCATCGCGGCGACACTCAGTCTGGGCCAGGTACAGGAGGCGGACAACCAGCTGGCCGCGGCGACCGGAACCTTCGAGCGGGTCGTGCAGTTGGCGGGTGATCCGCCGCGGACAATTGCCGCCGAGGCGCATCTTGGCCTGGCGCGTATCGCCTACGAATGGAACGATCTGCGTGCTGCCCAGGCGCATGGCCAAGACTGCCTCCAACTGACGCGTCAGATAGACAGTGTCGACACGTTCGCGTCGTACGCGGTGTTTGTCGCCCGCCTGCGGCTTGCGCAGGGGGATGTAGCTGGTGCCGTAGCTATGCTGGCTGAAGCCGACGAGTTCGTACACCAGCACAACTTCGGGTTTCGGGTGGCCGATCTCGCTGGCGCGCGGGTGCTGACATTGCTGCGCCAGGGCAATCTGGCGGCGGCGGCTCAGCTGGCCGCGGCGTACGAACTCCCCCTCAGCCAGGCCCGGGTGCAGCTGGCCATGGGCGACACTGCCGCGGCGCTGGCAGTGCTGGACCGCTGGCGCCGGCACGTGGAGGCCAAGGCCTGGGCGGATGAACGGCTGAAGGTGCTGGTTCTCCAGGCCATCGCGCTCCAGGCGCATGGCGACGCGGACAGGGCTGTGGAACTGCTCGTTGACGCGCTCGCGTGTGCGGAGCCGGGCGGATTCGTCCGTAGCTTTGCTGACGAGGGCGAACCCATGCGCCGCCTTCTGGCCGCGGCCGCGGCGAGCGGACGGATGACAGACTATATCGGGCGGTTACTCGCGGTCTTCGGCACATTAGAAGAGCGGCCTCCCGCCCAGGCCCTCAGAGACCCACTGAGTCCGCGCGAGTTGGAAGTCCTCCGGCTCATTGCTCAAGGACTCTCGAATCGCGAGATTGGCCAGCAGCTGTTCCTCGCCCTGGACACGGTGAAGGGGCACAACCGAAAAATCTTCGGCAAACTCCAGGTCCAGCGACGCACCGAAGCTGTGGTCCGCGCTCGCCAGCTGGGTCTGGCCTAACCTGAACCCCCGCCACACAACAACACTGCGAACAACACCTTCGTGTCTCCCTGTGCACACCGAGGGGTAGGCATGCTCCTGGTAGATCGAGCAGTGGCACAGGGAGTGTGGTCATGCCAGACGACAGCAACTCGGCCGGTGGTTCAGGTCAGCCACTGGCATATCAGATCAGGATCAAGGGCCAGCTGAGTCCGGAGTGGACACACTGGTTCGGCGGCCTCGCCGTCACGCTGGACGACAACGGCGACACGTTGCTCACCGGTCCAGTGCTCGACCAGTCCGCACTCCACGGCTTGCTCAGAACGGTGCGCGATCTCGGAATGCCGCTGATCGCCGTCCATCCAATTCAACCCGACCCACCAGTTGCGGTCGCACGGGAGCGGAAGCAATGAAGGCCACACAGACGACGATCATGCAGGCCATCGTCCAGGACACGTACGGCTCACCGGACGTGCTCGAGCTCCAGCAGGTCGACAAGCCAGCGCCGCTGGCCGACGAGGTGCTCGTCCGGGTCCACGCGGCGGCCGTCAACACGGCCGACTGGATCGCCCTCCTGGGCAGACCGTACGCGGCGCGCCTCGCGTTCGGGCTGTTTCGGCCCAAACTTCGCATTCCGGGCATGGCGATGGCGGGGCGCGTGGCCGCGGTTGGGCGCAACGTCACCCAGTTCAAGCCCGGCGACGAGGTGTTCGGCGAGGTCCACGGCAGCTACGCCGAATACGCCTGCGTTCCCGCGGACCGCATCGGTTCCAAACCTACCAACCTGACGTTCGAGCAGGCCGCGGCGGTACCGGTCGCGGCCATCACCGCCCTGCAAGCCCTCCGCGACAAGGCCAGGGTCCAGCCAGGCCACGCGGTCCTGATCAATGGCGCCTCGGGCGGCGTCGGCACATTCGCCATCCAGATCGCCAGGGCACTGGGTGCCGAAGTGACCGCGGTATGCAGCACGCGGAATGTGGACATCGCGCGGTCCCTCGGCGCTGACTACGTCATCGACTACACCGAGACGGACTTCACGCGATCCGACAAGCGGTTCGATTCGCTGCTGGACCTCGCCGGCAGCCGCCCGTTGTCGGACTGCATGCGCGTATTGGCGCCGAACGGTGTGTACGTGTCCTCCGTCGGGCGCCTGGGTTGGGTGCTCAAGGTCGCCGTGGCGTCCCTGTCCGCGCGGGGAAGAATCGTGTTGCTGACGGGCCACCAGACGCAGCCGGACCTCGCCGTTCTGAGGGGGATGCTGGAGTCCGGCAAGGTCAAGCCGGTGATGGACCGGCAGTACACGCTGGCGGAGGCCGCTGAAGCGCTCCGGTATCAGGGACAGGGACACGCCCAGGGAAGGATCGTCATCACCATCTGACGAGCGCAACCATCGCCCGACTTTTCGACCGCGCGTGCGGCGCCCCGGCGTCCAGTTTTGACTGCCCCGCTGCACCCACCAACGACCTCTGAAGGAGGCGCTAGCCGCTCATGCAATCCACCGTTCGTGCTGTCTCCGATAGTTTCGCGCCCGTTGCCGCGCGCACCAATGGCCACGTCGATCACGCACCCCGAGACGATGCTCCGGGATCCAGGATGACCTATTCGCGCGTCATCGGCGCGCTGTTTCTGGCGGGGTTCGTCGTGTACATGGTCGGCAGCGTGCTCGTGTCTTCGGTGACTGGCACCCCTGACTTTCTGTCGACGATCTCCGCGCATCAGACCACCGTGGTGCTTGGCGCGTTCTTGATGTTCTTGAACACCGCGGTGGATGTGGGCAAGGCAGTGCTGTTCTTCCCCATCCTGGAGAAGCACGGCAAGCGCACCGCGTTGGCGTACCTGGCCACGATGCTTGTCGAAGTCGTCCTGCTCGACGTTGGGGTGCTCGCCTTGCTGATGATCGTTCCGCTGGGCCAGCAAGCGGCCGACGCTGGACAGGCGAACGCGACCTGGGCGCAACCCCTCGGGGCGCTCGCGGTCCAGACGAACACGATGGCCTACCAGATCGCCGAGGTCTCGCTTGGATTCGGGTGCTTGTTCCTGTGTTCGCTCCTGTTCCGGACCCGGCTCATCCCCCGTTTCCTGGCGGTTGTCGGCTTTGTTGGCTACGTGAGTCTCATGGCCGGGGCGATCGCCGAGCTCTTCGAGCCTGCACATCGGCCTCACGCTGTCGGTGCCCGGAATGTTCTTTGAGCTGGGGTTGCCAATCTGGCTCTTCGTCAAGGGTTTCGATCCACAGGCCTACGGTGCCCGCGCCGGCTCGCAGTGAGTCGCCGTTCGGCTACCATGCACCGAATGCTCGCCGCCGAGCCTGATGAATACGCGATCGCACCTCGATAACTCGAATTTCGAACCGCTCAAGCGCGGGCAGAGCCGGCGTGCGTTCCTGCGCAGGCTTGTGGCCGGCGCCCGAGTGGCGGCGATCGGCACGCTAGCCGCGGCCTGTGGTCCGGCGGCGCCCGCCGCGCCCGCGCCGACGTTGGCCCCGGCGCCCGCGGCTGCCGCCAGGCCGACGGTCTCGTCAGCCGCGGCTGCGCCAACGCCCGCGGCGGGTGCGACGGCGGCGAGCGCCGCGCAAGCGGGTTCGACGGGCGGCCAGATCAGCGTGCAGTGGACGAAGCCGGTCACGTTCAACCCGCTGTACTCCACCGCCGGCTCCGAGCAGGGCGTCGAGCGCCTGATCTACGGCGCGCTCATGCGTGTCAACGACAAGCTCGAAGCCGTGCCGGACCTCGCGGAGAAGGTTGACGTGTCGCCAGACGCGACGACGTACACGTTCACCCTCAGGAAGGGCATCAACTTCTCGGATGGCCAGCCGCTCACCTCGAAGGATGTGCGCTTTACCTTCGAGCGGGCAGTCGACAAGCGGGCCGCCACCTACTGGCGCGGCCGGCTCCTCGACATTCAGGGCGCGACCGAGTACGGCGATCAGCAAGCTCAAACGATCTCGGGCCTGGAGACGCCCGACGACTACACCGTCAAAATGACGCTCCGGCGCCCAGACTCGACCTTCCTGCTCACGCTCGGCGACTTCTCAGGGCTGAGCATCCTGCCCGAGCACACCCTCAGGGATGTCGCGCCGGACCAGCTGCAACCGCATCCGTTCTCGCTCAACCCGAGCGTCTCGGCCGGCGCCTTCCAGTTCGTCCAGTATCAGACCGACCAGTACGCCGAGCTGAAGCGCAACGACTCCTACGGTGGCGCCAGGGCCAAGCTCGACCGGCTCTTCTTCAAGATCCTGGCGGTCGACGCGGCGCTCGCCCAGATGGAGCGGGGCGAGCTCGACCTGATGATCGTGCCGACCTCAGAGATGGACCGCATGAAGAAGGTACCGACGCTTTCGATCGTGAGCGTGCCGAGCCCCAGCATCGATTTCCTGGCGGTCAACATGGCCAAGGACTACCTCCAGGACAAGCGCGTCCGGCAGGCGATGCAGTACGCGATCGATCGTGAGTCGATCGTCAAGGCGATCTACCAGGGCGAAGCGCAGGTCGTCAATCAGACCATCATCGGGCCGGATTGGATGGGGATGCCGGACCTGAACATGTATCCGTTCAGTCCGGACAAGGCCAAGCAGCTCCTCAAAG
>DATGER010000144.1:0-6818 GCA_035309865.1 Chloroflexota bacterium
TGCCGCCCGCACGGCCCTGCCATCCCTACCCGTTGAAGCGACATGGCGTCATCACCTGAGGTAGGAGCCGGATGCGGGCAAGCCGCACGTCCGGATCTGTGGAGGGGGTTGTGGGTTAACCATGATTCCTACTCCGACTCGCCTCAACGGGCGGGGATCACGCTAGGCCGTGCATGGCTGCGGGACACTGGGCGAAATACCAGTCTCGGTACGAGGACGGTACGTGTTCGTTGGTCATCGGACTCGAACATGACTTGGAAAGTGCCAACCTCCCTGGTTTTGACAATGGGGAGGGTACGGACTCTCCCGGGCTTTTGATGACGTGGATGTCAAGGCTCTTCCGGTCCGTGGCCGATCGCGCTAGCGTGAGCCTCGAGGAGAGTCACGATGGCCGCGTCTATTGGGGCAGAGTCGGAGCGCTGGTGCATCGTCCTCATCGTTGTCGAGAGCGATGGCAATCTGGTGCTCGTGGTCGAACCCACACGTGCCGCTGTCCCGTGCCCGCAGTGTGGTGAGCTGAGCTGGCGCCAGCACAGTCGCTACGAACGTCACCCACTCGATCTGCCGTGGCGCGGGCAGACCGTGCGGATGCGGGTGCACAGCCGTCGATGGTTCTGCGATACGCCCACGTGCCCGCGGAAGATCTTCGCCGAACGCTTCGACGGCGCATTGGCGCGCTATGCGCGGCGGACAGACGGCACCACCGATCTGCTGACGACGTTCGCGCTGCAGGCCGGCGGCGAGGGTGGCGCTCGGTTGGCGCGAAGGGCCGGCGTGCCAGTCAGTCCAGACACACTCCTGCGGCTCCTGCATGCGCTCAGGGATGCCGACGACCAGCGTGGTCCGCGGGTACTGGGTGTCGATGACGTGGCCTTGCGCCGGAAGCAGCGCCGTTATGGCACGTTGCTCATCGATCTTGAGACGCACCGACCGATTGATCTGCTCGATGATCGCACCGCCGACGTCTTCGCGAACTGGCTGCGTCATCACCCAGGTGTGGAGATCATCGTGCGGGATCGCGCTGGGGCGTACGCCGAAGGCGGTCGACAAGGGGCGCCCGACGCGATCCAGGTGGCTGACCGGTTCCACTTGAGCGCGAATGCTGGAGCCGCGCTCGACGAAGTGTTGCGCAGCCGTCGACGGCACATCGAATACGTGGTCGTCAGCGAACCTACCGAGCAGCTAGGCCCGAGTCCAACGGCGCCGTTGCCACCGCCCAGCCAAACTCAGCAAGACCTGGCCATACGACGAACACGTCGCAGCGCACGCTGGGACGACGTGCGTAGTCGGCGCGCTGCCGGGTACGGCATCGCGCGGATTGCGCGAGAGATGGGCATGCACCGACGGACCGTCCGACGTTACCTGGCGGCGCCGGCACCACCGCGCAATCGCCCAGCTGAGCATCCAAAGCCAAGCGGCCTCACATCACCGACGCTCCGGCCGTTCATCGATTACCTCCAGGGGCGTTGGCAGGCCGGGTGCACCAACGTCGCTCAGCTCCAGCGCGAGTTGGAGGCTCAGGGCTATCAGGGCAGCTATTCATTGCTCATGCAGGCACTCCAGCCCTGGCGCGGTCCACGTCCGCCGCCAGAACCTGGCCGAGGACGTCGGCGTGGTCGGCCCCGCGTCAAGCGCGTCAACGTACGTTGGCTGTGTCTCCGTCCGCCAGATCAACTCGAACCGTACGAGCTCGATGCACTCCGGGTCATCCTTGAGGGCGACGAGCGACTCGCCCTCGGATACGCATTGCTGCAGCGCTTCCGTCGCGTCATCGCCAGGCGGAGTGTGCGCGACCTCGATGACTGGTTGGTGGACGCCGAGGCCAGCATTCTTCGTCCATTCGTGAGCCTCGCGCATGGGATTCAGGCAGATCGCGCTGCGGTCGTCAACGGATTGACGCTGCCCTGGTCCACTGGACCGGTCGAAGGCACCGTGACCAAAGTGAAACTCCTGAAACGGCAAGGCTACGGCCGCGCGTCCACTCACCTCCTGCGCCGCCGCGTCATCAGCGCCGCGTGAGGCATCCCATCGCTGCCCACGCTGACTCGCCCAAGCGCCGCGTTCACCGGATTTGCGGATGAGTCCGTTCAAAAATATCGAACTCAACCTCCCCTCCGACCGCCCGGAATTGCCTGACCAGTTTGAGCTGCGGGACCCAGCCGAGTTCGTCGCCGGCACTAGGCCCTGTGCCGGGCCTGTTCGATCGCGTGGGCGCCCGGAGCATACTTCTGCCGATGAGCGATCGGACCAGCTACAAGAGAGTGATCGATGAGCTAGTAAGAGCTTGTCGGGAGGGTCAGGCCCAGATTGGGGGCCAAACGGATCGGGCAGGCATCAGAAACGCTAACGCCGCCGCCTGGCCGATATCAGCCCGCAATGAATGTCCTCCTCGAGCAGATGCAGACGGACCAGGGAGAGGTATTGGCTCCAGATGCTGGAGCAACAGTTCATGGCAGGGGTCCACGAGACGCTCGTGACCCTTCACGAACTGAATGTTGAACCATTTCACGATGGCGGCGAGGGCGACCAGTTTCACGATTTCATTGGAAGACTCGATAACTGGCCCTGGCAGAACAAGTAGCCGTCTTTCCTCCACGGTTGTCGGTAGCGCCGATGTCGATCGCCTTGTCCAACGGATCGCCGACCCGCAGTTTGCGCATGCGCGCGCGGACCTTGTCGAGGAACGGGCGTTCGATCGATTCCTGGACGAGCAAGCGCGAGCCGGCGCAGCACACCTGGCCCTGGTTGAACCAGATCGCGTCGACGAGTCCCTCGACGGCGCCGTCGAGATCGGCGTCGTCGAAGACCACGAACGGCGACTTGCCGCCGAGCTCGAGCGACAACCGCTTCCCCGAGCCGGCGGTCGCCCGGCGAATGATGCGGCCGACCTCGGTCGAGCCGGTGAACGCGAGCTTGTCGACACCCGGGTGGGCGACGATCGCGGCGCCCGTCTCACCGTCGCCCGTCACCACATTGAGCACGCCCGGCGGCAACCCGACCGCCTGGCTGATCTCGGCAAACAACAGCGCGGTGAGCGGCGTGAACTCGGCGGGCTTCAGGATCACCGTGTTGCCCATCGCCAGCGCCGGCGCCACCTTCCAGGCCAGCATCAGCAGCGGAAAGTTCCACGGGATGATCTGGCCAACCACGCCAATCGGGGCGTACCCCGGCAACTGGTCGGCCATCAGCTGCGCCCAGCCGGCGTGATAGGCGAAGTGGCGCGCGACCAGCGGCACGTCCAGGTCGCGCGACTCGCGGATCGGCTTGCCGTTGTCGAGGGTCTCGAGCACCGCCAACAGGCGACTGTGTTTTTGAATCTGACGCGCGAGCGCGTAGAGGTAGCGGGCGCGGATGTGCCCGGGTGCGGCGCGCCAGGCGGGCCAGGCAGCGCGCGCCGCTTTGACCGCTGCGTCGACATCTTCGGGCGTCCCCTGCGCCGCGTGGGCCAGCACCTGCCGATTGGCGGGGTTGAACACCTCGAACGTCGCGAGTCCCGGACGCCACTGCCCGCCGATGAAGTGCCCGAAACTCCGCGCGTGCTGTTCGAGCCAGGCCACCGCCGCCTCTGCCGCCTCCGGCGCCGGCCCCCAGGCCATCGTCTCGAATATCTCGGCTACCGCATTCGCCATCGCCGCCGCCCGCCCGCCTTCAGATGAGCTAAGCGTAACGACGAAACGTCACGGGGAGCGTCACGCGAACCCGAAAAAGCGTCACGCGAGGGCGAAAAAGCGTCATGGCGACATCACAAAATCGCCCGCTCACGGCATTGGTTGGTGGTGGGCCGCGGCGTAGTGGCCGGTGGCCGTGTGCCACAACTGACGCTCGAGGTCGGTGAGCAGGCCGCTGGCGCCGATGCGGAACAGGTTCGGGCGCAGCCACGCGTCACCCAGCTCTTCCTTCATCAGCGCGAGCCAGTCCAGCGACTGTTTCGCCGTGCGGATGCCGCCCGCCGGCTTGAAGCCGATCATCCAGCCCGTGCGCTCGAAGTAGTCGCGCGCCGCCCGCACCATGATCAGGCTGTTGGCGAGCGTGGCGTTGGTGGGTTCCTTGCCCGTCGAGGTCTTGATGAAGTCGGCCCCGGCCATCATGCACACCAGACTCGCGGCGCGCACGTTGCGCAGCGTGCCAAGCTCGCCCGTGGCGATGATCGTCTTCATGTGCGCGTCGCCACAGGTTTCCCGAAACGCGCGCACCTCGTCGTACAACGCGGCGTAGTCGCCCCGCAGGACGTGCGCCCGCGAGATGACGATGTCGATCTCATCGGCGCCCGCCGCCAGGGACGCGCGGATCTCGCCCAGCCGGGTCTCGAACGGCATTTGCCCGGAGGGAAAACCGGTCGACACCGCCGCCACCGGAATGCCTGAGCCGGCCAGCGCTTCGGCGGCCGTCGCCACCAGGCTGTGATAGACGCACACCGCGCCCACGGTGATGCCGAGATCCCCGACGCCGAGCAGGTCGAGCACCTCGCGACGCACCGGCTGGCGCGCCTTGGCGCACAACCGGCGCACGGTGCCCGGCGTGTCGTCACCCTGAAGGGTCGTCAGGTCCATGCAGGTGACCGCCCGCAGCAACCACGCCGCCTGCCAGGCCTTCTTGACGCTGCGTCGGGCCGGCAACGTGGCCGCCCGACGCTCGGCCGCGCTGCGGTTGGTAAACCGCGCCTCGTGCACCCAGTCCAGATCCAGCGGCAACCCCGGGTTCCGCACCACGGTAGCCGGCCCCGGCGCGTGCCCATTCACCGCCGCATGCCGAGCAACGACTGCGGCGCCGACACCCGTGCTGGCCATGACCCCAAAAGCTTAGCACCGAGGCGAGACTGCCACTTCGAGATGCGCGTGGCGGAGGCGAGCGGTTGGTACGCTTCGCCCAGGCCTGCCGGGCACGGTGCGGAGCCGGGCCGCGGCCGTCATCGACGGGAGTGTCCTCGTGGCGGTGCTCCTCGAGCCCACCGAGCAATATCGCGACGAGTTTCTGGCCGCCGAGCGCGAGTTTGGCGCGGCGGGAGGCGAGCGGATCTATGACCACCGCCACGACTTGATCGGCGACTTCCCGACCTATGTGCAGCAACTCATTGGCGATCAGGGTCGGCAGCCGCCAGAGCCCGCCCGCGTCCCGTCCAGTGTGTTCTGGCTGATCGACGGCGAAGCCTACGTGGGTCGGGTCAACCTGCGGCACCGGCTCAACTCACGTCTCCGCAGGCTGGGCGGTCACATCGGCTACGAAATCCGCCCGTCCTGGCGTGGTCGCGGGTTCGGCACACTGGCCCTGAGGCTGGGCCTGGAACGCGCCCGTGGCCTGGGGTTGCGTCGGGTGCTGCTGGTCTGCGCCGACGACAACCTCGCGTCGCGGCGCATCATCGAAGCCAACGGGGGTGTCCTGGAGGGAATCTTCCGGGTTCGCGAATTCACCGCGCCCGTGCGTCGCTATTGGATTGACCTGCCACATCAGACTTTGGCCTGAAGCGGATACGGACCCCGGGGTATTCCGCATGCGCTGGCGGGCAGCGTCTGATTACCCGGCGCGCGGGCCCCTGGGACGTACCGAGTTGTGACACGCCCCCGTGGAACCGAAGTAGGCGGTGTGTACGTAGATATAGGCAGCGAGTCCAGGCTGGCCCCGTCTGAACTGGCAATCTCGCGGGTCGCTCCGAAAGGACGTCAAGAAATGGTCATGGCGGGACGTAAGGACTGGGTGCAAGCTGACCTGCGCTGCCTGATGTGCGGGCGCGTCACCGGGCGTCTGGTCGGTCCGCTGCCGCCCGGTGATCCCGCGCGACGATCACTGGTCGGTCCGCCGCCGCAGTTCGCGGCGTTTCGTCCAGCTGACGCCCGCGAGCCGGCCGTCCGCATCGTGGGCGGCGAGCACTTCCGCTGTTCGACGTGCGGCGGCGGGGTCATCATGGACGAGCTCGAGACGTTCTCGACCTACGAGGACATCGACGACGAGCTCGACGAACGCCCGCGCCGCGGGCGGCCCCCGAAACCCTGGCGCCGCCCCGCCGCCGGTGCGGATGAGTGGCTGCAGGATCTCGGCATCGCCGGCTAGCCGGCCTCCGTCGCCAGTCCCTCCACGACCTCCGCGCCGGGAAGTTTGAGCAGAATCGCCGGTGGGGCAAGCACCTTGGTTGAACGGCTCCCACCACCCAGCACGATCCGTTTGCGGGCAACGACACGGGCGTCGACCCAGATGGGCAACTCGGCCGGTAGACCGAACACGGTCACGCCGCCGATCTCCATGCCGGTGATGGCGCGGGTTTCTTCGGCCGGCGCAAACGACGCTTTGCGCGTCCCGAGGCGCTGACGAACGACGCGGTTGACGTCCAGGCGCGTCGTGGCCAGGACCACGCACGCCGCATAGACCGGCGGGTCGGACTTGCCGATGACCAGAATGGTGTTCGCCGAATCCTCGGGCTCGAACCCGTAGGCAGCACAGAAGTTGGCGGTATCCGCCAGGGCCGGATCGCACGGGAAGAGCGCGTACGCGACCCCGAGACGATCCAGCTGATCCTGAATGTGCGTGTCAATACTCACGTCGCGGAGTTTTTAACCTGATTTACCCCACACGGGGACCCCTCTGGGGAAAACCGCGTCCCGATGGGACCCTCCGGGGAAAACCGCCTTCCGCTGGGACCCCGCTGGGGAAACCGCCTCCCGATGGGACCCCGCTGGGGGAAACCGCCTCCCGATGGGAGCTCTCTGGGGAAAACCGCCTCCCGCTGGGACACCTCGGGGGAAACCGCGTCCCGCTGGGACACCTCTGGGGGAAACCGCGTCCGGGTGGGACCGATGTGCGGAAACCCTCGCGGGGGGACGCCCTGG
>DATGER010000145.1:0-5315 GCA_035309865.1 Chloroflexota bacterium
CCCCCGGGGAGGGGCGCCTATAGCGTTGCTTCTACGAGGGCGGGGACTTTCAACTGGCCACCGGTGACTGCCATTTCTGGCCGCCACCGACGACATTCATCCGGCCACCGGTGTATACCTTCGCACGGCCAGGGACACCAGCACCAGGTGGTACACCAGATGTGGAAACGCCACCCCGCCCAGCGTGACGCCCAGGCTGTTCATGTAGGTAAAGTCCGACTGCGCGGCTTCGCCTGGTTCATGGACCTGTGGGAACATCACCTCACGATTGGGTCCGTACTGCGCCCGCCAGGAGGCGATGTGCCGCTGCAACGTGCGCAACTGCCCTTCCTGATAGCGACCAGGCTGCCGCTCGCACAGCAGTCCGAACAGCGTCTGGCCCTGCAACGCCGGGTCGTCCTCGAGCAACTTGGCGATCCATGGCCAGTCGTCGGCAAACGGGTTGGGCCGCGAGCGGTACGTCCGCGGCTGTTTGAGTTGGCTGGGTAGCCGAGCACGGCGTTCATACGCCCGCGCGGTGCGCACGCTCATACCCGCACGTGCGGCAGCTTGTTCCTGGGTTCGGCCTTTGGCGCGTTCGCGCAGCATCAAACGGACCTCCGCGTCCTGCTTCATCGCACTCCCATCGTCTTGGAGCACGATGTTGCTCCGGCGCCTCAACCCCGCGCTTCAGGCGGCAACTCTGATTGACATGCCCCGGTAGTTTTCATCGTCGCTGAACAAGGTGGCCGAGGACGCTGCGCTGGAGTGCCTGACCATACGTCTGGATGAGAGTGGCCGAGACCATCATGCCATCGGGTGGTCGTTTCAACTAGTCATGGCGCGTAGTGCGCTGTTCACCGCGACACGATATGGCCGCTGATGAACTTGTCAGCCCATCCATTGCCGTAGGAGTGGGTGCGCGCAGCCCGATTCAGGGCAGCCGCCGGCTCCAGGCGCAACTGTTGCGTCCACTCTTTCCATGACGTAGGATATGCGAGTAACGAGTGTTAGATGCACTCAATCGGATCGCCCCCATCGAGCGCGGCGGATCGGAGATCGATCGATATTCGGCCCCATGGCATTCACTCCAGATGCAGGCACTCAAACCGTCGAGCTCCGCCCGGCGGCCACGGTCACGCGCGCGCCGCTCTGCTTGAGCGTGCGGCTGTTCCCCCCGTGCGGCGACTCGCCGTGCCAGGCTCAACAGACGCGCTTCGCGCAATCGTCGTCCAATCGGGTCTCCATAACACCGTTCCTCGTGTCGTAAACGGCAACGCCGGTGCCGAGATTCTGGCGTAGTCATTAAATTCCGCGCATTCAAGGAGGTTGCAATGAAGTGGGTAACGCGAGAGCGTCCGCAAGTCGACCGCATCGCCTGTCCGTGGCTCATCAAGCGCTTCGTCGACCCTGAGGCTGAGTTTCTGTATGCGCCTCGCGACCAGGTGCTCGCCGTCGCCGAGCGCGAGGGCGCCACGCCGTACGACATCCCTGACGCCGAACTCGGACACCATGGCGAGGAATGTTCGTTCGACGCGATTGTCCATAAGTACGACCTCGCCAAGAACGATCCGGCGATGGCCCGACTCGCGTTGATCGTGCGCGGCGCGGACACGCAGCAGCGCGACCTCACGCCTGAATCACGAGGGCTGGTCGCCATCGCTCAGGGATTTGCCGCCGTGTACGACGACGACCATGTGCAACTGGCTGCCGAGTTGCCGGTCTACGACGCCCTGTACGCCTGGTGCCGTCGCCAGGAGGGCCAGACGTGAGCAGTGACAAGACGGTCGTGTTCGTGTGCCTGCACGGCACGGGCATGAGTCGTCTCGCCGCGGCGCTCTTCAATCATGTCGCGCCGACCGGTTGGCGCGCGGTATCCGCTGGCCTCGCGCCCGGCGAGGCGCTGAGTCCAACAGCGGCGCGTCTGCTCGAGGGGACTTCGGCCGAGCCGTTCCTTGATTGCGAAGCACCCCGCAGGCTCGAGACGGTTAGTCCTGCGGACCGCTTGATCACAGTCAGCAATCCACAGATCCGATTCGAGGTCCCAGGCGCCGAGACGTGGCGTCTGCACAGCACCGAGTTTGCCGAGCCGATGCGAGACGAGATCCGCACGCGCGTAAACGCACTTGCGGACAGCCTTCGTGCCGACTGACTCGTCGCCGCAAGTCGCCGGGAAGGAGTCCTTGCACGTGGAGCTGCTCATTTTCTTCGTAGTCGCCCTTGGCGCGATCGGCTTTCTGGCGACGCGGTTCGGCTATGACAGCCGCGACTCGGCATGGTCGAAGGAAGCGGAGATAGGCGCCCACGGCGTGACCTGGGAGCCGGGTGGCGGACTGCCAACTCACCTGCACCGCCCGGAGATCCATGACACGCGAGGCACCGACTCTTCCGCGCCATCACGGCTGGAGTTCGAGGCGCGCTCGGGGGAACTGGTGGGGAGCGTCCGATGGTGACTGAGTCGGCAGGGATATTCAGCAGACGTGGAGGCTACACATGACCTTGACGTTGCGTGGGTCCGTCAAGCTCCCGCCGCACGGCACCGGCGGCGGATTCGACCATGGGGATGTGCACGCCGCGACCGGGCGATTGTTCATCGCGCACTCCTCCAACGAGTCGATCGAAGTCGTGGACGGCGACTCCCTGAGGCACGAACGCAGCGTGCCAGGGTGCCCGGATGCAAGCGGCGTCCTCTGTACGCAGGGAGCCGCTGCACTCGTGTTCGCCGCCGCACGCGGAGCTGGCAAGGTACTCGTGGTCGATCCTCTTTCCTGCACGGTTCACCGTGAGATTACCGTCGGACCGAGTCCGAACGGCCTGGCCTGGGACGCTGGTCGCGGACAGCTTCTGGTGGCGGACACGCGGGAGCACAGCGCTCGCCTGGTCGATCCGCGTACGGGCGCCGGTCTTGCGGTCGCCGAGCTACCTGGCCGTCCACGCTGGTGCATATGGGACGCCCCGCGCGACCGCTTCCTCGTGAATATTCGCGAGCCAGCATGCGTCGTCGCACTCGCTGCCGGCACCCTGCAGCAGCGGGCGCGCATCGACGGGCTCCCGGCCGGTCCGCATGGCCTCGATCTCGACCGCCCCGGCAATCGAGCGTTCGTGGCCTGCGACGCTGGCGTCGTCGTCGCGGTCGATCTCGCCTCGGATCGTGAGCTCGGACGAGTGCCGATCGCCGGCGAACCGGATGCAATCTGGTTTAGCTCGGCGACCGAACGTCTGTACGCTGCGATCGGCCAACCGGGCGTGATCGACGTGGTCGACGGCCGTGCGCTCGCCGTGGTCGAACAGCTCACCACTCAAGAAGGCGCCCACACGACCGCCTTCGACAACCAGCGCCAGCGGTTGTATGTGTTTCTGCCGCGGCGGTGTGAGGCGGTGGTCTACGAAGAGGCCGCGTCATCGCCCGTAACATGAGTCAGCTTCCCGTGCTGGCGACGGACCATGTTTCCGCGGAGCCGGTTGAGTTGGGGGTCATCGCGCAGGGGCTGCGGAAGGTCTATCAGAGCTACCCGGCCGCAACGAGCGAATCGGGCGGGGTCTTCCTGTGGCTCCGCCGACGGCGCCAGGCGATGCGGCTTACCGCGGCGGCACCGCGCACGGTGGTGGCGCTGGATGGCATCGACCTCGATGTCCAGCGAGGCGAGATCCTCGGGCTCGCCATCCTGTTTCCGCTGGGCTGGTGGCGGTTTCCGCTCGGAATCGAAAAAGCGTGTCGCAATGGGACGCTGACGCGATGGAACTGACCGTCCCGGATCCCGTCGTCGACGTAGACGGATCGGCAAGCGGTTCTTCTTGCGACCGGAGCAACGCCCTGGCTCCTGGCTGGATGCCACGCTGCGATCTGTCGCCGGACACCTTCGTGGCTCCGGGGCGCGGGTGACTGCCGTCGACGAGGTCGACCTGACGGTCCGTCGCGGTGAAATCCTGGGCGTGCTCGGCCCGCACGGCGCCGGCAAGACAACGTTGATCAAGATCCTGTGCGGCCTGCTCCAGCCCAGCACCGGATCCGGCTCGGTACTAGGGTTCGACCTTCTGCACCAGCCCGCGGACATCCGCGCGAACGTGTCGCTGGTTGCCCCGACGGCCGGCGGGCCAGGACGCCTGGCCGATGCACATCTCCGCCGGCCTGCGCCAGCGGCTGGCGATTGCGCGCACGCTCCTGGCAGGCAATCCGCTGGTGTTCCTCGACGAGCCCACGGTCAAGCTCGATCCGCGCGGCGCCCAGCGCATTCGAAGCTTTGTAGCCGAGCTGCGTCTGGTGTACGGGGTGAGCGTGGTGCTGACGACGCACGACATGTTCGAAGCGGATGAGCTGTAGATCGCATCGCGATCCTCGAGCAGCGGCACTGGCTACGTCAACTATCTGGGCTCCCTCCTGACCGAACAGGCAGCTCCCCGCCACACCCGGAATACGTACATCCAGCTGACGCGCGATCGCCACCCGCTGATCTACTGCTGATGCCTGGCTGTCACCCACAGCCAAACGGAAGCGATTTCTTGGCCGGCTGCCGAGAATTCGGTCCCAGCGACAGCGGCTGGAAATGTCGCTGGACACGTCTTCGGCAGCCGAATCCGGCTTGGCTGGGTCGCGCGGCATCATTCAGGAGCACGGTGGCAAAATTAGACTGTGGAGAGTCGAAAGGGCGGGGGCAGCACCTACACAGTCCGACTGCCACCACCAGCGAGCGCACGCAGGGTGGTGTCCGAGCCTAAAATCACGCTGCTGGATCGCGGTGGTGCCCGTTGGGGGCATGTACGTCTCGGTGGGGCACGAATTAGAACTCCCAGCTGATCGGCGGACAGTCGACGTGGCAGCACCCGATGGCGAAGCCGAAGCGCACGGCATTGTCGACGCTCTAACTCTCAGCAGCGGACGATCGGCTACGAGTAGCTCGACCGCGAGATCCTTCGGCGGCGCCCGCCGTCCTCGCGGTCAGTGGCGGCCAAGTCCAGAACGACACCGAGGCGTGTAAGCACTGCGCGAGTCGCGTCGAGGTCGCGGTGTCGTCTCCCAAACCGCAAAGCCTTGGAAACCCAGCCGCTCGCCGGCTCGGCGTGTCGAGTGAGGATGTTCCGCGAAAGCTGGGTGCGCAACCGGGGCGGCGGTCCAGCAAGCAAGTCCTCCTCCGATCCGCCGTCCAAGCCTGGTACGGCTCGACAGAGCACTTCGCTGTCGCGACCTGAGTTGTACTCCGCGCGGAAGCTACACTCGGGCCACATCGCAGGGCACCCCATGACAGCATCGCAAACTGTGGCGTCGCGTTTGGCCGACCGCCTCGCGGCGTTGCGCGACAAGTATTTCGTGGGTCGAGCGGCGGAGCTCGAGCTCTTCC
>DATGER010000146.1:0-92259 GCA_035309865.1 Chloroflexota bacterium
GGGCTTCCTGGGCGTGGATCTGCGCCATGCGCCAGTTGTTGAGCAGTTTGCCGCCACGCATCGTGTCGCGGAAGTGGACCTTCCAGTTGTCCTCAGGCCAGACATTGCCCAGGGCCGCCGCGATGCCGCCTTCGGCCATCACGGTGTGCGCTTTGCCAAGGAGCGATTTACAGACGAGCGTGGTCCGCGCACCTTGTGCCGATGCCTCGACGGCCGCGCGCAGGCCGGCACCACCCGCGCCGACGACGAGCACGTCACACTCGTGGGTTTCGTACTCAGTCACGAGTTCGACCCCCGGCCGCAGCAGCCGTCAGACGCGCGGCTGCGGGCCGCTGGCAAGCCACGAGAAACCGACAACCTGGTTCCCGCCACGAACCGAGCGCAGCGAGGCGGGCCGCTGGCAAGCGCGTAGAAACCGACAACCTGGTTCCCGCCAGGGAGCGAGCGCAGCGAAGCGGGCGGCCGGCAGCGTTCTGGATGACAGTGGTCGCCATTAGATGAATCTCAGATCGTGAATGATTCCGGTCGCGACGAGACGAACGTACACATCCGCGACGATCACGCTGAACAGGCTGATCCAGGCATACAGGCCGTGGCGTGTGTTCAGCCGCGTCAGGTATCCCCACAACCGGTGGCGGAACGGCTGATTCGCGAACGAGTCGAGATACCCACCGCACAGATGCCGGCACGAATGGCACGAGAACGTATAGAGCGACAGAAACGCCACATTCCCGACCAGGATGAGCGTCCCCAGGCCGATCCCGAAGCCGTTCGGGAAGCGGAACGACAGCAGCGCATCCCACCACAGGAACACCACCAGCAGCACCGCCAGGTAGAAGAAGTAGCGGTGGATGTTCTGGATCAGGTACGGGAAGACCGTCTCACCGCGATACCGGGACCGCGCATCCGGGACTGCACATGCCGGGGGCGACCAGAAGAACGCGCGGTAGTAGGAGCGGCGATAGTAGTAGCAGGTTGCCCGGAAGCCGAGCGGAATGCCCAGCACCAGAAACGCGGGCGACAGGTTCCACCAGCTGCCCAGGAGCGGCAGCGTGATGTGCTGGCAATTCTGGGCGAGGCAGGGCGAATAGAACGGCGACAGATACGGGTCGGCGTAGTAGTTCGCGTTCTGCAGCGCAGCCCACAGAGCGTAGACGCTGAACAACGTGATGATCACTACGACCAGCAGCGGCTGGATCCACCACCTGTCGTGCCGTTCGGCTGACGGCGCTCTGCGTTCGCTCCGCTCGCCAACCGATTCCACCGCCGCGACCGCACTCATTCACCTGCCCCTTTATGTTTTGGATCCCGGTGCGAAGGGAAACGACACGATCGTGAGCGTGCCGAGCGCCAGAAAGAACCCCAGGAAGACCCAGTTGGCGGTATGCGCGAACGTGCGCCAGCCGCGCGAATGGATGTAATCGTCGATCAGGATGCGCAGGCCGTTCTGGCCGTGGACAATCGCCAGGAACAGCAGCAGCCAGTCGTAGACGCGCCAGCCGACCGTCTGCCAGCGCTCGGCGACGAACTCGTAGTTGATGACGTCGACGTTGTTGATGATGTGGACGATCAGCAGATGCCCGAAGACCAGGATGAGCATCAGCACGCCCGAGACTCTGAAGAAATACCAGCTCCACAACTCGAAGCTGCTGCCGGCGGGCCGGAGCATGCGGCGCTGGTACGCCTGGCGCGTGGCGCTGCCGAGGCTCATCGCAGCACGCTCGGGAAGAACACCGGTCGGAGCATGAAGAACGCGGCGGGCAGGAACAACACCAGGAACGAGGCCCAGACGACGTACCACAACTGCCGCTGGATGCGGGTGGCGGTTTCGACGAAGTCGATCACGATGATGCGGACACCGTTGATGCCGTGATACAGCACGGCCCCGCTGAGGGCGACTTCGAGGACGCGAAAGACCGGTACGCGGTAGTACGCCACGAACGTCTCGTAGACCGAGGGGCCAAAGCCAATGAGGCAGGTGTCCAGGACGTGCAGAAACAGAAACAGGATGATGGCTACACCACTGACGCGGTGGAGCAGCCAGGCCCAGTAGCCCTCACGGCCACGGTAACTCAACATGAGCTGTCGGCCGTCAGCTCTCAGCCATCAGCAGGTCGAGGAGGCGAGTCGTGACATGCAGGCACGCATCTGAGTCTCTAGAGGCTACGGCGGCCCGTCGGAAAGCGTCAAAGAGATGCTACGCCTGACTACAATAGGCGCTGCCTATCAATGGCTACTCGCACCCACCGCCTGCCGCTCACACCCGTCACAGCGCCCGCGGGAGCTAGCTTGTAATGCCCGCGACAGCCTGAACCCGTGGAGGTGCACCAGCTCGCCTACTTCGAGTCCGTCAGCCGCCACCTGCACTTTACGCGGGCGGCTGAAGAGCTCCATGTGGCCCAGCCGTCGGTCAGCCAGCAGATTCGCAAGCTGGAGTCCGAGCTCGGCACGCCGCTCTTCCACCGCATGAAGCGGCAGGTGGCACTGACCGAGGCCGGCAAGACGTTTTTGCCGCATGCGCGCGCGGTCTTGCGACGCCTGGACGAAGCGCGCCTCGAGGTCCAGGAGCTCTCGGGCTTGCGCAAGGGCACGCTGGCCGTCGGCGCGCCGCCGAGCGTGGGCACCCACCTGCTGCCGCGCGCCCTGGCGGCCTTTTCGCGGCGCCACCCCGGGATCGGGCTCGCCTTCCGCGAAGCCGGCTCGCGGACGCTGCTCAAGCTCCTGGAAGAGGGCGAGCTCGACCTGGCGGTCGTGATCCAGCCGATTCGACACCCGGCCCTCGAGACGCTGCCGCTGCTCGAAGAGGAGCTGCTGCTGGCCGTGCCCCGCCGGCATCCCCTGGCCGGCGGCAGCCACCGCGTGCCCATGGCGCAATTGCGCCACGAGCCCTTCGTCATGCTGCGCGAGGGGACCTACGACCTGCGCGATCAGACCCTGGCGGCCTGTCGGCGGGCGGGTTTCGAGCCGTACATCGCGCTCGACGGCGGTGAGATGGACAGCATGCTGCGCTTTGTCGCCGCCGGCATCGGACTGGCCATCCTGCCCGAGATGGTGTTGGCCGAGGTCGATGCGCACGACGGTGCCGTCGCGTTGCGTCGGCTGCAACCCAGGCTGAGCCGCTCACTCGTGCTCGCCCGGCGCCGAGATCGCTACTTCTCGGCCGCGGCACGCGAGTTCTTCAGCGTGCTCGAGGCCACGGCGCGGCTGCGCGGTGCATCCGCCGACCATGGCAGCTGACTCCACCGGGCCGGCCCCCGGACCCGAAGCTGAGGAAGGTTGGAGTCCCAGCGCGCGGCGCGCCATCTGCGACCGTTGCGGAGCGCGCGGCTGGCTCGAATCGGGCGCGGAGCGCACCTGCACCGAGTGTGGCGGCCAGTACCGCCCCATGGCGTTGCTCGAAGGCTTCATCGACCGCTGGTTCGCGCCAGCGCCGCAGCACATCTCCGAGTTTTACCCGCGTCACTTGAAACTCATCGAGTTGATGTGGACGGCTGAGGGGCGTGGCCGTGAGACGTACGCGGCGCTGGGTCTGGAGAAGGTCAGCTACAGCCGCTTCGTGACGCGGGCCACGCAGATTGTTGTCCGCGGGCTGGCCGAGGGCTGGATCGAAGCGGATATCCCAGCCGCGCCCACGCCGGACGACACGGGCTACAGCGTGCGGTTTGTCGATCCCGAGCGCTGGGCCGACGAGTTGACCGCCGCGTTCACCAGTTAGCGGTACTGGAGGTCGATGGCCGGCGGGTCGTCGGCGACGACGATGCGGTTGCGCTGCGTGAAGTGGAAGTGGGCGCCCCCGACGCTGATGTACCAGGTACCGTCGTTGAACCGCGCTTCGCCGGCGTTCATCACTCGGGCCGCCGATTCGCCCGAGCGCATCTCGTGGGCGACCAGGGTCAGGGCCTCGGAATCGCCCAGGTTCGCGGTCTGAGACGGATCGGGCGGGGCCGGGCGGGGCGGCAACGTCACCACGGCGATGACCAGGACGGTGATGCCGATGCCGGCCACGATCAGTGGCAGCGGCGAACGTAGCGAGACGAGCGGCCGGGCCGCGTCACGCATGCGTCGCGAGGATGAGCGTCGGGGTACCTCAGCACCGAGCATCGCGCCTGACTATAGCGCCCGACACGGAACAGACAAATGTACCCTCATGCCCGGCGACAATTGGTCGATAACCAGGTTACGAACGCGCACCAATTGGCCGATCGCCTGTAACCTGCAGCCCGGAAGGCTTGGACTCACTCCGGTCGGGACGCAGTATCGCGCGCTCGCGCTTATTGGGCCTCGAACGGCTGGCGCGGATCAGGAATGGATCCTAATGCGCCCCTATAGCTTCTTCGTCTGCCTCTTCGCGCTGGCTACCGCCGCCGGCACAGTCTCGCCCGCGCACGCCGCGCCGTCGAACGTTGGCCCCGTTGCCGACACGCGTTTCGGCGTCGCCGAAGGCTTCCGGAATCCGACCGTCATGGCCGACATCAACGTCGGTTGGGAACGCGTCGTCCTACCGTGGGACCAGATCCAGCCCGACAAGGCCGGTGACTTCAGTCATCTGGGCCAGTCGCTGCCCAAGAGTCAGCTCCAGGCCGAGCTCAACCGGGGCACCAGCGTCGCCGGCCTGTTCCAGTTCACGCCCGCCTGGGCGGCGGCCAACCCCGGTGACGGGAAACGCTCCGTCCCGCAGAACCTGGGCCTGGCGTTCAACGACCCCAATAACTACTTCGGTCAGTACGTCTACCAGACATCAAAGTTCTACGCCGGGCAGATCAACCAGTGGATCGTGTGGAACGAGCCCGAGTTCAAGCCGACCGACCCCGGCGCAGGCGGGAGTTTCACCTGGCTCGGCACCGACGAAGAGTTCGCCCAGTTGATGAAGGTCGGCTACCTGGCCGCCAAAAAGGGCAACCCCAACGCGGTCGTCTCGTTCCCAGGCACCTCGTACTGGGTCGACACCAACAGCAATCGTCCCCTGTTTTACGACCGGATTCTGAGCATTCTGGCTCAGGACCCGAGTGCCGTGGCCAACAACTTCTACCACGACGCCGTCTCGCTGAATCTGTACCGTGCGCCTGACGACGTCTACCGCGTCCACGGCGTCTACAAAGGGGTCCAGGCAAAGTACGGCATCGACAAGCCGGTCTGGCTGACCGAGACCAACGCCATGCCGTCGAACGACGCCGCCGTCCCGTGTGCGGATACGCACGCCAATGAGGCGATCAAGACGACCATGGACCAGCAGGCGGCCTACGGCATTCAGTCGCTGGCGCTGGCGGCCGCCGCCGGGTACGCCAAGATCGAGTTCTACCAGATGGTCGACGCCAATTCGTGCACCGAACCGGCCCTCTGGGGGCTGACCCGCGACGACGGCAGTCGCCGGCCCGTCACGGATGCGCTCAAGGTCGCCATCAGCAACTTCGGTGGCTTCACGCGGGCGCAGTTCGTGCCGCTCGCGCGCGACACCGCGGCCTGGTCGGCGTGGCCCGACGATCCGAACTCGCTCGTGCCAAACTGGCAGGTCTACCAGGTCGCCTTCGACAAGCCGGGCAATCAACGCGTGACCGCGTTGTGGAACGGCGATGGCACTACGCTGCGCGTCCGCGTTCGGAAAAATGGGTCGAGCGCGCAGCTCGTGGATCGCCTGGGGAACACCCAGGTGCTCCAGGACACCCAGGGCTGGTGGGTGATCGACCTGCCAGCGGCGACCGCGTACTTCAAGCTCAACGATCAGATCAAGGACCCTGAGGGGTACCACTTCATCGGCGGCGACCCGTTGCTGCTGATCGAAACTGGCGTCGATCCGAGCACGCCGGTAGTTGCGCCGAGCCTCGGCGATCCCGGCAGCGCTGTCCGCGAGTTCACGGTCTTTGTCAATCCCGAGGGCGGCCAAACCGTGGGCCGAGGCCAGCCGGCCGACTTTTTCGCCAGCACCCACGGCTATGAGGGCTTCGCCGATCCGATCACGTTCAGCGTCGTGCAGTGGAACACGCAGCGGTTCCCGGATCCGCAGGACGGCGCCTCCTTGCCGCTGGCGGCCAACGTCCCGACGGGCGTCAAGCCGGGCGATACGGCCACGCTGCACTTCGAAACGGCGGGCGCCGACCAGGGGATCTACTACATCAAAGTCCAGGCCGACGGGGGCGGCATGAGCCGCACGGTCGACCTCGCGCTCGTGGTCAACTGAGCTCTCTGGCGGCTTGTCGGATCGGCAACGCCGCGGAGCCGCACGGCGGTCGAGGCCTCACCTCCCGAGAGGGGGTGGGGCCTCTTTGGCGCCCTGTGAACCCGCGGCCCTGTTGCCGGCAGCCGAGGTCTTTGCCACCGCGGCCGCGCCTGGCACCAGGACAGCGACAAGGCGCTTGCGCTGCCCGCCTGGTTCACACAGGCCCGTGCGTCTCCCGAGAACGCGCGCTGCGGCTCGCGTACCGCGACTGCCACTATGCCCCGCGATCGGTATCGATCCGGGCTCTGGACACGCTGCGATACGGTTCGGGGGACCCGCAGATGCACACTGGTCGCCAGTACGTTGGCGGCCGCGAGCGAGCGCGGCGACTCGAGGCACGGGTGCGGCGCACAGGAGTGGGTGCGGACACACAAAATCGCCACTGCGCTTCGTTGGCGCAGTGGCGATCTGGTTGGCTGGGATCGGCGACCCTCGGCCGCTCGCTGGGACGAGCCTAGGGTTTACTGCCCGTCGGGAACCTGTAGCACGGGGGGAAGGAGCACCGGCGCCTGTGGCGCCGGGGCCAGGCTGTCCGTCGCGGCCGGGTTGGAGCCGTCGACGGTGCTGGTCGTGGTGGTCGTGGTGGTGGTGGTGCGGCTGGCCGGAGCCGGGACGGCAGTCACTGGCGGCACCGGCGCGCCCCCGGCGCCAACCGGGAGTCCGACGGAGCGGCATGACGCCGCGCCCTTGGTGATGGGAACGGTCGGCACGCTCAGGTCAACCGTGCCGTCAAAGGTCCTGCCCGAGGTGTCACCCGTTGCGATCATCTCATAGAGTCCGACGCGCGCCAGGATGACCTGATCCCACGAGCCGTCTTTATTGGTGGACGCCACATGGCTGGTGACCGGTGGCAGGGGGCTACTGTTCGTCGTTGCCCGGGTCGCATCCGTCAGGTGGATCGTCACTGGCTCACTTATGCCGAAAGCGCTGCCCGACAGTTGAAACTGCAGCATGGGCTGCCCAGGAGTCAGTGCGGGAACGAACGCTTGAACGAATGCAGGCGCGTGCGGGTCCGCCGGTTGCGACTGGATGGCGGACTTCGGAATGATCGTCTCGGCGCCGAGCGTCCGAGCCAGGAGACCAACCGCGGTAAGCGCTACGCAGCCCTGGACGCCGTCGCCAGGCACGACCGTCGGATCGAGGAGGTAGCTCGGGCTACCCGTCCACCCGAGCGGGCTGAAGGATTCATTGGGTGCGGCCTGCAGAAAGAGTTGCAGGCCGGCCTTCTGGAAGCGCTGGGCGAGGAAGGTGTGCACGAACGGCCACACCGGCGCTCCAGCATCCATCAGGAACGGCTGTTCGGGCAGGCTCTGCGGCAGTCCGAAAAAGCTCCAGGCCTGCTCCTGCGTCGCGAACGCGGTACTACCCAGACGTTGCGGGTCGCTGGAGTGCGAGGCGACCGGATCGAAAAAGTAACGCGCCAGGAACCGTGGTTCCGACAACCACGCCATGCGACGCTCGGCGTCTGCCGCGAAGCTCAAGCCGACGTTTGCCGCGGGCAATGGGATACCGAGGGTCAGGAGGTCGTTGTCGATGCCTTGCTTGGTGAACATCTCGAAGACGTTGGCCATATCGGCGCGACCCGTTTCGGGGTGCCACTGGAGAATCCCGCGTTCAAACGCCTGATAAACAAGACCGTCGCCGTCGTAATTGAAGCGCTGGCTCACGGGGAAGCCAAGGACCTCCACACCGCCGTAGCGGCGGAACTCGGTCCAGAACGCGGCTTGCTGGTCGTCCAGTACCCAGTATCCACGGTTACGATCGGGCCCGATGCCGCTGATACAGCCTCGGCCTTGTTGGGTATAGAACCAGCCACCGGCGACCGGGTAGTCACGCGGGCCCGGGTCGCTGCACGCCCAGGCGCTTGGCGCCAGGGGCGTCAGCACGCCGAGCGCGACGGTGAGGACGGCCAGGCCAAGATGCGCGGCCCGTCGGATTCGGGAATTGGCCAACATTAGAGGCCCTCCTCATCAGAAGCTATGGGTGTTGGTTCCTCGTCAGGCGTCTGTGCCAGAAACGATGGGGCGGGTTCGGATGGTCCCGCGTCGGCGGCTGGACGCAGCACACCAGGAATCGAGATTGCCGAGGTCTGATCGGGTACATCCATGTACGGGATCACGTTGGCAGAGATCGGAAATTGGGCATTGGGGACTGCCGCGAGCGCTCCCAATTCGGGCAAACTGGCAAACACGGTCTGGTCTGCGGTGTCCAGGACCATGCGCGGACGGAGTGTTTGTTCACCCCCTGAGCTCTGGTCAGGATGACCAGACCGATCGGCCAGCAGCACACGCCCGAGTTCGAATCCGCTGGTTGGATCAATTTGCAGGATGACGTTTGAGCGGGAGGACAGCACGTACACCGCGCCGGTATCTTCGGACGCAGTTACCGCCGCTGGCTCCTCGCTCAACGCGTATCGAGTGACCGATTGCGCCACGGGCTCGACGACCGCAATCTCGTGCGTCGCCGTGTTTACGGCGTAGGCAAGTCCACGCGCCGTGGCGACGCTCGAAAGCCCTGCGCCGGTCATTGAGACACGCTCGGTGACCTGACCGCTGCGCGCGTCGATGACGGTTACCTGGCCACCGAGATGGGCCGTGTACAGGGTATGGCGCACCGGGTCCAGAGCCATCGACGTGATTTGCGGCAGCCCGCCGATGCTCTTCATCACGACGCCGCTGCGCATGTCGATCTCGACCAGCCCCTGGTTTTCGGGGATGCCGACGTACAGCAGTCCCAGGTCAGCATCAACTCGCAAATCGCTCGGCACGCCAGACAGGGAGATGGTTTTCACGATCCCGCCGCTCCGACTGTCGAGGACCACGATGCAACCGGGCGGGACCGTGCCTGCTTGAACCGCCGTTCCCTGCGCGTCAACTGGACAGCGGCGCGCCGGGTAGGGCGGGTTGAGTGGGAGACTACGAACCGAAACGTACATCCAGCCGGTCGTCTGATCGGCGGCCAGATCGACAGGCGCGCCATAGGCGGCGATGTTGATCGGGGTGTTCAATGTCGAGCGCTCCTGACCGGTCGGCGAGTCTGAGGTCCAGATGACGCCAGTCGTGTCGGCCAGGTAGAAACGGCCCGTATTGGAATCAACGTCTAGCCCGGCGACGGATCCACCGACAACGGTGGTGTAGGCGCTGGCGGGCGTGGGGACGATCGTCGGCGGCGGCGGCGGGACCTGGGTTGGCGCAACTCTGGGCGCGCTGGCGGCAGCCGGAGCGACGAGTCCAGTGCGCGACTGAGTGGCGGGGGCTGGAGTGGCAACCGGGACGTCTGTCGGGACCGCGATGGGCGTCAGGTCGAGGGTTGGCTCAGCTTGCGCGACCGCCGTGGGTGTCGGCACGGGCACGGTGCCGACCGTGTAGTCGAAGGTGTTCGTCAGGACGCCGTTGGCGGACAGTTCAAGCCGATAGCGGCCAGGCTGGTCGCCACCCTGGTGGTACCAGACAAACGTGTCCCAGAAGCGCACCAGGTGAAAGTCATTGGCCGCCGGCGTTGCGGTGGCGGCCGAACCAAGGGCGAGCTCGCCAGGCGTGCTGAGGAGCGTCGCCTGAGCGGCCGCGGGTGTGCCGGCGACGTCCGCGGACTGGACCTCGGCGATCAGGCGCGCAGCGTCCAGATCGAAGACACGCACGCTGAAGGGCAGCCGCAGGTGCTGCTTGAGGCCCTCGATGCGAAGTCCGATCTGATCTTGAAAAAAGAACGCGGTCGCCGACGGCGCGTCAGTCTCGCTGCCTGGGACCAGGCCGAGGGTGACGTTGCCGAAATAGCGGCTGCCAAGCTCAGCGTCCGGTGCCTGGGTGCTCATCGGCACCGAGGTCGCGGTGGGCACCACGGGAAGGTCGGTCGGCAGGGGCGGGACCACCGTGGGCTGAGGCGCCAGCGCGACCTGAGCACGCTCGATCATCTGATCGATCCGTGGATCAATCGTCGGGCTCAGCAGGCGAGCCTGTTCGAAGGAGGTCAGCGCATCGCGGTACTGACCCTGGCCGTAGGCTTCGAGGCCTTGGCGGAAGGCCTGATCCGAGCGGTCAGCAAGACCGGCGAAGGGGTCGGGCGTGGGCGCCGCGGGCGCGCTACTAGCGCAGCCACTGGCCACAACAGCCAGGACCAGGGCTGCGGCAATACCGATCAAGGCTCGCAGGGTCCTCGCCGCGGGCGCAGCGGGATGAAGTCGCGTCATAGAGTCCTCTCTCAAAAACCACCTTCGAGGGCGTTCGAGTTGACTATCGGCAGTCGGGCTCACCCCCTTTAGGGGGGAATTGCCATCCTCCACAAAGGGGGTACTTATGTACGGGGCTGGCGCGCGAAGCAATCCCGGCGAGCGCATCTTTCGCGTTGGGGCCGCGAAGGTGATGCACTTCGCAGCCAAAATGTGAGCTGGCTAACAGATTGGGGACGGTTCACCGACGTACGGTCAGGTCATCACCAGACCGGAGCCGCCACTCATGATCCAGCAACCATCGATCGCGCTTGGCCAGCCACGTATGGAGCCCATCAACCAGACGCCGCCGATCTCGCGCAACCACATCGTCGCGCTGCTCCAGGTCATCCTGGCCACCCGCCGCGCCGCCTTCACCGACGACGACAAGTACTGGTCCACGGTCGCCCGCGGGATGTAACAGAACCCCGGCTACCATGACCCCCAGTGCCCGGCGAATCGACGCGGATTCGTAAACCGTCAGCGCACGGTCGTCCACGGTGCGCCGCGTGCGGCGGGCCGCTCAGACCAACCAATCGGTTCTGCCCCAACTGCGGCACGGCCGTCCTGGACGCCACCGGGCCGGCCCGCGCCCCGGGTGGTCCATCGCTGCAGGTCGCGGCCGGCCCGGCGATTGATCTGAGTGACAGCCGACGGGTCGTCACCGTGCTGTTTGGCGACCTGTCCGGGTCGACCGCGCTCGGCGAGCGCCTCGACCCCGAGGAACTGCGCGGAGTCCTGACGTCCTTCTTCTCAGTCCTCGCGCGCGAGATCCAGCGCTACGGTGGGACCGTCGACAAGTACATCGGCGACGCGGTCATGGCCGTCTTCGGCGCCCCGGTCGCGCACGAGGATGATGCCGAGCGGGCGATCGGCGCCGGCATCGCCATGCAGGCCGCGATTGGACAACTCAACGACGACCTCGAACGCCGACACGGCGTCCGCCTGTACCTGCGCATCGGGATCAACACGGGCGAAGTCGTTGCCGGGCTGCTGGCCGGCGACGTCCAGGGCGCCTACACGGTGGTCGGCGACACGGTCAATACCGCGCAACGCTTCGAATCGGCCGCGCCACTGGGCGGCATCCTGGTGGGCGAGTCGACGTGGCGTCTGACACGGCTGGTCTACCAGTTCGAAGTGCCCATCGACATGACGCTGAAGGGCAAGACCGAGCTGCAGTCAGCGTACCGCGTGCTCGCCCGCCGCGAGCATGAGATCGAGCTGCCGGCGACACCGCTGGTTGGCCGTGCGCTGGAGGTCGATCAACTGGAGCTCATGCTGGCCGATGCCCACCGCGGCCGGGGCGGCTGCGTCCATATCGTGGGTGAGGCGGGGGTCGGCAAATCGCGTCTGCTGCGCGAGTTTCGAACCTTCGTGGATGACACGGTGGCGCAGTTCGCCAGCCGCTGCGCGTCATTTGAAACGGATACCCCGTACGCCGTCGTCAGCCGCCTCCTGCGACTCGTCTTCTCGATCTTGCCTGGCGCGGACGAGGTCGAGGCTCGGGTGGAAATCGCCCGCGGCATGCACGAGATCGGCGGAACCTGGGACCCCCTGGACACGCTGCTGGTGCTGGACGTCCTGGGCTATGGCGAATACTCGGGGCTCGACCCCCAGTCGAAACAGGGCGTGCTGGTGAATTTTCTGCGTCGGTTGCTCGAACGCTGGGCCGGGCGCACACCCGTGCTGATCATCCTGGAGGACTTGCAGTGGATCGATTCGGCCAGCTACGCGATCCTGATCGAGATCGCACGAGACGTGGCGTCGAGACGCTGCCTGCTGGTGATGACGAGTCGGCCAGGCTGGACCCCGCCCGCGCCGAGCAGCGTTGTGGCCCTCGAGCCGCTGGCCGAGTCCGACGCGCGCACGCTGGTCGAGTCGGCGTTCGGCGCACCGGTCGACGCCGCCCTGGCCGAAACGATCCTCCAGCGGACTGGCGGCAACCCCTTTTTCATCGAGGAGGTCGTTCGCGGACTTTGGGAGTCCGACGTCCTCGTCGAAGAACAGGGCCGCGTCGTCGTCCCGGCCGGGGTGACGCCGCGCGTGCCCGCCACCGTACAGGAGGTCTTGACGGCCCGTCTCGACCGCCTCCCCGCGAGTGCGAAGCACGTCCTACAGCCGGCGGCGGTGTGCGGACGGGTCTTCTGGCAACGGGTGATCGAGCGAATCCTCCCCGACGCGGCGGTCACCGAGAGCGTCGCGACCCTGGAGCGCGAGCGGTTCGTCCTGCCCCGCCCGCTGCACGGCGAGCCGATCTACGTGTTCCGACACGCGCTGATCCAAGAAGTGGCGTACCACACCCAGCTCCAGTCGCAGCGACGGGCGACCCACGGCGCGGTTGCCGAAGCGATCGAGACGCTGTTCGCGGACCGTATCGACGAGTTCATCAATGAGCTGGCATTTCACTATGGGCACAGCGACAACGATCCCAGGGCGTTGTACTGGCTGGTGCGAGCCGGCGATCGGGCCAAAGCCCTGTTCGCCAACCAGGAAGCCCTGGCGTTGTACGCGGCCGCACTCGCGCGGATGCACGCTGCCGACGAGGCACCCGAAGCGGGCTCGCTGTTGGAGCGGATGGGCGACATCCAGGCGCTCATCGGGCGGATCGACGACGCAATCGTGAGTCTCCGTTCGGCGCGCGAACGCACCCCCAACCTGGTCGCGGGCGACGCGGCGCGGCTGCTGCGCAAGATCGGCACGGCGCTCCGGATCCAGGGCGCGTACGCGGAGGCGGCCGCGGTATTCGCGCAAGCCCTCCGGGTGCTGCCGGGCGAGGACCAGGCCGAGGCGGCGCAGATTCGATTGCAGGTGGGCCAGTTGAGCTGGCGAACGGCCGACTACGCCGCGGCTCAGGCCGCGCTGTCAAAAGCCGTCGAGATCGGCGCGCGACTGGGTGAGGACGGGTTGGTCGCCGAGGGGTTGAAGCAGCTCGGCAACGTCCCGCTTCACGCGGGCGACCCGCGCGAGGCCGCGGAGCTCTTCCAGCGCAGCCAGCGGATTTACGAGCGCCTCGAAGATCTGCCCGGGATCGCCGCGGTGCGCCTCAATCTGGGCGTCGCGTACGGTCGAATGGGCCGCTGGGACGAGTGCCTCGCCGAATTCAACGCCAGTATGGAGCTGCACGAGCGGATTGGCGACCAGCGGCACATCGGCGTGATCCATAACAACATCGGCGAGCTCCAGCGCTCACGCGGGGATTACATCGCCGCGATCGCCGCGTACCGGCAAGCGGTGGCCACGTCGACCGCGGTGGGCTACGCGTCCGGCGTCGCCAACGCGTTGACTGGCCTGGGCATGGCCCGCGTCGAGGCCGGGCAGCTCGAACAGGGCCGCGCCGACCTGCTGGCTGCGGAGGCGCGCTTCGCCGCACTCGGTCGCTCGACGCACCTGCCGGACATTCACCGGTCGCTCGCCGCCGCCGAGCTGGCGGCGGGCAACCTGGATGCCGCCGCCCAGGCCGCCGACCGCTCGCTCGAGTTCGCGCGGGCGGGCAGCGCACCCCACAAAGAGGCGATGACCCAGCGTGTCATGGGGCAGATCGCGCTCGCGCGCGGACAACTGAGCGACGCCCGGCGTCTGCTGGAAGCGAGCCGCCGAACCCTGGCCGAAGTCGGCGAAGCCGCCGAGCTCGCGCGAACCGAGGCGCTACTCAACGGGCTCCCGGACGCCTGAGCATCTCGGCTGCCCGCGGAGCGAGCGAAGCGATGCGGGCGAGCAAAAGCAACGTCCGAGACGCGCGCGGCAAGGCACGCGCGCGAATCAGTACTAGCACGGATAGCTTTCTCGGCCCTCATGTCGTAGCCTCCAGGTAACGGGAGGGGACTAACGAAGATTCCTGATGGGCAGCCCGACTACACAGAGCGACTCGACACGCAGCGCGGGTCGGCGAATCACCTCCAATACCCGCGCCGAGCCTGAGCTCCTGGGCCGAGTGGGCCTCTTCTCGGATCTGTCCACGGCCGAGCTCGTCGGCCTGGCTGCCCTCATGCGCCCGCGACCGTATGCCAAGGACGAGGTCATCTATCTGCGCGGCGATGCGGGTACGGCGTTCTACGTCATCGCGTCCGGGAAGGTGAAGATCGCGCTGACTTCACCGGACGGCAAGGAGCTGATCCTGCGCCGGCTTGGCCCGGGCGGGTTCCACGGGGAGCTCGCGCTGCTCGACGACGAGCCACGCTCGGCCGACGCGATCGCGACCGAGCCCAGCGTGCTGCTGGTGCTGCAGCGGGCGGCCTTCCGCCAGTTCCTGGCCGATCATCCAGGCGCGGCCACCAAATTGCTGGGCACGGTCAGCCAGTACCTGCGGCGCAACGCCGACCTCATCCAGGACGCGACGTTTCTGGACGTGCCGGCGCGCCTCGCGCGGATCCTGCTCGAGCTGGCGGGTGAACCTGGGGCCACCGAGCTGCCGGCGCCAGGGACGGTCATCCCCGATCGCATGAAACAGGGTGAGCTCGCGTCGCTGGTCGGCGCGACGCGCGAGAGCGTCAATAAATGGCTCGGCTCGTTCGAAAAGCAGGGCTTGATTCGGTACGAAAAAGGCCAGATCACCCTGCTCCGGCCAAGCGGCCTCAAGCAGCGGATTTATTAGCTGTCAGCACGTTTTCTCGGTCAGGCCACACTACCCGCTGCTGCGGGTGATTGCTGACGGCTCCGTCCCGGGGTGGGCGCGGGAGGATTCGAACCTCCGACCCCCGCTATGTCGAAGCGATACTCTAACCAACTGAGCTACGCGCCCGAGAAGCTCAAGTGTACCCAAGTCGGCCGCCCGCAGTCGACCCCTGAACGCATGTTCTCTCGCCACGCGCCGCCGCGATCGGCTCGCTTCGCTGCGCTCGCTCCACGCCAAGCTTTCAGACGCCAGCTACGCTCGAAACCGAAGTCATGGTCGTAGACCGCGGATGGGCGTAGCGCTCTGTAACAGGGGCGTGGTCCACCTGCACGTGGGCCGTTTGCCGCGGGTAATTGCCTCCGGGAGCGAGCGTAGCGATGCGGGCGGGCTGGTGACTCGTACCAGTACGGATGGCACGAAGGTTGTCACTTATGACTATCTGTGCCGGGCGGGATTTGCGGCTATGATCTCCCGAATCGAGCGAGGGCATGCGACGCCTACTCCTTCCTGTAGCTTCCGTTGTGCTCGCACTCTGCACAGCGTGCGGGATTGGGACGCCGCCCGCGCCGCCGCCGCCGGCCGCGACGCCCACTTCGCTCAAGCCGGCGATTCTCCAGACGCCGCGACCGACCCTGCCCCCGACCGAAACGCCGCTCCCGGCCGCGACCGCCGTCGCGACGCGGGCACTCGTGCCCGCCACGGCGACGCCGGCGCCGAGCGTGCGCGGCACGCCCGTCGAAGCCTCTGAGCCGCTGCAGGGCCTGCTCCTCGACGACCGGCTGCTCAGCCCGATCATCGGTGAGAGCTTCCCGTACCGTGTGTACCTGCCGCCCGAGTACCTGCATTCGCCGCAGCAGCGCTTCCCGGTGCTGTACATGCTCCACGGCGCGGGTGGCAATTACACGGAATGGACCGATTCGTTCCTCCCAGAACAGGCCGATCGCATGATGGTCGCGCACGAAATCCCGCCGTTGATCATCGTCATGCCCGACGACGGCGGGCAGACCTACTGGGCCAACTGGTCAGAAGGCGGCCCGCGCTGGGGCGACTACGTTACTGAAGACGTCGTCGGCACCGTCGATCAGCGCTACCGCACCCTGCCAGATGCGGCGAGTCGGGCGATTGGCGGCCTGTCCATGGGCGGTCTCGGGGCGTTGAACCTGGCCTTCCAGCACCCCGACGTGTTCGGCGTGGTGGGCTCCCACAGTCCGTCCGTGCGAATCGACCCGGACCCGGCCCTGTGGTTCTTACAGGGCCAGAACTTCTGGGACAACAACCCAATCTGGCTCGCGCAACACCGTTCCGGCCTCGAAACGTTAAATATCTGGCTGGATGTCGGGGCAGATGACGTGTGGCTGCCGAATATAGAAGCAGTCCATGACGCACTTGTCGAACAGGGCCTCCACCCCGAGTGGCACGTGTTTCCCGGTCCCCACGAAGCCGAGTACTGGATCGAGCACGTTCCCGACTACCTGCACTTCTACGGGAGCGCACTCAAAACGTAACCACGCGTCGACTTGCCGCCCTTGCCCGCTTCTCGCGGATGCATATACTGCCTGCCGCACGATGCCCGGTACGCTCGCGCGACTGTCGGTTGGGGTGGTGGTTGCAGTCGCCCTGTTGTGGACCGTCGCGGTGCCGGTCGCGGCCAGTCCAGGCGTCAACAGCGCGCTGACGGGCACGCCGATTCGCAGCGTCTACCTCCGCGTGCCGCGGGGTGGGACGACGCCGGGCAAGCCGCTGCAAGTGCTTCTGGCGCTGCATGGCATGGGCGGCAACGGCGAGGAATTCGCCAGGGACCTCATCGAGCAGGCCGATCACTATGGCTGGCTGCTGGTGGCACCCACGATCGAGTACGGCGACTGGACCAACCCGATCACGGTTGCCCACGAAGAGCCCATCCTGATCAGGGCGCTGGCCGACTATCTCGACCAGCTCCCCCAGCTTTCAGGGTTGCCCTTGCGGCGTCTGGTGCTGGTCCTCGGCCACTCTCGCGGCGCACAGCTTGCGCACCGCTTCGCCGAATTTCGACCGGACCGAGTGCTGGCGGTGGCGGCCCTCTCGGCGGGCACGTACACGCTGCCGCTGGCCGCTGGCCCGCAGGGCGGGATGAGCTTCCCGTTTGGCGTCAAAGACCTCGCGCTCTATTCGGGCCGCCCGTTTGATGCGACCCAGTTCGGCGGTATCCCGTTCTGGATCGGCGTTGGCGGCCTGGACACGAACTCCGCCGACCTGCCGCGCCAGTGGGACACCTTCGAGGGCACCACGCGGGTGCAGCGCGCCCAGGCCTTCGAAGCGGCGATGCAGCAGCTCGGGGCGAGCTCGGTCCTGCGGGTGTTCGGCGACGCGCGCCACGAAGTCACCACCGAGATGCGGGTGGCCGCGTGCAAGTTTCTGGGCGGGATGATGCTTCCACGGGCACCGTTCGGCTCGCCGCTGGCCGAGGCGCCGGTGCAATATTGAGCACACGCGAACTGATCAACTAGCAGACTTCACGCGAGGACGGCGCCTGCCGATCGTCGCCGGCCTTGGCACCCTGGCACTGGCGGGCGCCGCCGCGCTCGAAGGCCAGGCGCTGGCGACCGCGCCGCACCCCGAAGCCGCGCGCCCCTGGCTCCTGGCCGCCGCCCTGGTCGCCTACGCCGGCGTCCGCGTGCTCGAGCACTCCGCGCTCGACAGTAAGGACGCAGCACCCGCGCTCGCGACGCTCCCGCCCGCGCGAGACGGCACGACTCCAGGCGGAGCTCCCGCCCCCCGCGGAGGCGCCACCGCGCTGGCTCGCGTGGTGCCAGCGCCGGGACAAGACCCGATCCCTACAACACACGGAACGAAGGGCGAGCGGGATAGCGCCCTGGGGACGCGGCGGCGCGTGGGGAGCTGGGTGTTGCTGGCGCTGGGCGGGGTGTACGCGCTGTTGGGTGCAGTGTTGCTGGCGCAGGGCGTATCGGCCAGCGGCGTGACGTGGCTGTGGCTGATGGCGCTGGCGGCGAGTGTCGCGGGGGCGTTTCTCATTGACTGCCGGGCAGTCCGCCAGCCCACGCACAAGCGATCCATCCTCGAGCTCGGCCTGCTGCTCGCGATCCTCGCGGTGGCCGTCTGGCTGCGCTTCCCAAATCTGGCCAGCATCCCGCCCAATCTGCACGGCGACGAGGTCTCCATCGGGCTCGACGCCCGGAAAGTCATGGCGGGCCTGATGCCAGCCGTCTTCGCCACCGGCTGGTATGACGTGCCCGCGCTGAGCTTCACCATCCACGCCGCCACGATGCGCCTCTTCGGCGACGACCTGTTCGGGCTGCGGCTCGCCTCGGCGCTCGAGGGCATCCTCTCCGTCGTCCTGCTGTACCTGCTCGCCGGACGGCTGTGGGGGCCTCGCCCCGCCCTGCTCGCCGCGGCGTTCCTGGCGATCGCCGCGTGGCACATCCACTTCAGCCGCACCGGCTTCCACTACATGCAGGCGCCCGTCGCCACGCTCCTGGTGCTCTACTTCCTGGTGCGCGGCCTCCAGGACCGCCGCGTCCTGGACTGGGTGCTGTGCGGCTTTGCGATCGGCCTGTGCACGGAGGTCTACTACGCGGCCAGACTGGCGCCGGTCATCGCCGTGGTGTACCTCGGCTATCGTGCCCTGACCGCGCGCGGCTTCGCGCGGACCAATGCCGGCGGGGTCCTCGCAATGGTCTTCGGAGCGCTGGTGTTCATCGGCCCGATGGCCGAGGTGATCGCCAGGAGCCCGAGCAGCTTCAGCGCCCGCACCTCGGGGGTGCTCATCACGAGCCCCGACAACTTCAAGCACGAAGCCGGCGGCTACCACGTCACCACGCTCCCTGAGGTGGTCGCGATTCAGGCTGACCGCACCCTGGAAGCCTTCAACATTCTCGGCGAGACCAGCCTGCAGTACGGACACCCGGGCCCGTTGCTCGACTTCTGGACCGGCGCGCTGCTGGCGATGAGCGCGATCGCGATCTTGCTCCGGCCCGGCTCGGCCCGTGGGTTCCTGCTCGCCACCTGGGTCTGGCTGACGCTCGTTGCTGGATCGGTCCTGACCATCGACGCCCTGTTTTCACCGCGAGTGTTGCCGGCGCTGCCGGCGCTGATGCTCGGCCCGGCGCTCATCCTCGACCGCGCCTGGCTCGCGGTGTCCAGCCTGGCAGGCCGGCTCGGGACGTACCTGTTCGCGGTGCCAGTGGTGGTGTTGCTCGGCCTCGCCCTCCAGGCCAACGTGCATGACTATTTCGATGTCCAGGTCATCGACCGCCAGCCTGCCGGACGGTTCACGCTGCTCGCCGAATACGCCTCGGGAGTCGAGGATCGCTACCGGCTGTACGCGATCGGCAGTGGGGACTGGTCGTTCGCGAGTGAAGCCCCACGGTTCGTGGTGCCGACCGCGGATGTGGTCAACGTCCGCAATGGGCCATTGCCCCTGCCGCTCGACCACATCCCGGCGAGCAACGGCGTGGCGTTCATCGTCGAAAATGGCGCCGCCGATTTTGGCGGACGCATGGCCGCGATCCAGCGCGCATATCCGATGGGGCACGCGGAAGTCATCTCCGAGCGTCCCGGCGCACCGACGTTCACCAGCTACCTCGTCGAGCACGCCGACCTGCTCGCGGCCAATCCGCGGGCGGCCCAGGACTGAATGCAGTCAAGGCTGACGATCGCGGGACTGTGCGTCTGGGTGGCGGCGGCGGGGGCCGCACTGGAAGGCCAGTCGCTGGTCACGTCCGATCAGGCGGACCACGCCCGCCCCTGGCTCATCACCGCCGCCCTGCTCGGCTACGCCGGCATCCGCCTGCTCGAGCACGGCGTGCCCGAACGTCAAGCCGAAGAAGACCGGCTTCGCCCGAACGTGGTCGAGCGAAACACCACGCCTCCAGGCGGAGTTCCCGACTCCGATCGGGGCGATCTGGGACAGACCAGTACAGCCCCCGACCTCAGTGAGAACGCTGACGCACGGCTTCGCTCGGCGCCCGCGCGCGGGCAAAACCCCAACGTTACGGGAACAACGCTCGGAACGAAGGGCGAGCGTGACCGAGCCCTGGGGACACGGCGGCGATTGGGGAGTTGGGCGCTTCTCGTGCTGGGCGCGGTGTACTCAGCGCTGGCGGCGGGGCTGTTGGCGGCGGGGACGTCCGCGGGGACGGTCGCGTGGCTCTGGCTGCTGGGTATCGGTGCGGTTGTCGCGGGCGCAGCGCTGATCGACGGCCGAAGAATGCCATGGCGCTGGCGGCCCGACCGGGCGGCAAGCCTGCAGCTCGGGCTGCTGCTCGCGGTGGTCGGCGTGGCCATCTGGCTACGCGTGCCGAACCTGGCAACTGTCCCACCCAACGTGCACGGTGACGAGGCCGACGTCGGCTTGCTGGCGCGCGACATTCTCGCTGGCCGAATGCCAGTGCTGTTCGCCACCGCCCCGGCGGCCGAAGCCACCGCCGTCACGTTTGCGGTGCACGCCGCGACGATGCGGCTCTTCGGCGACAACCTCGTCGGTCTGCGCATGGCCTCGGCCCTCGAAGGCGTCCTCTCGGTGGTCTTGCTGTATCTGCTCGCCCGCCGTTTGTGGGGGTCGCGGCCAGCGCTGCTCGCCGCCGCCTTCATGGCCATCGCCGCCTGGCACATCCATTTCAGCCGCACCGGCTTCCACTACATGCAAGCGCCGGTGGCCACGCTGCTGACGCTGTACTTCCTGGTTCGCGGCATCCAGGACCGACGCCTGCTCGACTGGGTCCTGTGCGGCTTTGCCATCGGGCTGAGCGTCGAGGTCTACTACGCTGCCCGGCTTGCGCCAGTCGTGGTCGCCATCTATCTCGGCTACCGTGCCCTGACCGAGCGCGGCTTTCTTCGGTCCCATGCGGGCGGGGTACTCGCGATGGTCTGCGGTGCACTCGTGTTCCTGGCCCCGATGGCCGTCGTCTACGGCCGCAGCGAAGGCAGCTTCATCCAGCGGGCCGCGGCGGTGCTCGTCACCAATCCGACCAATCTGCAGCACGAGCTCGACGCGTACCACGTCAACAGTCTGTGGGAGGTGCTGGCGATTCAGACCCAGCGCAGCGTCGAGGCCTTCAACATTCGCGGCGAGACCAGCCTCGAGTACGGACACCCCGGCCCGCTGTTCGACTTCTGGACGGCCGCGCTGCTGGCCATGGGTGCCTTCGCCGCGCTGCTCCGCCTCGGCTCGGCGCGGGGCGTGCTGCTTGCCAGCTGGGTCTGGCTGGCGCTGATCCTGGGGTCGATCCTGACGACCGACGCGCTGTTCTCGCCACACGTGGTGGTGGCGATACCCGCCCTGATGCTCGTTCCGGCGCTCATGCTCGATCGGGCCTGGCGCGGCGTCTCCAGCCTCGGCGGCCGGCTCGGCAGCTCTGTCTTTGCAGTGCCCGTGTGCGTCGTGCTCGGCCTGGCACTTCAGGCCAATGTGCACGATTATTTTGACATCCAGATCGTCGAGCGCCAGCCGGCCGGCCGATTCACCCTGCTGTCGAGGTACGCCGCCTCGACAAACGCGAGCTATCGTCTGTACGTGATCGGTCGGGACGATTGGACCCTCACCTACGATACGCCGCGCTTTCTGATCCCGAGCCCAGACGCCGTCGACGTGCGCAACGCCCCGCTCGCCCTACCGCTCGATCGGATCCCGGCGAACAAAGGGGTGGCCTTTCTGGTCGAGAACAATCCGGCCGATTTCGAGCAGCGCATGAGCGCAATTCGACGTGCCTACCCCGACGGCGTGGAGGCCACGATCGCGGAACGTCCAGGTGGGCCGGCGACCTTCACCAGCTACCTGGTCGAGAACGCGGCGTTGGCCGCGGCCGAACCGACGGCATCACGTGACTAGCACCCAGGCTGGCCCGAGCCGGCCGGCAACCGAGCCCAGGCGGCCCGGGCCGCCAGCGCGGTTCCAACTCGCCCCCGCGGGGATCCGCGGGCGAATCGGTCTCATCCAGTCCGGCGTGGCGGTCGTCGGCTGCGGACTGCTCGTCATCGCGTTGATGCAAGCGGTCGCCGACCGACCGGCGACGGTCGGTGTCGCCGAGACGGCCACCCCTACGATCGATGTCCGCGCCAGGTTTGCGGAGGTCGCGCCCGGCGGTCAGACCACCGGCTTCGGCGTGGCCGCCGATGGCAGTCTGGCCATTGTCGATCGCGGTCGCCAGCGGGTCATCCGCCTCGATCCAACCGGCGCCCTCCTGGCCGAATGGGGCCCGCGCTTCGAGGCCGAGGCCGACGCCCAGGACCTGAATGGCATCGCCGCCTCAGGCAGTGATTGGTATCTGCTCGATCGGGGACGCAACCGAATCCTGCAACTCGACTCGACCGGGCGGGCAACGCACTCGATCGATCTTGCGCCGCTGGGAACGTACGGGCCGAATGGCCTGGCCGTAGATGTGAAGGGCAACCTGTATCTCGCCGACACCGGCGGCAGCCGCATCTTGATGTTCGGCCCGAGCGGAGCGCTCATCCGGTCGATCGGGACGTCGGGGACGGGTCTGGGCCAGTTGAAGCAGCCGGTCGCGATGAGTTTTGGACCTGATGGCGGCGTGTTTGTCACCGACGTCGAGAACAGCCGCGTCGAGCACTGGGACGCTGGCCTGCAAGCCACGGACGCCTGGCCGGTCACCGGGCACGCCCTGGGCCTGGCCACGGACAAGTTCGACCGCGTGTTCGTGCCGGACGCCGACCACAACCTGGTGCGCATGTTCAGTCCGCAGGGTGACGTCCTCGCCGAAATAGGCGGCCAGCCGGCGCCACTGGGCATTACCTCGCCTACCCAGGTCGGGCTGACCCCTGACAGCTCCGCGCTGTGGGTGCTCGGCAACAACGCGCTGGCGCGCGTCGATCTGAGCGTCTACGCCCAACTGGTCCCGGCTGCGACCGGCCATGGAACGCCGGTGCCACTGGCCGCCGCGGGCGCCGCCCTGCTGGTGGTGGGGCTGGCGCCGCGAGCATTCCGTGCAGTGCGCGGGCGCGAACTCCCATTCCCTCTTCCTGAGGAGGCACCCGCGCCAGTGCTTCCTGCGGCCACCCGGCGAGTAAAACGCGAGTTGCTGGTCACGACGCGAGGGCGCCTGGGGCTGGCGCTGGGCGTCGTGTTGTTCAGCCTGGGCGGCCTTGGGGTGGTCTATGCCCAGGTCGCGTTCAGTGGTCCGACCGCGAAGAACGCCCCATGGCCAACGCTGGCTATGGAGGTCGTCGCCGGAGTGGTCTGGGCGATCGGATGCGTCATCAGTGCGCGCGCGCTGCCGCCGGTCTGGGTCGCTGGGTGGCCAGGAGTGGCGGCGCTCCGTCAGCCCGCCTTCAGCCGCTGGCGGACGGTGGTGTGCGCCGTCGGAATTGCGCTGGGCCTCCTGGCGGGCGGGATGTGGTATGTCGGCCGCTTCGAGACTCCCGAGAGCACGCGTTCCATGCTGCTCTGGCTGCTGGCGATCGTGCTTGTCGGAGTGGTCTGCACGCGCCTTGGCCTTCGGCGTCCCACATGGCCAACGTTGATCCCATGGCTGCTGCTCCTGGTCGCGCTCGTGCCGCGACTGTGGCAGGCCGCCGATCTGCCCTACGGCATCTGGTACGACGAGGCACAGGGCGCGCTGGAGGTGCGGCGGGTCTGGGACCAGGGCACGTACACGCCCATCCTGAACACATATGGCAAGGACACGTCGGGTTTCTTCTACCTGATCTCGCTGCTGTCACTGGTGTTCGGCGATGGGGTGCTGGCCGCGCGCACCGCGGGGGCCATCATCGGCGCCCTGACCGCTTCGGTGACGTACTTGCTCGGCCGCGAACTGTTCGGCTGGCGCGTTGGCCTGGCGGCCGGCATCGTGCTGGTGTTTCTGCGCTGGCAACTGAATTTCTCACGTCTGGCGTTTAACCCTGTCTCGCTGCCGCTGTGCGCCGCGCTCGCGTTCTGGCTGCTGGCTCGCGCGGTGCGCACCAAGCACTGGTCGGATCTGGCCTGGGCCGGTCTGGCGCTGGGCGTCGGGCTGCACGCGTACACCGGTTTTCGCGGCATGCCGGTGGTGGCGCTCGTGGTCCTGGCGTGCGCAGCGCTCATCTATCGATGGTCGCCGACGTCGGTGGCGCGCCGCTTCGGCGTGTACCTCGGCGCGACCGTCCTGACCGCGCTCCCGGTCATCGTCTTTGCCATCAAAGATCCGGCCACGTTCAACGGACGGACCGCCCAGACCCTGATCCTCGCATCGGATGCGACTGACGCCGAGAAGTTGCGCCAGATCTGGGAGAACGTCCAGCGGCATGCGCTGATGTTCAACGTCAGCGGCGATATGAACGGTCGCCACAACCTCCCCGGCGCACCGATGCTGGATCCGCTGACGGGTGGTCTGGTGGTGCTCGGACTTGGCTGGCTCCTCGTGCGACCGTTCGATTGGCGGACGCTGCTCCTGCTGGCCTGGAGCGCCGTCGCCATGAGCGGCGGGATCCTGACACTGGCGTTTGAGGCGCCGCAGGCGGTCCGCACCATCGGGGTCACCCCCGTCCTCGCGGTGCTTGCGGGGCTCGGTCTGGTCGCAACGCTTGACCGTCTGGTCGCGGTGGCGACCCTGCCGCGAGTGGTCCGAGCGTGGCGGGCCACCGTGGCGATCGCCGCGCTCGGCGCGCTGGCGCTCGGCTGGGTCGGATTCAGCAACCTGGACACATTTTTCAACCGCCAGATGCGCGACCCCGACGTCTTCGCCGCGTTTTCGACCCGCGAGACCGTGCCCGCCCGGGCGGCACTGGAAGGCGGCGGCCGCTACGAAAGCATCCTGGCCAGCACGACGATGACGCCCTCGGTCGAGGCCGCCTTCCTGGTGCCGGATCTGCAAGCCACCATGCGCCAGTTCGACCCCGGCGGCGACCTCCCGTATCGCGGCCAGGGCCCCGGCCTCGTCTTCCTCGAGACCGAGCACGACCAGGCGCTGATCGATGAAGTCGCGCGCATGTACCCGGACGCCATTCGCCAGTCGATCCGCGCGCCGAGCGGCGGGAAATCGATCGTCGAGGGCTTCCGTCTCGAGCCCGATCTCCTGGCGAGCCACCATGGCGTGCAGGCCGCGTATCGCGGCGCGGACGGCGCGCCGGTCGTGCGCACCGAAGCTCGCCCGGAATTCAGTCCGAATCCAGGTCCCGGTGCAGATCCAGCCCGCAGCAGCCCGCCGGTCGCGTTACCCGCCCAGGTGAGCTGGCAGGGTGGTCTGGCACTCGAAACGACCGGTGAGTACAGCTTCCGGGTCCCGCTCGGATTCGAGTTGCGGATCGACGACGCGCCAATCGACCTGGCCGCCGGGCAGGGCGCGCGCGTACGGCTGGTGCGCGGCAACCACGCCCTGCAGTTGTCTGGAACTCTCGGGCCGACGCGTCCGGTGGGTATCGAATGGCTGACCCCGGGCGCGCGAGTCTGGCAGCAGATCCCGACCGAAATGCTCTTCCTGGCGCCGACGGGCGGTCTGGGCCTGCAACTCACCCTGACGCCCGGACTGGTGGCCACCAATTCGGACGAAGCAGACGAGTACGTTGACCCGGTGCTCTCACACTACTACCACGTGAGTCCGTTCGCGCGACAGCACCTGGACCCGCAGACGTGGACCGCCGAATGGGTCGGCCAGTTGGCGACGCCCGACTCTGGAGCGTACGGGTTCGTGCTCGATCACTCCCAGGCGGCGGGGGTGTGGATCGACGATCGGCAGATCCTCGGCAATGTGAACGGGCGGGCTGACACACGCTCGACGACCGTGGAGCTATCCAGCGGCCGGCATGCCATTCGCGTCCGATTTGAGAAAAGCACCGAGGGCTCGCCCTCGATCAGCCTGGCCTGGACACCGCCCGGGGCACCCCCTGGCGTCGTCCCGGGCAGCGCGCTGTTTGGCCCACCCCCGGTCGTCCTCGGGCCCGCTCCCTAGGTGCGTCGGGACGTGGCATGCCCTACTATCTGGCTACACAGCGTTTATCTAACAGCGGCTCTGACCCGGACGAGTAGCCTGGGTTGCCGGCCCTCAGCGAGCGGGAGATGGTGCGAGTCCCGCGGCGCGGCACAGGCGAAAACCACCGGCGAGCCTGGCGGCGAACGGTCTCAGCTGTCCAGAGGCCTACTAGTTTGCCACGGTAGCACCCCGTTAGCGGTGCACAGAGCGTGGCGAGCCATCAGCCGTCAGCGTTCAGCCGTCAGCAGGCTGAGTGCAACGGATGTGGAGCGTCAATGAACTTGGGTGGAACCGCGAGATGGCCTCCTCGCCCCAGGGCGGGGGGCCGCTGTATTCAGGCTGACAGCTTATCGCTGACAGCTACTCGGAGGTTCCATGAGCCACAACGGGAGCAGCGCCTCTCACGCCGAGTTGGACGTGATGCGCCACTCGGCGGCCCACGTGCTCGCCAAGGCCGTCCAGCGGCTATATCCGGGCAGCCGCCTGGGCATCGGGCCGGTCATCGAAAACGGCTTCTACTACGACATCGACGTGCCGACCAAGCTCAGCGAAGACGACCTGCCACGCATCGAAGACACGATGCGCGAGATCGTCGCCGCCGGTGAGCCGTTCGTCCGCGAAGAGTGGACCCGCGCCCAGGCGCTCGACCACTTCTCCGCGGCCGACGAAAATCCGTACAAGCGCGAGATCGTCGAAGCGCTGAGCGACGACGAGCCGATCAGCTTCTACCGCACCGGGGCCGACTGGCTCGACCTGTGCCGCGGTCCACACGTGGCCGACTCCAGCGTCATCGGCGCCTTCAAGCTGCTGAGCGTCTCAGGCGCCTACTGGCGCGGCGACGAGAAGCGCCCGATGCTGCAGCGCATCTACGGCACGGCCTGGCAAACCCAGGACCAGCTCGACCATTACCTGTGGCTCATCGAAGAGGCACGCAAGCGCGACCACCGCAAGCTTGGCCGCGAGCTCGAGCTGTTCTTCTTCGACGAGGTCGCGCCTGGCCAGCCGTTCTGGCTACCCAAGGGCCTGCGCGTCATCCATGAACTGGAAGGGCTGCTGCAGGAGGAGCTCGACAGTCGCGGATATCAGGAGATCAGCACCCCATCGTTGGTGAAGTCGGACCTGTGGAAACAGTCGGGCCACTGGGACTTCTACGAGCAGGGCATGTTCAAGCTCGAAGTCGAGGAGGAAGACTACGCCTTCAAGCCCATGAACTGCCCGGAGTCGACGCTGGTGTTCCGCTTCAAGACGCGCAGCTATCGCGACCTGCCGCTGCGTCTGGCGCAGACCGACCGACTGCTCCGCAACGAGCGCTCGGGCACGCTCAACGGCTTGCTGCGGGTGCGCCAGTTGACGATGGACGACGCGCACATCTTCTGTCGAGCCGATCAGGTTCAGGATGAGATTCGTGGCGTGCTGGAATTTCAGAAGGCGATCTACAGCGTCTTCGGCATGGAGCCGCGCTTCTATCTGAGCACCCGCCCGGAGAAGGCGATTGGCGACCCGGCGGTCTGGGACGTGGCCGAGGCTGACCTGAAAGCTGCCCTCGAGTTGAATGGACTGGCGTACGAGGTCAAAGCCGGCGAAGGCGCCTTCTACGGTCCGAAGATCGACGTCGACATCCAGGACGCGCTCGGGCGACCCTGGCAGTTGAACACCACGCAGCTCGACTTTCAGATGCCGGAGCGTTTCAAGCTCGAGTACGTCGGCGAGGACGGCCAGGGGCATCGGCCGGTCATGATTCACCGCGCCATTTTTGGCACGTACGAACGCTTCATGGCCGTGCTCATCGAGCACTACGCGGGTGCGTTCCCCGTGTGGCTGGCGCCGGTCCAGGCAGTCATCGTGCCGATCGCCGATCGGCATCTCGAGTACGCCGAATCCGTCTCCGACAAGCTACGCGCGGGCGGCTTCCGAGTGGAAGTCGACGCGCGTCGAGAGAAGATGCAGGCCAAGATCCGCGACGCGCAGGCCCAGCAGGTGCCGTACATGCTCGTGGTCGGCGACCGCGACCAGCAAGCCGGCACGGTCTCGGTTCGCGAGCGCCGCGAGGGCGACCTCGGCCCGCAACCCGTAGAAGATTTCTTGAAGCTTCTGGAGGATCGACGCGCGACACGCACGTGAAAGCCCAGATTCGATAGCCCGCTCGATCCCTGGTCGCCCGCTTCGCTGCGCTCGCTCCTTAAGGCCTGGTAGTTTGGTAGAAATCGAAGGGAGCTGTGCTGCGGCGGGCAAGCAGCCGGAGGGCCGGAGGGCCGGGGGGGTTCTGGGCCAGCAACTGCGCGCTCGGCCCCCCCGTGGCGATCAGGAAGACCGCTGCGGTCAGGGTCGTTCGAAGATTTCGCGCAGCGTGACGCCGAAGCCCGGCAGGACGTCGGCGCCGTCAAGGACATCGTCGAGGTCGCGCAGCGTGAGTGGCGGCTGGCCTGGCCGGTACACGGTCGCCATTTGCCTGCGCGGATCGACGAGCCACAGCAGCGGTGTGCCCGCGTCCATGTAGGCGTCGATCTTGTCCTGGACGTCACGCCACCGATCCGATGGACTCATCACCTCCACGGCGATATCCGGCACGAGCGGCCAGAAGCCAGGCGGCTGGTCAAGGGGTAGCTTGTCAATGGATGCTATGTGTGCGTCCGGAGACACGATCTCGGGTGGCAGGCCCGGGCCTGGCGACTCTGCGATTCGGATGCTCCTCGACGAGTGGGTGGTTGACAGTGACCACGGCGCAATCCTAACAGTGGCTACGCGCGCCAGGTGACGATTCCGACTCGCCCCGGAGCCCACGACAAGGCGTAGCGGCCATCGCGCTGCTCGAGCCGTTCGTGCATCAGCCGCTGCAGCAGCACGTCCTTCGCGCCACCCGGTTGCACCCACAGCTGGCCACGCAACCAGGCGAGCAGCTCGTCAGGCTGCGCGTACGCTTGCGGTGAGCGATCGACGAGCTGGACCTCGAACAGCCGATCCCGCGCCAGTAATAGCGCCAGAAACTCCGGCAACGCGGGCAGTGCGGCGCGCTCGACGCCATGCACCGCGGGCCAGAACCGGTCGGCCAGGGTCGGTGGCGGCTGGTCGAGCAGCACCGCCACACACGTCCGCCGCGCGGCCGCTTCCATGCCCTCCAGGAAAGGTCCGATGTCCTCGACGTCATACCCGAGGTGCGAGATGAGGACGACGTCCGCCGCCAAGCCCGCGGCGATCGCGGGCCAGCGGCCGCCAAGCACCTGGATGTTGGTGATCCCGTGTTCCGCCATGCCGTCGCGCAGCACGCGCAACATGCCATCTGAAGGATCGACGGCGATGACTTCCTGCACTTCGAGCGCCAGGGGTAACGCGTATCGTCCGCCACCCGCGCCGACGTCCAGGACAACGTCGGCCGGTCGCACCAGTGACCGCAAACTCGCGAGTGTCGGCTCATCCTGGCGCCGCGGATCGGCGCGGAACATCCCCGCGATCGGCGCGTAAAAATCCTTGGGAGACGCTTCGCGGAACTGTTCAACCTGCTCGCGGTTGGCCCGCACGCGGGCGCTCCAGGCGCGCAGTGCGTCGAGGGCCGACGGTCGCAACGCGTCCTGCACGTCTTCGGTCATGTGGTGTTCATTGTTCGGCAACCTGAACGAGTGCGTCGACCATATCGCGCGCGAAGCGAGCGGTGCAGCGGCTTTCGTAGCTCGTCGACGCCAGAAACGAATGCGCCGCGTCCAGGTAGCGTTTGGCATCGGCCTCGGTGGTGTCGCGCAGAAAACGCACGAGATCGGCGTGCGAGGCGAACTGGCGGGCGTCGATGAACGCCGCTGGCGGCACGTACTGGGCGATGTCCGGCGCGCCGCTGTAGATCGGGATGCAGCGGGCGAAAAAACACTCGAAGATCCGCTCGGACACGTACCCCGGAAAGCGGGTCTCTTCGAAGACCAGGGCGAAGCGATACCCGGCCAACAGGCTGGGCGCATCGCGCACGGCGCCGCGGTACGTCTGTTGGGCGGCCGCGTGCAGGCCCGGATCGATCGCCGGGTGGCGGGTAGCTGCCCAGCCTTCGCCGAACAGATCGAAGTCGCCGAGTCGCGAGAACGCCTCGATGGCCCGCAACCGCGCCCGAAAGCGATCGCGCAGGATCGGCCGATAGTGCGCGCCCGCCCATGCGCGCCGGAGCGAGACCTCGCGGGGCTTGTCGAACCAGCGCGCCGGGTCGCGCCAGCGGGGGATCGCCTGGCGATCGTTGATCATGACCAGCAGTCGGCGTTTCGACCACGCCTGGCCCGTCGGGCGCGGCGGCGGGCATGGCTGCGGGAAGTACAGCGGATGGAAACGGGTCGTCGGTGCCACTCGGTCGCGCGCGCCCTCGAACAGAAACGAGTGTGGAAAGCGATTGCTGACTTGCTCGAGGTGGTAGTAGAGCGACCAGGCGATGACCGGTGAGTCGAACGAAATCAGCACTGCCGGTTGAGCGCCCTGGGCGACGAGGCGTCTGGCCTCCGCGGTCCAGTCAGCGGCGACCACCAGCACCTGGCGCGGCTCGACGCCCGCGTCGCCGATCTGATCGGCGGTCAGCAGCCGCAAGCCCCGCTCCTGGGCGACGTCCTGGACCTCGAGCCACGGCGCGGCCATCGCCGCCCTCGCTGGCCAGGTGGCGAGCACCGCGTGGGTAAAACTCCTCACTTCACTTCAACAGTGGTACGTAGAGTTGCGCCGGCGGCCACGCGACGGGCGCTGCTGGCGCCTTCAACGCGAGAACCTGGCCGGCCACGTCCACTGACCCCGTAATCCGCGTGAGCGCGCCGTCGGGCGCGCGCCGCAACAGAATGACGTTGCCCTGGGGCAGGACCTCCCAGTGCTCGTCCCACGACGCCGCCGGCACCCACCACCGCAGGTGGTCACCCTCTGGCTCCACGCGATTCAGCCACTCGGTCAGACTGAACAAACGCGGCGGGTTCGTCCATGCCTGCGGAAAGGCGAAGGTCTCGCCCAGCACCAGCGGATCGGCCCAGGAGTTGGTGAAAATGAACGTCGTCGGCTCGTCCGCGGCGTTGAGCTCGTAGAGCAGCACCGTCCCATCCTGTACGTCCGAACAACAATCGACGACCTGCTGCCAGAACCCGCGCTGCAACTGCCAGCTGCGCATGAAGTCACGTTCGATCGTGACGTAGTAGCCCACCGCCAGGGCGAGGTACGCGGCCAGCAGCGCGGTCGCGACACGCGGGCGAAGGGTGAGCAGCAGCCAGGCCACCGACGCGGCCAGGACCGACATGCCCAGCGTGGCGCCGAGGTGCACCGACGTGCCGCGGCCGACGACCGCGTTGGGCGGGAAGTGCGTAAACGCCAGGGCGTAGCCAAGGACGAGCATCGCCAGACCAGCCGCGCCGAGGTGCACGACTTCCGCGAGCGGACGCGGCGTGCGGTGCGCGGTCCAGAGCAGCACGCCGAAGCCGATCAACGCCACCAGCGCCAGGGCGGCGGTTTCGAAATCCCAGCCGGCGACCGCCTTCAACGGGCCATAGAACATGGCAGCGAGGCTGCGCGCTGGGCCGAGCACGAGTGACCCCAGGAACAGCGGCACGATCTGACCGATGCCGCCCACCGATTCGGTCGCCCGGCCCTCGCCTCGAGCAATGCGGGCCAGGACGATGACTCCCAGCACGCCCAGCAGGCTGACGGCGTTCACGACCAGCGCGCGGGGCAGGGCGCGATCCCATCGGCGCGCGAACAGCGGCAACGCGAAGAGCGCCAGGTAGCCGTTCTCGTAGGACAGCAGCGCCCCGGCGGAGAGCAGGTACGCCAGGGGTAACCGGCCCGCCGCGTAGGCCAGCGCCGCCAGCAACGCGAACGTCAGCGACGGTTGGAGTTGAAAATCGTGCGTCAGGAGGATCTTGGTGGTGTCGGCCGGAAACAAACAGAAGACCGCGGCGCCAACGATCGCCGGGGCGACCGGCACGCGCGTCCGCAGGAGTCGATAACTGAGAAACGTGTTCAACGTAACCAGCACGAACCCGAGCAGGTAGATATCCGCGAGGCCGCCAAGCTTGTCGCCGATGAACGACAGCAGATCGGGCAAGAAGAACCCGAGGGGCCGCCCCTGCGGCAACACGGTGAATGCCGTCTGCAGCCGCGTCATCAGGTACGCCGGCGGCTTACCCATGGCTTCCGAGATGAAGAAGTAGTCGTCTTCGTACAGGCCCAGCTCGCGGAAGTGGTGGAACTGGGCAATCCACACCAGCGCCGCGCTCAGCGCAAGCGCAACGGCCGCCTCGTGGCGACGCACCCAGTGGAGACGCGAACCCGGCACCTGGCCTGTGCCGAGCCCGCCCGCTTCGCTGCGCTCGCTCCGTGCCGAATCCCGCATCTGGGATTTCAACGAGGTGCGACCCACTGCGCCGCGCGACGCACGTTCACTGGCCTACCGCCCACTCGGCCTCCAGACACGCCTTTACTGGCCTCCGGCCCGCTGGAACGTACACACCTGCCTTCACGGCCTGCGGCCCGCCGGAACGTAGGAACACGCCTTCACTGGCCTGCGGCCCGCTGGAACGTACACACCTGCCTTCACTAAGCCTGCGGCCCGCTGGAACGTACGCACTTGCCTTCACTGGCCTGCGGCCCGCTGGAGTTCCAAGCGCCCGTTCCCTGCGGCCCACTGGGCTTCCGGAAACTGCTTGACGGCCCGCGGCCCGTGGAACTCACGCACACCGGTCAAGGCGCGGCAAGCGTGCCTCTACCCTGGTATGAACCTCGCAAGGGAGCGAGCGCAGCGATGCGGGCGGCACGTAACGCACGAGCAGTGGGGGCACTAAATCGCGCGGGCCACGAGCGCGACGTTCCACGTATTTTCGCTCGGATCGTTGTCCAGGTGTGGAAACGCCCCCAGGCGGGCGAGCTCGAAGCCGGCCGCGGCCAGGAGGAGCTCGAGCTCGAGCGCGAAGAAGTACCGCATCGGGTGCTCCTCGCGCACCTCGGCCTGGACCCGGCCAGCCTCGATCTGCCAGACGTGGTACCGCACGGTGCACAGGTCACGGCGCGTATCCAGTTCGGCCGTGGCGACGCGGATCAGCTGACCATGCAGCGAGTCGATGACTTTGACGCGCTCGGACGGCCGCTGGGCCAGCACCGCCGGCCCGTACCAGAAATCGCAAAAGAACAGTCCGCCAGCCCGCATATGACGGCGCGCCGTTGCCAGCGCGGCCCGCACGTCTGCATTGCCGACCTGATAGCCGAGCACCGCGAACATCATCAAGGCGGCATCGAACGTTTCGCCGAGATCTACGCTGGCGATCTCGCCCAGCTCGAACCGGACTGAGCTTTCCCGCGCACGAGCGCGGGAAAGCATCTCCGGCGACCGATCGATGCCCACCACCTCGTAGCCGCGCTCGGCCAGCACGACCGCGTGCCCGCCGGTGCCGCACCCGAGGTCGAGCACGCGCCGAACCGGGCCCGGGGCGTACGTCGCGAAGACCCGCGAGATGAGCTCACACTCGGCCAGATAGTCCTTGTCGTGATACAGCTCGTCGTACGCGGCCGCGTAGTCGCGACCGAACACACTGCCCGCGAGCGTCACCCCAGCGCCTCGCCGACGGCCCGGCAAACCTGCTCGATCTGCGCCTCGTCCAGCGCCAGCCCGGACGGCAAGTACAGGCCCTGTCGGGCGATCCGTTCGGCCACCGGGTACGACTCGCCGGCGAACAGGCCGCGCGCCTGCAACACCGGCTGCTCGTGCATGCCGAGAAAGAACGGCCGCGTCTCCACCCCCAGACTGGCGAGTCGGCGCCCGAACTCGGCCGCGTCGAGGCCGGTTTCCTCACCGACCACCAGGCCGTACATCCAGTACACGCTTTTCGCCCACGGTTGTTGGACCTGGAGGGTGAGACCGGCCATCTCCGAGAGTCGCTCGGTATAGGCCTGGCCCATGCGGCGTTTGCGTTCGACGATGTCGGCGATACGATCGATCTGGGTCACCCCGAGCGCCGCCTGCAGGTTCGTGAGCCGGAAATTGAAGCCAAGCTCAGCGTGCAGGAACCGCCGACCTGGCTGGAAGCCCAGGTTGCGCATCCGGCGGGCGCGTTCGGCCAGATCGTCGTCGTCGACCAGCAGCATGCCGCCCTCGCCGGTCGTGACCAGCTTGTTGGCGTAGAAGCTGAAGCAGCTCGAGGTGCCAAAGCTGCCAGCGCGACGGCCGCGGTACTCGGCGCCGTGGGCCTCAGCGGCGTCCTCGATGATCGGCAGGTGGTAGCGCTGCGCCACGTCGAGCAAGGGGTCCATGTCCACCGGGTGGCCGTAGACGTGCACGGGCATCAGCGCCCGCGTACGGTTCGAGATGCGCGCCTCGACCTGGTTGACGTTCATCGTCCAGGTCTGTGGCTCGGAGTCGACCAGCACCGGCGTCGCGCCGGCGAGGACCACCGGCAGGGCGCACGAGATGATGGTGAAGGTCGGCATGATCACCTCGTCGCCGGGCTGCAAGTCCAGCAGGGCGACCGCCACTTGCAGTGCGACCGTGCCATTGGCCAGCGCGATGCCGTGTTTGCGCCCGCAGTACGCGGCCCAGCGCGTTTCGAACGCCTCGATCTGCGGTCCAGCGCCGCTGATCCAGCCGGACCTCAGCGCCGCCATGACGGATGCATGGTCCGTCCCGGTCAGCAGCGGTTCGTTGACGGGTATCAAAAGCGTTCCTTCTCGGCTTCGTGCCCGGGATACGGGCCTTGCTTGATCTCCAGCAAGACCAGGTCTTCGAGCACCCGGAAACCGTGCCCGCCACCCACGGCGATCAAGATGTCGCCGAGCCGAAGCTCGCAGGTGGCGACCAGCCGGCGATCCTCACTATAGACGTCCACATCGCAGCGTCCCTGCTGGATCACCAGGACCTCGGTGGTGCCGATCAGCTGCCGCTCGACTGGCAGATGCGCGTGGCGCGGGATCTCACTGTTGGCGGGGTAGACGACGTGCCCCACCTGCAGGTTGCAGTCGTCGGGGGTCAGGTACTTCGTCTCCGAAGGCGGCGACCCGGCGCGGAGAATGTAGGCCAGGACGACGCCCGCGTCGGCGATCGTTTCCATCATGGCGGGCCGCCGCGCAGCGTGTCCACGCGCCGGACCACCTCGCCGAACGCCTGACGGAAATCGAGATGCTCCGCGAAGAAGGCGCACGCTCCAGCGCTGAAGCCAGCGTAGCCGCTGGCAACTCGATCCAGGGCTGGGCCGATCTGGGTGGCGTCGTCGACGGCGACCCCGCACCCGCTCGATTCGACGAGGCCGGCGATCGACGCGGCGCGGTTGACGATCACCGGCAGGCCCGCCCGCAAGTAGTAGGCAAGTTTGCCCGAAGATAGCCCGATGGTCTGGACGTTGCGTTGCGTGAACGACGAACCAGCGCTCGAGACATAAAACGCCAGCCCCACTTCGGCGCCATCGATCAGCGGATCGTAGTCCTGGCGACGCACGGGTCGGAGCGAAAACCGCACCCGGTGTGCATCGGCTCGGGCGCGCAGGGCATCGACGTAGGCGGACGACTCCGCGTCGTAGCGCGTGTGGACGACCAGGACCCAGTGCGCTGGCCAGCCTGCCGCCGAATCGATGATGCCGTCGATGCCGGTCCAGTCTCCGAGACTGCCCGAGTGCACCACCACGCGCGCCGTGGGCGGCAGCTCGAACCGCGCGTGCCAGTAGGCCGAAGGGCGGCGTCGGGCCGGCCCGGGGGGCGCGTTGGGGACCAGTACCAGCCGCTCCTCGGCGAGATTGTTATCTTCGGCGAGCAGGCGTCCACGCGCTTCGTCCTGCACGACGACGAATTCCGCACCGCGGCTGAGCGCGCGCTCCTGAGCCTTGAGCTGCTGCTCGGCGGCGGAGCTCAGTTCGTACGACAGCAGGAGCTCCAGCGAGTAGTAGCCGATCGGCGCACCACGGGCGAGGGTGTGCGCCAGGGCCAGCCCATCGGGATCGACGCCGATGACGCACGCATAGGTCGGAGGGCTGTCGGCGACCGCGCTTCTGGCTCTGGCCGCCAGGCGCGAACCCTGCGCGAGTCCGGCGCCCAGCATCGCGTAGCCACGGCCGAGCGGCGCCCGCGCGGCGGTCGGTAGCCAGCCCGCGCGCTTCACCAGGCTCCGCAAGCCGGCTGTCGAATGGTCGGCGAGCCCATCGGTGCCGAGCGAACGCAGCCGAATCCGTGGCGAGTTGAACCTGGGCACCGGCTGCCCCGCCTGCGTGTACGTAAACAGATCAATGTCATATCCGTGGTCGGCCAACACCTCCGCCGCGCCGATCAAGCTCGGCACCGTATCGACGTTCGCCCGCGGGTAGACAATGCCAACGCGAGCCACTACAGCAACCCGCCTCCGCGCGGACCTTCAGCCGCCCGCATCGCTGCGCTCGCTCTCTTCGGTTGCCACAAGGGAACAGGACGGGCGATTCCCTTGCGAGCCGCCTGTCCCACTGCGATCTCGGTTCCCTGCCACTGCAGGTTGCTATGCCCGCGCTCCGCGACGCGGCCCGTGGAAACCGCCGTCCCCCGCCACTGCAGGTCGCGAGGCATGCGCGCAGCGACGCGGCCCGTGGGAACCGCCGTCCCCCGCCACTGCAAGTCGCGATGTCTGTGCGCCGCGACGCGGCGCGTGGGAACCCCTGTTCCCTGCCGGGGTGAACCGCAAGGGAGCGAGCGCAGCGATGCGGGCAGGCGCGATGTCGTCACGGGCGCACTGCCTCGTGGAGCACACCCAAGCGTGCCAGAATGGCATTGATCTGCCGCTCGGCGGACGACAGGTCGTACTCGGCCCGAACCAGGTCGTAGGCGGGCTCGACCAGGCGCTCGCGGAGGGCGGGCGTCTCGACCAGCGACAGGATGGCGCTGGCGAAATCGACTGGATCGTCGGCCAGCAGCAAGTGGCGCCCGTGCTCGACCGCGAGGCCCTCGGCGCCGAGGGTTGTGGAAACCACCGGCGTCCGGCACGCGAACGCTTCGAGAATTTTGAACCGCGTGCCCGATTCCCAGCGCAGCGGCACCAGCGCCGCCACGCTGGCGCGCAAGTACGGCGCGATCGACGGGACCTCGCCAGTCACATGGATGCGCGGACCACGCCGCGCCAGGATCTCCGGCGCCGGACTTCGCCCCACGAGGTACACGTGTACGTCCGGTCGCCGCCGCCAGACGATCGGCAGCACCTCGTCGACCAGCCAGCCGGTCGCGTCGACGTTGGCGGTCCCGCGCGACAGGCTGCCCGCGAAGATCAGCGCCGGCGGTCGCAGGCGTACGTCGGTCGGGGGCGTGGGAGCTTGTTGATACGCGTCCACGTCGATCACGTTCGCCAGCAGCATGACGCGGCCAGGGTCCGCTGCCAGGCCGCGGAAGTACTCGGCGTCGACCTCCGAAACGGCTGTCGTCAGGTCGACCAACGCCGCGCCCGCGCGTTCTTCGGCTTCCTTCGCGCGACCCGCCCGCACAATCCGCTGCCGCTGGCTTTCGTCGGCCGCGAACGGCAACTCGCGCAGCACGAAGCGCGACCACACACACTCTGTCTCCAGCACCAGTGGCTTGCCTGTCTGCGCCCTGAGCGGCACCAGGTCGTACGAGATACCACCGAACCCCAGCCACACCAGGTCAGGCTGCTCGCGCGCGATCCGGTCGCGCAACCCATCGACGACGCGCGGATCGCGCGCGGCCGGTTCGCCGCTTTCAACTTTGAGCGCCCTATCCGCGTCGCTGCGCTGGCTCCTCCCCAGCCCCGGGACGCGCCTGCGAGCGAGCGAAGCGATGCGGGCAGCGGCGAGCGCGGCACCGGCTGGGGGCTCCAGGGACATCGCGTGCGGGCCTGTCAGCCAACGCCGAACCACGCGCCGCACTGGGGAGGGCACGAGCACGCGAAGCGCACTTCGAGCCCGTGACCGACCCGCGGCGGACGGATTCGGCAAAGGAAACTCAACGTCGCGGCAGAACGTCAGCAGATGCGCTTGCGCGGCCCGCCGATCGGCCGTATCCGGCTGATCGGTCAAGACCACACTCACGTCCGCGCACCGCGCCAGTGCCCGCAACGTGTTGTACGTGCGCAGTCGCGGACCCCCGATCGCCGGGTACCCCAGGATCGGCGTGACATACAGGACGTGCGGTCTCATGCTGCCGCGAGCGTCTTGAGCACCGAGCCGGCATGCCGCGCCGCGCCGACAACACCGTTGGACGACCGCGCCTCGCGAAAGCGCACCCGAGCTTCCTTCACGACGGCCCTGACGATCGACGTTGCCGAAGCGGCGGGCCGATCCAGGTACCCGAAGTCGCCCCGCAGCCAAGTCGTCGCCTGGGCGACCAGCCACGCCTGGCCGGGTGTCATGCGCACCCGCCAGACGCCCTGGCGATCGATGATCACGCCACTCTTGACGTCGCCCTTCCACGCCTCACCCCGCCCCACGTTGCGTGCCGCTTCGCGACCGAACTCTTCCAGCATCGCCAACTCATACGGCAGATCGACAAACGTGCACAGTTCCCGCACCGCGGTCTCCGGCTCGCGGACGAGTTGTTCGTAGATGACGGTTCGCAAGCGGCCTGGCAGCGTTCGAGCAAAAGCGCGGGCGGCCTGGATCGATTCTGTCCAGCGCTGGGCGTAGGACAGCATCGAACGCGACGTCTCGAACGGTACCCCGAGCAACGAGCTTGCCACGTCGATGGGGTCGCGCACGACTTCGATAAACACCGCGTCGGGGAAGGCGCGCGCGATCGTGTCCAGGTGCAGCACGTGCCTGGGCGTCTTTTCGATCACGCGCAAGCCAGGCGCCGGTCGAAAGTGCTCGACCACGGCCAGGAACACATCCAACGCAGTTCGCAGCTCGCGTTGCGCGACATCCTCGAAGGCCGACCAGAAGCTGGCTGGCAGCGTCAACTCGGCCTCGGTGTCGAACGCGTCGCGCGCGTCGCGGATCTCTTGCCGACCGATCGGCGTCTCGGGGAGCGCGCCGATCGCCGGCAGCACATGGGAGAAGAAATGCGTCTCGGGCAGGGAAAATGCGCCTGAGCTTGCGCTGAGGATGCACTGCACGAGCGTGGTGCCCGAGCGCGGGCAGCCAACCACGAAGATCGGACGGTCGAGCCTCGTCACCGGGTCGCGCCCAGCGGCTCGTCGGCGTACGCGCCGCGCAGATCCCAGGCGGCCCGCACCAGCACGGGACCGTTCAACTGATGCGGCAGATACCCGCTGTCGAAAAAGTCGCGCGGTTCGACCGTGAAGCTGGCCACGTGCTCGAGCAGGTCGAGCTGGCGTTCACCGCTCAGACAGCCGACGGTCAGCAGGTATTCACCTGGCACCAGCGGCACGTCGTCGAGCCGACAGACCAGACGCCCCACCGCCGGCGCTTTCGCCCACAGGCCAAGCTGGGCCCGGGTCTGCAGAAAGAACAACGGCATGCCCATACCGTTGGAGATGATGATGCCGAAGCTCGGATTGGCGATCTCTGCTTGCGCCGCGTACGCCAGGTGGAACTCGAGCGGCTCGCCGCACCCGACGGCCGAGACGGGATTGCCGTCCCCATCGCGCAGGTCGAGGCTGGTGAGCACCGGCGCAAGCCGCGGATCCAGACGCGGCACCGCCGCCAGATCCACGACGGGCCGCGGCTCGGCCCTGGCCCCGAGGTAGGCGGCAATGCACGTCACTGGATCGCCTTGCAGCGTGACCCGTCCGCCGTCCACGACGACCACGGTGCGACACAGCTTTTCGATGCTGGGCAGGTTGTGGCTGACAAACAGCACGGTCCGGCCTTCGCGCGCGACGTCACTCATCCGCCCGAGGCACTTCTTTTGAAACGCCGCGTCGCCGACCGCGAGCACTTCGTCGACCAGCAGGATCTCGGGTTCGAGGTGGGCCGCGACAGCAAAAGCCAGCCGCAGGTACATGCCGCTGGAGTAGCGCTTGACGGGTGTGTCGATGAAGCGCTCGACTTCGGCGAAGGCGACCATCTCGTCGAATCGGCGGGCGATCTCGGCCCGTCGCATGCCCAGGATGGCGCCATTGAGGAAGATGTTCTCGCGACCGGTCAACTCGGGGTGAAAGCCCGTGCCCACTTCGAGCAGGCTGCCAACGCGGCCGCGTACTTCGGCGCGACCTTCCGTCGGCTCGGTGATCCGCGACAGGATCTTGAGCAACGTGCTCTTGCCAGCGCCGTTGTGGCCGATGACCCCCAGGACCTCGCCTGGAGCGACTTCCAGCGAGACGTCGCGCAGCGCCCAGAACGTCGTGTCGTCGGTCTGCTGCCCGGTTGACCGCAGGCGGCGAAAGGGCGCGGTGACGGCCTGGGTCAGCGTGTCACGCAGCGCCCGATAGCGCTCACGCTCGCCGATTCGGTAGCGCTTGCTCAGGTGTTCGACGCGAATGGCGTACTCGGTCACCAGCGGATCGGGGCCTCGCGTACGAACTCGTAGCGATTGTTCTCGAGTCGCGGGAGCATCACGCCGCGCGCGCGCCGCACGAGGCGCGCCACCCGCCCGGGCAGCGTGTTTTCCAGGATGGCAAACAGCCTGAACAGCGCCACGGTCTCGCGCGTCACAGTGGTGTTCTTGGAAAACGCGCCATAGTGGATGAAGTCACGCCTGCGCTTGCCATGCAGGTAGTCGAACCGCAGGCCCTGGTCGCGCAGCGACTTCTGAAAGTAGGCGCAGCTGTCCCAGCAGTTGCGCTCGACGGGCGCGCCGATCAGCATTTCCCGATGAAACGCCTGGCTCACCTGCGAGCGCTCGAAGGCCAGCCGCTTGTAGATGCAAAACCAGGTGTGGTTGCGCTCGTTCAGGATGATGGTGTTGCCGTTATACGGCTCATGGACGACGGCGGTCGGCGAATAGTCGGTCGAAAATCCCACCAGGTCAGCCTCAGCCCGCAAGCGACGCAACATGTAGTGGAGAAAATGCGGGCGCAGGATCTCGAAATCGGCGTCCACCGTGGCGACCAGCGGCGTGTGGATCTGGCGCAGCTCTCGGTCCCACAGCGGATCGCAGTACTCGAACGGTCCCTCGAGCGCGTCGGACTGGATGCGCGAGTTGATGCCATTGAGATCAGCGTCGTGCTGCGGGTTGCGCGCGATGGCGACGAAGGGCAAGGCTTCCCAGCGCGGGAAGTAGTAGCTTTTCTGCTCCGGCAACAGGTAGTTCGAATACACCACCAGTGAGAAGTCGACGTCTTTGACTTTGGCATAGCTGCGCACCGCGTAGTCGGCAATGACCACGTCGCGCGGTGTCACGATCATGAAGAACGTGACCTCAGGCTTACCCTCGGCGCACATTCGGGCGTTAACGCCGCCGAGGCGCGCCTCAGGCTTACCCTCGGCGCACATTCGGTCGTTAACGCCGCCGAGGCGCGTTTCAGGCACGTGTCTTTTGGGCCACAACGAAAGTGCTTTTGCCCACTTGATAGCGTTTCTCGATCGTCAGACCAGCCTGTTGGAACACGTTGTCGATCACTTCTGGGGCGTGGAACGTGTAAACCGGCGCCAGCTCCGACGGTTGGGACATCAAATGCTCCCAACCTTCGCGGGTGGTCGGGTCGACGTAGTCTACCACCGCGTAACCACCCGGTTTGAGCGCGCGGACAAAGTCACATGCGTATAACCAGATCACGCCGAGTTTCAACTCGACGAACGTGTTCGCCGAAAAGATCAGATCCATCCACGCCTGGCGCTCGAACGGCAGCGACTGCCCGTCGTTGACGTGCGCGTACACGTTCGACGCGTGAGTGAAGTAGCTTGCCAGAAAGCGCACCATCCAGGGTGACGGATCCACCAGGTGCAGTTCGCCGCGCGGGATACGCGGCAGGATGTGGCGCGACCACCGCCCGGTGCCGGGGCCAATCTCGCACACGGTGGCATCCGGGCGCAGGTAGGGGAAGGCAATGTCGTCCAGGGTGGGTCGCGGCAGGCGCCAGCCGAGTCGCTGCTCCTCGTAGTCGTTGACATCCATGGCGGCCGCGCGCGCGGCCGCCAGATACCCGGGAAAGCCCTCGGGCCGTTCGCTCAGCACCTTGTCCCGCAACTCGTAGCCGAGCGGCGCCAGGACCCGGCTGGCGCCGAACTCGAACGCAGTGCGCACCGTTGGCAATGGCATCCTCAGGCGGCGTAGCCGACCGCCACGCGCGCCCTGGTGCCCAGCAGTTGCGCGATCCGCGCGCCCGCGAACAGCCCGACCAGTGGCAGTGCGGGCGTGGTGAAACGGTCGTCCACGGCGATGAGCACATGCACGACCGTCAAAAACAGCACCACGCCGAGAAAACCGAGGCTCAGCGCCAGCGTGTCGTGGTCCCAGAGCCCACGCACTGCCTGCCACAAGGCCAGCAAGAGCAGGACCAGTTCGGCCCCCCAGATGACATAGCGCGCCGACGCGGGCAAGCGGGGCGCGTCGGCCTGACGCACCGGCGTGTGACCGGCCCAGATCAGCACCGGCGCCAGCACGAAGTGGTTGACCAGGTACTGCCGCAGATTGAGGCGAATGTTCTCAGCCGCCAGACCGAGTGTTTCGGGCAGCGGCCGCTCGTACGGACCGCGCGATTGCTCCATGTAACGCTGGGACAACTCCGGTCGTGGGCCGACCGTCTGGGCGCGGGCAATGGCCTGCTCGCGCGGTCCAGGCGCGGTCTCGATCTGCTGGAGCTGCGCGAACGTCGGCTCGTCGAACACTCGGAACCACGTGCCCATCAGCACCAGATTCGAAAATGGGCTCTCGTTGTACAGGGCCGGGGTACCGGTGGCGACGGCGTAGCGGACAACCCAGGGCGTCATGGCCAGCGCCGTCACCGCCACCAGGACCAGCGCGTGCGTCAACGCGGCCCGACGCGGGCGTCCGAGCCAGACCACGATCAGCGCGAAGATCACCGCCAGGCCGAGGTACTCGGCGCGCAGAAACGCCGCCGCCGCGATCAGCAGGCCAGCCAGCGCAATGGTGCTGAGGCGAGCCTGGCGTGACCAGGCGAAGATGGCGCCCACCAGCGCCAGCAGCGCGGCCGCGGTGAGAAACTCGGTTAGCGCCTGAGCCGCGTAGTAGCCGAGCGCTGGATTCAACCCGACCCCGGCTGCCGACCACACCGCGGCGCGCTCGCCGAACGCGCGCCTGGCCAGGCGCGCGGCGAAGATCACCAGCAGCGCGTAGAGCACACCCTGAATCAGCGCGATGCCGAGCCGCGGATCGCCAGTGATCACCTGCCCCGCGGCGATGACCACCGGCAGTCCTGGCATGTAGTGCACCGCGCCTGCCCACGTGCCGTGCAGGATCTGCTGGGCGAGGTCGATATACGCCACCTGGTCGCCGCCGGCCCCGGCCCCGTTGTAGTTGCCGGGATCGTCGCGCAGGTACACGCAGTACGCCAGCGTCTGCACGAACGCCAGCACCGCGAAGACGGGGACGAGCCAGTTCTTATGGGTCATCGGCATCTCAGTAGCCCGGGTAGCGCGTGTAGCGGAACGCGCTCAGACCGGCATTGCCGAGCAGAAAGGCCAGCGCCACGAGGCGCCCGCGCGGGACGTGCGCGAGGCCCAGCAGGAGCGGCACCACCAGGACTACGATCGGAAACACCATTTGCAGGTGGTACTGCGGATGCGGCGGCGCCCAGCTGAGCGGCGGCAGCACCGATTCGGCGACCACCGCCGCCACGGTGATCCAGACGCCAGCCGAAACGCGCCGCAGCGCGTCGCGCGCGGGCTGGACGAAGGCGAGGCCAATCAGCACGAAGGGGACGATACCGGGAAACGTCGAGAGGTTCGGGCCGAGCAGGTCCCACAGGTTGTCCCAGGCGCTCTGGAGCGTCTTGGCCAACGTTGCCAGCGGATGATTCAGCACGATGGCCACCACCCCCGCCTGCGGATCCGCCGGACCAAAATACGTCAGGCCGTCCGCCTCGCGGCAGTTCTCGGTGGGCGTTGCGCGACACTCGGGGGTGAGCCACGACTCGGGCGTACTGTCGAGGAACGTGTGCACCTGGTAGCGCGACGCCTCGGACAGGTCGACGCCCTCGAGCCGGTAGACCAGCAGCAAGCTCCCCGACATCGCTACCGCCGCGCTGGCGTACAGGGCCACCAGGCCCACCGCCCGACGGCGCCAGACCACCAGGCCGAGTACCAGCAGTACGCCGACGAACGTCAGCACCTCGGCGCGGCTCCAGATGCCAAGGAGCATCGCGGCAAAGATCCACCCGACGGCCCGCGGTCCGCGCTCGCCGCGCGACCACCTGAGCCAGTACGCCGACAGCAGAAACACCGCGGAGCTGGCCAGGACGACCGGCACGTCGCGGTAGTGGTGGATCGAGTGGTTGTAGGGGACCAGCAAGAAGACCAGCAGGGCCAGCGTCTGCTCCGGGCGCCGCACGGGGAAAAGCGCGCGAATTAGGACCACGAAGGCGCCGAACTGCACCAGGCTCGCCAGGACGTACAGCGCCGCCACCGTCTGCTGCTCGCTGGCGCCGGCCAGCACGAGCGGCACGCCGAGCACCGCCGGCAACTGGGGCCGCACCGCCTCGTTCCAGTCGCCCACCACAATCCCCCGCGCCGCCGCGACGACAAACGCGTTCATCCACGGCCAGGCGCCCTGATGCACGAGCACGAGCCATCTGGTGACGAGCCAGACCACGAGCGCGAGCGCATACACGGTCGGCAAGTTCACCCGCCACGACCTCACCTCGTGCGCGCCGTCGCTGACGGCGCTTTCGCCACCGACGACCCGAAGCACGCTGGCGCTCATGCCACTGGCCCGCCGGCTGGCCCGCGTCGCTGCGTCCACCCGTGCCGAAGGTACAGGCCTCGCTCCATTCCCTGGCTCATGAGATACCGAGAATCACATGTCTGTAGCGGCGCAGCGCAGCGTCTGGCGAACGCGCAGCGCTGGGCCCCCGGCATGCCGCTGACGTGCGAGCCCGCCCGCTTCGCTGCGTCCACCCGTGCCGAAAGTACAGGGCTCGCTGCATTGCACTGATCATGCGATAGCGAAAATTGCATGGAATCGCTTGCCCACAGACGCGTACCGCCGCGTCCGGCGAACGCACAAGATACGGCCTCAGCCGGGACGCTTGTCATGTCGGGGCGACCCCCAGGGCGCGCGGTGGTCACGACGCCGGACCCAGGACCTGGTCGTAGGCCGCGCGGTACAGGGGCACCACCGCTTCCAGGCTGTGCTCGCGGAGGAGCTGGGCGCGCAGACGGGCGCCCATCGCCCTGGCAGCGGCCGGTTCGGCGAGCAGCCGGCAGACGCGGTCGGCCAGCGCGGCCACGTCGCGCAGGGGTGCCAGGTAGCCGGTTTTCCCGTCCGCCACGATTTCGGCGTGGAAATCGTAGTCGTATGTCACCACAGGCACACCCGTCAGCCCCGCCTCGATCAGCGTGTAACCCGTATGCGGCGCCACGAACACGTCGCTGGTGGCCAGCAAGGCGGGCAGATCGGCCAGGTCCAGGACGCCGAGCAACCTGAGGCGGTCCGCGACTCCCAGTTCTGCCGCGCGCTGGCGCATCTGCTCCGTCATCGCTCCTGTTCCGGCACAGGCCAGCACCACGTCAGGCACGTGGCGCTGCACCAGGCCGAGGCATTCGACCAGATCGAGCGGAAACTTGTCCGCGTCGAGCCGCCCGACATAGCTCAGCAACGGACCAGCCGGCAACCGATAACGCTGGCGCACATCCGAATTGCCCGCAACGGCCGCGTACGCCCCGTCGGCCAGGATGCGCGTGGCGACCGCGCGGCTCGGTGGCGCGCCGTTGCGAATCGCGAATCGGCGGTAGTACTCGCGATCGGCCAGCACCAGGCTGGCGTGGTGCAGCACCCAGCGCCCGATCGCGCGCTCGAGCCGCCGCGTCGGGTAGATCGATCCGAAGGCCTGTTTACCAAGCACCGCCCAGTCCCAATCGTAGTCGCGGGTGATGATGACCGCGTACGGCAGGCCGAGCAGTCGTCCGGCGAGCGCCGCGTTCAGACCCTGGAGGTACGGATTGGTCGCCGTCACGATTGTCGCGCGGCGCCGTACGAGGAACGGCAGCAGCCACAGCAGAAAGCGGACCTCGCGCCACACCGTCGACGTTGCACGCAGCCCGGGGCAAACGTCGAAGTCCACGTCGATCAGGTGATGGCGCGGCGTCAAGCTGAGCGCGCCGCGTGCGCCAGCCGGGAAGTGCACGTTCCACATCTGGTCGAAGTAGCCACCGAAGTCGCTGCATTCCCGCTCCAGGAACAGGTTGACCCCGTTGCGCGGAAAGACCTGGGCGATCTGGCCTGTCCCGAGATACACGATCCGGCGTGGCCCCGGCCGCCGGCACCAGCGCAGCCAGGCGCCGAGCGGCAGCAGCGCCACACCCCCCACCACCGCGACGACGGCACTCAGCAGCAGATCGAGCGCCCGTGTCATCCGCTCAACTGCCGCGTGAGCCACGCCGACCAGCTCGCCGCGCCCTGGCGCGCGATCGTCTCGGCGCGCGCGCTCAGGTCAGCGAGCTCGGCCGGATCGGTGGTCTCCGAGCGCAGGATCACCTGCAGCATGAAGCCCACCGGCCCGCGGTGTCCGGCGACCGTGGCGACGCCGCCACCCTCCCGAGGCGCCAGCAGCCACACGCCATCCGGCTCATCCGGCCCCGCCACGACCGCCTGCGCACCGCCGCTCTCGGGATCCCGAATGTCCATTTCGCGGGCCATCAACTCGGACCACGCCATCGCGCGGAGCGTGCGATTGAAGACGATCACGTCCAGTCGCGCGCGAACCGGCGGGGCCTGCCCTGACTCGAACACGCCGGGCGAATCCAGCTCGATTCGCGACGCGTCGCGCACGCCGCCCATCGTGCGCTGGTGGATGGCCGGCGGGCTGAACGCGGGCAGCTCGGGGTGCGCGTCATCCCGAAGCGTCAGCCATGGCAAGGCGCGCAGCAACCCGCGCGCCAGATCGTCGGACGCCGGCAGCGTCGCCGCTTCGGCCAGCGGCGGCCGCGACTCGAGCCAGTCCTGGACCGGCAGGCTTTGATACCGCGTCGCGTAGAACTCAGTGGCGCGCACCGTCACCGCGCTGAGGGCAATCGCGGCCAGACCGAGGACGTGGATACCGCGGATCACGCGTCGGTCTGGCGTTCGAGGCGGACCAGCAGCAGCCAGCCCAGCAGCAGACCGATGCCAGGAAAGCCGAAGAACTCGTAGGCGCCGATGGCCGAGCCGATCTGATCGACGAACAGGATGTTGTGTGCGTTGTCAGTGACGTTGACCAGCCAGCCCAGCGGCAAGATACGCGCAAACAGATTCATCGGCACGAAGACGCCGATCAGCAGCGCGGCCAGCGCGCCCAGGGCGGTCTGACGGATGCTCCACGGTCGGGGCAACCGCTGCGACCACAGGTAGAGCCATACCGCCAGGACCGGCAGCGTCGTCACGAGATAGTCCTGGGCGGTGTGTGGCGAGACCAGCAACATCGTGAAGATTGCCAGGCTGAACTCGATCGACCGGCGGGCGATCGAGTCGCGTCCGCGTCCGCGCCAGGCCACCAGGAACAGGTACCCGACCAGCGCCGCCGCGAGCGCGTAGGCCAGCACGTTGAGGAACGGCACGAGGCGCGGGTCCAGGATGTATTGCTCGGTGTCGCCCCGCAGGCGGAACCCGGCGCCCAACTTGAACAGCAGGCCGCGGATCGAATTGTTCTCGAAGTGGGTCGACCAGCGGGCGATGGTGTCGCCACCGCCCGCAAGCATGGCCAGCGGGTAGCCGAACCCCATCAGCGATCCATAGAGGAGCTGGCCGACGGCCAGCAACAGGCCGACCCCGGCCACGCCGATCAGGCCGGCGCGCCAGGAGCGCAGGCAGAGGTACACGAGCAGGAGCCCGGGCAGGATTTTGGTCAGCGTCGCGGCGGCCAGCGGCAGTCCAGCGAAGCGTCGCTGCCGACCCGATCCCGTAAACAGGAACAGCGACACGCTGAGAAAGGCCAGCTGCCAGGCATCGACCATGTGCTGGGCGATCACGTATAGCAGCGGCACGGCGCTCGACCAGGCCACCAGGAGGACCAGCAGCCGGGCGCGCGATCCGCTGGTGGCATCGGCGGCGTACCGGCGGGCAGTAAACGCGAAGGCGACCACCGTGGCGCACAGCGCCACCCACGTGGCGTATGTGGCCAACGCGCTCAGGTTCAGGCCCTGCGTTGGCATGAGCACCCGCAGGGCTGGATCGAACACGAGGAACACGACCGCCCCGTACTGGCGGGCGTCGATCTGCGTGATCGGCTGGCCCCTGGAGATCAGGGCGATGAGCGGATTGAGCTCCTCGTCGAACCACGCCGGGATGCCGTACCCGAACGCCGCGACCAGCAGGCGGCCCAGCGACAACACCCCGAGCAGCGCCAGCACGCCCAGCCACGTCGCCTGCTGCGCGCCGCGCGTCGCCCGAGCGCCACGCTCACCCTCAACCGCACCCGACACCGCGGTGGTCGACTGTTGCACCGCCATCTTCTACGCCTTCGCCTTCTACGCCGCCCGAGTATACGAAGACGGTTTTAAGAAAAGTTGTTGCGGGCTGCGGGCTGATGAGGTCCGGCCGTTCGGCAGGGCAGGCTGAGCGACGAAGACGGTTTTAGGAAAAAGTGTTGTGGGCTGATAAGGTCCTGCCGTTCGGCAGACGGGGCGGGGTCGTACGTGGGGCGGGCCTCGCCATCAAGCCACTCAACGCGCGGGCAGGCTGAGAACAAGAGACGGTTTTAGAAAAGTTGTTGCGGGGTCGTACGGTCCGGCCGTTCGGCACCGCGGGCGGGGTCGTACGTGGGGCGGGCCTCTTCATCAAACCACTCAACGCGCGGGCCTTCCGCGCAGCGACCGTCCGTGCGAGGCCCGCTCCTGGGGTACATCCTGACTTCGGTCGCGCGCAGCGCACTTCGCCTGCGGGCGGTGGCTCCGCGTAGATCAAGGTGGGGCCTCCTCATTGCTCACATCGCGCTCGCGCGGGTGCTCGGCGTACTCGAGGGTCGAGGCATGGCCGCCCGCAGGCGAAGTCCGCGGCGCGCAACCGAAGTCAGGATGTACCCCAGGAGCGCGGCCTGGCGCGGACGGTCGCTGCGCGTCGATCAAGGTGGGGCCTTCATTGCTCACGTCGCGGTCGCCCGGGTACTCGGCGTACTCCAGGCTCGAGGCATGGCCGCCCGCAGGCGAAGTGCGCTCCGCGCGCGCGAGGTCAGGATGTTCCCCAGGAGCGGGGGCCTGGCGCGGACGGTCGCTGCGCGTCGATCACGGCAGGGCCTCCATTGCTCACGTCGTGGTCGCCCGGGTACTCGACGTACTCGACGTACTCGACGCTCGACGCATGGCCGCCCGCAGGCGAAGTGCGCTGCGCGCAAGCGAAGTCAGGATGTACCCCAGGAGCGGGCCAGGCTCGGACGGGTCGCTGCGCGTCGATCAAGGTGGGGGCGTCCATTGCTCACATCGCGCTCGCCCGGGTGGTCGGCGTACTCCAGGGTCGAGGCATGGCCGCCCGCAGGCGAAGTGCGCGGCGCGCAACCGAAGTCAGGATGTCCTCAAGGAGCGGGCCTCGCACGATGGTCGCTGCGCGGAAGGCCCGCGCGTTGAGTGGTTTGATGAAGAGGCCCGCCCCACGGACGACCCCGCCCGCGGTGCCGAACGGCCTGCCCTTACGACCCCGCCCCAACTTTTTAAAAAACCATCTCTTGTTATCGAGCCGGCCCGCGCGTTGAGTGGTTTGATGGCGAGGCCCGCCCCACGTACGACCCCGCCCCAACTTTCCCCAAACCTTTAACTTGTTGTGGATTTCCCACGAGAAGCCGGTATGATTGCCGCGCATGCGAGGGGCGCGTCTAAGGCCTGGCGTTGATGTGCGCGAGCGGCTGGCGACGCAGGTGCTCGTGTGCGATGGCGCCATGGGCACGATGCTGCACGCCGGCGGGGTGTCACTCGATCGCTCGTTGCCCGAGCTGAATACCTCGCACCCGCGTCTGGTGCGCTCCATCCACCGCGCGTATATCGCCGCCGGCGCCGACATCATCGAGACCAACACGTTTGGTGCCGTCCGAACCAGGCTGGCACGGTACGGCCTGTCGGGACGGACGACGGAGCTCAATCGCGCTGGCGTGCGTCTGGCGCGCGAAGCACAGGCACAGGCTGGCATTGCCTCAGTGCTGGTGGCGGGCTCGGTCAGCGCGGCCACGCCCGGCGGCCTGACCCACCGGCTGCCCGTGCGCGCGTTACGGGACGCCTTCAGAGAGCAGATCGAAGCCCTGTTCGAAGGCGGCATCGACCTGCTCCTCCTCGAAACCTTCGGCAGCCTGGCCGAGCTCGTCGAGGCGGTGGGCGTCGCGACCGGCCTGGGCTCGATTCCAGTCGTCGCGCAAATGACCTTCGTGGAAGACGGTCGAACGCTCGGCGGTGACAGTCCTGAGGAGGTCGCGACGACCCTGTCCGCTCTCGGCGTCGCGGCCCTCGGCGCCAACTGCACCCTCGGACCGCAGCGCTTGCTCGACGTGCTGACGGAGCTCGCCCGCTGGACCAGCTTGCCGCTCACCGCGCAGCCTAACGCCGGACCACCGACGCTGACCGACGGCCAGTTCCAGTACACCTCGGCCGATCCCGGCTACTTCGCCCGCCACGCCCGCCGGTTCGTCGAGCTCGGCGCGACCCTGGTGGGTGGCTGCTGCGGAACGACCCCAGCGCACATCGAGGCCGTAGCCGCGATGGTGGCCGGCATGCGACCCGCGGGCGCGCGCCGGCAGGCGGTCGGCGGACCTCTGGCGCCGTCGCTGCGGCATGGCGCGCCGGCGCAGCGCGAGACCGCCGAGGTGGTGACGAACCCGCTGCTCGAGCGGGTGGCGCGAGGTGAGATGGTCCTGGCCTGCGAGCTGCCGCCCTCGGTCGGCGCCGAGGCGGGCCGGGCGGTACCCGACGCCACGCTGCTCAAGGCCGCTGGCTGTCACGCCGTCATCGTCGGCCCCGTCGACAGCACGCGGGCACACGTCAGTCCGGCGAGCATCGCGCTCCTGGTGCAACAGCGCGTGCCAGACCTGGAAGTCATCCTGACGGCCACCACCTGGGAGAAAAGCCTGATGGTCCTGCAGGCCGACCTCCTGGGCACATATGCCTTTGGCATTCGTCACGTGCTGTGCCGCACCGGGACTCCGCCGCTGCACGGCGACTACCCGAACGCCGCCGGCGTCTGGGAAGTGGACTCGCTCGGGCTGATCGAGGTGTTGCGAGGACTCAACGAAGGCCGTGACTACAACGGCATCCCGGTGGGCCGCCCGACGGCATTCGTCATCGGCGCCCGCGTCAATCCGGCCGCCCGGGATTTCGCCCGTGAAGTCGCTACGGCGCGGCGCAAGTTGGCCACCGGCGCGAACTTCCTGGTGACGCCCCCGGTCTACGACCTCGACGCCCTCGAGCGGCTCCTCGAGGCGATCGATCCACCCGACAGGGTGCCGGTGTTGCTGGGCCTGATGCCGCTCCAGGATCTACGGCACGCGGAGTATTTGCAGCATGAAGTGCCCGAGATGGCCATTCCGCGCGTGGTGCTCGAGCGCATGTCACGGGCGGGCGAGAGCGGGCCGTCGGTCGGTCGCGACATCGCCCGCGAGCTCGCCCGCTCAGCCCGCGAGCGCGGTCGGGTCCAGGGCGTGGTGCTGTCGTCGGCCGCTGGCTCGGCCGCCGAGCTGGCAGAACTGCTGCCGACGCTCATCGGGTAAGCACGCCGGATGCCCTCTTCGTCCTTCGACAAGCTCAGGATGAGCGGACGTGCGAAATATCCCGCTCATGCTGAGCTTGTCGAACCAGACGCGGACGAAGTTCAGGCGTTGCGTTCGGCGGTCAGCTCACTCCAGGCGCAGAACGCCGTGCTACGGCAGATCGTGGTGATCCACGATCGCCTCGGCGCGCTCGTGTTGCAGGGCGCGGACGTGACGACGATCACGCGGATGACCGCCGAGCTGGTTGGTCGGCGCGTGTTGTTGCTTGATGCGCTGTTGCAGGTGGTGACCATGGCGCTGCCGGTGCACGACGAGCGGCCGCCCACACTTGGCGAGGGTTGGAACTGGGCGCCGCAACAGGGCTACGTGCGAGCGGTCCTGGCCACGCTCGCGCGGGAGCGGCGTCCGCTGCGCGTGCCGCCGATGGCCGATTTTGGCGTCGATGCAAGCTGCGTGCTGGCGCCGGTGGCGGTCGGCGACTCGATCCTGGGCTATCTGGCGATCCTGGCCGAGGGCGGCGACGGCGATGCCGCGAGCAGCGAGGATCTCGACCTGCAGATCGTGCAGCACGCCGCCACGGTCTACGCGCTCTCGATGATGCGCGAGCGGGTCGCGGCCGAGGTGGCGCGGCAACTCAAAGACGAAGTCTTCGAGGGCCTGCTGAGCGGCCGAACCCAGGACGAACAGGTCGCCCGCGAGCGGGCCATCCGACTCGGCTACAACCCGGCGATCGCTTACCGCGTCCTGGTCATCATGGCGGACGACCCGGCGGGGCAGCGGCCGGAGACCGCGGCGCAGCGCCGCCGCCTGCTCGAGACCCTCGCGGAGCTCTGTACGCGCCATTCGACGGATGGGTTCGCAGCGGTCCGCGAAGATGCGCTGGTGGTGCTCGTGGGCGAGCCGGTGGACGCGCGCGAGCTGGGGCGGACAGCGGTCCAGCAGGCGGCAGCGCTCCTGCCGGACTGGCGAGTGACGGTTGGCGTGAGCGGCACGTGCGCCAACGCCAGCGCCATCGCGCGGTCGTATGCGCAGGCGCGGCGCGCGCTCGAGACGGCCCAACGATTCGGTCACCAGAGCGACGTGGTCGCCTTCGAGGACCTGGGGGTGTATCGGCTCCTGTTCCACGTGACCGATCCCGCGGAGTTGGGCGGGTACGTCGAACAGGTGCTCGGACCGCTGATCGAGTACGACCAGCGGCACAACGCCGACTTCGTGCGCACGCTGGAAACCTTTCTCGCGCACAACGGCAACCTGCAGGCGACCGCGCGCGAGCTCACGCTGCACGTCAACAGCGTGACGTATCGAGTCCAGCGGATCCAGTCGATCGCGAACCTCGACCTGGAGCAAGCCGAGGACCGCTTGCTGGCGCAGGTCGCGCTGAAGATCCTCAGCGGGGTCTAGGTACATACAATCGGGGCATGTTCGCACGTGGCGAGTGGCGCTGTTCACCGGGAGGTCGGAAGCTGCAACAGAGTTCGCGACTTCTCGTTGCGGCCATGCTGGTCATCGCGGGCTGTAGCTCCGCCGCTGCTCCGGCATCGCCGACCAGTCCGCCCGCACCGCCTGCCAAGCCGACGCAGGCGCCAGTCGCTCCGTCGCCGCTGGCCGCCGCGTCGCCCTCGCCATCCGCGGCGGCCGCCGCCTTCGCGTTGATCGGCTACGAAGGCGCGTGCCCACCCCCGGGCGCCGCGGCGCATCACTACACGTTCCAGCTTTTCGCGTTGGACCAGGTGCTGCCGCTCCAACCTGGGGCGACGATCAATAATTTGAAGGCCGCGATGGCCGGCCACGTGGTCGGCCAGACCGAACTGGTCGCACCGTTTTCGCGCTGAATACCTTCACGGGGCGCGCGGTGTCACAGGTCGACGGGGTGCCGTGGGCATCGCGCGAATGCCACTCACGTCGACGGTGGGCATCTCCACGCTCAGCGCGCGCAGCACGCCGTTCGCCAGCTCGTTGTATCGATCGAAATCCCGTCGAAGCCGCGCCCGCCACGCGGTGATTCCGCCATTGGCGTGAAGCTCGAATGCCGACTCGCGCGCGTCCAGCGCGGACGAGCTGTGATCCCACGCCAGCGACATGAGCGCCGCGCGCTGCAGGGCCGTATACCCGCCACCTCCGAACGCCTCTTCGAACCCGGCGGCTAGCTCGGGCTGCGCCAGCTCCGCGTCGGACGGCGCTACCACCAGGGATGATCCAGGTAGCGTGCGGAGGATCTCCGTGATGCGTTGTCGGGCCTTCTGCATCGCGATGCTGCCAACCGCGATGTGCGCGCGGCCGGGAATGCAATAGCCTTGCGGCGTTCGCTGCGGATCGGCCTCGGCGGCGGTCAAGCAGGTGCGCACGGTTTGCACTTCGACGATCAGGTCGACGATGTACTCCAGCGTCACGTCGTGCTCCGTCAAGCCCAGCCCGTCTGCGCAGGCCAGCGCGAGGCCGAGCGTGAACTCCGCCTTCGCGAGCCAGCAGTACAACTGGTGCCAGAACAGCCACGAGGCCATCGTCTCCGGAGTAGGCTCCATGAGAAGCACGTGCTCCCATGGCACCAGCACGCGATCGAGCCAGAGCTGACCGTCGAGCTCGTCGTAGCGGCTCGACATCGGGGCGATGAACGGATTCGCGTGCCGTGGTGCGATCTTGCGACAGATCACGGTCACGCCGGGCGCGTTGACGGCAACGATGAAGGACGCGTGGTGGTCCGCGTACGGCACCGAACAGAAGCTCCCGATATAGACGTCCTCGGCATACGCCGGACTCGTCAGCATCGCCACCTTGCCACTGAGCACCAGTCCAGCATCGGTCTCATCGACGATGCGGAGCGCCGCGCGCTCGCGCGGGTCCAGGCGCATGCGATAGCCAATCGTGGCACTCCCGGCAGAGAACGTCAGGAACCGACCGCTCGCGGTGAGCATCTCCCGATACCGAGCCGCGCCGGCGATCTGCTCGGGTGAGATCTCCAGTTGCTGCACGGCGTACAGAATCCCCAGCGCAATGAGGTAGCCGTACGCCGGTGTGTGCGTCACGTTGCCGGCGCTTGGAAACAGCGTCGCCGAGAAGCTCCGGCCGATAGCGGTGAGGTCCGCCGGACTCCGGGGAATGACCGTACTCCAGGGCACTCGCTGGCCGTGCGAATCGGGCGGAGTCAGGACGACATCGGCCCAAGCCGGGTCGCGGAGTCGATCGTGCCACGCCGCGTACTCGTCGACCATTGCGCGCGTTGCTGGATGCGTGGTGACGTCGTCGATAAGCCCTTCTCCAACGACGCGGACCTTCCGTCCGTCGCGCAGCGCTTCACGGTACTCAGCCCCGGTCCTCACGGCCTTTCTGTACCACACTTCCGCGCAGGTCGGTTCGAACCTGGGTCAGGCGGCCCTGAAGATAGGTCCGTTCGGCAGCGTTGTCTGCCAGCTCGAGCGCTCGCGTATACGCGGCCGCGGCCTCGTCGTAGCGCGCCATGCGGCGCAAAAGGTCGGCGCGGGCGGCGTGCAGCCAGCGGTAGGACTCCAACGGGCCGGCCACTTCGGGGCGGTCCATGAGCGCCAGACCTTCGCGCGGCCCCACGGCCATCGCGACCGCCGCGGCTCGATTCAGCTCCACCACGGGCGACGGGCTCGACTGGGCGAGGAGGCCGTACAACGCCGCGATCTCGTGCCAGTCCGTGCTTTCGGCGCTCGGTGCCTCCGCGTGCAGTGCGGCAATCGCAGCCTGGAGTTGGTACGCACCAGGTCTTTGTGCACGCAGCGCGCGGTCGATAAGGTGCTGGCCTTCAGCGATCTCGCCGGCGTCCCAGCGCGATCGATCCTGATCACCGAGCAGCACCGGCGCACCCTCAGCCGTCAGTCGCGCGGCCCGGCGGGCATCGTGCAGGAGCATGAGCGCCAGCAAGCCCGCAACCTCCGGCTCGTCCGGCATGAGCCCGACCAGTGCTCGCCCCAGACGAATGGCCTCGCCGGTAAGCTCATGTCGGGTCAGGGCCTCGCCGACGCTGGCGGAATAGCCCTCGTTGAAGATCAAGTAGACCACTGCCAGCACTGCGTCCAGCCGCTCCGGCAGCTGGTGGTCCGGTGGGACGCGATACGGAATGCCGGCCTCGCGGATCTTGCGCTTCGCGCGCACCAGGCGCTGGCCAAGGGTCGGCTCCGGGACCAGCAGGGCGCGGGCGATCTCGGTGGTGGTCAGGCCGCCCAGCGTCCGCAGCGTCAAGGCCACCTGCGCGTCCAGGTTCAGCGCGGGATGGCAGCAGGTAAAAATAAGGCGGAGTCGGTCGTCGCCGATTGAGCTGTCGTGCACGTCGTCGTCTGCCCACTGGTGGTGCGCGCTGTCGCTTGCGGACGCGAGCGCGCTGTACTTGTCGGCCCGCGCGCGTTCCCGCCGCCAGGTGTCAATGGCCTTGCGTTTGGCGGTCGTGGTGATCCAGGCGGCTGGATTGGGCGGAATACCTTCGGCGGGCCAGCGCTCGAGCGCGATGGCGAAGGCGTCCTGCATGGCCTCTTCGGTGAGGTCGAAGTCACGCAAGACGGCGATCAGCGCCGCGGCGACCCGCCCGTGCTCGGCTCGAAAGACGCGTTCAATCGCTGCGCGTACGTCCTCGAGATCGTGCATGGGGGTCGTTCGCGGCGCGCGGCGCCTCTACGTGAGCTCCCAGATGGGTCGGACTTCGACCGCGCCCCCGTCAGCCAGGTGGGGCATCTTGCTCGCCAGCTCCACGGCTTCGTCCAGGTCGTCGGTTTCGACGATGTAGAAGCCACCGAGTTGCTCCTTCGTTTCGGCGAAGGGCCCATCCGAGAGCAGCCGCTGGCCACCGTTCAGGCGCACCGTCGTTGCCGACGAGGACGGCCGCAGCCGCTCGCCAGCGCGCATCTTGTTCGCGGCCACCAGTTCGTTCGTATAGCTTCCCCAGGCCTGGGAGCGCTTGGCCTGCTCGGCCTCTGGCAGGTTATTGAGCCTGTCCTCGCTGCCGCCGATCAAAAGCAAGTACCGCATATGCGTGTTCCTTTCGTGGTCCGGTGTATCCGAACTCACCAGAACTACGAATGGCCGCGCGAGATTTCGACAGCTAGCCCCAGACTTTGCGCGCCGTGTCGACGACGAGCTCGAGCTTGCGGCGCTGTTCGTCCCAGCTGAGCAGGTTGCCCTGTTCGATCGAGGCAAAGCCGCACTGCGGGCTCAGCGCCAGGTTCTCCACCGGGACGTACTTCGACGCTTCTTCGATGCGCCGCAGCAGATCGTCTTGCTTCTCCAGGCTGCCGACTTTGGTGGTCACCAGCCCAAGCACCACCTGCTTGCCGTGCGGTATGAATCGCAGTGGCTCGAACCCGCCCGCGCGATCGGAGTCATACTCCAGCAAAAAGCGGTCGACGTCCAACCCACCAAAGACTTTTTCGGCAATCGGGTCGTATCCGCCCTCGGTGTGCCAGGCGCTGCGGCCGTTGCCACGGCAAATGTGGTTCGCCAGGGTCACACGAGAGCGATCGAGGCCGGCCACCGCGAGGTTGTCGGCGCGGATGTCTTCGTCGATGGCCTGGTCGGGATCGATGCCGATGTCGCGCCACGCCTGGCGACGATGCTCGGGGATGTAATCCGGGTAGTGCGCGTTGTCCACCTGGATGTAGGGCACGCCTTCGGCCGCGAGCGCCTGGATCTCAGCGCCCATGATCCTGGCGATATCTTCCGCAAGCTCCCACCGCGAGGCGTACACCTTGTCGGTCACGCCTGGCTTCCAACCGCGCGCGACGACGTAGGAGGTCGCCGGCATCGTGACTTTGAAGACGCCGTTGGCGTGCTGTGTCAGGAACGGCACCTCGTGCGCGGTCAGCCGATGCTGCAGCTGGACACGCTCGCCGATGACGCGTCCAGCCTGCTGTGGCATGTCGGCAATGGCCTGCCGCATGGAACCCTCGCCCCGGGCGGCGACCGCCTCCGGCAGCTTCCATTCGAAGCGGATCGGCGGCGCCGCGCTGACGTACCCCGTAACTGACGCCGTGAAGTCGCCAACCCAATCGTGGCGGCGGTACTCGCCGTCGGTCAGCACGTCAAGCCCGACCTGACGCTGCATATCCAGCGCGTTGAGGACGGCACGGTCCTCGATCTCGGTGAGCTGCTCGCCGCTGATGCGCTGCTGGCTGTAAGCCTCACGCGCCTGCAGTACTTCGGCTGGCCGCAGGAGACTGCCGACGTGGTCGGCGCGGTAGTTGGGGGTCATTGGGTTGCCACCTCGTTACGGACTGTGCGGGCCGCGCGCACCATCACGGCCAGTTTCTCAAACGCCGAAGCTCGGGGCAGGTACTTCATGCCGCAATCGGGCGCCAGCACCAGGCGCTCGGCCGGGATGTGTCGTAAGGCCGCGCGGATGCGGTCCTCCACGACGGGCTGGGTTTCGACGACGGGTGTTCCAAGGTCAAGCACGCCGACCATCATCGTTTTGGAGCCCATGGATTCGAGAAATGACAGGTCCAGATTCGGCTGCGCAGCCTCGATCGAAATCTGGTCCACGCTCGTCTCGAGGAGCTCCGATAGGAAGGGGTAGCCGCCCTCGACGCGCTTATTCTGCACCACGAGCCCGTAGCCGAAGCAGGTATGGAGCACGGTCGGCACGCGGACGCCCTCGAGCGCGCGATTGATGACGCGGACAGCATACGCACGCGCCGCTTCGACGCGCGCCTGCAGGTAGGGCTCGTCCAGTTGAATGACGTCGGCGCCGGCGGCGACCAGGTCCAGGATCTCGGCGTTGACGGCGACCGCGAAGTCCATGGCCAGGCTTGCCTCGTCGGCGTAGAAGTCGTCGACGGCCTGCTGCGTCATCGTGAACGGGCCAGGCACCGTGATCTTGATCGGTCCAGCAGTGCTGGCGCGCAGGAACTCGACGTCGCGCACTTCGACGGGCTGACGCCGACGAATCGGTCCAACCACCCGCGGGACGATGTCAGGCCGGCCACTCCGGCCAGGTCGATGGCCTGGATTGTCCAGGTCGACGCCGTCGAGCGCGGTGGCGAAGCGATTGCTGTAACTTTCGCGCCGAATCTCGCCGTCGGTCAGAATGTCCACGCCGGCCCGCTCCATGTCGCGGAGCGCGATCACCGTCGCATCATCCTGGGCCTGCTCCAGGTACGGCTCCGCGACGCGCCAGACATCCCGAGCACGAATACGCGGCGGCAGCCGGCTCAACAGTTTGTCGCGGTCGACCAACCAGTCCGGCTGCGGATAGCTGCCGACTACAGTCGTCGGCAGCAGCGGAATTTCTGTCAGCTGCATCGGTCTTGAAGAAGGAGGGACAGCATCACGGACTCACGCCTGCTTCTCTTTAAAGGGCAGCGGCGAGCCGGCGCGGCGGGCCTCGATGTCGTCGCACAGCACCAGCCCCTGCCGCGCCCAGGCGATTTCGACGCGCGCGCGGCCGATCAGCCCTTCGAGGGCATGGATCTTGAGCTCGATGATGCCGTCGTGCGCTTCGACGGGCTGGCGGGCCAGCCAGACCTCGACCAGCTCCGCACGCCGCTCGCGGATGGCGTCTGCGCGCGCCTGCCACTGCTCGAGGCGCCACTGAAACTGGGCGATGTGGGCGCGCAGCTGCTCGCGGACAGAGTCAACGGGGGCGAGGTCGAAGAAGGCGGCTTTGAGGACAACCGGGTCGCGCTGAGCCGGTAAGGGCATGAAATCGGTCGCCCAGCGCCGGAGCTCGGCCATGCCAGCGTCGGTCACCGAATAGATACGCTTCTGGGCGCGCTGGCCACGCGGCGCGACCTGCGCCTCGACCAGTCCGGCGGCCTCCATGCGCCGTAGCTCGGGATAGATCTGGCTCTGCGGCGCCGACCACAAGAAACCCACCGTCCCCTGGAAGTGACGGACCAGGTCGTAGCCCGTCAGGGGCTTATCCTTGATAACGCCTAGAAGTGCATGCCTCAAACTCACGGCAGTCGAGTACGGAGTATAGATTCCTTCGTCGCACGATAGAATGCCCGAATAGGTATACCGATACCGAACCTGGGTGTGTGAGGCGCGAGTGAAGGTATTCGTCTTCGATCTGCTGCCGTACGGAGAAAACCTCGAGCACCTGAAGCAAGGCGGCACCGAACTGCCCTGGCCGCTCGGCCGGTCGCACTTCAAGCCTGAGGTCGCCGTGCGCACCTACGCCGAGCACCTCGACGCCTGGGCAGAGCTCGACAAGCTCGGTTATGACGGCGTCGGCTTCAACGAGCACCACACCTCGCCGTACGGCCTGATGAACTCACCCAACCTGTTGGCCGCGTCGGCGGCGCAACGCACCAGGCGGCTGAAGCTGCTCATCTATGGCAACTTGCTGCCGATCCACGAGCCGCTGCGCCTGGCCGAGGAGCTGGCGATGCTGGACTGCCTGTCGAATGGCCGCATCATCGCCGGTTTTGCGCGTGGGATCCCACGCGAGCACAACGTCTACAACATCCCGCAGAGCGAGTCGCGGGCGCGTTTCGAGGAAGGTTGGGAGATCATTCGCCGCGCCTGGACCGAGGAGGTGTTTTCGTACGACGGGCGCTTCTGGACGTATCGTGACGTTGCTATCTGGCCACGGCCCGTGCAGCAGCCGCACCCGCCGGTGTGGGTCCCCGTGACGGCCAGCAAGGAGACGATCGATTGGGCAGGTCAGCACAACATTCCGATTACGCCTGGCGCCAGCTCCCACCGTGGCGTACGCGAGGACGTGATCCGCTACTACGCTCGCCAGCTCCAGCTGCACGGTCACCGCATCACCCCGGACCACCTGGTGATCCAGGCTGACGTGTATGTGGCCGATAGCAAGGCGCAGGCTGTCGCGGAGGCTGCGCCGTACGCGCTGTACTTCAACCGCACGCTGTTCAGCCACGGCAACATCACCGAACGCGACCTGCAAGCGCAGACGGGCTATGTTGCTGCGTCGTCGCACGACTACCTGCGGCCCGAGCACGTGCCCTTCATTTCGGGCAACCGTGAGCGCTATCGGGGCCTGACGATGGACGGGATTCGCGCGCAGGCGGAACACCTGCCGTGGGGGCAGGCAGACGAGATTGTCGAACGGATCATCAGCGCGGCGGACCACGCTGGCGCCAACCAGATTACCGTCGGATTGAATCGCGGCGCGATGCCGCACGAGATGTTCATGCATCAGATCCGCCGCTTCGCGAGCGAAGTCCTTCCGCGGCTGCAAGCGCACGAAGTGACGCACGTGCCCATCGTGGAAGGTACGGCGGTCTCTTGAGGTATCGGCCGGAATTCGGGCCCAGGGGAGGGTCAGCCATGATCTCAATTGGAAAATCGGTCGCGCGGTTCGCCAGTCTGTCTGCACTGGCTGTATTCATGGCGGCGTGCAGTGGCGGCACGAGCGGCGCGCCGCCGGCCGGCCCTGTACCTACGGTACGCGTAGACGGCGCGGCCACGCAGGCTCCCGCGAAGCCGACCACGGCAGTCGCCGCGGCTCCCGCTGGCACGCCCGCCGCTGGCCAGGCGGCACCGGCTGGCGCCCAGAAGTCGAGCAAGGACACGCTGACGATCGTCTTTCAGGCAAATCAGGGCACGCTCGATCCACATTTCGCCGCGACGAACCAGGAGATGCTGGTCATCCGGAACATTTACAACGGGCTGCTCAAGTACAAGCCGGATACCGCCGAGATCACCGGTGATCTCGCCACCAGTTGGGACGTTTCCGCCGACGGTCTGACCTACACGTTCAAACTCCGTCAGGACGTGGAGTGGCAGAAGGGCTTCGGCCACTTCACCGCCGCTGATGTCAAAGCTTCTTTCGATCGTCTGCGCGCGCCCGAGACCAAGTCGCCCTTCGCCGGCAGTATCAGCATGCTCCAGGAAGTCCAGGTAGTGGACGACTACACGGTCAAGTTCATCTTGAACGCGCCGTACGCGGCGTTCCTGCAGCTCCTCACCGACTACCGCGCCGGCCCGATCGTGAACGCCAAAGCCGTCCAGCAATATGGCAAAGACTTTGACTGGAACCCGGTCGGGACGGGGCCTTACCAGTTTGTGAGCGGCGTCCCGAAGCAAGAAGCGACGATCACCGCGTTCGACAAGTATTTCGGCGGCCCCCCACCGATCAAGACGATCATCACCCGCACCGTCCCCGACGTCAACGCCCAGGTCATCGGGCTCGAGAACGGTCAGTACGACATGCTGCTGACGGCGCCCAACGACTCGGCCGTCGTGAAGCAACTGACCGACAAGGGCTTCACGCGCAGCATCTTCAGCCGCAACCTGCCTGAAGTCCTGCTGATGAACGTCACGGTCAAGCCGTTCGACGATCTCAAGGTTCGCCAGGCGATCGCCTATGCCGTCGATCGGCAGCAATTCATCGATCTGGCCACGAATGGCCTGGGCAGGCCGTGGTATTCACCGGTGCCAGAGGGCTTCTTCGGCGCCACCACCGACGTGCCACACCTGGAGCACGACGTCGCCAAGGCCAAACAGCTGCTGACCGATGCCGGGTACCCGAACGGTCTGGACGTGACGCTCAACGTCTACGACACGCAGAAGATCCAGAGCGATGTGCTGCTGGAGCAGCTCAAACAGGTTGGGATTCGGGCGACCGAGGAAGTGCTGGACCAGCCGACGTTTATCGGCCGGGTCATCCAGAACGGAGGCATCAACTTTGCGCTCCACTGCTGTCAGCGGCAGCCTGACGCGGACATCATCCTGGGTGACATGTTCAGCCCCAAATACCGCGGCGCCATCTACATCAGCCACGCCGACCTCGAAGCGGACCTCGCCGCGGCGCGCACAGAGCTCGACGTCGCCAAGCGACAGCAGCTGTACGTCGACCTGCAGAAGAAGATCATCAACGATGCGCTGATGGTGCCGATCGCGATGGTCAACGACAACAGCGTGGAGGTTGCCTCGCTCAAGGGGTTGCCTACACTTGAGGCACTGTGGGGGATGGACCTGACGCGCCTCTACTTCCAGTAGCCGCGTGAGGCGCGTCGGTGGTCGCCTGCTCCAGCTCGTGCCGACGACCGTCGGCGCGCTGGTGCTGGTGTTCTTTCTCATGCGCGTGCTGCCGGGAGATCCGGCGGGGGCGATGCTCGGCACCAGTGCCACACCGCAAGCGATCGCCGATCTGCGCGCTCAACTTGGCCTGGACAAGCCGCTCTACGAGCAGTTCGTCGACTACGTCGTCGGCCTGGGCCACCTGGACTTCGGCCGCTCGATGGCGGTTCGGACACCGGTCGGCACGCTCCTGTACCAGGCGGCGCTGCCGACGCTGCTGCTGACCCTCAGCGGGACGCTGGTCAGCGTAGTGGTCGGCGTGCCGCTGGGCGTGGTGGCGGCCCTCCGGCGAGGCACCTGGGTTGACTACGGGGCGAGCATCGGCGCCCTGCTAGGCTTGTCGATTCCAGTGTTCGTCTGGGGGGTGCTGCTGCTCCTCGCCTTCACGTTGCAATGGCCGGTCCTGCCGTCGGCCGGGGCTGGCGATACGCCGGTGAACGTCGTCAGGTCACTGATCTTGCCGTCCATCGCGACTGGTTTCTTCCAGGTCGGGCTGATCGCGCGCATCACGCGGTCGAGCTTGCTATCGGTGCTGAACAACGACTACGTCCGGACCGCGCGCGCCAAAGGCGTTGGGCCGAGCGCCGTCGTCCTCGGACACGCGCTGCGGAATGCGCTGATTCCGGTGATCACGGTGATCGGGCTCAACGCGGGGACACTGCTCGGCGGCGCGGTGGTCGCCGAGACCGTGTTCACCCGCCCGGGCCTGGGCCGGCTGATCCTGGACGCGATCTTTGCCCGCGATTACCCCGTGATCCAGGGCGTGATGATCGTCTCGGTGGTGCTGGTGGTCATGCTCAACTTGATGACCGATCTGCTCTACACCGCCGCCGACCCACGAGTGCGCGCGTGAGACGCGCCGAGCGGCACCGCCTGCGGGGCCGCCTGCGCCGGGCCACCTCGGGCAATGTCACCGTGCTGATTTGCACCGCCTTTGTCGTGATGCTCGCCGCGCTCGCGGTGGGCGTGTCGCTGTTGCCCCTGGCGGACCCCACCAGCCAGTCGGCGCTGGTCCGTCTGAAGCCGCCGTCGATCGACCACGTGCTCGGGACCGATCGCCTCGGTCGAGACATCCTGAGTCGGGTGCTGTGGGGGGCGCGCGTGTCGCTCAGCGTCGGGGTCGGGGTGGTCATCGTCAGCGGCGGGCTGGGCACCGTGCTCGGGGTTGTCTCCGGGTATTCACGCGGCTGGCCGAGCGAAATCGTGCTGCGGCTCACCGACATCTTCCTGGCGTTCCCGCCACTCATCCTGGCCATGGTGACCGTGACGGTGCTCGGCAACAATCTGTTCACCGTCGTCCTGGCCATCAGCGTCGGCGTTGTGCCGCGTTTCGCGCGGGTGACGCGCGGCACCATCCTGTCGATTCGCGAGCGCGAGTACGTGGAGGCGGCTCGGGCGTTGGGCGCGTCGGCGGCGCGGATCATCTGGAGCCATGTGCTGCTGAACGCGGTTGACCCGCTGATCGTGCTGTGCACGTTGCTGATTCCGGGCGCCATCGTCACCGAGGCGCTGCTGAGCTTTCTCGGGCTCGGCATTGCCGAGCCGACTCCAACCTGGGGCAACATGATCCAGGGCGGCCAGATCGTGATGCGCGAGGCGCCCTGGCTGACCTTCTTCCCGGCCGCGGCCATCGTCTTCACCGTCCTGGCGTTCAACCTGCTCGGCGACGCGATCCGCGACGCGCTCGATCCCACGGTCCGCGAAGGCGGCGCCGCGCCGATACCGTCAGTCGATGCAACGTTGCCGACGCCAGCACCGCGGCATGTCGCGCCGCCGCCAACCCGCATGCGCGATCCGTCGGCTGTCGCCTAGCTGCCAGGCCGCTCAGCCCGCAGGGTCCCCGCCGCCCGCAAGGAGCGAGCGAAAGCGAGGCGGGCAGCGTGGACGCCGCGGGCTACAATCGGCGCTATGCTGAGCGTCAAAGAGAACGAGCTACTCACACGGGTCGGGCCGGGGACGCCGATGGGCGAGTTCCTGCGGCGCTTCTGGCTACCGGCGCTGCTCTCGGATGAACTGCCGGAGTCCGATGGCGAACCGGTGCGGACTCGCACCCTGGGCGAGGACCTCGTCGCCTTTCGAGATACCAATGGCCAGGTAGGCATGGTGGGCGCCTTCTGCCCGCACCGCCGCGCGCCGTTATTTTTCGGTCGCAACGAAGAGTGCGGGCTGCGCTGCGTCTACCACGGCTGGAAGTTCGACACCACCGGTCAGTGTGTCGACATGCCGAGCGAGCCGCCGGACAGCGACTTCAAAGAGCGCATCCGCGTCAAGTCCTACCCGACCTATGAGCTCGGCGGCATGATCTGGATCTATATGGGCCCGCCGGCGCACCAGCCCGCCCGCCCGCCCGAGATGCCCTTTACGCTGGTCCCCGAGAGCGAGCGGCGCGGGTTGAAGTTCCTGGTCGAGGCCAACTGGCTGCAGTGCCTCGAGGGCGAGCTCGACACCGCGCACGTGTCGTTCCTCCACCAGACCTTCGGCGATGACGGCACCGGCATCCAGTCGCTGGTGCGCTCGGATGGATACAACAACGACCGACATCCACGGCTGTTTGCGCTGGACACCGATTACGGCTTCGTCTACGGCGGCCGGCGGGCCCAGGCAGCCGGCAACTTCTACTGGCGGATCACACAGCTGCTCTTTCCGTTCTCGGCCCTGATTCCGTCTGCCTCCGGATACACCGGCGGAGCCACCATCTGGATGCCGATCGACGATAACCACTGCTGGCGGTACCTGGTCGGTGGCAGCCGGACGTTCGCCGAACGTGACAGCACCGCGCCACTGCCGCCGCGTCGGCCGATCCTGCCGACCGAGCCGGGCACATTCCGCTTCCCGGATGGAGTCGAGATCGACACGCGGCTGGCCAAATTCCGGCGCGACAACCGCTATGGCATGGATCGTCAGAAGCAACGCACGCTCAGCTTCACCGGCATCCCGTTCATCCCCACGCAGGACCAGGCGATGACCGAAGGCATGGGCTACGTGTGCGACCGCTCGGAGGAGCACCTCGGCAGCAGCGACGTCGCGATCATCCACATGCGCCGGACGCTACTGCGGCTCCTCGACAACATGCAAAAAGGCATCGAGCCGTATGCCGCGACCCACCCGGAGCTCTACCGAGTCCAGCCGCTAGACGTGGTCTCCGACTTCGCCGAGCTGGACAAGGTGCTGGAGGAATATAGAGAGCAGGCGCTTATCCCGGCCTGAGGCGCCGTCCCGGGTTGCCCCAGACGAGCACGGCGATGGCCACCGCAACGCCGGCGGCCGCCAGCAAGGTGATCTGCGAGGCGGGCTCGACTGTGGCCGCGGCGTTGCCGCCGAGGGCGCCGAATAACGCGGTGGTCGCGGCCGCGCCAATACTCCCGCCAACGGTGCGTAGCGTCGCCAGAAACGCGGAGGCAACGCCGCGACGCCCCGCTGGGGTGGACGCCATGTACGCGAAGTTGTTGGCCGGATAGAACAGCCCGAGGCCCAGGCCAGCGACGAACGTGGCGACCGCGACGAGCCAGATGGGCGACGCGGAGTTGAAGCGGCCCAGCAGGGCGAGACCGGCCGCGACGCACACCATGCCGCACGTGCTCACTGACCGGTGCGACCAGCGTGTCATCAGCGCCCTGGCCAGGGGCGCCGCGAGCACCATCATCGCCAGTAGCGGCGTGATCAGCAGGCCCGTCAGCTGCGGTTCCACACCGCGCACCGTGGCGAGGTACAGGGGAATCAGCAGCAGCACGGCGAACACGCACACGAAGCTGCCGGCGTAACTGATGCTCGACGTCACGAACAACCGATTCCGAAAGAGTTCACCAGCGAGGACTGGCTGGGCTGTGTGCCGTTCGATACGCACCGCCAGGGCAAAGGCCGCCACGCTGTTGATCCCGACCCCCCACAAGAGCGGCGAGGTCCACCCCCACCGGCCAGCGTAGGTCAACCACAGTGTGAGCGTGGCCAGACCCAGCGCCAGCAAGGCTGCCCCCGGCAAGTCCAGACTGATCCGCTGGCGGGCGCCGCCGGCTGGTACGACGCGCGCCGCGACCGCGGCGATGCCAAGTCCGATTGGGACGCTGAGCAGAAAGATCCACCGCCAATCCAGGTACTGGGCGACGAGGCCGCCCAGGATGGGGCCCGAGCCCGTGCCGAGGCCGACCAGGACCGAGTTCCAGGCCATGGCACGTCCGAGCTCTTCGGGTGGAAACGCATCCGCCAACAGGGCGAGCGCCAGTGCCAGCATGAGCGCGCTGCCGGCGCCCTGAGCAACTCGGCACACGACGAGCAGCGGCAGTGTCGGCGCGACGCCACACAGGCCCGACGAGATGCAAAACAGCGCCAGTCCCGAGAGCAGCACCGGCTTGCGACCGAACACGTCGGCGAGCCGGCCGGCGAGCAACTGCAGGCCAGCCAGCGCCAGGAGGAAGCTCAGCAGCACCCATTCGGCGCCACCGACGGCGCCGACCTGGTAGGTCGAGGCAATCTGAGGCAGGACGAGTGTGACGACTGTCGAGGCGAACGTGCCGATGAAAATGGTGCCGCCGACGACGCCGACCACCGCCCAGCGGGCGCTCATGGCTGACGCCCTGGAGCCTCTACACTTTTCAGGTGCTCGATTTCTTGCCGCGCGTAGGCCAGGCTCACCTGGTGGGCCAGCCGATCCAGGCGCTGGACACCCCGGCGTTTCTCATCAACGTCCCGGTCATGGACCGCAACATCGCTCGCATGGCGGAGACCTTCCGCGCGGCTGGCATCAACTGGCGGCCGCATACGAAGGGGCTCAAATCGCCGGCGCTGGTCGAGCGGCTGCTCGCGGCCGGCGCCATGGGCATCACCTGCGCCAAGACGAGTGAGGCCGAGGTGATGGCGGAGGCCGGTATCCGCGACATCCTCATCGCCAACCAGGTCGTCGGCGCGGCGAAGATCGCGCGGCTGTTGCACGTGCGCACCATGGCCGATCCGATCGTGGCGGTCGACAGCGTCGCCAACGTCGCCGAGCTCGAGGCCGCGGCGCACGCCGCTGGCATGACGCTGCGCGTGGTGGTCGAGGTCGATACCGGCATGCACCGGGCGGGCACCGCGCCCGGCGCGCCCACGGTGGAGTTGGCCAAACGCGTCGCGGCCAGCAGCAGTCTGCGATTCGTGGGCGTCATGGGCTGGGAGGGCCACGCGACCCGGGTCGGTGAGCCCGGGGTCAAAGAGCGGCGCATCGCCGAGGCGGTTGGACTCCTGACGGCAACCGCCGACGCATGCCGCGCGGCCGGGCTGCCGGTCGACATCGTGAGCTGTGGCGGCACGGGTACGTACTGGGTCACCGCGCATCTACCGGGTGTCACCGAGGTTCAGGCGGGCGGCGGGATCCTCTCCGACGTGGTGTACCGCGAGGTCATGGGCGTCGACCACGAGGCGGCTGCGACGATCCTGGCCACCGTCACGAGCCGACCCACGCCGACTCGCATCATCTGCGACGCGGGCAAGAAGACCATGAGCAGCGACGGCGCGGTGCCGCAACCCCGGCTGGAGGCGGCGGTCCGGTCGGTGGGTCTGTCCGCCGAGCACGCGACGATCGAACTGCAGGACCCGAGCGACCGGCCGCGCGTCGGCGACAAGATCGAGTTCGTCGTTGGCTACACCGACACCACCGTGCACCTGCACGAAGAGCTGTACGCGGTGCGCGACGGGCGCGTCGAAGCGGTCTGGCCGGTGCTCGGCCGAGGCAAGCTCAGGTGACCCCGCGCAAACTATTCGGTTACACCGATCTCCACGGCGCCGCCCTGGGGCGCAGGGGCATTCGGATCGATGCTGATGGTGCCGCGCATCCAGGGGTGCGGCCGACAGAAGTACCAGTACACGCCTGGATCCTGGAATGTGAAGCTGTAGCTCTGACCCACCGCCAGGTCACCTGAATCCCACACCTGGTTGTCAGAGGTCGTGGTGTGGACGGTCGGCCCCTGGTTGGTCCAGGTGATGGTGGTCCCTGGCGGCACGGCCACGCCAAAGACGCCCGGCGTAAAGGAGAAGTCGGCGATTGCCACGGCGGTCACCGAGCGTGCCGCCTCGGGCACCTGCGCCGCCGGCGCGGGCGGTGCGGCGACCGGGCCCATGCTCCCGTTAAGCGAGAAGACCCACAGCGTATCGCCCCGCGGGAAGTCGAGCTGGGCGTTGCCCCCGGCGGCGACCGCGATGTATTGCTGCCCATCGACCTGATAGCTCATCGCCGGCGCGTTGACACCCGCGCCGGTCTGGAACTGCCATAACCGCTGGCCGGTCTTCGCGTCAAGAGCGTCGAAATTGCCGTTGCCTTCACCCGAGAAGACCAGACCCCCGGCGGTGGTCATCGTGCCGCCGATGCACATCTGGTCGGTGCGCGCCTGCCATGCTTGACGATTGGTGCGGACGTCGATGGCGGTGACCATGCCCCACGTCTCGCCGCCGGGCGGCGTGACGAACGCGCTGCCCAGGCGCAACGTGCCCTGGTTGATCTGGTCTGGCTTACCGGTCCAGATCTGCGGCTGGTGGATGCCGCACACATACATCAGGTTGGTTTTCGGGTTGTAGGACGCCGCGGACCATTCGGACCCGCCGTTGGCGCCAGGGCAGATCAACACCGGAGTTGTCTTGAAGGGAGTGAAGATCCCAGCCGTTGGATAGTTGCCGATATCCGACGGACAGGCCTGCGGCACGAACGAATCGCCCGCGGGGAAGGGCTGCGTGCCGGCGGTCTTCTGTTCCGCGATCACCGGGACCTGGCGCTCGTCGATGCCGACCAGCGGCGCGCCCGTCTGCCGGTCGAGCAGGTACACCCAGCCGGTCTTGCCGGCCTGACCGATGCCTTTGACAGTCTTGCCGTTGGTCTGCACGTCGAACAACACGTTCGGGCTGACGACGTCGTAGTCCCAGATATCGTGGTGGACTTCCTGGAAATGCCACTTGCGGGTGCCGGACTTCGCATCCAGCGCGACGATGGATTCAGTGAACAGGTTGTCACCTGCGCGGACGCTGCCGTCCAGATCGGGGCTCGGATTACCGACGGTGATGTACAGCAGGCCGAGATCCGGATCGAGCGCCGGGGTCTGCCACATGGAGCCACCGCCGTATTTCCAGATGTCGCTGCCGGCGGGCCAGGAGTCGCCACCAAAGTCGCCCGGGCCGGGGATGGTGTTGAAGCGCCACACCTGCTGGCCGGAGCTGGCGTCGTAGGCCGTCACGTGGCCGCGAATCTCGTACTCGGCACCCGAGATTCCGACGAAGACCATGCCGTTCCAGTACAGCGGCGCCATCGTTTCGGAGTAGCCTGCCCGCGGGTCATCGTCCTGAGCGCTCCAGGCCACCTGGCCCGTTTTCGCGTCGAGCGCGACCAGCTTGGCGTCCAGCTGCGCCACGTAGACCTTGCCACCGCCGTAGCCCACGCCGCGATTGACCTGACCGCAGCAGAGCGGCAGGGCGACCGAGCTGCTCAGGTCGGGTGCGTAGCGCCAGAGCTGGGAGCCGGTTTTGGCATCCAGCGCGTAGACCTGACTCTGCGGGCCGGTCACATACATGGTGCCGTCGACGACGACGGGTGAGGTTTCCAGAGACGTCGCTGCGCTGCTGCCCTCCACGTGGAACGTCCAGGCGCCCTTCAGGCCGGCGACATTGCTCGGACTGATCTGATCGAGCGACGAGTAGCGCTGGTTGAACAGATTGCCGCCATAGACTGACCAGTTCGCCCCGGCCGGCTCGCCAGACGGCGTTACCGCCTGGTCCACCGGCACTGCCCAGGTGACCTGAGCGGTCAGCAGCAGAAGCCCAAATGCAATACACGCCCGTAGCGCACGACGGTCGTGAAGACGCACGGCAGTCATCCCCCAGTTCCCGAGCTTGGAGATGGAAACACTACCCTGCGCGTTGCAAAGTGTCAATTGCGTGTCAATTGAATGTCTGCTGGCACTCGGCCCTCGGTCGCCCTCGGGCCTCCGCTCAGCGCAGGCACCCTGGATCCACAGGCTGCATGCCTGGGCACGGAGGTCGACGAGGCAAGGTGCCAGCCGATACCGTCGCCAAGGCGAGGGGCTCACAACCAGCAGGCTGAGATGCAGCGACCCAGCCCAGACCCACAGCCAGCCGCAGCCGCGCCCCAGACGGATGATGTTGGCGACGCCAGATCGCCTCGTTCCTTTCTCTCGGGCGCCGCCAACCACGTCGTTAGTTTGGCGTACTGCCCCGGAATGCCTGGGCACGGAGGTCGACAAGGCAAGTTCTGCACACTGCCCCGGAATGCCTGGGCACGGAGGTCGACCAGGCAAGTTTTGCGCACTGCCCCGGAATGTGATCATCTGGCTGGAGATGGCCTGGTGCCCCGCGCAGGCTCCCCGCCTGGAGGTTATCCTTTGGGCGGAGCGAGCGCAGCGATGCGGGCAGGCGAGTGCGGTCCGGAGCCGGTGTGATGTGGCGGGCTGTGGCGGTGCTGACGATCTCGGCGTTGCTGCTCGCGGCGGCGCCGGCGGCGGCGCAGGAGCAGACGCAGGAGCCGACGGTGCGCCGCGCCATCGAAGACGTCCTCGACATGGACACGGGCCGCGATGCACCCCGCCTGCCGCGGGTGACGCTCGATGTTGCCAACGGCGATCTCACCGTGATCTTCGCCATGCGGCGGCCCCTGGCCGACGATCCGGCGCAGATCGTGGCCAGCGCCACCGACGACGTGTTCACCATTCTGTCGGCCATCTATTCATCCGCAGCCGCGCCACGGATCCGCACCGCGACCGTGATCGGAACCTACGCCGTGTCAGGCAGGTACGAGCGACCCAGAGAGATCCCCCTGCTCCGCGCCGTCCTGTCCGCGGAAAGGTCGGCCGCCTTCGACTGGACCACGGCGGCCACCGCCGACCCCCGAGACGTCTTCGACGTCTGGTGGGTGGAGAGCGAGCTCGTCGCCGGCGCTCAGTGATCCCACAGCGCACGCGTGGCGAGACGCGCGCCCTCGACCATCGAGCCCAACTTGGCGAACACGATGTCGGGGTGCACCATCGGCGTGCCGGCGAACGTCCCGAAGCCGCAGTCGGCGCCGGCGATGACGTTCTCGCGCCCGACCACCTTCGCGTATCGCGCCAACCGCTGCGCAACCAGCTCCGGATGCTCGATGTAGTTGGTGGTCGTATCCAGCACACCTGGAATGATGACCTTGCCATCCGGCAGCCGGAGGTTCTTGAACACCGCCCATTCGTGCTCGTGGCGTGGGTTGGCGCCTTCAAATGACAGGCCCATCGGGCGAGCGCTGGACAACACCTCGCCAACGATGTCTTTCAGCGGCACATCGAGCTGGTGTGGACCTTCGTAGTTGCCCCAGCACAGGTGCATCCGCATGCGATCCGGAGGAATATTCGCGACTGCGCGATTGAGCGCGTCGATGCGCAGCGCCATGTCAGCCGGTGCCTGGCCGCTCGTGAGGCCGGTCAGGTCCGGACAATCCAGCTGGAGGATGAAGCCGGCCTGGTGGATGGCCTCGTACTCCTCGCGCATCGCGTCGGCCAGGGCCTCGATGTACGCCGCGTCGTTCGGGTAGAACTGGTTTGGCTGAAACAGGGCGATAACCCCCGGCGAGGCGGCGGTCATGAAGGCTTCGGTCGAGGGCGTCGCGGCCAGCGCGGTTTTGAGATTGCGAATGTCTTCCTCGAGCTGCGCGTGCCCGACATAGTGGACCTCGCCCATGCACGCGAATCGCTTGATGCGCGCGGCGCCCTGTTGCTGGCGGGCGTTCCACTCGGCGTAGCGTGGAAAGGCCTCCGCATCCGCCCGCGGGCGGCGCGGCACATGCACGTGGCCCTCGAAGCCGGTCAGGCGCGCGTTCACATAGGTGGAGTATGAGACCTTGCTCATCTCGCCGTCGTTGACGATGTCAATGCCCGCTTGGACCTGTTGGCGGACGGAGTCGGCCACGGCGGACCGCACCCGGTCCTGCAGCGCGCCATGATCGACGGCTTCGCCGCTTTCGGCGGCGTACAGCATGTCGACCAGGTCGTCCGGGCGCGGCAGGCTACCGGTGTGGGTACTGAGAATCGCGTCGGTACTGCGCTTCATGTGCCTGAAAACAACTCCTCCGCGGTCAGGGTGCGTGGCGTGATGTGCTGTTCGTACGCGTAGCGCGCTAGCAGCGTGAGCGGCCCCCGGTTGACCTCCAATCCGTCGACCGGCGCCGGACTGCCAGCCGCGCGCTTGGCGGCCCGGACCAGTCCAAACAGCTCATCGCTGACCCAGGGGTGTTCGCTGGCGACGTCCTGGCGCACGACCAGGGTGTGGTTGATGGGTCGGATGCCGGTGTGTCGAATCCACTCCGCTTCGACTTGCTCCGCGTCGGGAATAAGCGTGCGCAGGTCCGGGTACTGGGCGAGCTCGATGCCCGCGGCCGCGTCGATCTCACCGCGGCGCAGCAGGTCGACCAGGTTCGCCCCGTCAGGTGCGCGCCGCGCGTTCGGCGGGTCGGCGACGCCATCGACGTGGGCTGGCTCGATCGTCACCCAGTGCAGGCTGTCGAGATCGAGCCCGAACTGGTCGTGCAGCATGCCGCGCAGCCAGACGCCGGTTGTCTGCGAATAGGCGCGCACGCCGACGGTGCAGCCGGCGAGCTGGCGGGGATCGCGCAGCCGGCTGGCATGTGGGACCGCGAACATGCCGTACGCGGACTGCTGCATGAGCACGACCGGGACGCCGACGAGCTGCTTGTCGAGCGCTTTCGCCAGGATAAGCGTGACCAGCGCCAACTCGGAGACGTCGTACGCTAGCTGGTTGACCATCGGTCGAAAGGCGCGATTGGCCGGCGTGACCTCCACGTGGTCCAGGCACAGCCGCTGGCTGGTGACCGTCCCGTCCTTGAGCGGCCGCGTGTGCGGATAGCTTCCGATGGCAGTCTTGAGCGTGAGCGGGCCCGCCATCGCCCCCGATTGTAGGGGTCGGCTACCCTGATGAGGCTGATGACCGCGACCTCGAAGCAACAGCTGGGCCTGGCGGCGCGCCTGGCGCGCCTGGACACGTGCGGCGTCTCTGACGCGCTGGATCGACTCGGCATGGAGGGCGCGGTGCTCGGGTTGCGGCCGATGTGGCCGTGCCCGCGGATCGCCGGCCGGGTCATCACCGTGCGTTTGCGGCGCGCCGAGCCGGGCGAGCGCGCGCCTCGCCACCTGGGTACCGCGGCCATCGCGGCCGGGGGCGCCGGTGACGTCATCGTCATCCAGCACCATGACAGCGACACGGCGGCGGGCTGGGGCGGCATCCTGTCGCTGGCCGCCCGTCTGAAGGGGATCGAAGGCGTGATTGTCGACGGCCTGTGTCGTGACGTGGACGACAGTCGCGACGCCAGTTTCCCGGTCTTTGCGCGCGACGCCACGCCCGTAACAGCGCGCGGTCGGGTCCTCGAAGCCTCGATGGGCGAGCCGATCCGGGTCGGCGACCTGACCGTTCAGCCGGACGACTACGTCATTGCCGACTGGAGTGGGGTGGTCTTCGTCGCCGCCGGCCGCGCCGACGAGGTCATCGCCACCGCCGAGACCCTGGTCGCGCGAGAGGCGCAAATGGCCGCGGCCGTGCGCGCGGGAGGCTCGGTGGTGGAGGTGATGGGCGCGAATTACGAATCCATGCTGGGACACAACGAATGACGACTGACGCGATCGTGGACGGTCTTCGCGAGTTGCCCACCGCGACGATCTCCGATGCGCTGGACCGTCTGGGCATCGTCGGCCAATGCTTCGGGATTGCGCCGCTGGACCCCGCGTTCCGCCTGGCTGGCCGCGCGTTCACCCTACGCTACCGGCCGACCGGTCTGGTCGAGCGGGGCAACGTCGGCGACTACATCGACGACGTGCCGCCTGGCGACATCGTGGTTCTCGACAACGCCGGACGGCTGGATTGCACCGTCTGGGGTGACATCCTGACGGCGGTGGCCAGCCGGCGCGGGGTCGGCGGCACGGTGATCCATGGCGTCTGCCGCGACGTGCAGCGCGCGCTCGACCTGAGGTACCCGATCTTTTCCCGGGGCCGGTACATGCGGACGGGGAAGGATCGAGTGGAGGTCGAGAGCATGCAGGCGCCGATCTCGCTCGGCGAGATTCAAGTCCGCCCCGGCGACATCCTGGTCGGCGACGCCGATGGCATCCTGCTGATCCCGCGGGTGCGCGAGTCTGAGGTGTTCGACACCGCGCGCGAGATCGAGCAGGCCGAGCAAGCGATCGAGCGCGAGACCGCCAGAGGCATCCGCCTGGATGAGGCGCGCAGGACGTTCCGCTACCACCAGCTGCAGACGCACGAATAGGGGAAGACAGGCACCATGCAGATTGCGATCGGCACCTACGACCACACGAAGGCGCTCAAGGACGGCAGCGTCACTTCACCGAAGATCTCGTTCGATTTCATCGAGGTCTCGCCGATCACCCGGGCGTTTCGGCACATGGCCGCGGGTCTGGCGTACGACGTCTCGGAGATGGCCCTCGGGACCTATATGCTGGCCAGGGTCTACGACAAGCCGATCGTCGGCCTGCCGATCGTGCTCGTGCGCTCGAGCCTGCTGCCGGGGCTGGTGACGGCCGAGAACTCGCCGATCAAGGATCCGCGTGAGCTCGCCGGTAAGACGCTCGGCATTCGTTCGTATACGCAGACCAGTGGCATCTGGGTGCGCGGCATCCTCCAGGATGCGTTCGGACTGGACCTCAGCTCACTCAATTGGGTGACCTTCGAGGGTGCGCACCTTGACGAATACACCGATCCAGCGAACACCACTCGCGCGGCGGCCGACAAGAATATGCAGGACATGGTCCAGAGTGGCGAACTGGTCGCCGCGATCGGACTGCCGGCCGGTCCCGGACTCCACTCACTGGTCCCCAACGCGGCTCAGGCCGAGGCGGACTGGGCGAAGTCCTCGGGCGTGCGGACCGTCAATCACATCGTGGTCGTCAGGCAGGATCTTCTGGACGCGGACCCCGGCCTGAAGCAAGAGATCACCAACCTGTTCGAACGCGCCCGCGGTGGTAACGGCGCCAGCGTTCCGCCGATTGGCGTTGAACCGAACCGCAAAGCATTCGAGACCCTGGCGCGCTATGCCCACGAGCAGGGCGTGACGCCCAGGCAGTTCACCGCCGACGAGCTATTTCCTGCCTGAGCGGAGTCGCTAGTCGACGCACAGGCAGAACGGGTGGCCGACCGGATCCGCGAACACGCGGAAATGGTCCGGATCGGGCTGCTGGTCAAATTTCGTCGCGTGCAGTGCCAGCGCGGCAGCCTCCGCTGCGTCGAGATTGTCGACCATGAAGTCGAGGTGAAATTGCATCGACGACGCGGGATCCGGCCAGCGCGGGGCGCGGTAGCCCGGCGCCAACTGAAAAGCCAGCCGCGGCCGCGCCGCTTCGGTCGGACCAATCGAGCACCAGTCGACGTCGACCGAGAGCACCTGCCATCCCATGAGCTGGCAGTAGAACCCGGCGAGTGCCGGCGGGTCAGGACACTCGAGCACCACGCCACTGAGCCGTGCGTTCACGCCACTGGTCTGTCCTTGCGGAGCCATGCGGCGATGTTATGCGACAGCGACGGCGCAACCCGCTGCCCGCATCGCTGCGCTCGCTGGCCGGCTTCGCGCGGGTTGTGGCTGGCTGCCGGCTCTCGACGGCGCCAACCGGGAACGGCGGGGCCTTATTGGATTTTGCAGTCCCCGATCGTCGGTAGCGTATCGGCGGGAATGGTCTGAATGACTTCTTCCTTCTGGCCGTTGATCTTCAGCAGGTAGTACGTTGTGCGGCCCTGGTGGTCGTCCTTGTTCATGATCAGCTGCCCGTCGGGGAAATCCGGGCCCTGGGGGACGTTGAGCGTCTCGAACGCGGCGATGAGCTTGTCGGTGTCGGCTTTGCCGGTGAAGCTGGCCTTCCGCATCGCCAGGATGAGCGCGGTCATCGACATGTAGGCGTTGTAGCCGTTGTTGTTACCCGGCGTGACGTGATCGATGCCGCCGAGCGGACTGGTGATGTCGGCGTTGGCTTTGGCAACGGCCAACCAGTCGGCCATGTACTTCGCGTCGTCGGCGTTGCCCGGGATACCGTCCGACGGCCGCGTGCCGGTGATGATGGCGCCGTTCAGCGCGTCCGGATAGACGCCCGCAAACGACTCCTTGCCCAGCGCGGTCACGATGGCTACTTTCTGGTTGATTCCGAACTGCTGGATTACGCTCATGACGCGGGTCAGGTCACTGCCGGTCTCGACCACATTCAGCACCTGGATCGACCCGTCGGTGGGAATCTTGGTGACATACGGGGTGACATTCGGCTCGCCCAGCGGGACGGGAATCTTGGCGACGTACTCCGCCCCGTTCTTCTGTAAGGCCGCCTCGCTGGTGGCCAGCGTCGATTGCCCGAGCGCGTAGTCGGCGTAGATGATGCCCCACTTGGTGCCGAACGCCTTGACCTGGAAGCCAATCGACGTATCGCTCGTCTGGCGCCCGGCCGGGTACACGCGGAACGTGTATTTGTCGCACGATTTTGACGTCAGCACGTCGCTCGCGCAGCCATTCAGCGGCACGTAGACGATCTGCAGTTTGGACACGAGGTTCTGGACGCCCAGACACTCCGGGCTGAACAGGCCACCGGTCAGGACGTCGACGTTGTCTTGCTGGGCGAGCTGCTGGGCAAGCTGCAACGCCTGGTTGGCGTCACCCTTGGGATCGACATACGTGACCTGTACGGGATGGCCGTTGATGCCGCCGCTGGTATTCGCGCGCTGTACGGCCAGCTCGGTGCTGATGCGCATCAGCGCACCCTCGATCGCGCCGACGCCGGTCACGTCGTCCATCACGCCGATCTTGATGGGCGTGCCAGTCGGAGGTGCCGCGGCGGCGGCCGCGGGTGCCGCGCTCGGCGCGGCGGCGACCGCTGGCGACGCGGCCGCAGCGGGTGAGGCTGACGCCGCCGCGGCGGGTGAGGCTGCCGGCGCCGAAGAGGCCGCGGCGACCGGTGAGGCGGCCGCGGCGGGTTTGGCAGCGGCCGGAGCCGCTGTCGGCGCAGCCGCCGCCGCGGGCGCCGTTGGCGCAGGCGTCGCCGCCGGAGTGGAACACGCTGCCAGGACCCAGGCGACCCCGGCCAAACATACCGTCACGCGCGTCTTTCGTTGCATAGCTCTGGACCGCATCGCCATATCTCCCCGTTCGTCTGCTTGCCTCTAGATTACCTATACCGATACCTAAAGCGCTTCGACGTTTTCGGCGGCCAATCCCGTGGCCACTGCGTCGGACGTGTCGCCAGCCAGCGGCCGACCCCGGCGGGCTGACCGCCAGCGGGACTGCGCCCGTCGCCACAAGCCCACCATCCCGTCCGGGGCGAAATACACCACGAGCATCAACACGATGCCGATATACAGCGACGACTGCGTACTGCCACGGCTGAGCTGATCGGTGAGCGCGCCCAGGACCGCCGCTCCAACGAATGGCCCGAGAATGGAATCGACACCTCCGATCAGTGCAAAGACCAATCCGTTGGTCGAATAGGCAAGGCCCAGCAGATCGGTGAAGACGAACGATCTCAGGAGACTGTAGAGCCAGCCCCCAAGTGTCGCGACGACGCTCGCATACACCGTCAGCGCCACCCGATAGCGAGCCACGCTATAGCCCATCGCGGCTGCCCGCGCAGGGTTTCGACCGATGGCCTGGATCGCCTTGCCCGTCTGCGAAGCCAGCACAAACCATGAGAGGCCCGTACAGGCGACGACTACTGCGAGAACTAACCAGTAGAAGCCGTTTCCGGTGAGCGGGCTCAGCCCGAATGACACTTTGAGGCCGCCCGTCACCGTCAGGCCGTTGTCAGCCCCGGTCAGGTCCACGGCGGTCAACGGGACGGTGGCGAAGGCCAGGGTTGTCAGGAACGTCAACATCAGGTACTCGATGCCCGATGCGATCAACGCATAAAAGGCGAACAACAGCGACACCAGCAGCCCGGCAAGCAACGCCGCACCAAGGAGCACGAACGGGTTGGTCACTCCCTGATGGCTGAGGATGGCCACGGTATAGGCGCCAATTCCAAAGTTGGCGCCCACGCCCAGGTTGAATAACCGTCCGTACCCGGTGATCAGCCCCACTGCTAACGCGAGCAGGCCGAAGATCAAGTAGCTCGTCAGCGCCTGAACCAGGTAGCCACCAATCAGTGGGGGTACCACGGCCATGCAGACAACCAGCACACCGGAGAAGATCAGACCCGACCCGGCCAGAACACGAGATGTCCGGCGAGGGGTCTGAATCGCCGTCACGTTCACAGACGCACCAGCAGGTGTTGCCGCCGCGAACGAACGATCAGCAGCAGGATGACCAGCCCGAAGAGCACCACCTGGAGCACGGATGGCTTGACGACGAGCGACCCGAGCGCCTGCACTTCGCCCACCAGGATGGAGACGATTGCCGCGCCGCGAAAGTTCCCAAGTCCGCCAGCCACGACGATGATGAACGCGGTCAGAATGATGCTGCCGCCGACAGTTGGGTTGACGGAGTTCAGCGGCAGCAGAAGCCCACCTGCGAGTGCCGAAAGGCCAGACGACACCGCCAGGGCCAGGATGTAGACCCGTGGCACGGGCACACCTAGCGCAGCGGCCATCATGCGATTTTGGGCGACCGCGCGTAGCCAGATTCCATAGGTGGTGTACTGGAGTGCGAAATATCCGATGACGAGGACGCTCATCCCCGCCGCCACCACAATCAGGTCGTAGGCCGGGTACAGGATCGGTCCGAGCGAGATCGGCCCCAGCGGCGGTTCGACGATCTTGGTGTCGCCGCCCAGGAAGTACGTGGCCGCCTGTTCGAGTATCAAGCTCAACCCGAGCGTCGCCAGCAAGATGAGCACCTGCGACTTGCGGAGCAGCGGCCAGATAATCGCCGTGAGCAGCAGCCCGCCGAACACGCCGACGATCAAAGTGCCGACGACCACACTCAAGAAGTAGTTGTGAGTCGCACCCAGGACGTACCAGGCCGCGTAGCCGCCGAGCATGAAAAAGTCGCCCTGGGCGAAATTAATCAGGTGCAGCACCCCGAATAGCAGCGCCAGGCCGGCGGCCACCAGCGCGAGCGACGAGCCGACGACCAGACCGTTCAGGAGCTGCAGCAGGATTTGATTGGCCAAGTCAGTGACGCGCCTCCCCGAGCATGGTCGCGGCCAGGTCATCCGGGCTCGCAAAATCGCCGGGCCGATAGGTGCCGATCAACAGCCCGCGATCCATGGCGTACATGCGGCTGCACAGTTGTCGCAGCAAATCGAACGACGAATCGACCACGAGCACCGTCATGCCCTCTTTGATCGCGGTCAGCAGCGCGTTGGTGATGAGCTCGACGTTGGCCGGCATCAGGCCTTCGGTGGGCTCATCGACCATCAACAGCTTCGGCTGCAAGGCGATCCCGCGGGCCAGGCCCAGCATTTTCTGCTGACCGCCGCTGAGCGTGCCGGCCATCTGGAGCCGTCGCTCGCGCAGGATCGGAAACAGCGAGTAGGCGCGGTCGAGCACGCCGCGCTGATCGCCGGTGCGATGCAGCAGCGCGCCGATCCGGATGTTCTCCTCGACGGTCATCTGCGGAAACACGGCGCGTTCTTCGGGCACATACCCGAGGCCGCGGCTGGCGCGCACGTGTGCCGCCATACCGGTGAGCGGCGTGCCCTCCAGTTTGATGGTGCCCCGCGTGCGGGTCTCGAGGCCGATCAGCGACTTCAGGGTGCTTGTCTTGCCGACGCCATTGCGGCCGACCAGCGCCACCGCCTCGCCGCGGGTGATCGAGAATGAGACCCCCTGGACGACATGGCTAGGGCCGTAGAAGGCGTGCAGGTCTTCGACGTCCAGCATGATCGATCAATCAGGCGTCGCGTCGGCCGCGCAGAAACACGCGTTTGACGTCCACCGAGTCGAACACCTCGTCGGCGCTGCCTTCGGCGATGGTCCTGCCTTCGGCGAACGCCGTCACCCGGGTGGCTACGCTGCGCACCACGTGGACGTCGTGCTCGGCCATGACGACGGTCGCGGTGTTGACCACGCGTTGCAGCACCTCGCCAAGTCCTGCCCGCTCGTGCGCGCTCATGCCTGAGGACGGCTCGTCGAGCAGCAGCAGTCGAGGTTTGCCGCCGAGCGCGACCGCGATCTCGAGCTGGCGCTGCTGGCCGTGCGAGAGGATCTCGGCGGGTACATCGGACACGCCTTGCAGCTCAACCAGCGCCAGCAGCTCGTGGGCCAGGGCAATATCCTCCGCCCGACTGTGCAACCGCAGCAGTCCGAACATCCCGCGGTGGGCCTGGACCGCCAGCACGACGTTTTCAACGCACGTGAAGCCCGGGACGATGCTGGTCAGCTGAAAGGAGCGGCCGATGCCCGCCCGCGCTCGCCGGCTGGGGGTGGTCGTGCCGAGCGGGCGGCCGTCGAAGAAGATCTCGCCCGCCGACGGCAGGATCTGTCCGCCCAGCAAATTGAGCACGGTCGATTTGCCGGCGCCATTAGGCCCGATGAAGACATGGATGTCGTGCTCGTGGATGTCGAGGTCGACCGAGTCGACGGCCTTGAACGGGCCATATGACTTCGAGAGTCCGCGGGCAGACAGCAGCGCGCCGGTGTCAGTCACGTGGCGCGCCGGCCGGGACCCGCGCACCGAGCAGTTGCGAGGCGTTGTCGCGGACCATCGTGCGGACTTCGGCTTCCGAGAAGCCGTTGTCCAGGAGCCTGGTCGCAAAGATGCCGAGACCTTCGTCCGGGTACGGGGCGTTGGATTGGCCGAGGTCGGTCGCCAGGATCGTGGTCTCGGGCCCCACCTGGCGGATGTTGGCGTACACCTGCTCCCAGGCAATCTTGCCCGTGTTGGGCGTGGTGAAGCAGCGCTCGAAGTACACACCCAGCCGCGCCAACTCCTGCTGCTGCGGGATGCTCAGCAGTGTCGTCGGGAACTCCGGATGGGTGATGACGATGCGCTGCACGCCGACCGCCCGTGCGGCCTTCACGACGGGCAGCACCTCGGAGGGTCGAATATGACTGGTCGCCAGCACCATGTCGTGCTTGGCGATGATCTCGAGGCACTGCCGCGTGGCTGGGGTAACGGCCCCATCCTCGGTGACGTTCAGCCACGAGCCGGCGATCCCCAGCGCGCGCATCTCGCGCGCGATGCTCATCCAGTAGGGCAGCTTGCTTTCGTCGCGCTGGCCCGAGACATTCTCCAGCTCGTTGGCGTTGTCGACCGAGGGCAAAAAGACAACCTTGGTCCCCAGTCGACCGGCGATGTCCAGCGCCAGTGGGTTCAGCCCGCCGACCGAGTTGTTGAGGGCGATCGCGCCGAACGCCTGGATCTCGGGCACGATCTGGTTGACCAGTGTGGCGCGATCGGCGGTGCAGATGTAGTGGGACTTGAGGACAAAGCCCGCCATGCGGCGCGCCTTGAAGCGCTGCGCCAGCTCCAGATCGTTGAATTTGCGAGGCAGGACATCGGGGGCGCTGTGGATATGGGTGTCGATGGCGCCGACGAGCAACCCATCGATCGTCTCCTGGTCGGGCATGTGGCCGGCAGGCTAATTGTCCTACATTCGCGCCGTCAAGCGGCGGGCGCCCTTCTGTGACCCACTGGTCTCAGTCGCTCCCAGCATGGCCTGGCTGCTGCGCCGCCTCATTAGGGAGCGACTGGTTTTACCTCGATCTGCAGCTCGACCTTGAGATCGTCGCCGACAACGCGGCGGCCGGGCTCGAATTCGCGCGCAAAGGGCACCTGGAAATCACTGAGTTTTAGCGTCAGCGTGCCGGAGAAACCGGCGGCGACGCCCATGCGCGTGGTGACGATGCCGTTGAACTCCACGGGCACCTGAACCTCTTTGTCGATTCCGCGCAGGTTCAGATCGCCCGTGACGACGAAATGGTTCGCGTCCTGCTGCGTGATGCCGCGACTGTGGAAGGTGATCTCAGGGTACTTGCTCGTATCGAGCATCTCCTCGCCCTTGATGAGATCCTCGCGCCCCTGCACCGCTTGCGACTCGACCGAGGTCGCGTCGATGTGCAGGTCTACGCTCGACTTGAGCAGATCGTGCTCGTCGACGCTCACCGTCCCCGAGAACTTGCGGAACCGGCCCTTCACAAAGGCGATCTCGTTGTGGCGCGCCGCGAACTCGATCAAGCTGTGGTTGGTATCAATCGTCCACGTCCCGCCGGCGATGGCTGCTTGGGCAGTTGTCATTTGCTCACGGTACCACCACGCCAGAGCGCTGACACGCTATCCGGGTGGCGCGGCGAGCTCGCTCGCGGCGGTCGCGTCGACCAGCCAGAAAACCTCGCCCAGCGTTGGGCGGACGACCTGGGCCGGGCGCTCGTCAGGCGCATACGGGCCTTCGAGCACCTGCCGCAGCATGTGGGCCTTGGCGGCTCCGGCGACCAGAAAGAGGTCCTCGCGGGCCATGTTGAGCACGACCGGCGTCAGCGTTATCCGCCACATGCTCACCTCCGCGACGTACTCGGCGACGACCCAGCGCTGCTGCTCGTGCAGCGCCGTCAAACCTGGGAAGAGCGACGCCGTATGCCCATTGTCGCCCATGCCGAGCAGGATCAGGTCCAGACCTGGGGGCTCACGGTCAAAGTACGCGGTGAGCTGGCGCGTGTAGTCTGCCGCGGCTTCCTCGGGGGGCAGCTCACCGCGCATCCGATGGATCTGCTCGGGCGGAATGGGCACCTTGCTGAGCAGCGTTTCGTCGGCCATCCGATAGTTGCTCCGCGCGTCGTCGGCCGGCACGCACCGCTCATCGCCGAAGAACACGTGCACCCGCGCCCAATCGACCTCGTCGATGAGTGGTGGCGAGGACAGTCGCAGGTGCAGGTCGCGCGGTGTCGACCCTCCGGACAGGGCGATCGAGAAGCGCCCCCGCTCGCGGATCGCCGTGTGCGCGCGCTCGACAACGTGGCGGGCCGCGGCCTCGGCCAGGGCCGCCGCGGTCGGCAGGATACGAATGGCAGTCATTCTCACAATGACTTTAGCCGCCTCGCCCGAAGATTGGTGCCCGGCCCCGTCACACCGGGCTAGCATCCCGTTGTGTCGCCGCGTCGAGCCGTGCAGTACGTCGTGCCGGTCGTCGGCGTGGCGGTCGCGACCGTCGTGGCCTTGCCGTTCTTTCCCTCGGCGGCAGACCTGCCAGATTTGCTCCTGCTGGCGGCCGTCGTGGTCAGCGCTTCGTCTGGGGGGTACGGCCCGGCCGCGGTCGCGGTGGCGGGTTCGTTCCTGTCGTTGGACTTCTTCTTCGAGATTCCGCAGTACACGCTCACGGTGACGGATCTTGGTACCTCGCTCGATCTGCTGGCGTTCTTGCTGGTCGCGATCCTGCTCGGTTATCTCAACGCGCGGCTGCGCGTGGCCCGCCAGCGAGCATCGATCGCCCGCCAACGCGCAGAATCTGCGCTCGAGGCCCGCGACGAAGCGTTGGCCATCGTGTCACACGACCTGCGTACGCCGCTGACGGCTATCAAGACCTCAGTCTCGACCTTGCGCAACCCCGGCGCGCCGCTGGCCGACAGCACCCGGCTCGAGCTGCTGGGCACGATCGAAGCGGAGGCGGATCGACTCGTCCACTTCGTCAGCGACGCGCTGGCGATGACCCGCCTCGAGGCGGGCATCCGGCCTGACCGGCAGTGGAACGCTCTGGGCGAGATCGTGTCGGCGGTGCTCGACCGATGCGGCCCGGTGATTGGCGATCGGCCCGTCACGTTCGACGTGCCCGACACGCTGCCACTCGCGCGCTTCGACGCTGGGCTCCTGGATCAGGCACTCAGTAATCTGCTGGAGAATGTTGGCGTGCACACGCCGCCCGGCACGCCGGTGTCGATCGTTGGCCGAATCGAAGCGGGCGGCGTGAAGCTGGAAGTCAGTGACGCTGGGCCCGGTATTCCACTCGCCGCGCGCAACCGCGTCTTCGGTAAATTCCAGCGGTTGAGCGACGGCGGCTTTGGCACCGGCCTTGGTCTGGCGATTGCCCGCGCTGCCGCCGAGGCCCAGGGCGGCGAGCTGAGTGTGGAAGACAGTCCGCTCGGTGGCGTTCGGTTTGTGATATTCGTTCCCAACGCCGTCGCCAATGAGGCCTCGCATGCGAGGTGAGGCCGCGGCCAGCATCCTCATGGTCGACGACGATCCGCACGTGCTGCGTTCGCTTCGCGCGGCGCTGGAAAGCCACGGCTACCGCGTTCGGACCGCTCCCAGCGGGCCAATCGCCCTGGAAGCGTGCGCGGCGGAGCGGCCGGACGTCGTGCTGCTCGACCTGGCGCTGCCGGGCCTGGACGGCGTGGAGGTCTGCCGCCGGCTGCGGAGCTGGAGTCGGGTACCGATTCTGGTCCTGTCAGCGCGCGTCCACGAGGCTCAGAAGGTCCAGGCGCTGGACGCCGGCGCGGATGACTATGTGACGAAGCCGTTCGGGACTGAGGAGTTGCTGGCGCGCATCCGCGCCGCGCTGCGTCGCGAACAGGCGCGGCGGGATGAAGAGCCGGTCATTTCGGCCAATGGGCTGGTGATCGACCTGCTGGCGCGGCGCGTCACCGTCGACAACCGCGAGGTGCACCTGACCCCGACGGAGTACGAGCTGCTGCGGGTGCTCGCCACCAACCCTGACCGCGTGCTGACGCACGGCTATTTACTGCGCACCGCGCTCGGCTCGGGCTACGAAGACGCCCTGGACAACCTCCGCACGTTCATCGCCCAGTTGCGCCGCAAACTGGAACGCGAACCGAGCCGGCCCCGCTGGATCGTCACCGAGCCCGCGGTGGGCTACAGGTTCCGCCCCGACGCATGAGGCTCGCCTCGATTCTCGGAGTCTCCGAAGTTAAGGTGAGGCATTGGCGGACACTACCGCACAGCTGCTGAGTTCCGGCCGGATGTCGGAGGAGGTTTGCCGCGGGCTCGCTGATCGTCGGCGTGCCCGTCTGCGGCATGGTCGCGCTCGCCGTGGCGCTGTCGCGCGGGCACAGGCGCCTCTGGCTACCGCGAGGCGCGCCTCGCCGCTTCAGGCGAGGGCGTTAATGAATCGTCCGGTGGTCCCGGTCGTACTGAGCCCGCCGAGGAGCGCGGTGATCGACTGAGTCGCGTCGCTCAGGATGGTATGTTCGACGCTGACGGCGACCTGGCCGCCCAGGTCTGCTGCTGATAAGGCCGAGGTGAGTACCGAGGCGCCGACGGGTGAGATGCTGCCCATGGTGTGTGCCGTGAAGATCGGCCAGCTCCGGCGCTGGCGACACCCCCGTTCGGGGGGGTCTGCGTCGTGACCCGGCGGCCGTACGTGCTCATCAATGTGGCGGCCACGCTCGACGGCAAGATCGATACGGTCGAACGCCGCGGCGCGACTATCTCGTCGGAGCGCGACCGTCACCGCGTGGATCTGCTCCGGGCATCGGCGGATGCCGTCATGGTGGGCGGCCGAACACTCCGCGACGAGGACCCACGACTGCTGGTTCGGTCCGCGGATCTGCGGGCCGAGCGACGTTCGCGCGGCCTGCCCGAAAACCCGGCCAAGGTCGCCGTGGTGTCCACGTTGCGCTTGAAGCCCGACGCGCGGTTCCTCACGGCCGGCCCCGCACGCATCATTGTGTTCACCCCCACGGGCGACCAGGCGCACGCCGCCGCGCTCCCGCGGCAACTGGGCGTGGAGGTCTACGCGTTTGGCGCGGGTCGAGTGGACCTGAAAGCCGCGCTCGCGACGCTCGCCGACCTGGGCATCCAGCGCGTGCTCGTCGAGGGCGGCGGCTCGCTCAATTTCGAGCTGCTGCGTGGGCGCCTGGTCGACGAGGTGCACGTGTTCGTCGCGCCGCTCATCTTCGGCGGCGCCAGCGCTCCGACACTGGCCGATGGCGCCGGCCTCACCCGCGACCTGGCGCTTCCGCTCAGCCGGGCGGATGTCGAAACGTGGGACGACGGCGGTATCGTGCTGCGGTATAAGGTGGACCCGCGTGAGTGAACACACCCTGCAGGTGACCGTGAACGGGCAGCCGCGTACCCTGACGGTCCCCGCCAATCGCTTGCTGCTGCACGTGTTGCGCGACGACCTGGGGATGACCGGCACCAAAGAGGGCTGCAGCGTCGGGGTCTGTGGCGCGTGCTCGGTCCTGGTGGATGGACAGCTGGTATCGGCGTGCCTGTTGCCGGCGGTGATGGTCAACGGCGCGGCGGTGACCACCGTCGAAGGCCTGGCGCCCGACGCGGAGCATCTGAGTCCGCTCCAGGACGCGTTCATCCGCCACGGCGGGTTCCAGTGCGGTATCTGCACCCCAGGCCAGTTGATCGCGGCGACCGCGCTGCTCCAGGAGCACCCGCGACCCACCGAAGCGCAAGTCCGGTCCTGGATGATGGGCAACCTGTGCCGTTGCACGGGCTACTACCAGATCATCGAGAGCATCCTCGCGGCCGCGGCCTCACCATGACATCTGTCGGGGAGGCGCTCGCCCAACCTGAGTATCGCGTCGAGGGCCACCTGAAGGTCACCGGCCGCGCGCGTTACGCCGCGGACATTCGCCGCACGGGCATGCTGCACATGGTCTACCTGCGGAGCCCGTACCCCCACGCGTTGATCCGGTCCATCGACACAGCTCAGGCCAGGTCTGCGCCAGGTGTCCACGCGGTGTTGGTCGGCGCCGATTTACCCGAGCACGCGCGCTTCGGCCGACGCCTCCAGGACTGGCCGGTGCTCGCCCGTGACAAGGTGCGGTTCATCGGCGACCGGGTGGCGGCCGTCGCCGCCGAGACACGCCAGGCCGCCGAGGCCGCCGTCCAACTGATCCAGGTCACGTACGACGAGTTGCCGGTGGCGCTTACCGTCGAGGACGCGCTCGCCGACGGCGGCCCGATCCTCCACGAGCACCCGGCGGACTATGCGTATTTCGGCGGGTCGCGGCCCGCGGTTCCGCACCCGAACGTCCAGGGCCAGCACGTGGTGACCGTCGGCACCGATGGCGGGCGTGCCGCGGCATTTGCCGCCGCCCACCGGGTTTTCGAGCACACATTCCGGACGCCGCGCCATCACCAGGGCCACATCACGCGTGCGCAGTCTGGATCGACGCCGACGGAACCGTGCGCGTGGTGTCGACCAACAAGACACCGTTCACCCTTCGCCAGCAGATGTCGCGGACGATCGGCGTACCCGAAGAGCAGATCGTGGTCGACAGTGCCTGCATTGGCGGCGACTTCGGCGGCAAGGGCACCTCGTTCGACGAGTACACCTGCTACTTTCTTGCGCGCGCCACGGGTCGACCGGTCAAAGCCGAGATGCGCTACGCCGACGAACTGGCCGCCGGCAACCCGCGGCACGCGTCAGTGGTGCAGCTCCGGACGGCGGTCGATGAGCGTGGCAGCTTCCTGGCCCACGAGTCGCGTGTTGCCTTCGATGGCGGAGCCTACGCGGGCGGCAAGCCGATCCCGAGTCTGATTCTCGGGGGCGGGCTGGCCACGCTGGCGCCATACCGTGTGCCGCAACTCCGGCTCGAGTTGACGTGTGTCTACACCAACAACGTGCCGGGCGGGCACATGCGCGCGCCGGGCGAAGTCCAGGGGCTGTTCGCCGGCGAAAGCCACGTCGATCTGATCGCCCGCGAGCTGGGTATCGACCCGATCGACCTGCGCCTCCGGAACGCGGTCCGCGATGGCGAAATCAACGGCACGGGCGAACGCGTGCGTGAGTCACGAGTAATCGAAGCGCTTGAGACCGCCCGGCAGTTCATCCGCTGGGACGAGCCGCGGGGCGCCAACACGGGACGCGGCCTCGCCGCCGACATCCGGCACGTCGGAGGCGGCAAGACGTCCATGCGGCTGCGCCTGCTGCCTGCGACCGGCCAGATCGAGGTCCTGACGGGGATGGTCGACCAGGGCGCCGGGGCGCACACGCTGATCCGCCGCGTCGCCGCCGCGGCGCTGTCCATTGCGGCTGAGCGCATCCTGATCCGCTATGGCGACACCAGCGAGGCGCTGCCGGATCCGGGCGCTGGCGGGTCGCGGGTGACGCATGTCATCGGGCAGGCCGCGCTCGACGGCGGACAGCGTCTCAAGACGACCCTCGAAGAACTGGCCGCCGAGGCCTTTGGCTGGCCCGCGGACGAGGTGCGACTCGAGGGCGACCGATTCGTGGCTGGACCGGACGAGTCGGCGTCGTTCGACGAAGTCGCGGCGCGTCTCGGTGGTGGGCCGCGGGTGGAAGTGATCGGCAGTTATGGGGACGCGCCGAATCACGACGAAGGCGGCGACTTCAACGCCGCGGTGTATGCCGTGGAAGTCGAGGTCGATCCCGAGACGGGCACGGTTCGAGTGCGTGACGCGGTGCAGGTCGTCGACGTGGGGACGGTCATCAATCCCCTGGCCCATCAAGGCCAGCTGAATGGCGGCTTCGCGTTCGGGGTCGGCGCCGCGCTCATGGAGGACTTGCCGGTCGATGACGGCGGCAAGGTCGCCGCGCTCAGCCTCGGTGAGTACAAGCTGCCGACGAGTATGGACATGCCGCCCTTGCGGACAGTGCTGCTGCACACTGTGATTGGTCCGGGCCCGTTTGGCGCAAAAGCCGTCGGCGAAGTCACCAACAGCGGCGTCGCGCCCGCCATCGCCAACGCCGTCCACGACGCCGTCGGTGCCCGCGTACGCGAACTCCCGATCACCGCCGAGCGCGTCCTGGCGGCACTCAACAGTAGACCTGATCGCATCTAGTACGGCACGTTTCCTGCGCTTTTCGGGCGAAGCCGAAATGACGACCGCTGCGCCTCCTGAACGGCCGTACGTGCCGCCGCCGCCGCGGCGATCGCGGCGGGGTTGGCTCCCCAACGTACTGCTTGGCCTGGTCGTGCTCGTGCTCCTGGGGTTGGTGGCGGGCGGGATTGCGCTTGCTAGCTACATTGGCGATCTGCCGTCGATTGGCGTGCTCGACAACCCGAACGGCAGTCTCTTCAAGACTGCCCAGATCCTGGACCGCAAAGGTCAGCTCCTGTGGGAGATCGACGATCCATCCGGTGGCAAGCGGACAGTCGTCGCGGTGCGCGATGTCGCCCCGGACCTGGTCCAGGCCACGCTGGCCGCCGAGGATGCGCACTTCTACGAACACCAGGGCGTCGACGTGTTCGCCACCCTGCGGTCAGCCTGGATCGACGTCACCCATCAAGGCACCACGGGCGCCTCGACGATTACTCAGCAACTCGTCCGCAACGCGGTCCTCGATCCAGCGGAGGCACGTCAAACAACGGCGCGGCGCAAGCTGCGCGAGATCGTCCTGGCCTACCAGGTCGACCAGCATTACTCCAAGGACCAGATCCTGGAGATGTACCTGAACCGGGTGTACTACGGGAACCAGAGCTACGGCGTCGAAGCCGCCGCCCAGGGCTACTTCGGCAAGTCAGCGCACGATCTGGATCTGGCGGAGTCGGCGCTGATCGCCGGCCTGGTGCAGTCGCCGTCGGTGTTCGACCCGACGCGTCTCGACGTGCCGCGGACCGACGACGGCATCCCCGTTCAGACCAAGGACCGCCAGCGCTACGTCCTCGAGCAGATGGCCCAGCACGGCATGATCTCGGACGACCAGGCGCGCGCGGCATACGCCGAGAAGCTGTCCATCCGGCAGGGCCAGGTCGCGCTCAAGGCGCCGCACTGGGTGATGTACATCCGCGGCCAGCTCGAACAGCAGTTCGGCGATCGCACTGTCTACGAGGCTGGTCTGAAGGTGTACACGACGCTCGATCTGGACTACGACCAGCGCATGCAGCAGGTGCTGCAGTCGAATCGCGACGTCATCCAGCAGCAAGGCGGCGACAACGCCGCGCTGATCGCGGTCGATCCGCGGACCGGCGAGATCCTGGCATTCCAGGGCAGCCTCGACTTCAACGATGCGTCGATCGACGGGCAGGTCAACGTGTTGACGAGCGAGCGTCAGCCGGGCTCGTCGATCAAGCCGATCATCTACGCCGCGTCGTTCCTCAAGGGCTGGGCGCCGGGGACGCCGGTGGATGACGTCGCGACCTGCTGGCAAGACAACGGGAAGCAGTGGTGTCCCAGCAACTTCGACAACCAGTTCCACGGCAAGACGACGCTGCGGAGTGCACTCGGCAACTCGTTGAACATCCCCGCCGTCAAGACGCTCGAATATGTGACCGTGCCATCGGCCGCCGACCTGGCCGCGAAGATGGGGATTACCACCTGGGGTCCCGACTCAGGCAAGACACTCGGCCTGAGCCTGACGCTCGGCGGGGCCGAGATTCGGCCGATCGACATGGCCCAGGTCTACGCCACGTTCGCCAACAACGGACGCAAGGTACCGCTCGTCGGGATCCGCCAGGTGGTCGACGCGTCGGGCAAGGTGCTCGCCGACTACGCTGTACCGCCGGGTGAGCAGGTCCTCGATCCGCGCGCGGCGTATTTGATTTCGAACGTGCTGTCGGACCCGGCGGCCAAACTGTTCACGTACGGGCGCAACACGCCACTCATTCTCAAAGACCACCCGGCGGCGTCGAAGACCGGCACCACCGACAATTATCGAGACACGTGGACCGACGGCTACACCACGAGCCTGGCAATCGTCGTCTGGGTTGGCAACACGGACGGTCACCCGATGAAGCAGGCGCTGTCGACGTTGACCGCTGGGAAGATCTGGCCCGAGGCCATGCAGGCATCGTTCGAGACGCTCAATTTGCCTGCGGAGGACTTCCCGCGCCCGGCCGGGTTGGTGGAACAGCAGGTGTGCGGCGACACGGCCATGCGGCCGGGTGAACCGGCCTGTCGGAATGATCTGTTTATTGAGGGCCAGGCCCCGAAGACCACGCCGACCGCGGTGCCGACGGTCCAGGCGACCGCGGCCACTGCCGCACCGGAAGCAACCGCGCCGCCGCAGCCTACGCTGGCGGCGCCAACGCCGGCCCAACAGATTGCGCCGGTCCAGCCCACACCGGCGGCGCCAACGCCCGCCCCTGCCCAGCGCGCCCCGGCGACGGCGACCGTCGTACCAACGCCCGCGAAGCCTGCGCCCGCCGCACCAACCGCGGCCGCCCCGGCCAAACCGCAGCCGCCAACTCCGACCGCGCCCGCGAAGCCAGGGCCCACCCTGCCGCCCAAGCCAGGCGGCTAACAGTTGGCCACGGCAGCCGCTGGTTCCGAGCGACACGCAGGTATCGCCGCTGAGTTTGCCCAGGTGTGAACTGGTTCATTGCCCGGCGCGGTTCCCGGGCGCAGGCTTGACCGGGGGAGACCAGCGTGGAATATCTCGATTTCCTGCTCGAGATCCTGGGTAGCCAGCGACGAAACTACCAGGTCGCCGTGCAGCGCGCCCCCGCCGGCGGGACGCCGCGCGCGAACATGCGTTTTCCCTTTGCGCCGGCCGCGCTCGAAAACAAACTCCTCGGGCTCGAGATCGCGGTTCTGCGCTCCGGCCAGGGGCTACGCTCGCTGCGCTCGGGCGGCGTCCGCGAGCAGGTGACCGCTGACTTCGGTCGTTCGCTGTTCGACGCCGTCTTCACCGGCGATATCCTGAGCTGCTACGACGCCAGCCGCTTGCGAGCGGACGAGGAGGGCAAAGGCCTCCGCCTGGTGCTGCGGATTCAGGATCCAAGGCTGGCGGCGCTGCCGTGGGAGTTCCTCTATGATCGCCGGCATCACTTTTTCGCCCGACGGCCCGCTCCTCGCGTCGGCGTCCGACGATCAGACGGCGCGCCTGTGGCGTGTTTCGGATGGGACGTGCGTGCGTGTCCTCACCGGGCATTCCAAGCCAGTGCTCGGCCTGGCGTTCGCGCCGG
>DATGER010000147.1:0-21279 GCA_035309865.1 Chloroflexota bacterium
AAGACGATGACCCTGCAGGTCATCGACGGTCTCAAAGCCCTGGGCGCCAGCCCGTCGAGCACCTTCGTCATCCCGATGGAGTTCACGCGGCTGCTGGGTCAGGTCGGCCAGTACCTGGAGCAGTCGGTCGGCAGCAGCAGCGATCGCCCCGCGCGGCCGCCCGTCAACGGCGAGGTCCAGCCGGCGCTGGCCGAGGCTCGGCCTTGAACGTGTCGGTTCCCTCGACCCGGATTACGTGGCGGCACGCACTCCCGGTAGCATCGTGGTTCCGAGCTTGATGTAGAAGTGGGAAGGGCCTCACCGTATGTGGAATTCGTTCAGCACCGACGCTCCCCAGGCCACCAGCGCGGGTGTCATCACGTATGCCGGCGCGAACGGCGACCAGATTCACGCGTACGTCGCGCGCCCGGTTGGCGATGCACACTGTGCCGGCATCGTGGCTGTGCATCACATGCCCGGCTGGGACGAGTTCTACCAGGAGTTTGCCCGGCGCCTCGCCAACCACGGGTACACGGTCATCTGTCCGGACCTGTATTGCCGCGTCGGCCACGGCACTCCAGACGACATCGCGGCCAAGGTTCGCGCCGATGGTGGCGTCGCCGATGATCAGGTGGTCGGCGACCTGGACGCCGCACGCCAGTGGCTCAGAGTGCAGTCGACGAGCAATGGTCGGGTCGGCATCGTCGGCACCTGCTCGGGCGGACGTCAGGCGTTGCTGACGGCATCGCGGGCGCACGGCTTCAACGCCGTCATCGATCTCTGGGGTGGTGGCGTCGTGGCCGCCAAAGAAGCGCTCACGCCCAAACAACCCGTGGCGCCGATCGACTACACCAGGGACCTCCAAACGCCGCTGCTGGGATTGTTCGGCAATGACGACCAGCGGCCAACGCCAGCCGAGGTCGATACGCACGAAGAAGAACTCAAGAAGCATGGCAAGACGTACGAGTTCCATCGCTACGACGGCGCCGGCCACGGTTTCTTCTATTACGACCGCCCGCTCTATCGGCAACAGCAGGCCATGGACGGCTGGGCCAAAGTTTTCGCCTTCTTCGACAAGCATTTGAACCACTAGGGACGAGGCCACCTCAATGTGCACGATGATCTCCATGCAAACCGCCGTGACTGGCGCTGGCAAGGGCGCCACGGGATGGTTTCCGATTAGCCAGGCCAACGTCGGCTACGATCACGCGACGCACTCTCAGGCTGACCACGCGCTCTTGCTCGACTTCGTCAATCCCGACCTGGGGGTCGGGGCGCGGGTCGCCCTGGAGATGAATATCGCCTCGGGCAAGGCCCTGCTGGTGCAGCTGCAGGCGGCGATCACGGAGGCCGAACGGGCGGGGTTTACTGAGTAGGGCTGCTCAGTAGCGCGGCCAGCTGCTCCAGGCCCTGCGCGAGGCGCGGGCCGGGGCGGCCGAACAAGTCTTCCTTGAAGACCGCGACGCGTCGCTGGCGGACGGCGGGGGTGTCCTGCCAGCCGGGCCGCGCCAGGATCCGCTCGACGGTGGGAAGTTTCCTGGCGCCGCACCAGCACGCGACGACCACGTGTGGTTGGCGGGCGATGGCGTCCTCGGGCGCGACACGGACACTCTCGACGTCCAGATCGCTGTACGCATTCTGGCCGCCGGCCATCTCCAGCAGTTCGGTGATCCACGAGCGGCGGGCGGCCACGAACGGGTGCGCCGACCATTCCCAGTGCACTCTTGGCCGCGGCTGGCGGGCCGCGGCAGCCTGCGCGGCGACGCGCGCCATCCGTTCGCGGGTGTCGGCGATCAGCGCCGCGGCGCGCTGTTCGCGGCCCAGGTAGCGGCCAATGACGCGCATATCCTCCCAGACCCCCTCCAGCCCAAGTCCGCCGAGTGCCAGATAGGTGAGTCCCGCGCGTTCGAACGCCGGCAGGTTGTCCTCCATCCCGGGCACGTGCAGCGACGCGACGACCAGGTCGGGCGTCAGGGCGGCAACGCGCTCGACGTCGACGCGCAGATCGCTGCCGACCTGGGGCAGCCGGCGGACGCGGGGCGGAAAGTCCGACCATTTGTCGACGCCGACGATGCGGCGGCCTAGTCCGAGCGCGTGGAGGATCTCGGTGCTCGAGGGCGCGATGGAGACGATGCGGCGGACGTTCGGCACAGGGTTGGAGAGATTCGTCCGCCAGCCTTCGATGCGCATGCTTCGAGTATTGTCGCAGGTGTTCCGCTCGCGTCCGCACCCTGATACTTTTCTCCCCACACGCGGCTCATCCGGTTCTGGGGGAGGATAGGCTCCATGCAGGCAGGACGCGGTCTCACGAGCAACGGAACATCTGCGCTGCCACCTGACGAGGTCGCCCGTCAGTTGCGGCGGGCGGTCATCGCTTCGACCGTCGGCACCTCGATCGAGTGGTACGACTTTTTTCTGTACGGCAGCGCCGCGGCGCTGGTGCTGAACCAGCAGTTCTTTCCGAACGTGGATCCAACCTCGGGCACGCTGATCGCGTTCGGCACCAATTTCGTGGGTTTCGCGGCCCGGCCCGTCGGCGCGGCCATCTTTGGCCACTACGGCGACCGGATTGGCCGGAAAGCGACGCTGGTCGCCACGCTGTTGCTCATGGGCGTCGGCACGTTTCTGGTCGGTCTGGTGCCGCCGTACGCCAGCATCGGCATCATGGGCGGCGTCCTGCTGACGGTCCTGCGACTCGTCCAGGGCATCGGCGTGGGCGGCGAGTGGGGCGGCTCCGTGCTGCTGGCGATGGAATGGGGCGCCCGTAGCGGCCGACGCGGCTTCATCGCCAGCTGGCCGCAATTCGGCGTCCCGGTCGGCTTGCTGCTGTCCAATGGCATGCTGGCAGCGGTGACAGCGCTGACCGGCCCGAACTTCGTCACCTGGGGCTGGCGGATCCCGTTTCTGATCAGCCTGTTGCTGGTCGGCGTCGGGCTGTACATCCGCCTGGGAATTCTCGAAACGCCGGTGTTCCGCAAGCTGGTCGAGGAGCGCCGCACCGTGGCGGCGCCGGTCGCCGAGGTCCTCCGCAAGAACTGGCGCGAAGTCCTGCTGACCTGCCTGTTGCGAACCGGTCAACAGGCGCCGTTCTACATCTTCTGGACCTACGTGCTCGTGTATGCCACGACGGCCCTGAAACTCCAGCGCCAGGACGTCCTGAACGACACGCTCATCGCTTCGGCAGTCTCGCTCGTGACGGTACCGCTGTGGGGCCATCTGTCAGACCGCTTTGGCCGGCGGCGAACGTACCTGGTCGGCGCGGCGGCGATGGCGCTGTTCGCCTGGCCCTACTTCGCGCTGCTCGACACGGCGATACCCGGCCTGGTGCTGCTGGCCATCGTTCTCGCACCGGTGGTCCACGACATTCAGTACGGGCCCCAGGCGGCATTCATCGCCGAAGCGTTCCCACCGCGGGTGCGCTACAGCGGCGCGTCGCTGGGCTATCACCTGGCGTCGATCACCGCCGGAGGTCCGGCGCCGATCATCGCCGCGTACCTGTTTGCGCAGTTCGGCTCCTCGTTCGCCATCGTCATGTACATCGTGGTGTGCGCGCTCATCAGCTTGTGGAGCGCGTGGGTGCTGCGCGACCGCGGCGCCGAAGACATCGACGTCGAGTCCGACGACCGGATTGCCGTCGCTGGGCCACTGCGCGCCTCAGCTCGGTAGCCGTTGGTACCGGCCCGGATACGTTTTGCGCCCCTGAGACGTGAGAGGGGCATGACTACCTCTCTCTGGAAACGCAGCGCCCTGGCAATTGGGGGCGCGGCCCTCTTGCTCAGCGCAACGATTGGATTCTCGCAGGCGCAGACGGCCACGCCCACGCCTGCCACTGCCAAGCAGCAACACCGCGCGGCCGTACTTGATCTGGCGGCCGCCAAGCTCGGGGTGACGAGCGATCAACTCACGACCGCGCTGAAGGACGCGCGCAAGGACCTGGGCGCCCGGCCGGGCGCGGCGGTACTGGCCAAACTGGCGCGGCACGAACTGAGCGTGGCGGCGACGACGCTCGGCATTGCCGACGTCAAAACACTGCGCCAGGAACTGGCTGGCACCACGCTGACCGCCGTCGCTGGAAATCACGGCGTGCCCGCCGCGACGGTCGCGGCAGCCCTGAAGGCAGACGTCGAGGCCCGCATCCAGGCGCTCCTGGCCGCCGGCACGATCAAAGCCGACCGCGCCGCGGCGCTGAAGGTGAAGGCCGACGCGAAGGTCGACGCGTTGATGACCCGCCAGTTCAAGGCCGCCAGAACCGCCGCCTGAAGTTCCGGAGGACCGGCACTCCGAAGTCGGTCTTCCGGTCCGCCCGGCTCCCGGCGCTCGCGGCACTCGCGGCACTCGCGGCGCTCCCGGCGACATGGACGACCCATCGCGGGGATGCACTGCCCACTCTTCCCTAGCCATCGGGGGAGCGAGCGAAGCGATGCGGGCGGCCTTCCTGTACGCTGCCCAGGTGACAACTGAGCCAGCACGCACCTGGGGCTCGGCGGCGGCCGCCGAGGTGTGGCGACAGGGCGCGGCGCGCCGAGCGCGCACGCTCGGGGCCGTGACCGAGCGGATGCTCGACGCGGCCGGCGTACGGCCCGGCCTGCACGTTCTGGACGTCGCGGCCGGCACGGGCGATCAGTCCGTGCTGGCCGCGCAGCGCATCGGCCCGACGGGCTCGCTCCTGGCGACCGACATCTCCGCCAGCATGCTGGCCGCGGCCGCCGAAACCCTGCGTGCCGCCGGGCTCAACAACGTCACGACGCAGGTCGCCGACGCGTCGGCGCTCGAGCTCGAGGACGAGCGCTTCGACGCCGCCATCTGCCGCTTCGGGTTGATGTTCGTGCCCGATCTGCATCAGGCGCTGGTGCGCGTGCGGCGGGCCCTGAAAACTGGCGGCAGCTTCGCCGCCCTGGTCTGGTCGACCGAAGCGCGCAACCCGTACATCGGACTGCAAATCGGCGCGGTGCGCGACATGGGCCGCATGCCGTCGCCGCCGCCAACGCTCGCGATGACCGTCTCGCTGAGCGCACCCGGCACGCTCGAGCGCGCCTTCCGAGACGCCGGCTTCGTGAGCTCGAGCGTGAGCGTGTCGCCGCTGCCCGTGCCACGCGAGTTCAGTTCCGTCGGCGACGCCCTCGAAGCGATGCGCTCGACGTCGCCCGTCCAGGGTGAGCTGGGGCAGGCGATGAGTGAGGTCGAGCGGGCCCAGTACTGGGCCGAGCTCGAGCGTCGCCTGCAGGTCTTCGTGCAGTCCGACGGCACTTGCCTGCTGCCGGGCGAGGCGCTGCTCGCGGTCGGCACGAAGTAACTTTTCCCTTATTGGTCGATCGGTCACCGGCCCCGCGATACTCCGACACCACCCGTGGACATGTCCAACGACGATCTCACGCGCGCCCTGGCTGAGCTCTTTCGGGCCATAGTCGATCCCACCGCGCCGCTGCCGTTTTTCTGGCCGAGCGGCGCGGCTGGTGCGTTCCTCATGTTTGTGATGCCGCTGGCCGCGGGGATTCCGTTTGGCGTGATCATGGCCCGCGATGCGGGCGTCTCGCCGCTGGGGACCGCCGGCCTCTATCTGGTGTCCGACTTCGTGATGGCGTTGGTCGCCGAACCGATGCTGGTGCTCCTGCGCCGGCTCGCCAAACGGGTGGTTGCGGTGGGGCGGACCGGCCGGGCCCTGACGCAGGCCAGCAGCATCCTCGGTCTCAACGACGGCCGCGTGCGGGGTCCGCTCGGCTTGATCGTGCTGAGCTTCAGCTTGAATCCGATCCTGAGCCGGGCGGCCTCCGTGGCGGCGGGCCACGGCTTCCTGGTGGGCTGGGCCCTCGCGATCATCGGCGACATGATCTTTTTCGGCATGCTGATGGCGACCACTCTCTGGGTCGCGAATGTCTTCGGGGACAGTCGCCAGATCATCGGCGCGCTGGCCCTCGGGGTGTGGCTGCTGCCGATGCTGATCCAGCGCTTGCGGCGCGGGTCCGGGAGCACGGTTCGGTCCAAGCCCGCGACGCTGCGCGTCGCACCAGCGATTGCTGGGATCAGCGACGCGGGGTCAGCCGTTCCGAGCCGTGGGCCACGCAGACGCGTTTCGCACTCCGGCCGCCGCCGCCCGTCACGCGGCTTGCATCGCTGAGACGTCGGCCGGGCCCCACTAGGAGCGGCGTTTGGTGGGCCAGTCCGGCTGCAGGCCGAAGATGGCGCTCAACGCCAGTATCAGCAGGCCCGCGCCGATCAGAAGCTTCTGATCGCCGATCAGCCCAAACGCGAATATGAGTCCGCCGGCCAACAAGACCACGCCAAACGTGACGCCGAAGCCCACCATCAGGTGAGATCGTGCCCCCGGAACCCCGCGAGAGTCAAGTCAAGTCAGGTGCGCGCCGCGAGCGCCGCGCCACGATCGCCAGGACCAGGATCGCCACCAGGAGTCCGATCACGACCAGGCTGAGCGGGTCCACGTCACCGCCGCCCTGCGGCGGCGGAGCGGTGTTTTCGAGGTCCAGCCGCACCACGCCGTCAGCGCCCAGCACGTACAGCGAGGGTTGGTCGGACCGGGCGACGGCCACCTGCTTCGGCGCCACGTCGATCGTTGGCGAGCCGGCGGCACCCATCTCGCCCAGCAGTGCCCCCTGCGCGGAGTACGCCTGCACCCGCCGGTGATCGGTATCCGGCGCGTAGATGCGACCGAGCTGATCGATGGCGACGCCGAACGGATGGGACGGGGTCGGCCAGACGTCGGTCGCCTCGAAATTGGCGTCCCAGCGTTCGAGCCGGGTGTTCTCCCAGTCGGCGACGACGAAGGTGCCATCGGGAGCGAAGGCCAGCATCATCGGTTGCGTCATGCCGCCCAGATCGGTGCCGGAGTGGCCGATCTGGCGTACGAGGGCACCGTTCGGGGCCAGGACGAGAATGCGATTGCGCCCGGTGTCGGCGGCGTACAGGTTGCCGCCGCGGTCGACGGCCAGCCCGTTCAACCCGTAGGTGCCGAACGATTCGAGGTTCAAGATCGTCTGCAGCCGCCCGGTGGCGTCGAGCTCCAGGATGCGGGGTGGAGTGCCGCGATCGACGACGTAGAAATTGTCACCCTGGACCGCGACGCCAGCCGGCTCGCCGAGCACCGTGTCCCCCAGGCGTGGACCCCACTCGCTGAGCAGGTGCCCGGTCGGATCGAACCGCATGACGGTGTGACGCTTGGAGTCCGAGATGACCAGGTTGCCGCCTGGCTCGACGGCCATGAACGCGAGCTCGCCCCCTTGCGGCGCCCCGGCGCCGACCCGCAGCAGCAGACCGGCGGCGATGGCGTGGACGCCCGCCACCGGGGCAGGCGGCGACCCGCCGCCCCCGGGCAGGCGCAGGGCCGGAAGCTCGACGCCGGTCACTCCGACGCCGATCGCGAGCACCGCCAACAGGGTTAGCAGTCCAACCAGCCGCCGACTGCGCGCGACCCGCACAACGCATAATACGGCCAGTCAATGACGCCCCCGCCAGCCCAGGCCAGCGAGTTTGCCGCGCCGCCCACGATCAAGCACTGGCGCACGTTTGGCGCGCCCGAGTGGGGCCACGTCAGGGAAGGCCTGCTCGGGCTGCTGCTCGGCAGCCTGTTGCCCGTCGGGTTGTTCTATGTCGGACTCCGATCCTGGGGGTTTTCGGCGGCGGTGCTGGTCGTCCTGACGTGGTCCGCGGCCGTGTTCGTATGGCACTACCGTCGGACGCACGGCGCCGACGTCTTCAGCGCCACCACCTTCGGTTTCGCCTGCGTCAAGGCGATGGCCGGGCTCGTGTCGCAGGATCAGACGCTCTATCTCGGCTGGGCGTCGCTCGAAAATATGGTCTACGGCATCGCCTTTTTCGGCTCGGCGCTGCTGGGCCGGCCGCTGCTGGCGCTCTATGCCCAGCGCCTGTACCCGATCCCGGCGAGCGTGGGCGCGTCGGCCACGTTTCGTCGCGCATTCATGATCACCTCGGCAGTCTGGTTGTGCGGCCACAGCGCACGGGCAGTGCTGCGGTTGTGGCTGCTGCTGTACCTGCAGCTGGACCTGCCGGTGTACCTGGTGGTGGATACTGTCGCCGGCTGGCCGATCAACATCTCACTGTTCGCGTTTACCGCCTGGTATCCGTTGCGCGAGCTGCGGCGGGCGGGGTTCATGTCGGTGGCGCCGCGGCCGATCGGTGTCCTCGACGCCGTCGAGCTGGCCGTTGAAGAATCCGCGCCGACCACGGTGTGAAGTGACGGCTGCCAACCTCGAGCGCGAGCTCAAGCTTCGGCCGGACGAACCGGAGCTGCTGGACCGGCTGGCCGTGGTGGATCGCCTCGGCCCGTTCACCGTGACGGGCCGCCGCCGCGAGATCCAGCGCAACGGCTTCTTCGACTCGTCGTCACGAGCCTTCGGTGGAGCGCGGGTGAGCTTCCGACGGCGCACCATCCAGGGCGCGTCGCTGGCGACCTGGACGCTCAAAGGCGAAGGCCAGCAGGCCCGGGGCGTGGCAACGCGGACCGAGATCGAACTCCAGCTCGAGCCTGACATGGCCCCGGCCGTGGCGATCGGTGCGCTGCGACAGGCGGCGAGTCAACGCGGCGCAACGGCGTTGGCCGAAGCGCTCGGCGACGCGCTGGCCGTCGGCGGTTTGCCGCTGGCGCGACCCTACCTCGAAACCGAGACGGACCGGACGATCGTCGACCTGGAGGCGGCCGACCGGGGCTGGTCAGTCGAGCTGGCGCTCGATCGCGTGCGCCTGGTCGGCCACGGGTACGCCGAGCTGGAGATCGAAGCCGAGCTCAAACGCGGCGACGATGCCACCCTCGAAGCGGCGCGCCAAGCCATCATCGCGCTCGGCCCGACGCACGACTCGGAAGGCTCGAAGCTCAGCCGCGCGCTGGCCCACGTCGGCGCGTGCAGCGGGTGTTGACTCAGCTCGCCCGTGAGTAGCAGCACCTGTGGTACCTCCCTACGGATCCCGATGGGAGCGAGCGAAGCGACGCGGGCAGCTGAGCCGTTGCGGGCTCACGAAGACAATGCCGTCTGCAGTCGCGCGGCCAAAGCTTCCAGCTCGCGGGTCAGGCCGAAGCTGCGCCAGCCGCCCAGCTCGACGAGCTCGGGAAACGCGGTCGCCACGGCGTCGCGCTGGCGCGTGTGTTGATCGTTCTGCGATCGCGACGCCCGCTGGACCTCGTCCGTCGTATACCGCACCGCCGCTAGCAGCAGGTTGACCTCCTGCTCGTCAAGGCTCACCGACGCGCCCGGGGCGGCCACCGCCAGCTTGTGGCCCGCTCTGGCCAGGCTCAGGGCCGTGCGCAAGTCATCCGGCCGTGGGGTCAACGCCAGCGCGACGCCACGCACCTGCTCGGCTGCTTGAAGCAGCGCCAGCTCGCGTTGATCGAACCTCAGCCGCAAGGAGCACCACCCGTGAGCCGACTCGCGTTCGCGATGCGGCTCGTTGTTGATCACTTCTGGCGGGTTCCGCCAGACCAGCGCTGGAGCACCGCGTACACGACGCCGCTGATGCCAGCGAAGACTGTACCCAGGGCCAGGTTGAAGAGGAAGCCGGCGACCACGGGGCTGATGCCGACGCCGAAGACCACCAGCTCTTCAACCGGCCCAGGCAGGGGCGCCAGCGACGTCGCCGCGGCAACGACGATCGCATCCAGGAGCGACGCGAAGATCCCGGCCACGGCGCCCAGATAGATGAGCCCCGAATCGCGCACCACGATCGCGCCCAGGATCGAAAACAGCACGAAATTGATGATCTGGTCCACGGAGGCGATCACGTCGAGATCGTCGGCCGAAAACGTGCGTTGAGACACGGCCTGTGACGCCAGGTCGACGATGATCACCAGCCCGCCCACCAGCAGCCCCCAGCGCACCACGCTGTACGAGGCGGTGGCTTGTGCGGTCGGCGGCAGGCGGGTTTCTCTCGACGGGCGCGTCGGCGGCGGAGCGGGTGGCGGCCTGGTGCTCGGCGACCGACCGCCGCCGGGCGTAAAAGCCATACGCGGGATCATACGTTGTTCTGTCTTTTGCGTTCCGTGTTCCTGTGACGTATTTCGATCCATTGAACAGACCGATCGAGCCTGGCGGCCCGCGGAACCTGTTCGCTCACTCAGCTCGCGGGGGCTGTCCAGCACGCGGCCGGACGGGCCAGACGATGGTCCGTCTCGGTCTCGCAGCACGTCGCTTCCCTCAGCACCGCCAAGAGTACCCTTGTCGGTGATGGCAGACCACGTGCAGCAGCTCAAGGAGCGCGTTTGTGAGGCGGTCGAGCGCAGGGCAGCCGAGCTGATCGAGACGAGCGACTGGATTCACGCCCATCCCGAGATCGGTCACCAGGAGGTCGAGGCCTCCAGGCGGCTGTCGGGACTGTTGCAGTCCGCGGGCATACCCGTCGAGATGGGAACCGCGGGCATGGCCACCGCCTTCAAGGCCGAGCTCGGCGGACAGCGCGCGGCGCGACCGCGGGTGGCAATTCTGGCCGAGTACGACGCACTGCCTGGACTGGGCCATGGCTGTGGGCACAACCTGATCGGCACGTCGGCGGTGGGCGCCGGGCTGGCGTTGGCGGAGGTCATCCAGGAGCTCGAGGGCTCGATCTGGGTGCTCGGCACGCCGGCCGAGGAAAGCGCCGCGCCCAACTCTGGCGGCAAGGTGCACATGGTCAACGCCGGCATCTTCGCGGACGTCGACGCCGCCATCATGTTTCACCCGGGCACCGAGACGGCCATTACCCTGGACCGCTCACTTGCCGCGCGTGGCTTCGAGTTCTTCTTTCACGGCCGCGCCGCACACGCCGCGGGCGCGCCCGAAGAGGGCATCAATGCCCTCGACGCCGTGGTGCTGCTCTACAACGCCATCAGCATGCTGCGGCAGCAGGTTCGGTCGGACGTGCGCATCCACGGCATCATCCTGAGTGGCGGCGCGGCGGCGAACATCATTCCCGACTACGCCGCGATCCGCTATCGCACCCGGGCTGACGACTCGGAGTACCTGGCGGAAATCGTCGAACGCGTCGTCGCCTGCGCCGAGGGCGCGGCGAAGGCGACCGGCTGCCGCCTCGAATGGAAGGAGTACATGCCTGGCTACGAGAACACGATGCCCAACAAAGTGCTCCTGGACCTGATGACCGAGAATCTGCGCAGCCTGGGCATGCCGGTCAATAACGAGCGGCGGCGCAGCGGGCGCGGCTCGACCGACTTCGGCAACGTGTCGCGGCGGGTGCCGGGCATCGAGGCCCGGATCGCCATCACCGATCAGATCGACACACCCGGCCACTCGATCCAGTTCCGCGAGGCCGCGGGCTCCGATCACGGCCGCACCGCCATGCTCGCGGCCGCCAAAGGCCTGGCCATGACCGCGATCGACCTCCTCGTGGACCCAGCGCATCTCAGCCGCGCGAGAGTGGTCTTCGACGAGGATGTACGCAAGTCGACGAAGCAGAAATAGCGCGTCAGGCCACGAGTCAGCGCTGTACCGAGGCCCCGCTGCGCGCCTCCATGCAGGGTTTCAAGAATTTGAAGGCAAGTCTTCCACCGAATGGGAGCGAGCGCCGCGATGCGGGCGGCGGAGTGCCGTCAGGGGTTGACGACGTGCTCGGGGCGGCCTTCGAAGAAGGCGATGATGTTGTCTACGGGCATGGCGCGAGAGCGGGCGTTGGCTTCGCGGGTGACGGCGCCGAGGTGGGGCGTGAGGACAACGTTGGGCAGGTCGCGGAAGGGGTTGCGCTCAGGCGGCAGGGGCTCCTCGACGTAGACGTCCAGCCCGGCGCCGGCGAGGCGGCCCGCGCGCAGCGCATCGGCCAGCGCAGCATCGTCGACGAGCGCGCCGCGAGCGGTGTTGACCACGTAGGCGCTCGGCTGCATCAGCGCGAGCTCGCGGGCGCCCACGAGCCCGCGCACTTCGGGCGTGTTGCGCAGGTGCACCGACAGGACGTCCGCGCGGCGAAACACGTCGTCGCGTTCGACGAGCTCGACCCCCAGGCGGTCTGCCCGGGCGGTGTCGTGCGCAAAGCTCCAGGCGATCACGCGCATCCCGAAGCCGCGCCCTAACCGCGCGACGCGCTCGCCAATCGCGCCCAGGCCCAGCAGGCCCAGCGTCTTACCCTCGAGCTCGGGTCCCTCGACGTGCTGCCAGGTGCCCGCTCGCAGGCGGCCGTCGCTGAGCGGGATCGCGCGGGTAACCGCCAGGATCAGGCCGAAGGTCAGCTCGGCGACCGACGGCGCGCCGACCCCGGGCGTGTTCGTCACGGTGATGCCGCGGCCCCTGGCCGCTAACAGATCGACGTTGTCCGTGCCCGTTCCCAGGATCGAGACCAGCTTCAACCGAGGGGCCGCCGCGAATGCCTCGTCGTCGAGCGCGGTGTACGCCCGGACGTTGATCACCACATCGGCGGCGGTCAGGCGGCTGAACAGCTCGGGCCGATCCGGCGCGCGGGTCGTGTGGAGCTCCACCGTGCCATACAGCGCCAGACGCCGCAGGTCCGGCTGGTCCAGCGTGGCGTACGTGGGTGGATAGTCGTCAGGGATGACGATCTGCATGTGGCAGTGAGGCTGATGTTAGCCGGTGGGATACCGTTCTCGGCATGGCTCGAGTTGAGTACCCCGAGATTGATTCGCCCGCGGCGCAGGCGATGGTTGAGGAGATTCGTCGTGAGCGGAACGGGCGTTTCCCGAACCTGTTCCATATGCAGCTCTACAACCCGGCCGTCGTCGATGGCTGGCTGCGACTCGGCACCGCGGTGCGCTACAAGTCGGAGCTCGACGGGCCGACGCGGGAGCTCGCGATCTGTCTGGTGGCGACGCTAACGGCGGCCGAGTACGAGTACCGGGCGCATCGCCGGATCGCGATCGAGCTCGGCTTCTCCGAAGCCCAGATCGACGGGCTGCGCGATTGGAAAACTGCCGACTGGCCCGACGCCAAACAGCGCGCCGTGCTGGCGCTGGCGGAACAGCTGACGCGCGACGTCGCCGTCGACGACGCTACGTTTGCCAGTGTCCAGCGTCACCTTTCAGCCCGGCAGACCGTGGAGCTGGTAACCACCATTGCCTACTACAACATGGTCGCCCGCTTCCTGGTCGGGCTAAAGATCGACCTCGAGACGACGTAGCGCGCCTGTACGCTCGCGCGGCGGCTCCCGCCCCGAGACCGGATTGATGCAAGCCCTGATCCGCGTCGGCGCACCTGGCGCGCTGCAGGCCGCGGACGCAGGCACGCCGCGCTCTTGAGGACAGTTCTGCCCGAGGGACGCTCAGGACGCCGAAGGTGTCTCGGGCTTGGACGTCGGCCCGGGCTCGCGGAGCAGGCGAGCCTCTTCGTCGAGACCGAGCTCCTGCAGGTCGCGATACGTCGTGTACAGGGCCTTTAGCGTCAGCTTGACGCGAAAGTCCGACGTGTCCAGTTGTGGCAGGACGTCGCGCTGCATCATTTTGAGTCGCCCAAAGCGCGTGAGCGCGTGACGCTGAAGCGGGGTGTATGAGGAAAGGTTGTTCATTGGGGTGTGCCCTACAAGGTGTAACGCACGGCGCGCCTATTTGTATTCCTCCTGGGGCCTGAAGCTTCCAGACGCTAGTACCGGTCCCAATGGGCAAACTCGGCCATCGGTTTGCGGGCCTGCGGCGCTTTGGGCAGCGCACGACGGGCCTCGACGTCGGTGTGGCCGATGGTCACCAGGGTGCGGGCGCGCCGCTCGGGTGGGATCCCGAGGAGCTCCTTGGCGGCATCGGGGCCGTCGTTTTTGAGCGTGGCGATACACGAGCCCAGCCCGCAGGCCTTGGCCGCGAGCGCCAGTCGCTCGGCGACGCGGCCTTCATCAAAAGCCGACGCGTCGCTGGCAGTCACGATCAGCAGGGCGACGGCGGCCGGCCCGGCGGGTTTGGCGCCCCACTCGGCGAACTTCTGCTTCACTGCGTGGTCGCGGACGACGACCACCTCGTGCGGCTGGCGATTGCCGCCGGTTGCGGACCAGCGGCCCACGTCCAGGATCTCCTCGAGGGTCGCCTGGGAGACTTCCTCGGCGGTGTACTCGCGCACCGCGCGCAGGCGGCGCATGAAGTTCAGCAGGTCGTCCTTGGTCTGCGTCATATGAGGCAGGATATCTGGAAGGCTCCGCGACGTTGTTCGACGCCGGCGGTAGTTCGGAGTTAACATGGAAACACCGGCGCGACTCCCCTGGCAGGGGGGAATCCGTTTGGGGGCGCTGGGCATTCTTGCCTGCCGAATTCATCCCGGACCGTACGGAGCACGGGGCTGCCCCGACAGGTCCACTACCGCAGCACATGCGGCAAGTCACGCTGGATATCGACGGCCGCAAGCACGACGTCGTGGTCGACGTCCGCGAGACGCTGTGGGCAACGACAAGCCAGAAGCTCGGACTGAATGTCATCAACCTCGGCTGCGATCGAGCTCAGTGCGGCGCCTGCACGGTCGTCGTCGATGGTCGAGCCGTCAACGGGTGCTCGATCTTTACGCGGCTGGCGGTGCTGGTTCTTCCGTGGCGAAAATTTCGCCTGCTACAAGAAAGGCGGCGACTTCTGCTACGCGGTCACCGGCGACAACCGCTACCACGCGATCATCGGTGGAGAGCTGTGCTACATCGTGCACCCATCTGACACGTCGACGGCGCTCCTGGCGTTGAACGCCTCGGCGACGGTGGCGGGGCCAGGTGGGCAGCGCACCGTCAAGTTTGATGACTACTTCCATGGCCCGCGGGAGGACGTCCTCACCGAGAACGTGCTCAAGGCCAACGAAGTGATGACCGAAGTGTTCGTCCCGACGCCGGCGGCGGGCTCGAAGATGGCCTGGAACAAGCTCAAGGACCGCCAGGTCTACGACTTCGCGCTCGTGTCGGTGGCGGCGATCTTTACGCTCGATGGCGGCAACTGGAAGGACGGCCGCATCACGCTGGGCGGGGTATCACCCGTGCCGTACCGCGCCACGGTCGTCGAGGACGCGCTGAAGGGCAAAGACATCAAGTCGAGCGTCAAAGCCGCGGCGCAACTTCGGACGGTCGCCCGCCCGATGAGTCTCAATGCCTACAAGATCGACCTCGCCCAGGGGCTGATCGAGCGCACCATTCTGGACGCGTTGTCAATGTAAAGAAGTTCGTAGCCTGAACTGGTCCGGTTCGGGGGAGCCCTGCGGGCCCCCCCGAACCGTACAACAAGCAATTCTATTTTGCGTGGCGCGGTGGGCGGCCAGGCGCCTCGGGGCGAGCACGGCGCCAGCCGATTGCAATAAGCGGCCGTGGATGATCGAGTTGGAGGCGACATAGCCGCCGTCGGGCGAGTGGTACCACGAGCTGCCTGAGAAATTCGTGACCGTGCCGCCTGCGCACTGCAAGATGACGGCGGCGGGCGCGACGTCCCAGGGGCGCAGATCGAGCGCCGAGTACCCGTGCAGCCGGCCCGCCGCGACGTAGCACAGGCCCAGCGCGGGCGAGCCGATCACCCGCACCGACAGCACCACCGGCACCAGCGTGCCAACGATGGTGAGCATCTCTTTGCGCGCGGACATGTCGCCTGGCCAGTCGACGCCCACCGCCGCCCGCTGGAAGGCTTCGGCGCCGTCGGCGAATTGATCGACCACGATCGATCGGTCGTTGAGCCGCGCGCCGCGGCCCTCCACGCCCGTGAACATCGCCTCGCGCTCGGGTTCATACACCACGCCAACCTGCCACGCGCCATCCGCCAGAAAGCCGAGCATCGTCGACTTCGCCTACATGCCCGGCCAGGTGCGCATTCACGTTGGCCAGACCGTAGACGGGCGCGAGTCGCACGACGTGACCGGCAACGACGACTGGCACTCGGGGCCAATCGAAGCGCCGGTCACCTATCGCCACACGTTCGGCTTCGCCGGCACGTTTGGCTACCGCTGCAGCGTGCACCCGGATATGCAGGGGACGATCGTCGTCGTCCCCTGACAACACGGTCCTAGAGCAAGCGCGACTTGCCCTTCATGTCGAGGTTCGGCGTCGCGTACACCGCGATGCACCCGTTCGGGCAGGACGGGTCGGGTGCGGCGATCGGCACGAAGATGTGATTGCTGCCCATATCGGCGGCAACCGAGTGGGAGCCGATCCCGCCCTGCGCGTTGGTCACCAGGGTCAGGCTCAGCGCGTCGATGACGCCGAGGTTCTGCGTTGCGCTCGAGGCCAGGTAGTAGCGATTGTCGCCGGGGTTGAACCACACCTCGTCCGAACCACCGACGTTGCTGAAGTCGGCCAGCAGGGCACCATTGGTCCTGTCAATGATCACCGAGCGGCCCGGATTGCCGCAGCCCGCGAGCAGTTGGTTCGCCGGCCCAATTGCCAGGCCGTTCGGCCCGCAGTTCTTCAACCCGTATGTCGCGGTGACCCCCAGGCCGACGGGGTCGATCACGGCAATTTCGCCGCCCGGGTTGGCGACGGAGGCCGGCACCGACAGATAGAACATCCCGGTGACCATGTCATACTGCGGCTGCTCCGCACCGTTCGTCGCATTCGGGAACGGGATCTTCTTGAGGACCGTGCGTGCGCCGACCGAAAAGATCGTCGCGAATGGCGGATCGTCGGCGTTGTTGGCGACGATCAGCTCATTGTCCTTGGGGTCGTACGCCATCTCGTCCGCGCGGAACTTGCCGCCGGTTGAAAGGGTCGCGACAACCTTGTCCTTGACCAGGTCGACGACTTTGACCGTGCTATCGCCGTCGCCCGCCCACAGTTCTTTGTTGGAGATGGTGGTCACGACTCCGTCTGGGCCGGACGTGTCATTCTTGCCGGTGGCTCCGGCAAATCCGCCGATCTGGGTGACCACACTATCGGTCAGTGCATCGATCACGTCGATGGTGCCGTTCGATCGGTTGGCCAGATAGTATTTCGCGCTCGCCGAGTCTACCCAGCTGATGTCAAACGCCTTGAGCGGCTTGCCAGGAATGGCAATCTTATCGATGCGGACAGGCGCGGGAGCCGGTACTGTCGCTGCAGTTGCTGACGCGCTCGTCAGCGTGACAGCGAGCAACGCGACCGGTACACCGCGGAGCACAAAGCGACCGAACATGGAAGAGACAGCCCCCCCGAGGTCAAGTTTGGTTCGCTACTGCTGACGATACCACCGGTGGCCGCCAGTGCAAAAGGGCAACCCGACTGCATCACGCCGCTCTTATGAAGTTTTGATACGCCTGGCCGTGATAGTTGACATCGCATGTTGAGCCGCGAGGAAAACGCGTACATCACGCAGGTTGGACCCGGCACGCCGATGGGCAGCCTGTTTCGCCGGTACTGGTTGCCAGCTCTGCTCGCCGAGGAGCTGCCCGAGCCCAACTGCGCGCCGGTTCGATTGCGCCTGCTCGGCGAGGATCTGGTCGCCTTCCGCACGACGAGCGGTGGCCCGGCTGTGCTGGATACGTGGTGTCCGCGTATCCAGCGGCGTCCGCGCCTAGCCCGCTCCTGGAGGACATTCTGACCACGCCCTGCGGGCGGCGATGCCTCGAGGCTGGAGTAATCGCACCCCGGGCACCGCGACGTCACGAATGACACGACCCCGCACCCCGGGCACCGCGACGTGAGGAATGACACGACCCCACCGTACACGCGAAGCGACCGCCCGCAGGCGAAGTGCGCTGCGCGCGGGCGAAGTCAGGATGTACTCCAGGAGCGGGCCAGGCGCGGACGGTCGCTGCGCGGAAGGCCCGCGCGTTGAGCGGCTTGATGGCGAGGCCCGCCCCACGGACGACCCCGCCCGCGGTGCCGAACGGCCTGCCCTTACGACCCCGCAACAACTTTTTCCAAAACCGTAACTTGTTGTTAAGCCTGCCCGCGCGTTGAGCGGCTTGATGGCGAGGCCCGCCCCACGGACGACCCCGCCCGCGGTGCCGAACGGCCTGCCCTTACGACCCCGCAACAAGTTTTTCCAAAAACCGTACTTGTTATCGGCCCCAGAGTTGCTTGGTCGCGATGCGCGCGCCTTCGGCGCTGGCTTTGAGCTTGGCCCAGGCGATTTCGGGATGGCCGACGCGTTGGCCCAGGCCGCAGTCGGTGCCGGCGATGACGTTTTCTTTGCCGACCAGGCCGGCGTATCTGACGAGGCGCTCGCCCACGAGCTCGGGATCTTCGATCAGGTCAGACGAGTGCCCGACCACACCTGGCATGAGCGACTTCCCCTCCGGGAGTCTGACCTCCTGCCACAGCGTCCAGTCGTGCTCGTGGCGCGGATTCGAGGCTTCGATTGACACGCACTCGGCCTTGACCTGCAGGATCAGGTCGATAATGTGCCGCAACGGAATGTCGTTGCGGTGTGGCCCATGACTGCTGCCCCAGCACGTGTGGAAGCGAATCTGCTCGGTGGGAATGTCGCGCAGTCCATAGTTGAGCGCCTCAACGCGTAGCTGGGCGTACTTCCGATAATCCTCGACGCTCATGTCGGGGTACATCTGCCAGCCGTCCGGCAGGTCCGGGTCGTCCACCTGCAGTACGAGGCCCGCGTCGGCAATCAACTTGTACTCCGCGTGCATGACGTCGGCGATGGCGTACAGGAACTCCTCGTCGCTCGGGTAGTGCTCGTTCCAGAGCCAGTGCTCCACGGTCCCGGGGGTGATGGCCGGCAGCCACGGCTCCACGTCCAGGCCGGCGACAGCCGCTTGCAACGTCCGAATGTCGGTCTCCGCGCCGGCTTTGCCCACGTACTCCAGCGGACCGGTGCAGAACTGCAGGGTGCGCCCGGCCTCCGCCGGCCGCTGGGCAGACGCGCCCCCGAACGTTCCGCGGGCCTGACCGAAGCCGCCCAGGCCGGCGCCGAAGAAGCCTGGAAAGTCGCGGCGGTCCCGACCGTTCACGTCGCGCGCGGGCGGGCCCTCGCCCACGGCGAACGTCCGCGGCTCGATGCCCCGGATGCGTTCCTGGATGTAGCTCGAAAACGTGCCGCGCTTGGGAATCTCGCCGTCGTTGACGATGTCGACGCCGACCTCGACCTGCTTGCGGACGATCTCAGCGACCGCCGACGGGAGCAGGGCGGCCAGTTCGGCCTGCCCGGCGGTGCCCTGGCTCAACAGCGCCATAATTTCCGGAGGACGTGGCAGGGTGCCGGCGTGCGAGACCACAATGCGCTCTGTGCTTCGTCTCATGGCCCGATTACTCTACTCAGCATGGCAATTCAAAAGCTTGGACACGTTGGCATCTACGCGAACGACCTGGAGACCATGCGCGATTTTTACTCGCGGGTCGTTGGACTGCACATCACCGATGAAACCTCGGGAGCGGTGTTTATGAGCTCCAATCCGGATCGGGAGCACCACGAGTTCGTGCTCTTCAAGTCCAGCGGACCGGAGCAGCAGACGTGCGTTCAGCAGATCTCGTTCAGCTGCGAGAACCTCGAGGACGTGGTGCAGTACTACCACCGCTTCAAGGACCGCGGCGTGCGGTTCCGCAACGTCACCTCACACGGCAATGCGGTCGGGCTGTACTTCTACGATCCCGAAGGCAACGTATGTGAGGTGTACTGGACCACGCCCTGGAAAGCGCACCAGCCTTACGGCGTCGCCATCGACCTGACGCAGGACCTGGAGGAAGTCAAACGCCAGATCGAAGCGGACGTGCGGGTCTACGGCGAGACAGGTCACCGCGATCCCGAGTCGTTCGAGCGCCAGAAGGAAAAGCTCGTAGCCGAAGGTATTCGCATCTAACTCGTACGGGTCGGGGGAGCCTGCGGCCCCCCGCCGCCAGTCGCTGCTCCGCTCGCAAGCTCGCTGCGCGCTCCTTCCCGCGGCGACCCCCCGCTTAAGAACCTCGTGACGGGTACTCCGACGCGGCTCAGTGCAGGATCGTGCTTAGGCCCATACCTTGCGGGCGGTCTCGACCACCAGTTCCAGCTTGCGGCGCTGTTGGTCCCACGTGAGCAAATTGCCGAGCATCGTCGAGGCGAAGCCGCACTGGGGGGCGATCGCCAGGTTTTCGAGTGGCACGTACCGCGCGGCCTCGTCAATTCGACGCCGGAGTTGATCGATTGGCTCGAGCGCGGGCTCTTTTGAGCTGATCAATCCTAAAACGACCATTTTGTTGCGCGGCATGAACCGCAGCGGCTCGAATCCGCCCGCGCGCTGGGTATCGTATTCGAGCAGGAAGCGGTCCACGTTCAGCTGGCCGAATGCCTTTTCGGCGATCGGCTCGTAGCTACCCTCGGCGTGCCAGGCGCTGCGATTGTTGCCGCGGCACATGTGCATGCCCACGGTCACCCCGTCCCGCCTGGCCCCCTCGAGCGTGGCGTTGTCGATGGCGATCAGGTCGTCGAGGTATTTGTCCGGGTCTTCGCCGTCGGCAAGCATGCGGGCGCGGATCGTCGTATCGGCGACCCGTTCGACGTAGTGCAGCGAATCGAGCTGGATGTACGCCGCGCCGTCCGCGTGCAGCGCCGCGATCTCCGCGCGCAGCATGCCGACGATCTCGCGCGCCAGATCCAGACGGGTCGGATACACGGCGTCGGTCACGCCCGGTTTGAACAGTTGGCCGGCCCCGGACATCGCACCCGGCATGGTGATCTTCCACGGCCCGGGCGCGTGCGCCTTGAGAAACGCCGCTTCCGTGCCCGCCAGGCGGCGGACCTGGCGCAGTTTCTCGCCGGCGACCATCCCCGCGACGGTGCCACTCCGCATCGTGGCGTTCGCAAGCTCGCCGTGGGGACCCTGCCACTGCCCCAGAAAGCCCTGGATGGGCGAGCCCTCCGTGGGCACCAGGCCCTCGACGGAGTCGCGGATCGCGGTACTCCATCCCGAACGGCGGTACTCGCCCTCGGTGAAGACGCTGATGCCCACTTCGCGCTGCAGGTCGAGCGCCTTGAGAATCGCCGTATCCTCCGCCTGGCGCAGCTGGTCGGCGGTGAGTCGATTGTGCCGGTACTCTTCCCGTGCCTGAAGGAGCTCCGGTGGCCGGAGCAGGCTGCCGACATGATCGGCTCGAAACGGTGCGGCCACGGTCATGTGCCTCAGTACTTCAGGCGCGGCAGGGTATCGGACCCGGCCGCCTTCAGTCGCGCCATCTCATCTGGAGTGGGCTCCCAGATCGCCTCGATCTCGTTGCCGTCGGGGTCCAGGAACATGACGTTCGACTGACGGTCGCTGTAACCGGTGATGTGCGCGGAGTTGGCCAGGAGACGCGCGTGAAACCGCTCCAGGTCGTCAAACGACGCCATCTCCCAGGCCATGTGGTACATACCGACACGGTTGGACTCCGGGCCAGGTGCATCCGCGGGCAGGGCGAAGAGCGCGATCTCGTGCGACGCGTCCTCGCGGACCCCGAGAAACGCCACTTTCTCGTGTTTCGCGCGGAGTGTCAGACCCATCACGTCGCGATAAAACGCAACTGCTCGAT
>DATGER010000148.1:0-41383 GCA_035309865.1 Chloroflexota bacterium
TGGAAGAACGCCGACTACGACAAGATCGTGGACGAAATGGCGGTGACGCTGTCGACCGACCAGGCGAAGCTGCTTGACCAGTTCAAGCGGGCCATGGCCATCTGGCTGCCGGAGCTGCCCGACATTCCGATCCAGCAGTGGTATCACCGCATTCCGTACAACAACACCTACTGGACGGGCTGGCCGAGTGCGCAGAACCCGTACGTGAACGGCGCCTTCTGGCACCTGACGTTCCAGTTGATCCTCAACCAGCTCCAACCGTCGGGAGCATAGATTCGGACAAGTCGGGGGTCGGCAACGACCCCCGATTTGCTGACTGGTCAGATTGATGCGGCTCGACTATCTCGCGAAGCGCCTCCTGTTGTTTCTGATCGTGGTCTGGGTGTCAGCTACGATCAACTTCGTGCTGCCGCGACTCTCGGGCGGCAATGCCATCCGCGATACGCTCATTCGGCAGGCGGCGTCGGGCGGCTACGTCCAGAGCAACATCGATCAGATGGTGGCCGAGTACGACAAAGACTTCGGCCTCGACAAGCCCCTGCTGCAGCAGTACGCCATTTATCTCTGGAACATCTCCCACCTGGATTTCGGGTTCTCGATGGCCAGCTACCCGATGCGGGTCAGCACGCTCATGGCGGGCGCGCTGCCCTGGACGCTCGCCCTGTTGGGCATGTCCACGGCGATCGCTTTTACGCTAGGCAACTTCCTTGGCGCGCTCCTGGCCTGGCCCAAAACGCCGCGCCTTCTGGTGAATGTCTTGCTGCCGCCGTTTTTAACGCTGTCGGCGGTGCCCTACTACATGCTGGGGCTGGTCTTACTCTGGCTCCTGGCGTTCCAGACTCGGTGGTTCCCCATCTTTGGCGCCTACACCCCGGGCACCATTCCAGACTGGTCCGACTTCGAATTCTGGAAGGACGTGGCCTGGCACATGGTGCTGCCATCACTGTCAATCGTGCTCTCGGCGCTGGGCTTCTGGGCGCTGGGCATGCGCGCGATGATGGTCACCGTCCAGAGTGACGACTTTGTGCAGTTTGCCGAGGCCAAAGGACTCAAAAGCCGCACCCTGTTCGTGCGGTATGCCGGGCGGAATGCGCTGCTGCCGCAGGTCACCGCGCTCGGGCTCACGATTGGCTACATCCTCTCGGGGGCGCTGCTGGTCGAGATCGTGTTCAGCTATCCGGGGATTGGCGGGGTCCTGTATCACTCGATCCGGTCGTACGACTACTTCGCCATCCAGGGCATCATTTTCGGCGTCATCGTGTCGATCACGCTGGCAACGCTGGTCCTCGACCTGATCTATCCTAAGATCGATCCGCGTATAACGTATTCAAAGTCATGACCATCGCTGTTGGACAGGCTGCGCCGACCGTCGAGGTCCGGGCTGAGCATCACCGCCAGGACCAGGCCCGCAGTGGGTTGCGCTATCTGGCGCGCAACCGTCAGCTGGTGATGGGCCTCTGTCTGCTGGGCCTGCTCGCGCTGTTTGTGATCCTTGGCCACATCTTCTACGACGTGAGCAAGTACAAGCCGCTGTCGGTGCCGGCTGGCCGCGCGCCCGCGGCCGCGTTTCCGCTCGGGACCGACAGCCAGGGGCGGGATCTCCTGGCGGTGATGATTGCCGGCACCCCGTTAACGCTGGAGATGGGGCTCATGGCTGGCCTGCTGGGCACTGCGTTCGGGACGATCCTGGCGTTCAGCGGCGCCTATTACGGCGGGTGGGTGGACGCGACCATCCGTGGCGTAGTGGATGTGGGTTTGACCATCCCCACATTCCTGGTGCTGATCATTGTCGCCATTTCGATTCATTCGGCGATGACGATCGAGCAGATGGCGCTGGTGATCGCGGCGCTGGCCTGGCTGTGGCCAACGCGCACGATCCGTGCGCAGGTGCTCACGATGCGCGAGCGCGGCTACGTCCACGTGGCGCGCATGTCCGGATCCAGTGGGCTGAAGATCATTTTCCGCGAGCTCATGCCGAATCTGCTGCCGTATCTCGGCGCGTCGCTCGTGGCCTCGGTCGCCGCGGCGGTCCTGGCCTCTCTCGGACTCGAAGCGCTTGGACTGGGGGCGGTGGACGCGCCCACGATCGGGATGACCATTTACTGGGTCATCTTCTACGGCGCACTGCTGCAGGGGATGTGGTGGTGGTTCCTGCCGCCAATCGTCGTGGTCGTCATGCTATTCATGGGCCTGTTCGGGCTCTCGGCTGGCCTGGACGAACTGGCGAACCCGCGACTCCGTAAGGAAGTCTAAACGCGAACTCACCGAGGCTCGCTCGGTCCGCCTCTACGTAGCAGATTGGACTGACGAGAGTCAGGGTGCCTGGTGGAAGGTCCGACTGGTCACGCCGCAGGGCGACGTCTGGCTGACGCGGAGGCGTTTGTGTTCGACATCGACGGCACCCTCGTGCTGTCGGAGGATCCGAATGCGGGCGGCGGGGGGGTGCACGTCTTGCGGGGAGCGGTGGAAGTCCTGGGGCGCGTGCGCGCCCGCGGGAAGCAATTGGCCGTCTTTACCAATGGGAGCGGGCAGGCGCCGCGGGGCATGGCGGCGAAGCTCAGGGCGGCGGGAGTCGAGGTTGCGGATGACGAGTTACTGACGCCGGCGGTCATTGCCGTCGAGTACATCCGACGGCATCATCCTGGACAGGCAGTGCTAGCGTTCGGCAACGAGGGCGTGCTGGAGCCAGTGCGGCAGGCGGGAATCTCGCGGGCAGCCCTGGACACGGCCGAGCAAGCGGGCGTCGTGCTGATCGGCGCCGATCTCGACTTCACCTATCCGAAGCTGGAAGCAGCCTGTCGGGCGGTGTGGGCCGGTGCGCCGCTGCTGGTGACGTCGATGGCGCCCTTCTTCGCCTCTCGTCGGGGGCGCATGCCCAGTCCGTCCGGATCGATTGCCGCGGGCATCCGGCACGTGACCGGCGTCGAGCCAAAGGTCGTCGGCAAGCCATCGCCGCTGGTGATGGAAGTGCTGGCCGATCGGTTCGGGACGCCCGCCGAGGGCATCGCCGTCATCGGCGACGACCTCCAGTTGGAGGTCCGCATGGCGCGTGAGTCGGGCGCCTTCAGCGTCCTGGTCCTCAGCGGTTCGTCGCGCGAGTCCGACCTCGAGGGCGTGCCAGCGTCGCACCAACCACACCTGGTGGTGCCGGCGATCGGCGACTTGCTCGCGCACTTCTGACGCGGGTCGCGTCTACAACAGGTCGTAGGCCTCGGCGAGCCGCACGGCAAGCGTGTCGAGCAAGCGCAGCGCCACTTCGGGACTCCGCCGTAACTCATCCAGGAACTCGAGGCGGTGCAGCGCCAGGCACTCCGTTGGCTCGACCGCGGTCACTGTCGCGGTGCGCGGACGGTCAGAGAACAGGGCCATTTCGCCGAACACTCCGCCTGGCCCGATGCTGCGCAGTTCGACCGGCTGTCCGTCGCTCCCGGTACGGGTGACGCGTGCCTGGCCATTGATCACGACGAAGAAAGCGATCCCGCCCTGACCCTCCTGGACAATCACCGCGCCCGGGTCGTAGTGGCGTCGGTGGGCAACTCGTTCGAGGCGATCCAATTCCGCCCGCGTCAGACCCCGAAACAACTCGGCGCCAGCTATCCCCGTCGGGGTGTTGGCAGATGACATCAATCCCTCCCTTGGAACTACGCAATCGTACGTGAGCTGAATGCCGCGTCGTCCACGTCGGCCAGTTCGGCGAGCCGGTCGCAGCATTCCGTCGTGTTGCGCCGATCACCGAGCTGCTCGTACAGACCGAGACTCTCGACGTAGCACGCGCGCGCCTGGACCACGTCGCCCTGGGCGCGGGCAGCGGTCGCCAGGTTCTTGAGCGCGGCGGCGGTGCCACGTTTGTCGGCGAGCTGCTGGTGGAGTACCAGACTCTGCTTCAGGAGAGCAACCGCGCGATTAAAATCTTCCTGGAGGAGGGCTAGCTCGCCGAGCTGGTTGAGGGTGATGGCGGTGCCGCGCCGATCACCCATCTCGCGGCGCACCGACAGGCTCTCCTCGTAGTAGGATCGGGCCGCCGGAAAGTCGCCCTGGGCGCGCGCCACACGCCCGAGATTGTTGAGCGCGGCGACGGATCCCGACCGATCGTCCAGGTCGCGGCGCTGGGCCAGGGTTTCCTCGAAAAACACGCGCGCCGCGAAGTCGGACTGGTTCATCGCGAGCGTTCGCAGATTGTCGAGCGCGGCCTCGATCCCCGGCTGGTCGCCAAGCTCGCGGCGCAGGCTGAGACTCTCTCGGAGCAGCGCCGCGGACCGGTCGCGGTTGCCCTGCTCGCGCTCGACGATGCCCAGATTCACCAGCGCGGCCGCCACTCGGCGCTTGTCGCCGAGCTCCCGCCGCACGGCCAGGCTTTCCTCGTAGTAAGCGCGGGCAGCGTTGGCGTCGCCCTGGACGCGCGCCACGTTCCCAAGGTTGTTCAGCGACGTGGCGACGCTGGCCCGGTCGCGCAACTCGCGCCGCAGCGCCAGACTCTCCTGATGCAAGGCCGCCGCCCGCCAGTAGTCCCCCTGGTTCAGCACGACGTTCGCGAAGTTGTTGAGTGACAGGGCAATCCCGCGCTTGTCGCCGACCGCGCGTCGCAGCGCCAGGCTCTCGCGATGCAGGCTGGCGGAGCGTTCGGACTCACCGCGTTCGCGGGCGACGTTGCCCAGATTGTTGAGCGCGGCCGCGACACCGCCGTTATCGCCAATCTCGCGGAACAGCGCCAGACCCTCCTCGCAGTAGCGTTGGGCGACCTCGTGCTGGCCCTGATACAGCGCGATGAGGCCCAGGTTGTTGAGGGCTTCGGCCATGCCGTGCTGATTGCCACTGTCGCGCAGGATCGTCAGACTCTGGTTGTGTAGCCGCTCCGCCCGGGGGTAGTCCCCCTGCTCCCGTGCCAGATTGGCGGCGCCATTCAGCGCCCGGGCCAGGTGGGGGCTCGCGCCGGCGTCGGTGTTGGCGATGGCGGCGTCCAGCCAGCGCAACCCTTCACCCACGTAGCCGCGGGTCGACCAGAACCGCCACAGCGCGCCAGCCAGGCGCAGGGCCAGGTGGTCCGTGCCGGTTTCGATGCACCACTGGAGCGCCGCGCGCAGGTTGTCGTGCTCATCCTCGAGCCGATCTAGCCACGTCACTTGCTCGGGGCCGGTGAGCTCCGGCTCCGCTTGCTCCGCGAGCGTGACCAGGAACTCGGCCAGGTCGCGATAGCGCAGGTCCAGCTCGCCGGCGTTTTCTAGCTGTACCAGCGCGTACTCGCGGATCGTTTGCAACATCCGATAGCGTGGCTCGCGTACGGCATCCTCGGCTTGTTGCAGCAGACTCTTGTCGATCAGTGAGCCGACGCCATCCAGCACCATCTGGCTCAGCTCAGGATCGGCGGCGCACAGGGCTTCCGCGGCCCGCATCGTAAATCCGCGGCTGAAGACGGCCAGGCGTCTGAACAAACGCTGCTCCCAGGGCCGCAGCAGCCCATAACTCCAGTCGATCGCGTTGTGCAGCGCCTGGTGGCGCACGGGCCGGTTCCAGCCGACGCCGGTGAGCAGCGTCTGTCGCTGGTCGTACGTCAGGCTCAAGCGTTCGAGGAGCGCCTCCGGTGGCATCAGGCTCACCCGTGCCGCGGCGAGCTCGATGGCCAGGGGCAAGCCGTCCAGACGCAGGCAGATCTCGGCGATCACCGGCACGCTCTGGCTGGTGATCGACACATTCGGTTTGGCGGCGCGAGCGCGCTCGACGAACAACTGGATTCCGTCGTACCGCGAGAGTTGCTCCGTGGAGAGCCGCGATCGCAAGTCGAGGTCTGGAACTGCGAGCGCCGACACCGTAAAGATGTGTTCGGCGTCAAGGTGCAGGACCTCGCGACTGGTGACGAGCATTTTAAGCGAGGTGCACGCCGACAACAGCTCACCCAGCTGGCCCGCCTGCTGCATGACGTGTTCGAAGTTGTCGAGGACGAGCAACAGACCCTGGGCCTGCAGGGCGTCCTTCAGCGTATGCAGGAGCGGCTGGCCAGGGACTTCGCGGACCCCGATCGCTTCGCCGATCGTCGACGCGAGCAACTCCGGGTCGCTCAACGGCGCCAGCGGGACGTAGAACACGCCGCGCGGGAACTCCTCGAGAGTGTCCTCGGCAACCTGCAGGGCGAGGCGCGTCTTGCCGGTTCCGGCCGCACCGGTCAGTGTCAGCAAGCGGACGTCTTTGTGCAACAGCTGTTGCCGCAGGTCCACCAGCTCGGGCCCCCGCCCGACAAAGCTGGTCATCTGCGCGGGCAGATTGTGCGGCGATGAGCTGAGCGTTCGCAGTGGTGGAAACTCGGCCGGCAGCTCGGGGTGCAAGACCTGGAAGATTTCGTCCGGCTCGGGCAGATCCTTGAGCCGGTGCCGCCCCAGGCTGCGCAGCGACGCGCCGACCGGCAAGCGCTCGCGGGCCAGGCTGGCCGTCACGCTGGACAGGACCGCCTGACCGCCGTGCGCGGCGTCGCGGAGGCGCGCGCAGCGGTTCGGGGCGGTGCCGTAGTAGTCGCCGTCGCGTAGGTCGGCCTCGCCGGTGTGCAGCGCGAGCCGGACGCCGAGCGGCTCGGGCAATGGCCAGGCTTCGGCGTGCAGCGCGCGCTGGATGGCGCACCCGGCCGCGACCGCCTCAGTCGCGCGGGCGAAGACCGCGAAACGGCTGTCGCCCTCGCCGCGCGGCCGCACCAGGACCCCCGCGTGCTCGCCGACCAGCGCCTCGATCAGCTCATCGTGGCGGGCGCAGGTCGCGCGCATCTTCGCGGGAGACTGTTCCCAGAGCCGCGTGCTGCCCACGATGTCGGTGAGCATGAACGTCACCGTGCCGACCGGCAGCGGAGTCATGGGTTCTTACACTACATGAAGTTACGGGTATGTAAAGCGGAGAGTGCTGCAGCCTCGGCGGGCGGGAAGCCGAGGTGCACCAGGCGGCGCTGGCGGCCTTCGTCCATCTCGGCTTGCAGCCGCGCCACGGCGGCGTAGCCGCGCGCAATCGCCGAGGGCGTCCAGGCCCCGGCCGCGAGCACGGCGAGCGCATCGAACACCTGCTGATTCAGTCCGACCGAATCGAGCAGCGCGTCGTGTCGCCGCTCGACCGCGGCGCGCAGCCGGTCGCGCAGCGCCGGGTCGACCGCGGCCTGATGTTCGAGATGGGCCATGCCGAACGCGACGTGCCGCGATTCGTCCTGGCGCGCGAGACGGGTCACGCCGCGGGCGATCGGATCGGGCGCGTGCGTTTCCAGAAACCCCAACAGGTTGAGAAAGCTCCCTTCGCCGAGCACGTTCAGCAGAAAGGACGCGAGCGCGAAGTCGGGCTCCTCCAGGAGGGTGGCCAGCGAGGCCCGGCCGCCGGCGCCCGACACCCCGAGCAGGCCGCCGTGCAGCGCCGCGCGACGGGCGAATACCTCCATGTGCCGGGCTTCGTCGGCGGCCTGAACGGCGAGCACCTGCAGCACCTCGCGGAAATGCGGGTGAATGCGGCCCAGGAAGCGCGCCGGCACGATGAGCGCCACCTGCTCGTTTTCGACCAGGTAGGTCATCACCTGCACGACCGCGGTCTCGATCTCAGCGGGAAGCTCGAAGGGCGCATCCCAGTCGATGGCCGTTGCCGGGTCCCACTGGCTGGCCGCCGCCTGTGCATACAGTCGAGGCGCGAGGTCAGCCCAGACCAGATGCCGGTCTTCCAGGTCGAAGTGGACCGTCGGGCCGCCCTGCTCGATCAGCGCCCCGCGGGCGGCCAATCCCCAGGTCGCGCCTGGCCGATCGACGGCCTGGCGCGGCGCAGCGCCACCCGCGCGTTCGGCGCCGAGCCAGCGGGCGCGATCGGCGTCGCCGCGCACCAGAACAAGACCGTCGGCGTCGACTTCGACGGTGTGCCCGCGTCCGCGCGCCCACGCGCGCAGGTGAATGCCCAGCGCTGGGTCTCGGCCGCGTACCGTCAGGCAACCTCCGACCGGGAGGTCGCGCAGTGCCCGGTCGATCAGCAGGTGCGCGCCGCGGTCGAGTCCCAGATCTTCAAGGTCGATAGTCATGCGCGGTAATACTGCCCCGCGGGTCGTAAAAACGGGCTGCATCGACGGCCCCCTCGAGCGGGCCGTAGCCAGAGATCCGGCCGTCGCACCACGCTTTGAGACCTTCGAGGTCGAGCAGGGGCCGAACGGTGGGGTCGGCGTACGACATCCCCAGCAGCAGGTCTCTGAACTGGTCCGTGAGCGCGCGTGGCGCACTCGGCGAGACTGTCATGTTGCAATGGTCAAACTTCGCGGTCTGGGCGAGGACGCGTGTCGACCCACTGAGAAACGTGCCATCACGGCCGAACGCGAGGTAGTTCGAATCGATCATGCACGCCGCGTCGACCTCCCGGTTTACAAGCGCGCGCGCCGCGTCGCGCTCCCCGCCGACGTGATCGCCGTGTAAGCCAACCCCAACGTCGAAGCGGTGAACTTCAAAGTCACGGCCCAGTTCCAACCCGGACGCGCGAATATGCGCCAGCGGCAGCAGCGTCGCCTGTGGGGAGTCGACGGCGCCTACCCCGACGGTCTTGCCACGCAGATCGGCCAGCGATCGGATCGGGCTCTCGGAGCGGACGACGACGACGGACGTCAGATCGCGATCGGTATCCCGCATGGCCAGGGCTGTGACGTCGTCGCCTCGCGTGTGAGCGAGCCGGCGGGCGCGCACCCACGCTAACGGCGAATTCCACGCGACATGGATCCGCCCGTCGAGTAGATCTTCCACCTGCCGCTCGTAGTGGGAGTACAGCACATAGTCGAAGGGGAACCCCTGGCGGATGAACCACGTGCGAAAGCCGGTCCAGATCGTGACGACCTTGGGGTCGTAGGCGACGGCCCCGAGGACGAGCGTCGCGTCGGTGGTGCTCACCGCGCGACGACGTCCTCGAACAGCGGCAGGCCCAGCGTGGCGCGACCGATGAAGTCGAGCAACGCGTCGGTGGTCGGCGCCATGACGCGAGCGGCGCGCGCATCGCGAAAGCGGCGTTCGATACCCAGCTCTTTGCGGAAGGCCGCCCCGCCGCACACCTTCATGGCCAGGTCGGTCACCGCCAGCGCGGCTTCGGCGGCGGCGGCTTTGGACTCCAGGACGCGGAGCATCCCGTCGGGTCGCTGGGTCTCGAGGGCGGTCAGCGTATCCAGCAACAGGGCGCGCGTGGTGTCGGTCTGCACGCGCATTCTGGCAAAGTCGAGCCGAACGGTGGGCTGCTGGGCCAGTGAACGATCGATGTGGCCCAGGCGGGTAGCGGTGAGGTGCGCGGCCGTTTCGGCGGTCACAGCTTCCATCAGCCCCAGACTGAAGGCCGTGCTCAATACCTGGAACGTCGGGAGAACGAGTGTCAGCGCCAGGTCCAGCCCGGCTCCGTCCGCGCCAAGCATGGCCGCCAGCGGCAACTGGACGGCCGTCGCAGTGACGGGGGTCGAGCCGTTTCCGCGCAGGCCGAGACCATCGAAGCCGCTTGGTTGGCTGAGCCCGTCTGCTCGCGCGGGAAACAGCCACAAGGTCATCGGGCCTTCGGCGGCGAGTGGCAGGCTCGTCCAGATGTAGCTGTCGGCCTGGCCGGCAGAGGTCACCCAGCTCTTCTGGGCGTCCAGCCGAACCTGGCCATCGGCCGGCTTGGCGGTGCCGAGCGGCGCCCAGAAGTGGCTGCGCGAGCCGGCCTCGGAGAATGCCAGCGTGCACAGGTGGCGGCCAGCGGCGACCGCTTCGCGGATATCGCGCGGGCCGTGGGCCTCGAGCACGCCCACGGCCGCGTAGTGCATCAGGACGACCATCGCGGTCGAACCGCACGCGCCGGCGAGACGCTCGATGACCTCGGCGACGTCGCGCAGACCGAGGCCTGGGCCACCGACGGCAGGCGCGCTCATCAAGCCGAGCAGCCCGGCGCCGCCAAGCGCCTCGATGTTGTGACGCGGGAAGGCGCCCGTGGCATCGATGTCGCGCGCCACGGGCGCGACCACCTCGGCGATGACGCGTTCGAGCGCGTTACGGAAGGCTGGCGTTGTCGGAGGGGAAATTGTCGTAGACATGGGCGCGAACTCCTGCGGGTCAAACGTGGCTTGATTGACGTGACCGCAGGCTTGATCGATGGACGCTGCGACCCCGCTCCCCGCCGCTTCGCGGCTCCCTTCCGGTTCAGATACTTGAAATCGGAAGGAGCGAGCGAAGTGAGGCGGTGGGCAGAAGTCGTCAGGGCTCTCGGCTTGCTAGCGAGCGCTGCGGCCGCGGGTGCCCGACCGGGCGAAGCTTGTGGCCGATCAGCGTCGGTGCACGGGTCGAGCCTCCAGCCCTTGAGAGATGCCGAACAGCGTACCGAAAACCACGCCGAGGGGCGAATCTCCTCCACTCGGGGGGTACTAAAGGTACCGGGTAGGCCGATCATTCAGGCATCGGAAGCACGCACAGTGAAGCCGTAATAGATCAAGGAGAACGTGAAATGAAGTCCTTTGGAACCCAGTGGGAACGTATCCGCACGACAATGACGCCGAGCAGCATGCGACTCGGCCTGGCCCTCCTCAGCCTGGTCGCGATGGTTTTCGCCGGCGCCGCCGGCGAGCACTGGACCTGATCGACACGTCCTGGTCGCGGCCCCGTTCCCCCCAACGGGTGCCGCTGCCAGGACACTCCCTCGACGCCTGTCCTATGAATCACCTGACATGACCGCGTTGGTAGCACTCGGTTTGATCGGCGTAGCCGTCGCGCTCTTGCGTGGCGGCTCGTTTGCTGGTTGGGCCCGAATTCACGTCCGCTGGCCGGCCCTCGCCCTGGGCTCGCTCGGGGTCCAGCTTTTGCTGCACAATTCGCCGACCGATCATCAAGCGTGGGCAATTGCATGGGGGCCAATTATCTGGACCGCATGCCTCGCCATTTTGTGTGCCGTCTTGCTGCGCAACGCCCTCGCGACGCGCGCCACGCGCTACCCCTGGCTGCTGGCAGCCGTCGGGGTTGGCCTGAATCTGCTGGTCGTGGTTGCCAACGGCGGCTTCATGCCGCAATCCGCCGACGCCCGGATGGCCGCCCGTGGCGCGCCGATCGCCACCGACCAGTCAAGTGGTCCGCAGCTGCGGAACATCGTGGTGATGAACGACGCGACCAGACTCAGTCTGATTGGCGATGTCATCGCCGAACCGGCTTGGTTTCCGAATGCCAACGTCCTCAGCCTGGGAGACTTGCTGCTCGGTCTTGGCCTCGCGTGGTGGGCTTTCGGGATCACTCTCTCGGCGCCGAGGCGAGCCGCACGCCCCTGGTCGTCATCGCCTTCGCTACGGTTCGAAGAGCCCGTCCGCTTAGCCGACTGACATGCGTCTAGCCGCCCGGCTGTTCGCGCTGCTGATCATTGCGTCGGCAGGACTGCTGGCCGCCGCGGACCTCATGTCCGTGTCCAGCTGGACGTATGCCTGGACCCCGCTCGCGGGCCTGGCTTTGCTGGCCCTGTATATTCTCGCGGTTCACTTCCAGTTCCAGGTGCACAGCGGCTGGGCGACGGATGCAAGCACCGTCCCGGCCGTCGCGACGGCGCTGCTGTTGCCACCCGGCATCGGCATGCTGGTCGCCGGCATCGGGCTCCTGACCTACACCATCAGCCGACGTCGGCTCGGGCTAAAAGGCATCTTCAACGCGGCCAGCGCCATGCTTGCGGTCGGCATCGCGGGCCACCTGGCTTCCGCGCTGGGTGGACCGACCTTACTGACCAGCGGATCAGGCTGGACCGCCCTGCCAGCCGCGGTCCTGGCGAGCACGGCCTACTACCTGGTTTCGGCGACGACCGTCGCCGGCGCGGTCGCCCTCGATCAGCGTCGGTCGGTCTGGACAGTATTGCGCGGCAAGATCGGCGCGAAGGCGCTGGCCGAGATCGCGCTTGGCCTGCTCGGGTCGACCCTGGCGGTCGTGTTGACGGCCGCGCCGGGCCTCTCGCCGGCGCTGGTCCTGCCGGGCGTGCTGGTGTACCTGGCGAAGAAAACCATGGATCGCGGGGAGCGGCGGTCACGCGACCTGGTCATGATGAGTCGCGTCGGGCGCGCGGTGGCGGGCACGCTCCGGCCGGAGATCGCGTTCCAGGCGATCACGGCGCGGGAGGTGCGGGACACCCTCAAAGTGGACGGCATCGGACTCATTCCGCTGGGTCCGCATCCCCGGTTCGTCGGTCATCAAGCCGGCGACGTCGACCAACCGGCCCTCCGCGAGGCGCTGGCCGAGCAAGTCGGCCTCGACGGCAAGCGCATCATGCTGGGCATCGGGCACTGGAACGCGGAGCTTCCCGAGTGGTTGCCACACGAATTGCGCTCACTTGACGTCTGGGTGGCGGCGCTACCGTTCGGCGCGCAGGATTCCAAACCGGTGGGCGCGCTACTGGCCTGGCGGCTGGTTGTCCACGCCGAGCGCGCGAGCGCCTTCAGCACGGAAGAACTGCTCGTGCTCGAAACGCTCGCCGACTATGCCGCGGTCGCACTGGAGACCGCGCGGCTGGCCAACGAAATGGCGCGGCTGTCGAGCGACGCCGCGGAGGTCGAGGGCCAGCGGCGGGCCGAGCTTCTGCAGCGCGAGGCGCTTCGACAGAGCGAAGAGCGTTTTCGCTCGCTGGTGCAGAACGCTTCGGATGTGATCGCCATTCTCGATGGCGACGGCCGGATTGGCTACGCCAGCCCCGCGGTTCAGTCGGTCTGGGGCCAATCACCCGAAGAGCTGCGCGGCACGATTTTGCTTGACCTGGTGCACCCCGATGAGCAAGGGGCTGCCAACGCCTACCTCAGGAGCGTCCTGTCGCAACCTGGCGGGACCCTCATGGACGAGTTACGAGTGCGACATAGTGACGGGTCCTGGCGGGACTTCGAAATCGTCGCCACCAATATGCTGGATCAGCCGGCAGTCGAGGGCATCGTTGCAACGTGCCGGGACATTACCGAGCGCAAGACGTTTGAGCGTGAGCTGAGTCGGCTGGCCTTCACCGACACGCTCACCGGACTCCCCAACCGAGCGCTGCTGCTCGATCGGCTGACGCATGGGCTCGAACGCGCGGCGCGTCAGGCGCGCAAGGTCGCCGTGCTGTTCCTGGATCTGGACCGCTTCAAAGTGGTCAATGACAGCCTGGGTCACGCGTTCGGCGACGCCCTGCTGGTCGAAGTGGCCAACCGGATCAACCTGTGCCTGGGCACCGGTGACACCGCGGCGCGACTGGGCGGCGACGAATTCACCGTGCTGCTCGAGGACGTCGTCGACGAACGCCAGGCAGAGGAAGTCGCCGAGCGGGTCGCCGAGGCGCTGCGTCTGCCAGTCGTCCTCGACGGGCGCGAAATCTTCGTGAGCGCCAGCATTGGCATCGCGCTCAGCAGCTCGCTCGCCATTGGTCCAGAAGCAGTGCTGCGCAACGCGGATCTGGCGCTGTACCGCGCCAAGGCGGATGGGCGCGCCAGGTATGCGGTGTTCGATCCCAGTATGCAGGCGCACGCGATCGAGCGGCTGGAGGTCGAGACGGACCTGCGGCGCGCGCTGGACCGCAACGAGTTGCGAGTGTATTTCCAGCCTGTGGTCAATCTGGAAACGGGCGCGGTCAACGAGCTCGAGGCGCTGGCTCGCTGGGAGCGCCCGGGGCACGGGATCGTGTCGCCGCTGGTCTTTATCCCCATCGCCGAGGAGACCGGCCTCATCGTGCCGATCGGGCAGTGGGTGCTCGAGGAAGCGTGCCGCTGGGCACAGCGCTGGCAGATCTACTCCCTGCACCAGCATCCCATGGTCGTCAGCGTCAATCTCTCGGCGCGCCAATTCCAGAAGCCGGACCTGCTCGCCGACATCCAGCGCGCGTTGCGGGAGACCGGGTTCAATCCACATCAGCTCAAGCTCGAGATCACCGAGAGCGTCGTGATGCAGGATGCGGAGGCGACCATCGAGACGCTGGAAGCCTTGAAGGCGCTCGGCATTCGCGTGGCGATCGACGACTTCGGCACGGGTTACTCGAGCCTCAGCTATCTCAAACGACTGCCGGTGGATACGTTGAAGATCGACCGCTCGTTCGTGTCGGGGCTCGGCCATGACGCCCAGGACACGGCCATTGTCGACAGCATCGTGGCGCTGGCCCGAACGCTGCACTTGAGCGTCACCGGCGAAGGTGTCGAGACGCAGGCGCAAGCGCGTCACCTGAAGCAGCTCGGCTGCGAACGCGGGCAGGGCTTTCTCTACGCGAAGCCGCTCCCGCCAGAAGACATCGAGCGCCTGCTGGCGGAAGCGCACTCGCCGAGGCCGCTACGCCTAGCCGCCTGACGCCGAGAATTCCGCTCGCCCGCATCGCGTCGCTCGCTGCAGCCCACGTCTAAGGCTTCCAGAGGAGTCTTACGCCGAACGGAGCGGCGCAGCGATGCAGACAGCCCACGGTTCAACCCAGCGCGCACTGCATGCCGCCGAAGAACGCGTGCCGCCGAAGAACGGTAGCGAGCGCAGCGATGCGGGCGGGCTGTGACTCAGGCCAGGCCGGCGATTACTACGCCTTTGGGTTCGAGGTAGTAGTCGAGGGCTTCGGGGCCGTGCTCGCGGCCCAGGCCTGAGGCTTTGACGCCGCCGAAGGGGAGCTCGTCGTAGCCGTAGTGCAGGGAATTCACCCAGACGTTGCCGGCCTGGAGTTTGTCGATGGCCCGGTTGGCATCGACCAGACTGCGCGTCCAGATCGACGAGCCGAGGCCATAGATCGAGTCATTGGCCATCTCGATCGCCTGATCGAGGTCGGCGAAGCGAAACACGGGCAGCACTGGTCCGAAGACCTCTTCTCGCACCACGCGCGAGTCAAGCGGCGCGTTTTCAATCAAAGTCGGCAGGTAGTAGTTCCCATTGGCGAAAGCGTCGCCCTCCGGCCGGCCACCGCCGGCCAGGATGGCCGCTCCCCGGCTCCGCGCGTCCTCCACCTGAGACTCGATCTCCTCCCGCTGGTACGCCAGGTGAAGCGGGCCCATCCGCGTCGAGCGCTCGGTGCCCGGCCCGACCGTTTTCTTCTCGAGGATGCCTTTCAGCTGGCCAATGAACGCATCGTAGACGGTGTCATGCACGAACAGCCGCTTGACCCCAAGACACATCTGGCCGCAATTGAAGAATCGCCCCACATCAGCGTTTTTCGCGGCCGCGTCGACGTCGGCGTCGGCGCAGACGATCATCGGATCGCTCCCACCCAACTCGAGGGTGACGCGTTTGATCTCGCGCCCAGCGACCTCCATCACGTGGCGGCCGACCGAAGTGGACCCGGTGAACGCGATCCGCCGGACGCCAGGGTTACGCAACAGCTCCTCGCCGACCTCACCGCCAGGACCGGTCACCACATTGACCGTCCCTGCCGGCAGCGTCTTTTTGCCGCCCGCGAAGGTCGCCTGCTGGATCAGCTCAACCGCCTTGAGCGTCGCGAGAGGCGTTGTCGTCGCGGGTTTGATGACGATCGTATTGCCGGCCGCGAGCGCCGGACCCAGTTTGGTGCCCATCAACGTGAGCGGGAAATTCCACGGCGTGATCGCGCCGCACACACCGATCGGCTGGCGCACCACCAGACCGTAAGCGCCCTTTTGCGGGAGCGGCACATAGCTGCCCCGAACTTTTGAGGCCAGGCCAGCGTAGAACTCGAGCCCGTGTACCAGGTGGTGGATCTCGAGGTTTGCCTCAAAGAGCGTCTTGCCCTGCTCGGCGGTCAGCAACTGCGCGATTTCCGAGGCACTGGCTTTGATGCGTTCGCACGCATCGAACAGGAGCACCCCGCGGTCCTCGGCTGAGGTGTCGGCCCAGGCGCCGAACGCCTGCTCGGCCGCGTCGACCGCTTGCTGGACGTCCCGGCGGGTTCCTTTGGGAGCCGTCCCCACGACCTCGCCGGTGGCAGGGTTGCGAACCTCATACGTCTCGCCGGCGGCGGCGCCAACGGGCTCGCCGCCAATAAGCATCTGCACCATTGTGGTCTCGTTACTCCTTTGTACTGGGAAGTCTAGTCAGCAACACGCGCAGCGGGATCAGGGCGAGCCAGACGAACTCGGCAAGGTTGGGATTCCAGAACGCGATCGGGATTGACGCCCCGAAGACGGCCACGCTCGAGAGACTGGTAAACAGTGATCTGCGCAACTGGCCCGGCCCCGGGTCGGGGTCCAGCAGGCCGGCGCGCATGAGGTGGAGCCGCATAAGAGTGGACAGGATGCCCATCAAGCACAGATTGCTGGCGTAGAAGACGACGGCCGTGGCCAGCTCGCCGTAGCGGGCGAGCAGCGCCGCGGTGAACGGCACCAGACAGACCACCAGGAGCTGCGCGAGGTTGAGCTGCATCAGGCGCGGATCGGTACGCACGACCCCCCGAAACAGGCGGTGGTGGTTGATCCAGTTCAGCCCGACCAGGACGAAGCTGAGCACGAAGGACGCGAAGTTCGGCCGCAAATCGACCAAGGCGTTCAGCAGGTCCGCGTTGGTCGCGTGCAGGAGCTGCGGGATCGGCAGGTCGAGCACCAGCAGCGTCGTGGCAATTGCAAAGATGCCGTCGCTGAGCGCGATGACGCGCGCCACGCCGTAGGCGTCATGCCCCGCTTGCGCTGCTACGCGGTCTTCGCCCACCGCGGTGCAGCGTACGACAGCAGCAGGCGACGCAGGTCTTCTGGACGATACGGCTTCGCCAGCACAGCATCGGCCCCGTGGCGGTGGGCCTCGAGCTCGCTGATGCTGACCGAACCAGTTGAGAGTACGAATCGGACGTGTGGCCAGTCGGCGTGGACGCACCGGGCAAGCTCCCAGCCGTCCATGCCGCCACCTAGCCCGAGATCCGAAATCACAACGTCGAACAGTGTCTCGGCGAGCCGCCGCAGCGCCTCTTCGCCCGAGCTCACCGCGGTCACATGGTGGCCCTCCGGCCGCAGCACACGCGCCAGTGCGGCGCCAACTGCACGGTCATCGTCAACCGACAGTACGCGCAGTGGCTCGGCGCCAGCACTCGCAGAGAGGAGACGAACCAGGGCGGGCAGGGTCGGTTCAGGCACGTCCACGGCGGCGGCAAGCGGCAGTCTGAACCAGAAGCGTGCGCCCGTGCCCAGACCGTCCGAACTGACGCCGACCTCACCGAGCTGCGCTGCGACGAGCTCCTTTACGATGGCCAGCCCGAGCCCGCTGCCTCGGATGTTCCGTCGATCCGCGGTGTCAACGCGATAGTACCTGTCAAACAGTCGGTCGAGGGAATCCTTTGGGATGCCGAGGCCATGGTCGGCCACCGTCACTTCGACATTGTTTTCGAGCAGTTGCGCCGAAAGTTCGATCTGCCGACCTTCGGGCGTGTACTTCTGCGCGTTCGAAATGAGATTGGCCAGCACCTGTTGGACGCGTTCGGGGTCGGCCTGGACGAGTGGCAGGTGGTCGGGGAGAGTGACCACCAGGTAATGAGCCAGGTCGGTCCGAGCGATATCGGCGACGTGCTGCATCAGGACGCGCAGGTCGGTTGGTCGAACGTGAACCTCGAGTCGGCCATGCTGCATCCGCTGCACGTCCACAAAATCACGAATGATGGCCAGCAGACGATGGCTCTCACGGACCATCGAGCCCAGCATTTGTTGCCGCTCAGGTTCCGAGTTGACCTGGCTGCAGAGCATCTCCGCGCAGGCGACCAGGTTGGTGGCGGGAGAGGCCAGTTCGTGACACACGCCGGAGACGAACTCGTCCTGCGTACGGGCTGCCTGACGCTCGACGGACACGTCTTGAATCACCATCCCGATGCCGTCGCCCGCATCTGGGCCGCCTGGAACCCGAAACAGTCGCAGCCGCACGTCTGGGTGTGGGGTCCAGGCGAGCCGCAGATCGACGCTCGGACCCTCGTCCAGCCGTGTCAGCGCTTCCGTCCAGGTCGCCCAGACAACCGAAGCACTGTCGGACACGTACCCGACCTCGGCCAGGATCTCCTGGGCACGCCTGCCGATCAGCGAGGCAGGCTCGATCCGGAGAATGTCGCCGGCGCGCCGGTTGGCATACGCGATTCGCCGTTCATCGTCCAGCAGGACCAGACCGTCGATCATGCTGTCGGCGAGGCGTTCCAGCATGGATGGCACGGGATGGGTCCGTGCGAGCAGCCGAATGTCCGGAACCGGGCGTCGATCGAGTGACATGGTGTCTGACACAGAGAGAATCCGTTGAGGGCGGTGGCGCTCCTGTATAACCAATCGGCCGCGGGTTCGGGCGGTCCGGGCGTGACAGAGTTATGACATCTGCTCAGGCGCTGGCCCAGGGTCCGGCGGCGAGGCAACGAGGTAACCGACCCCCGGCCGCGACAGGAGGAAGCTGGCGCCGTTGAGCTTCCGACGCAGCCGATACACGTTGGTCCGCACGATCTCGGCGTCGCCGCGGTACGCTGGGCCCCAGACTCTGGCGAGCAACTCCTCGGACGAGACCGCCACACCTGGCGCGGCCATCAGTTCCCGAAGCAACGCCACCTCGGTCTTACTGAGCGGCACCACTCGCTCGCCGACCACGACGCGCTGGCCGGCCAGATCCAGGCGCACGTCGCCAACGACCATCTCGGTGTCAGCGGGCTCAAACCGCCGCATCCTGCGTAGCACGGCATTGACGCGTTCGACCAGTTCGCGAATCTGAAACGGCTTGGCGATATGGTCGTCCGCCCCGGCTTCGAGCGCGTCGGCCACGCTGTCGTCGTCGCCATAGCCCGTCAGCACGATGACGCCCATCGCCAGCCGCTGGCCGCGCCACCGCCGCAGGAGCTCCAGGCCCGAGATATATGGCATGACGACGTCCAGGATGACGAGATGCGGCGACCGCTCGTGGACCAGTCGATCGGCCACGGCCCCATCGGCGGCGTCGTAGATCTCGTAGCCAGCGTCTTCCAGCGCCAGCCGCACCAGGACACGAATGTCCAGGTTGTCGTCAGCGACGAGGACGATGCCGCGCGGTGCGTTCGGCTTAATTCCAGGGCCTCGTGATGCTCACCTCCGGGGATGCTCTGATAGTTGACGGCGCCCGCGCAATGTCAGTTGGCATGCCACTCGGCCACTGGTGCCAGGTGCCTGGGGGGCCTAGAGTAGTAGTGGCGTCGGGGAGACGCAATGCGAGACCGATTCGAGCACCCTGCACTCGATGCGGATCTGTCCGACGAGGCGCTCGTGCGCCAGCTGGAGAACCTCCAGCCGGGCGCACACCTCTGCCCGATCTACAGGAACCCGGCCGACAAGCTGAGAATCGTCGCGCCGTATCTACACGCCGGGGTCGAGCGTGGCGAAAAATGCCTGTATATCGCCGACGCCGCGAACGTCGAGCGCCTCCGCGCCCACGGTCTGGTCAGTGACGCAGACCTTGCGCGTGGGGTCCTGGACATTCTGACCGCGCGCGACGCCTACGTACGCAACGGGCGCTTTGATCCCAACCTGATGTTGGAGTTCTGGGCTGAGCGGTTGGCCGCGGCCCAGGCGGCCGGCTTCGCGGGGCTACGCGTCATCGGTGAGACAAGTTGGGCACTCGGGCCGGATATCGGCTCGGAACGCCTGATCGAGTATGAGGCGCGCCTCAACGAGTTTCTGCCGGCGACTGGCATCCGCGCCCTGTGCCTGTACGACTGGACTCGTTGGGAGCCGCGCATCCTGCGCGACGTGCTGCGCACGCATCCGTTGGCCATGATCGACCATCGGCTACACCGCAACGTGTATTACGAGCCAGGCGATGTGGTGCTTGGCAAGGGCGACGTCGAAGGCGTCCGGGTCAGTTGGATGGTCAACCAGTTGCAATCGCTCACGCGGCGTGAGACGGCGCTGGTGGAGCTCGGCCACCTGGCGCTCGAGGGCGAGTTGGCCGATCTCATGCGGGGGGCGCCCGCGCTGGTGGCCAGCGAGCTGGGAGTCGAATCTGTCGAGATCTTCGAGCTCCTGCCCGCGGGCGATGCCGTCCGGATGGTGGGGACCACCGGACCTCACCTGGCCGCCTCAGGCGCCGTGGAACGGCTGGATGCAGGCAATCCGCTCACGCGCGCTGCGCTGATCGGCGGGCGGCCACTGATCATCTCTGACTGGCGGCAGGGAGCCAGTAGCGTCAACGTGGTCATCTGTATCGGCGCTGGCGAACGCGCCTACGGCATGCTGAGCGTGCATGGCCGAGTCGGCCAGATCTTTTCGGACGACGAGTTTTTGTTCCTGGAGTCGGTTGGAATCGTTCTGGCGTATGCGAGCACGGCGGCCCGGCGGGCCGCGTCGTTCCGCGCGCTGGTGGAACACGCGCCTGACGTGATCGTTCGATTCGATGCCGACCTGCAGGTGACGTACGTGAATCCGGCGATCGAGCGCCTCACTGGAACGGCGGCCGAATCGCTGGTTGGCAAGACCAGCCGCGACCTGGGCATCCCCGAGCCGGCGCTCCTGGGATGGGAGCTGGTGTTGCGTCAGGTCTGGCGGACCGGTCGCGAGCAGGCGTTTGAGCTGACCCTCAACACCCTGCAGGGCGCTCGGGTGTTCGATAGCCGGATCGTGCCGGAGATTGGCCCCGATGGCGAGGTTCAGTCGCTGCTCTCAATTTCGCGCGACGTTTCCGAACAACGCTCCGCGGAAGCCGAGCGTTCGGCCCTGTATCGCGAACTGGTCGTCCAGCAGAATCGGGTGCAGGAGTTGCTCGGACGGCTGGCCGAGGACCGCGAGCGGTCGCTCGAACGCCGCGCTGCGGCCTCGGAGTTGCAATACCTCACCGACCGCGAGCGGCAGATCCTGCGCCTGATGGCGGCGGGTCGGACGAATCGCGAAATCGGCGCAGAGATCGGTCTGACCACCGGGACCGTCAAGAACCAGGTGGCCCAGATACTGTCCAAGCTGAACGCGAGCGATCGCACCCAGGCAGCCGTCAGGGCGGTCGAGCTTGGCCTGATCGACACCGCCGCCCACTAGTTCCCCTCGGCGCAATCGAGCGTTGTGGGGCTGCGCGTTGGCGTAACCGTACTCGATCATCCTGTGCCGGCGGCCGCTGATTCCGCTCGAAACGGCCTGGGATCGCTTGCGCAACTTTAGCTGAGCGCTGGCTAGTTGGGCGTCCAGAGCACGGAGCTGACTTCGCTGAACTCACGCCACAGCTTGGTCCAGTTCGCCCCGCCGTCGTCACTGCGATACAGGTAGCCGTAGCGGCTGGCCGCGAAGACGACGTTGTCATCCTCGGGTTGCACATCCACCACCCACATTGCCGAGTTGGGGGCGACCGGCAGGTCCAGCGACTTCCAGGTGGCGCCGGCGTCGGTTGTCTGCATCACCGTGCCCGTACGGCCCGGGGTCGAATCGCCAATCGCGACGTAGACCGTGCTCGGATCGCTGGGCTTGACGGCAATGCCCCGGCAATAGACCCAGGGAAACACCGACGCGGCCTGGACCGGAGTCCAGGTGCCACCGTCGTCGCGGCTGATGAACACGTCGTTATTCACCAGGACAAACACGGCCTTCGGAGGCCCGGCAGAAACGGCCACGGCGTGCACATCGGGGTTTGGAATGGCGCTTCGAATGGATGCCCAGGAGTCACCGCCGTCATGGCTGACACGGGCGCCGTCGACTTCGAGGCCAACCCACACGTTGCGCGGATCGACCGGATCGATGGCGATCCCGGTGACGCGCGGCACGCCGACGGCTTCGCACGTCTCGGCAACTTCGACGGGCAGCCGTTTCCAGGTGGCGCCGCCGTCGTCCGAGCGGAACACGGCGGCTGGATCGGGCGTCCCGGTGCCCGCGAACATCACCGCCGCGTCGTGCGGGTGGATCGCCACTTTCCACACGCAAAACTCGCTCAGGGGCGATTCGACGCTACGCCAGGTGCGGCCCGCGTCGTCGCTTCTGAGCAGCCCGCGCTCGGTGCCGGCGAAGACTACCTCAGGTTTGGTCGGATGATTGGTCAGACACCGCACGAGCGCATCCGAATGCATTCCCTGGTTAGGCCCGATTCGCTGCCAGGCTTCACCGCCGTCATTGCTGCGCAGCACACCCTGGCCGATGGTCCCGACGAGCACAGTCATGCCGGTTGTCATGTCAATCCTCCCCCGGTTAGTGAACGATACTCGAGGTGCCGAGCGACTCAAAGTGCGAGCCGCCACACACCGGCGTCGGTCGCGGCGTAGAGATTCTGGGCGTCAACGCCCAGGGCGAGGTCGTTCACCGCGCCAATAGTCTGGCCGCCAACCGTTGCCCAACTGGCTCCACCGTCGAGCGAAGCCATCACCGAACCATCAGCTGGAGGCGACCCGAAGGCTGGCCTGATCGCAAGACCCACGAAGACCCGGTCTGGCTGGGCCGGGTCGTACGCGAGGCCCCCGATCTGCGTGCTGGCTGCGTTTGGGTCCGAGTCCGGCAGGTTGTAGCCGGGCGATCCGCCACCTCGAAAGTCGAGGACCACGTTGGACGTGGCGCCGGCGTCGCCAGTGCGCACCAACAACGACCCACCGACGCGGGCATCTCGGTTGATGCCCAGGTAGAAGACGTCGGGCGCGGCGCCCTGTCCGCCACTGAAGCGGGCGGGGAAACCGAATGCCCCCGGATCAGGGTTGGGCGACGACACGCCAGGCCATGGGGTCCAGGTCGTGCCCTGGTCGGTGCTGCGCATGATGGTGTCGTCGATGTTCCGACCCGCACGACAACCCGCGCACCGGAAGACCGTATTGGGATCGCTCGGGTGGGCTTGCAGGATGTCAACGACCCAGCCACACATACTGTTGTGGTGTTCTTCGAGTGACTCCCAGGTAGCCCCTCCGTCACGGCTGCGCAGGAACCAGAAGTCTTTCGAAGGCTCGCCACTTCCGGCGATGCCCAGGTAGAGCACGTTGGGGTCCGCGGGGCTGACTACCAGAGCGCGCGCGTCAAACCCCACCGCGGGTCCATAGGCGAGGACACGATTCCAGCTGGTGGCATCGTCACGGCTCACATACACGCCGTCCGGTCCCGCGGCGTACAGCACCTGGTGGTTGGTTGGGTCAATCGCCAGGATATGGCTCGAGCCGGGCAGCGACACGGGCACCCACGTTGCACCCGCATCGTCGCTGCGCATGAGCGCCTGGTTCGTCTGGGCAAAAAATGCACCGCTACTCGGGGTAAAGAGCCGACTGACCGGAGCACCCAGGTCTACCTGGGAAAAGGTGCCTGTCTCAGTGGGGCTGAACATCTGCGTCTCTCCCGCGTGCGCGAGTCGTGCCGCCGGCAGCTGACCGTGGCCCACCGCCAGGCTAACACCGAGTCCGGTTTAGCGGCGGACGTCGGAGGCGGTGGACAGGCTGGCGACTTCCTCCCAGCGGGGCAGGGCCTCCATGTCGCCCGGCGACAACATGGCCAGCGCACCGCAACGGTTTGCCAGACGCAGGGCGGCGTCGGTGGCGAAGCCGCGCAGCAGGCCGGACAGGAAGCCGGCGGCGAACGCGTCGCCCGCGCCGACGGGGTCCACGATGCGCTCCAGCGGTGTCCCCGGCACACGCACACTCGTATCACCAACCAGAGCCAACGCGCCCTCGGGACCCAGCTTGACCACCACCATCGCCGGCCCCAGCGCGGCGAGCTGCCGGGCGGACATCTCGGGATCGGACTCGCCCGTCAACAGTTCCGCCTCATCCATGCCGGGCAGCAGCAGGTCGCACCGGGCGGCGAGGTCGCGCATGACCGACCGGGCCGCGTCGCGGTCCCAGAGCTTGGAGCGGTAGTTCGGGTCCAGCACGACGCGCACGCCGGCCGCGTGCGCGATTTCAGCCGCGGCAAAGACGGTCTCACGGCACGAGGCCGACAGCGCTGGCGTGATGCCGGTGAGGTGCAGGAACCGTGCGTCGGTGAGATAGTCGGCGTCGAGGTCCGAAGGTGACATGCGGCTGGCGGCCGAACCGCGGCGGTAGTAGACCTGGTCGATCGGCCCAGCCTCGCGGCGTTCGCGGACCACCAGCCCCGTAGGCGCGTGCGGATCGTACACCACGTGGGAGATGTCGACGCCTTCGCCCCGAACGCGGAACGCCACCGCTCGGCCAAACTCGTCGTCGCCAAGTCGACTGAACCACCCGGCGGTCTGTCCCAGCCGGCACAACCCGCTCGCCACGTTGCTCTCGGCGCCGGCGATGTGGCGGCGGAAGGTGGTCGCCTCGCGCATCGGCCCGGACTGCTCGGCGAGCAGCAGGACCATCGATTCGCCAAGGGTGACAACGTCGAGGGTCACGCCGCATGCACCGCGTTCAGCGTGCTGCTCGAATCCGCCTCACGACCGTGCTCACCGCCTCGGACGGGTCGTAGCGAATCCGCGGTTCCAGCAAGGGCTGGTCGGGCCGCAACGTGGCCGACCGCCGGGTGGTGAACGCCGCCCGATAGCCGGCGAGCGTCGTCGCATCCACAACGGCCTGATTTGCCGCGCCGTTCGGGTAGGCCAGGTACCGCACGGGCACACCAATGATGTCTTCGACCTGGTGTTTGCAGTCGCTCAGCTCCGCCATCATGGCCGAGGGACTCAGTAACGGCAGGCTTGGATGATTGCAGGTGTGCGCGCCAATCATCTGCCCGGCATCGTGCAGGGCTCGGATTCCGGACGCGCCAAGATACTGATGATGGCCGTCCTGGTAGGTTGGCATGACGAAGAACAGCCCGGTGATGCCGAACTCGCTCAGCACCGGCGCCGCGTTGCGGAGCTGGCTCGCCAGCGCGTCGTCGAACGACAGGACGAGGCAGCCAGCCGGCAGCTCGCTTTCGCCGCGCATGCTGGCGTCGACCACCGCGAAGCTCACCGGCTGAAATCCGGCCTGGATCAAACCCGTGAGAAAGGTTCGGAAGCCGGCCGCCGACGGCACTTCGTGCGTGTACAGTACCGGGCAAGTCACCGCTCTGGTCCACACCGCGGGACCATCGGGGAGCCCGTCCAGGAGCAGTGGGCTGGCGTCCGGACCTCCCCAGTAGGTCAGGCCTTTCGGGTCCAGCTGCCAGCGCTGATAGCCGTCGGTAAACATCGCGGCGCTGGTGTCGTTGGTGTACCAGGCCGTGCCGGTCGACGTGGGCTGGATCGTGTCGCCCCCGGCGTCGGTGGCGTGCTCGCAGTCGAGCGGCTGACCCATCGCCACACCGACGTCGGCCCGCAGCGCGGCCATGTGCAGCCCGAACTCGGGAGCACAATCCGCCCGGGCGATCGCGCCCGGACCAATGACCGCCGGGATTGCTGTCAGCGTGGCGGCCAAAAAGACGATACTGACCGACCAGCTCAGACGCATGCCTGGGAAGGCAATGCCGGGCGGCTGCGAGGGCCCGATTGGAGAGCGTCGAAAAGCCCAGGCAGGTCGTATTAAACGCGATGGCCGCACTGACATGGTCGACCGTGTAGCGAACAGTGACCAGTTGGTGATCCAGCGTTGGATTGCCCTCCTGTTTCGGTTGCGTTGCGAAGCTGGTTCAGTGGGGCTCGACGACGGTCTTGATGCCGTGACCCGACTTCACGTTGGCGACCGCGTCGACCGCCTGCATCAGGGGGAAGCGGTCGGTGATCAGACTCTGGAGCTCCAGGAGCGGCAGCAGCTCGACGGTGCGCTGGAATTCGAACTCTCGGATGTAGGCGCCGCGGATGGTCAGCTCGCGCTCGAACAGGTCGAACGGCCGCAGGGGGACCTCGGTCAGGGGCGACGCCACGCCCATCAGCACCACCGTTCCGCCTCGGCGGGGCAGGGCCAGCGCATCGATAACCGTCTGGCGCGCGCCGACCGCCTCGAGGGCGACGTCGACGCCGCGCCCGCCGCACATGTCGCGCGCCGCGGCCTGCAGGTCCTCGTGCAGCGGGTCCACGACGACGTCGGCCCCGAGGCGCTGCGCCATCTCGCGTTTGGCCGATGACGGCTCGGACACCAGGACGTGGGTGGCTCCGGCGCGGCGCGCGAGCTGGACCAGCATGAGCCCGATCGTGCCGGCGCCGACGACCGCGACGTTGTCGCCCGGCCGAATGCCGGCCCGGTCGATCGTGTGCAGACAGCACGACAGCGGTTCGGCCAGAGCAGCCACTTCCAGCGACACGCCGGGTGGCAGCGAATAGACAATCTGTTCGGGCAGGACGACGAACTCGCCGAGTCCGCCGTGGTGCGAGACGCGGTTGTCGCACATGAGCGGTAGGCCGGCGCGGCAATAGAAGCACCCGCCACAGGAAACCGTTGGATCGACCGCCACGCGATCGCCGGCGCGCACGGTGGTGACGCCGCTGCCCACGTCCCGAACGGTGCCTGAGAACTCGTGGCCGAGCACACGCGGCGGCTTGACCAGCGGGTATTCTCCTTCGAGGATGTGGACGTCCGTCCCGCACACGCCGCAGAGCGCGACCTCAACCAGGACGTCGCGCGCGGCCAGCGCAGGCACCACGCGTCGCTCCAGCCGAAGATCATGTTTGCCGTACCAGACCGCGCACAGTTGCTCCATCGGCCGCCAGCATACTGTTTTGTGACGTCGCGATGACGCCTGCGTGACGCTTTTCCGTCCGCGCGTGACGCTTCCCGTGACGCTTTGAAATTAAAATAAGCTTGTGTGACGGGCGGGCGGCGGCGGTGGTGCAGACGTCCAACGGGGTGTACAAACTCTGACAGTGCCACGGAGGTGCAGGCGTGCTGAGTCGTGAAGAAAACGAGCTGATTACGCGGACCGGGCCCGGGACGCCGATGGGCGACGTCTTGCGGCGCTACTGGATGCCAATCCTCCTCGAACGCGAACTGGCCGAGCCGGACGGCGAACCGGTCAAGGTGCAGGTGCTGGGTGAGCGGCTGGTCGCGTTCAGGGACACGGAGGGTCGCATTGGTCTGCTCGACGAGTTCTGCCCGCACCGCCGCGTCTCACTCTGGCTCGGGCGCAACGAGGACTGCGGGCTGCGCTGCGTGTACCACGGCTGGAAATTCGACGTGGACGGCAACTGCGTCGACCAGCTGAACGAGCCAGGTGAGCACGGCTTCGCCGACAAGGTCCACATCAAGCGCTATCCGGCACTCGAGATGGGCGGGATCATCTGGACCTATATGGGCCCCGCCGCGAAGCAGCCGCCACCGCCGTGTTTCGAGTTTACCCAGGCGCCACCCAGCCACCGGCACACGTCAAAAGTCATCGAGGAGTGCAACTGGCTGCAAGCGCTCGAGGGTGGCATCGACACCTCTCACGCGCCCATTCTGCACCGCGCGCTCACGGCCAGCGGCACGCGGCCAGGCATCGACCCGCGCAGTCCGTTCGTCCGCGGCGGGCCGCCAACACTCGAGCTCGACCTGACCGAGTACGGCTACCGCTACGCGGGCATCCGCAAGCTGCCCGAGGGCGGCAAATATGTGCGGGCGTACCACTACATCATGCCGTTCACCCAGCTACGTCCGGCGTCGCTGTTCGGGCCGGGGCTGCCGGACGCACCGCGCGACTCGGGGCCGGGCCACTTCTGGGTGCCCATGGACGACCATACGTGCATGGTGTGGAACTTTATGTACAGCCTCGGCGAAGCAGGCATCTCCGAAGAAGAGCGCCGCGAGTACGGCAACGGAAACGGACCCGACCACGTCGACCAGTCGACTTTCCGCGCGATTCGCAACGCGCGGTTGAACTGGGGCATCGATCGGCGGGTCCAGAAGACCGAGACGTACTCCGGGATCGAGGGCGTCAACACCCAGGATCGCGCCGTGCAGGAGAGTATGGGGCCAATCGTCGACCGCAGCGAGGAGTATCTCGGACCGGCCGATAAGGCGATCATCGCCATGCGGCGGCTGCTGCTCCAGGCGATCAAAACGGTCCAGTCAGGTGAAGATCCACCGGCGGTCGACACCAGCTACTACACCCTGCGCGCCATCGAGCGGATCATTCCCGACGACGTGCAGTGGCGGGACGCGATGCTGCCGCAGATGTATCCGGCGTCAACGCCGGCCCGCGAACTGGTCGGGGTTGCATGACCGGGTGAGCTCCGAGAGTCGGCCGCGCGTCTTCGTCGCGCGGCGTATTTCGGAGGCAAGTCTCGAACGGATTGGCCGCCAGACTGACGCCGACGTCTGGGCAGACGACCTACCGCCACCACGCGACGAGTTGCTGCGCCACGTCGACGGGGTCGACGGCGTGTTGTCGATGGTCACCGAGCGCGTCGACGACGAGTTGCTCGAGCGCGCCGGGCCGCGGCTGAAAGTCGTCAGCAACTATGGGGTGGGCGTCGACCACATCGACGTCGCGGCCTGCACGCGGCGCGGCATCGCCGTGGGAAATACCCCGGGTGTGCTGACCGAGACGACGGCCGACTTCGCGTTTGCGCTGTTGCTGGCGGCCGCGCGGCGCGTCCCCGAGGGCCACGACTTCGTGCGCGAGGACCGCTGGAAGGCGTGGAGTCCGACGCTGTTGAACGGACCCGATGTCCACCATGCGACGCTCGGCATTGTTGGTTTCGGCCGCATCGGGCGGGAAGTGGCCAAGCGGGGACGCGGCTTCGACATGCGGGTTGTGTACTACTCCCGGCAATCCGCGGGGCCCGAGGACGAGGCGCGACTCGGGGCGCGGCGAGTCCCGCTGGACGAACTCCTGGCGGCGAGCGACTTCGTCAGTCTGCACGTTCCGCTCAGCCCCGAGACACACCACCTGATGAACCGCGAGACGCTGGGCAAGATGCGGCGCTCGGCCATTCTGGTGAACACATCGCGGGGTCCGGTCGTCGATTCCGATGCGCTGTACGAGGCGCTCCAGACGGGCGTCATCGCGGGCGCCGCGCTGGACGTCACCGAGCCCGAGCCGATGGCGGGCTCGCACCAGCTGGTGAGCTTGCCGAACTGCCTGATCGTCCCGCACATCGCGTCGGCCTCGTTCGGCACGCGCGCGAAGATGGCCAGCATCGCCACCGAAAACCTGCTGGCCGGTCTCGCCCACGCGCCGCTGCCAGCATGCGTCAATCCTGAGGTATACGCGCCGCACACCTGAGCGGAGCAATGCGGGGCGGCTGAGGTGTCCGCGTGAACATGGTTCATGACACCTGGTGCGTGGTCTGCCAGGCTTAGCCGTAGTGTCAGGAGCCAGCGGCAGACGGCGGGGGGGCGTGGACGGCGACGCCGGCGGCGGGGGGGCGGCGCGGCACAATTTGCCGGCCGAGCTCAATAGCTTTGTCGGACGCGAGCAGGAGCTGGTGGAGGTCGAGCACTTGCTCGGCACCACGCGGCTCCTGACGCTGGTCGGCACCGGCGGCGTGGGCAAGACCCGCCTGGCCCAGCGGCTGGCGAGGCAGGTACTCGACCACTACCCCGACGGCGCCTGGCTCATCGAGCTGGCGGCGGTATGGTCAGTCGAGCCGACGCTCTTGCCGTACGCCGCGGCGCTCAGCCTCGGCTTGCGCGAGCGGCCTGGCGTCGCGCCGCTGGCGGTCCTCACCGAGCACCTGCAGCCCAAGCAGGTGCTGCTGGTGTTCGACAACTGCGAACACCTGGTGGCCAGTTGCGCCCAGCTGATCGATACGTTGTTGCGCGCGTGCCCCGGCTTGCGCGTCGTCGCGACCAGCCGTGAACCCCTCGGCGTGGCGGGCGAGATTGCCTGGCGCGTGCCGTCGCTGTCGCTGCCGTGGCCTCCGCAACCGACGCCGGGCGAGCCAGGTGCTGGCGCACACTCCGAAGCGGTCCGCCTGTTCCTGGAACGGGCCAGCGAAGCCGCGCCGACCTTTGCGGCGACGGACCAGAACCGGGCGGCGATAGCGCGGGTGTGTTACCGGCTGGACGGGATCCCGCTCGCGTTGGAACTGGCGGCAACACGGGTAGCGGTGCTCAGCGCGGAGCAGATCGCCGACGAGCTGGATGACCGATTTCGATTGCTGGTCGGCGGCAAGCGGACCGCCGTCCCCCGCCAACAGACGCTGCAGGCCACCTTCGACTGGAGCTTCGACCTGTTGACGGACTCGGAGCGGGCGGTGCTGCGGCGGCTCGCACCGTTCGCCGGCGGCTTCGGCCTCGACGCGGCGCGAACCGTCTGCGCCGGGGGCGAGGTGGCGGCCGAACAGGTGCTCGAGCATCTGACACGACTCGTCAACAAGTCGCTGGTGGCGGCGGACGTCGGGGCACCGGTGGCCCGCTTCCACCTCCTGGAAACCGTCCAGCAATACGCGGTGGCAAGATTGTGGGAAGCCGGCGAGACGCACACCGCGGGGGCCCAACACCTGGACTGGTTTCTGGACCTGGCCGAGCGGGCCGAACCCGAGCAGCGGAGTGCCGAGCAGACGCTCTGGCTTGACCGGCTGGAAATGGAGCATGAAAACCTCACCGCTGCGCTCGAATTCAGTCGGACGGAATCCGACGGCGCCGAAGCAGGCTTGCGGCTGGCGGCCGCGCTGCGCTGGTTCTGGTTTGCGCGCGGCCACCCCAGCGAAGGCCTCCTGTGGCTGAAGCGCGGCCTCACCGGCGCAAATGCGATCACTCCTGCCGTGCGCGCCAAGGGGCTCGATGCGGCCGGCGCCCTGTGTCACAGCCTGGGCAACCTGGTGCCGGCTGAGACCTTCCTCATCGAGGGGCTGACGATCTGGCGCCAGCTGGATGACAAGCGCGGCATGGCCATCTCGCTCAACACCCTTGGTCTGGTATCGAAGGCCCAGGGGAGTCTGATCCGGGCTGGCACGCAGCTCGGCAAAGCGCTCGCGCTGGCACGTGAGCTGAGTGACGCACCCCGAGTTGCGACGGTGCTCAATAACCTGGCGGCACTGGCCATCGACCAGGGGGACTACGGCGCCGCCCAGCCTTTCTTGCGCGAGAGTCTCAGCATCAAACGCGGGCTCGGGGATGCCGCGGGTATCGCCAACTCACTCCACAACCTCGGGGATGCGGCCCTCCACCAGGGCGCGTACGCGCAGGCGGCGGCGGCGTTGCGGGAGGGCCTGACCTTTTCGCGTGAGGTAGGCGTGGGGCACGTCAGGGCCCAGTCCTTGCACAGCCTGGGCATGGTTATGCTGCGGTGCGGCGATCTGAGCGGCGCTGACGAGCACCTCCGGGAGAGCCTCGGCCTGTTCCAGCACCTGGGTGACCGGTCAGGAATCGCGCTGTGCCTCGAAGGGTTGGCTGAAGCAGCGATATCCAGCGGTGGCTGCGAGCCGGCGGTGGTGCTGCTCGCGGCTGCGTCGGCGTGGCGTGAAGCCAACGACTTCCCGGTCCCGCCGTACGATCGGCGGGACTACGATCGGGTGCTCGGAGCGGCGCACGCCGGGCTCAGCAGCGCCGCGTTTGCAGACGCGTGGGCGGCGGGGGCGGCGATGAGTCTCGAGCAGGCCATTGACCATGCGCCGGAGCGCGACACCAATCCAGCTGCGCCACGCCCGCGGACGCAGCTCACGCCGCGCGAGCGCGAGGTCGCCAGGCTGGTCTCGCTGGGGTTGACGAATCGCGGGATTGCCTCCGCCCTGGGGATCGCGACCGCCACCGCCACGCTGCACGTCGAACACATCCGCGGCAAACTCGGCTTTCACTCGCGCGCGCAGATCGCCACCTGGATCGCTCAGTCGCCCTGAGTGGCGTGCCGAGCAGACGACGTTCGAACTGTTGCCCGACGCGAACTCCACCTGGTCGTTGAGTTTTCAAAAGAACTCGGTCACCTCGACCGGTGGTTCCGAGTACTATTGCCGCACCCGCCATGATGTCCTCCGTTATCCCGGCACGCCTGGAATTCCAGTGCGGCCACGCAGCGCTCGTGTCGCTGCCACGCGTCAAAGGTGAGTCCTCCGCTCAACGTACCGACCGGATCGCACGCGAGAAGAGTGCGGCGCAAGCACGGTCGTGTGACTTCTGCCCACCGATGGAAGTGGCCGAGGTCGTGCAGTCCGTCGTCGTGGTCGCCGCGCAGCCGGCCCTGGCGCCGGCCCCCGCCCCCGCCGAGCTGACAGTCCAGCCAGCTGGACGACCGGTGGCGCCGGTGGCGCCGGTGGTGCCGGTGGTGCCGGTCACGCAGCCCGTGGCGCCGGCCGCGCTGCCGGTGGCGCCGGTCGCGCTGCCTGTCGCCCCGGTGGTGCCGCCCATGGCGCGCGTGGACGTGCCGGTTGCGCCTGTCGCGCAGCCTGTGCCGCCAGTGGCGGTGCGCAACCGAGCCGCGCCGGCGACGACACCGCTAGCGCGTCCGCGGCGCTCGTCAGCTCTGGCTGCGCCTGCGCGCAACGGTAACGGCACTGGCAACGGCACCGCCGCCCGCTATCGCTTTGTCGTTCGCTTTCGGACGGAGGCGGTGCTCAACGCCACCGACATCCGGGACGCGCTGCGCCAGGCGGAGTCGCTCGGCGCAGCCGAGGTGCTCGCCCTCTCCCGCAGCGCGTGAGGGTGCGCGCCGCTAGCGACTGAACGGCGAGTTGGGGCCGAACAGCGCCACCGGCGACTCGAAGTCCCACGCCGTGCTCTCCCAGTTGTCCTTCGCGCCGGGCGCTGGGATCCAGTGCGGTAGGGGCATGAGCAGTCGGGTCGACAGCGCCTGCAGATACGGCTCGTAGGTGCCGCGAATGGCGGTCAGTCGAACCGCGGCGTCGGTGGTCTCGGTCGCCAATCCGCATGCTCGGGCGAGCTCCCACAGGCGCTCCGCCGCCCCCGGATCCAGTCGATCGACCGGTGGCGGCTCGGGTCGCAGGCTCAAGACATGCGTCAGATCGCCAGCGGCATGGCGGGCAACCGCGAAAGTAAAGCCCGCCTGACGGCTGGCGTGCGTTCCGCCGCACGCGAGACCAAAGGCGCACACGTCCAGGATCACCGCCAGCACGGCCACCCAGGATTGGTTCTCGTGCTGCGAACGGAAATATGCGAGTGCCGGATACGAGAGATGGTTTTCGAGCAGGTCCGCTAGCCAGATCTCCCAGTCGCGCAGGAGCTGGACAAGCGCACTGAGATCGCCGCCATCCACGTTGCGGCGCAGGAGCTCGACGGCACTCGGAGGCGAGCCGGCGCGGTGATCGAGCAGCGACACGTTCATTTCGCGCCGGGCGAACATCTGGTAGACGATTGGCAGATAGCCGATGACCAACGCGAGGAAGCCGAAGCCTGTCCCCGCCTCGACGACGGTCAAGGCGCGCGCTAGCCCGGAGTTCGGCACGACATCGCCCAGCCCGAGCGTGAAAAACGTCGTCCCGCTCAAGTAGACGTCCGTGCCGATGTCGCCCTGCCCGTCAGCCCAATGCAGGACACCGAAGCCGAGCACCAGCACAGCCGCCCACACGCCGACCAACAATACCAGCGACAGGGGCCCGTAGAAGCTGAGGTACGCTTCACGGCGCGCGGCGGTGCCGATGCGGCGCGCGATGGCCGCGTAGGGCGCCCAGGTGAATTGATAGAAGGCGCGTGCCAGTCGCAGGGGTCGGGAAACGCGCCGCGGCAGGACAATGGTCTCGAAGGCATCCCACAGGCCGATGCCAATCAGTACCACGCCGAGCAGGGTCGCCAGGATGACGGTCACCGGATGTGTGCCGGATCAACTTACCGACCTGGGGCGCGAGCGGAGAACCGGAAGCGCCTCGCCGGCTCGGGGGATTGCGTGTGCTGGAGCTCGACCTCCACCTGGACAAAACCGGCGTGCTGCAGACGGTCGGCCAGGGTGTCTGGATCGACCGGCACACAGGTGTCGCCCGTGTGCAGTTCGCGCCAATCGGGTCCGTCGAGGCTGTCGACGCCGATGAGTAGCCCGCCGGGACGCAGGACGCGACGCACCTCGGCGAGCAGGCGGTCTTGCAATTCGGGCGACGGCACATGGTGCAGCATGGTGAAGGACGTGGCGCCCGAGAAGCGGCGATCTTCAAACGGGAGCGCGGCTCCGTCGCCGTGGACCACGTCGACGTTGGACCCGGTGAGCCGGTTTTTGAGCGCGGCAGCAAGCATCGGGTCGATTTCGACGGCGGTCAGCCTGGCGACAGACTGTCGGAGGATGTCGGTCGTCAGGCCGGGGCCAGGCCCCACCTCGAGCACGTCCTGGCCCAGGTCGCGCGTGCCCAGCGCCCAGGGCAGGATTTCCAGCTTGACGGTTGCGGCCCATTCGGCACTCGCACAGATCTGGAGATGGCGCTCATTCACAGCATCAACACTACAACAAGTACGGGGGACGGTCTTTAAGAAAAATGTTGCGGGCTGATGAGGTCCGGCCGTTCGGCAAACGGGGCGGGGTCGTCCGTGGACTCTACTCCTGTCTGTCCTCCTGTCGTCCGGTCTCGTCCATCAAGCCGCTCAACGCGCGGGCAGGCTCAAAAACAAGTGACGGTTTTTTTGGGGAAAAGTTGTTGCGGGGTCGTGAGGCCAGGCCGTTCGGCACCGCGGGCGGGGTCGTACGTGGGGCGGGCCTCTTCATCAAACCACTCAACGCGCGGGCCTTCCGCGCAGCGACCGTCCGTGCGAGGCCCGCTCCTTGAGAACATCCTGACATCGCCCTGCGGGCGGCCATGCCTCGAGCCTGGAGTACGCCGAGCACCCGCGCGAGCGCGATGTGAGCAATGACGAGGCCCCACCTTGATCTACGCGGAGCGACCGCCCGCAGGCGAAGTGCGCCGCGCGCAACCGAAGTCAGGATGTACCCCAGGAGCGGGCCTCGCACGGACGGTCGCCGCGCGGAAGGCCCGCGCGTTGAGTGGCTTGATGACGAGGCCCGCCCCACGTACGACCCCGCCCGCGGTGCCGAACGGCCTGGCCTCACGACCCCGCAACAACTTTTCCCCAAAAAACCGTCTCTTGTTGTTGAGCCTGCCCGCGGTGCCGAACGGCCTGCCCGTACGACCCCACAACAACTTTTCACAAAACCGTCTCTTGTGCTTACCTTGTCCGCGCGTTGAGTGGCTTGATGGCGAGGCCCGCCCCACGGACGACCCCGCCGGCGGTGCCAAACGGCTGGACCTAGTCAGCCCGCAACAATTTTTTCTTAAGACCGTCCTTCGTTGTAATTTTGACTTTGTGGCGCTGCGCAACCGGGTGACGCCGTTTGGGGAGATCGTGGCGGTCGCTGGGCGGGGGCTGCTGATGGGCAACCGGGGCGTCCTGCACGATGCGCGCCGGACGCTTGTGCGTGACTCGCAGGTACGGCGATGGATCGCGTGTCGACTGGAATTTCGCGGCCGGCACCGCGCGATCATGACCCCGGGCAGGTGGACCGAGTTGTTCTTTTTGGACGAGGCGACAGCCCTGGCGGCCGGCCACCGGCCGTGCGCGGAGTGCCGCCACGCTGACTACCGCCGCTTCCAGACCGCCTGGCAACTGGCCGCAGCTACCTCTGGAGCCGGCGGACCCGACGCCTCGGCCGACGCGATGGACGCGGTCCTCCAGCCCGAGCGGCGCGTCCGCCCGTGGGTCAAACGGACCTACCTCGCCGAGTTCGCGAGCCTCCCTGACGGTGCCTACGTGGCGCTGGATGGACAGGCGTGGCTGGTGTGGCGCGACAGCATCCTGGCCTGGTCACCGACTGGCTATACCCGGCGCGCGGCGCGTCCGTCAGCCGGTCGCGTCACGGTGCTCACACCACCCTCGATCGTCGCGGTGCTCAGGGCGGGTTATCAGGCGGACGTACATCCGAGCGCAGCGAGCGCAGCACCCTGAAGCGGACCAGCAGGCGCCGCGGCAGGGCGTACCACGCGAGCCCATCGAGCAGCACGGCCAGGAACGCGCTCCCGAGAATGTCGGAAGGGTAGTGGACGCCGGCGCAGACTCGCGCGAACCCCACCACCAGCCCCCAGGCTACCAACACGCTCCCCGTTCTGGAGGCGCGCCACAGCAGCGGCCCAACCAACGCAATTCCTACCAGCGTGTGGTCGCTGGGGAACGACGAATCGTCCGCGTGCGGAAACAGCGGTGGAAAGCCAAGCTCCAGGAACGGGCGCGGCCGGTGGAGCGTGCGCTCGAGGACGAGGCCGATGGCAAACGCGAGCACCGCGGCCGCGCCGCCGGCGATGATGGCCTCGCGCAGGCGATCACCGTCCACCAGCGTCTGAAAACCCCGCACCGCCACCACGATCGGCAATACGAAAATGCCGTTTTGCGCAACAACCACGACCAGATTGGCGAGCCACGCCTGCCCGGTGGCCCAGTGATACAGGCCGAGCACCAACGCGGCGTCCACCGGCTCTCAGGTCGTCTCAGACGTGGGCCACCGGGTGCCGAGCCGGTGGAGTATGCGGGTCAAATGGGTGGTTGTGCGCGGATTCCATGACATGTGGTATTGCGGGATCGTTCCCGGAGCCCTACCGTTAGATATTGGAGACGGAATACGCACGTAGGAGGGGGGATGTCGCTCCGGCGGTGCAAATGCCCGGTTCACGCATAACTATTTACCTCCACCATCCGACATGTGCCACCATGTTGGTGCATACTGTTCACTTTGACACACCTTAGAGGAGAGACGATGGCAACCACCGATACGACGGGCACGAAAACAGCGGAGTCCGGCGCGGACGGAGACACATCGAAGGCTGCGGCCGGCGATGGCGCCAAGGGAACGCGTCGCAAGTTGAACGACGCGCAAGAGCGGGAGGTCACGCGACTGTACGCGGCGACCGAAACACCGGTTTCGGAGATCAGCAAGCGGTTCGGGATTGGCGAGTCGTCGGTGTACCGCGTTGCGCAGCGCCATGGCGCCGCGCTGCGGGGCCGGACGGCGACGTCGGCGAAGACGACCAGTCGGCCAGCCGCGAAGGCGGTGAAGACGGCCAAGACGGCCAAGACCGCGGCGAAAACGGCGGCGGCCGGTGCGTCTGGGACGCGGGGCCGGCGCGGGCGAGCCGCGGGCACCGGTACCGCGAAGACCGCGGCCAAGTCGGCCAAGACCGCGGTGAAGACGGCGAAGACCGCCTCCAAGACGGCTGCCAAAACAACGGCGAAGTCGGCCAAGAGCGCGGCGAAAGCCGCTGCGAAATCCACCCGGAACGGCCGCCGGACACGCGGTGCAGGGGCACCCGCCAAACGGACTTCGGCGCAGGCTGTCAAAGCGACGCGCGCGCCCAGAGGGACCCGCGCCGCTGGCGGTGCGCGCCGCGCGTTCCGGGTCAGCTACGTAGCCGTCCGCGAGTTCGTCGCGGCAAATATGGCCGACGCGATCCGTCAGGCCGAGGCGGCCGGCGCCACCGACATCACCGGTATCGAGCGCCGAGCGTAATCGAGCGGTCGGGTCGAGGGCCAGGTCAGACGACGAGATCACGCTGACCTGATTCCTCGACCCGACCGGCGGGGTCTACTTCACCGTCGCCGGTATCCGCGCGACCGGCGCCTGATCTTGATCGCTGACGCCTGAGCCGCAATCCAGCAGGCTTTCGAGGAGGGAGCGCGCGGTCTCCGTGCGGCGGACCACCTGATCCCACAGTGCGTCTCGATCCGGAGCGTCTGACGGGGCCTCCCGATATCGATCCGTGAGCTCCACCGCCTCCTGGCGGGCGCGCGCGAATTCGTCGTAGAGCACAGTTTCGTCAATTGGCATTGTCGGGCTATTGTGCGCCGGCCAGCCCCTGGCCGGTGCACTTTCGCCGGCGACGATGGGTTTCAGTTTTGCGCAAAATCGAAGGCAGTCAGCAGACCGCCCGCATTGGCGTCGAGCTGGTTGAGCGGCTTGTGGCCCCAGCGCTCTTCGATCAGCTTCAGGATTCCGCGCGTGTCGTACTGGGCGTGATCGACGAAGTTCTTCTTTGCAAACGATGAGATGATGATGGCCGGCACGCCACTGCCGGGGCCCCACTGGACCCACGTGAGCGGCAGCTCGGCGCAATTCACGCAGCAGAATCGCACCTCGAGCAGGTTGCTTGTCGCGACCCGGTCGCTGAGCCGATCACCAATCGTCGGCGCGGTCTGGTCGGGCACGAGCTGGGTTTTATCGGTGATGTTGTCGGGGTGCGGCGAGTTGATGCTGGACGAGGTGTTGACGGCGAAGCCAACCGGCGCGACCTGCCCATCTTTGGTCAGCCTGCCGTTGGCGTCGACTTGCGCCACGATGCCCGCCGGGGTGTCTGGCCACGTCGGAGCGCACGCGCAGATCAGGCACTGGTGGTTCAGGAACGAGCCGCCAAACGCCGAGTGGAAGTAGTTGTGCAGCAGCGTGAACTGCTGGGCGGCGAACCAGGCGCAGCGTGCAGCCGCAAGTCGGACAGTGATGGTCCGCCTGGCCAGCGTGCCCTCCGGAATATTCGTGGCGTCGTAGTAACTCATGACCAGACCGGCGGCGGCGGACCAGGCGATGAACCGGTCCATTTTCCCGCCATCGATCTGGTATTGCTCCTGGTCGTAGCGGTGGACGGCATCGCCGGTCTGCTGGTTCGGGGCGACGTAGCTGGTCGTCTCAAACGGCGCGACCGGCGGGTCGGCCGGGAAGGCGGCGCCAGCATTGTCGATACCGTTGGCGCCCGGGACCGGCCGTACAGGCTGTCGAATCTCCAGCGGTGCTAGCTGGCGTGTCTGTCCGCATCGCTGCGCTCGCTTCGCCTGGCTACGCGGTGCTCGCCGGCGTGTGTGTCCGCATCGCTGCGCTCGCTTCGCCTGGCTGCGCGGTGCTCGCTGGCGTGTGTATCAGCATCGCTGCGCTTCGTCTGGCTGCGCGGTGCTCGCTGGCGTGTGTGTCCGCAGCGCTGCGCTCGCTTCGCCTGGCTGCGCGGTGCTCGCTGGCGCGTGAGTTCTCCTGGTAGATCACCGCGACGTGATTGATCTTCTGCAGCCGTCCGTTCGAGCGTAAAGGCTGGCCGCCAGGCCAATCAGGACCGCCGTGGTGAGGGCCAAACTGGCGATGATGCCGCGGCGGCGGCGGATGAATTTCCGCTCAATGTGGCAGAACGGCGGCGGCCACGGATTAACGTTTAGCGTTTTGGAGCGGCGGCAGCGGTCCGTCGCCAGTTGGGGAGTACCCAGCGACGACCACGGGTCGGTCGGGTCAGCGCATTGCGATAGGCGGTGCCGATCAGCACCCACAACACCCCGGCGACAGGCACCGCGAAGAGCCCGCCGAGGACGCCGGCCAACTGGAAACCTGCAAGTAGCGCGAACATGGCGCCGAGCGGATGCAGTCCGACGGCATGCCCGCTGATGCGCGGCGCCAGTACGTTATTTTCGACCTGCTGGATCACCAGAAAGAAGAGGAGGACCCAGAGCACCGTCGGGAATGGCAGGAACATGGCCACCAGCACGGCTGGCACCGCCGAGAGAATCGGCCCGAACATCGGCACCAGCTCGAACAGCCCGGCGAGGACACCGAGCACCACCGCATAGGGCAGGCCGAGCAGCGCCATGCCGATGCCGGTCGCCAGGCCGATCAGCGCCGCCAGGGTGAACTGGCCGCGCAGATACCCGCCGAGGACGCGCGAGACGTGATCCTGAAGGAACAACGCCTTCGGCCGGTAGTCGCTGGGGAGCGCGGCCAGACTCCGCTGGCCAATGCCTGGCCCGTCCACGAGCAGGTACAGGGAGATCACCAGCGCGAGCACCACGTCCAGCAACATGCCGCCGACTTCGGCGAGCGTGCCGACGAGGTGCTGCAGCACGTCGGTGCCGCTCTGTTCGACGGCCAGCGCGGCGCGTGCTTTGAGCTGGTCGAGATCAGCCTGGATGCCGTACTGGCCGAGGGTGGTCTGCACCTCGGGCGCGCGCGCTTGCAGGTCGTTGGCGTACTGTGGCAGCGCCGCCACCAGATCGCTCGCCTGGCGCACGAACGGGCCCGCCAGCAGCGTGAGGCCGCCGACCACCACGACGCCGACGAGCACGTAGACCGCCACGATGGCGAGGACGCGGTTGCCGATGCGGCTCGCGAGCAGGCTCACCGGGCTGCTCAGCGCAAAGGCCAGCACCGCGGCGAGCGCGAAGAGCACGAGAGTGTGGAGGATGGGGCTGACGATCTGCCAGAGCACCCACAGGACGGCCACTCCGGCGAGCAGCGTCAACAGAAAAACCAGCAGCCGCTGCCAGTCGCGGTCAAGCAGTCCCTGCCGCGCTGCCGGCGCCCGCTCGATCGGCTCAGGTTGCGTCATGGCTGTAGTGGAGTGTCCCACAGTTCGCCACTTGAGGCCCCGCTTTCGGGCGCACTTGCTAGAGTCTTGTGAAAGCCATGCAGATTTCGGCCGCTCGCATCGCTGCGCTCGCTCAATTCGCAACGCGACCTGTGGGGACAATCGCCATTGCCCCTTCCCGCATGGGTGCTGAACGGAGCGAGCGAAGCGATGCGGGCAGGTGACGACGTAGAGGCGGGGGAGAATTCGTGGTGACGTTGCAAGCGGAATTGACTTCGACTCAGGGCTTTCCGTGCGCGGTCTGCGGCGAGATGGACCGGGGCGCGTATGGGGACGAGGACGACGACGCCTGGCCGACGCGGGTTGGCGCGCGCGTGTGCGCCAACTGTGAGCGTCGGTTTCCCGACTCGCTCGTGGTCGCCTGCTCTGCCACTTCAGGCCGCTTTGGGCTCCGACTCCGGACCGGCGAGATCTGCGAGTTTCAGACGGCCGAGGTCTTCGGCGAGTTCGTGACGCTCACGGCGATTCCCGGCAAGGCCATCATCACGGACGTTCTACCCGCGTCCGCCGAGCAGCTCGACGTCCGCCTCGCCGACGTCGTCTGGTGCACGGTCCTGCCCCAGGAGTAGCCCGGCGGCTGGCACGCGAGATGCCCTAGCGCGGCCGAAAATGGTTTTGCCAACAGAGCCGATCGCCAGTCCGGCAGTCGTAGCATGGCGTACCCGTCACCTGGTCGGCATCATGCTCGCCGCCGGCGTGGTGCTGCTGGGACTCACCTTGCTGGCCCGGCAGAGCGGTCCGAACGCCGTCGACCTGACGGCCACCCTCTGGCTGCAGAGTTTCAAGGCGCCCTGGTTTGCCGACCTGATGTACCTGGTCAGCTGGTTCGGATTCGCCCCCGAAAGCTGGGTCCTCCCGTTTGCCGTCGCCGCACCGTTTGCCGCGCGCGGGCTCTGGCTCGAGGCGCTGTGGCTGCTGGCCTCACAAGCCGCCTCCGGGCTCGACACCATGCTCAAGCAACTCGTGGGCCGCGCACGACCCTCACCCACGCTCGTCGGCGTGGTGGCCACGCTGAATGATCCGAGTTTCCCCAGCGGCCACGTCGTCCAGTACACCGCACTGTTCGGCGGCGCGTTTTTCCTCGTCTACGGCCTCGCCAAACTTTCAGCGTGGCGGACCATCGCCCTCGCGTTGCTGGCGGTGCCGATCGTGCTGGTGGGTCCGTCGCGACTGTACCTCGGCCAGCACTGGCTCAGCGACGTCCTCGGTGGGTACACCGTCGCGGTCCTCTTCCTGGTGCCCTATTGCTGGGCCTACCTCAAGATCCGTGGCACGACCTATGCGTCTAGGCTTACCCGCACTACATGGCAATGGAGCTCGACTTCGAGCAGACGATCAGTCCGTACTTCGGTGCCCAACAATCGATGAAGGTCTCGCCGCGGCTGGTCGCGGCGAACTACATCCTCGAGCTGAGCTCGCAAGAGTTGCAGCAGGCCATCGCGACGGAGCTGCACGATAACCCCGCGCTCGAAGTGGTCGACGTGCCCACCTGCCGG
>DATGER010000149.1:0-3990 GCA_035309865.1 Chloroflexota bacterium
CCGGCATCTCTGACCAGGCGTGGCACGTGCTGAAAAGTACCGCAGTTTTTACCGCAATTGCGGCGAATTGGCCCGACTACGAGCGGCAGTCAACGGCCGAATTCAAGTTCAAACGGCAGTATTCGACAGCCCGCGACACGCTTAATTTTGCCTGGCAGGCAAGGGGTCCGGGGTTCGAATCCCCGATGCTCCACCCCCTCTGATTGAACTCAAAATTGGCAGTCAACGTCAGTGACTGCCAATTTCTGGCACGGAAATTGACCCCTTGCCCAGGCAAGGGGTCGCAGGGGTACTCAATTAGGCACTCAATATTCACGTTCCACGAATACTGGTGAATCGCTGCACACGAGCGCGACATCGAGGGACACAGCGCTAACAGCTGGCAGCCTCGCCGACGGCGGCGGGCCGGCGTGCTTCAGTGTATTCGTCAGGCCTTCCTGGATGATCCTGAAAGCGAACCGCTCAAGGGCGGCAGCGAGGGTCGTTTGCTCCCCCTCGATCATGAGATCGACGGGCAGCCGCGACTCACGGGTAGTTGCGATGAGCGCGTCGTGATCGGCAAGTGACGGCTGCGGTTGGCCTGGGGTCTCCGCCTCGCCGTGGACGAATTGGCGGGGAATTCGCTTCGTCGCTGCACCCTGCTAGTGCGCCAGGATTTCAAGGCGTATGCTGCACGCGTTGTTGGCCGTCGAGAACAGCTTGCTCGAGCAGCTTGCGCGCCTGCACCCGCGGGTCTGCCCGCGTCAGATCCTCGGTGCGCGAATCGGCCAGCGAGCAGGTGAGCTGTTGGACCTGGCCGTGCCGCGATCCGACAAGCGCGTGGTTGCCATGGTCGAGATGGACGGGTGTTTCGCCGATGGTGTCTCGGTCGCATCCGGCTGCTGGTTCGGCCGCCGCACGCTCCGATTTGTCGACTATGGCAAAGTCGCGGCGACATTCATTGATCTTGGAAGCAGCAGAGCAGTACGGATCTGGGCGAGCCCAGAGGCGCGCGTGCTGGCCGAGCGGTATGTTCCGGACGCGCCCGACCGCTGGCACGCCCAGCTCGAAGCCTATCGTCTCATGCCGGCTGCAGAGTTGCTGCAGTGGTGTCGCGTCACCCTCAAGGTGCCAGCTAACGTGCAGCTCAGCGCCGAATGCGAGCGTGTCATGTGCAGCGCCTGCGGCGAAGAAGTCCTGTACGACCGGCAAATCGTCCGCGACGGCTGCGTGCTTTGCCGACCGTGTGCGGGACAGGCGTACTACACGTTGGAGAACGGTGAATGACCAAAATCCAGAGCTACTGCGCGCTGTGCATCTCACGCTGTGGCGCAATCGCCGTCGTCGAGAACGATCGCTTCGTCGCTCTTCAGCCTGATCCTTCTCACCCGACCGGCCAGGCGCTGTGCGCCAAGGGCCGCGCCGCGCCGGAGCTCGTCTACCACCCGGACCGACTGCTGTACCCGATGAAGCGGACGCGTCCGAAGGGCGATGCGGACCCCGGCTGGCAACGGATCGACTGGGACGAGGCCCTCGATCTAACTGCCGCCGCACTGCAGCGGATCGCAGCGGAGCATGGTCCGGAGAGCGTCGTCTTCAGCCAGGTTTCCGCGTCCACGTCGGCCATCGTCGACACGTCAATGTGGATCCAGCGCTTGATGCACGCCTTTGGCAGCCCGAACCTCTGTGGGTCGATGGAGCTGTGCGGCTGGGGCCGGGCCTACGCCACCCGCTTCACCTACGGGGTCGGAATGGGGACGCCTGGCACTCCTCTGCCCGACCTCGACCACGCCGGCTGCATCCTGTATTGGGGCTATAACCCGAGCCTTTCCCGGCTCTCACACGCAACGGCGACCATTCAGGCACTCAAGCGAGGGGCTCACCTGATCGTCGTGGACCCGCGGCGCGTCGGGCTCGCCAGCAAAGCCGATCTCTGGCTACGCGTGCGGCCCGGGAGCGACGCTGCGCTCGCGCTCGGCATTGCCAACGTCATGATCGAACGTGGCTGGTTCGATCGCGACTTCATCCGTGACTGGACCAACGGGCCCCTCCTGGTCCGTTCCGACACCGGGCGCCTGTTGACCGAGGCCGACGTCTCACCCGAAGGCAGCGCGAAGAAGTATTTCGCCTGGGACACGGCCGCCGGACGGCGCCTCGCTTTCGATCCGGCGCGCAAGCGGTACGAACGGTTGGATCGAGGCGCCGAGCTAGCCCTATTCGGCGTACACACCATCCGCACGTTACTGGGCGACGTTGAGTGCAGCCCTGCGTTCGGGCTGTGCGCTGATGCTGCTCGCCGGTACTCGCCACAAGCTGTCGAGACAATCACCGGAGTTCCGGCGGGCGAAGTCGAGCGCGCCGCGCGCATGCTCTGGGAAGCGCGGCCGGTCGCGTACTACGCCTGGAGCGGCGTCGAGCAGCACACCAATACGACCCAGATCTTTCGTGCCATCTCATTTCTTTACGCCCTGACCGGAAGCTTCGATGCACCGGGCGGCAATGTCTTGTTCCCGGCGGTGCCGACAGGGAACGTCGTCGGGCTGGAATTGTCCTCTCCTGACCAACGCGCTCGCGCGCTGGGCTTGCCGGACCGGCCCCTCGGACCGTCAGTCGGTGAGTGGGTCACGACAGACGAGGTGTACGGCGCGATCCTGGAGCAGCAGCCGTACGCGGTGCGCGGACTCGTCGGATTCGGGGCGAACTTGCTTCTGGCCCATGCCGACGTCCGCCGCGGACGCGATGCGCTGGCCGCACTCGACTTCTATGTCCACGCCGATCTGTTCATGAACCCGACCGCCAAGTTGGCAGATGTCGTCCTTCCCGTCGCGACCCGCTTCGAACTGGAAGGGCTCAAGGTTGGCTTCGAGGTGAGTCCGCTTGCGCAGTCTCTGGTGCAGCTCCGCCACCAGATCGTGGAGCCACGTGGCGAGGCACGATCTGACACGGAGATTGTGTTCGACCTCGCTTGCCGCCTCGGTTTCGGCGCACACTTCTGGGGCGGCGACGTCGACGCGGCGTACCGCTATCAGCTCGAGCCCTCCGGGGTGGCGCTCGAGACGCTCCGCGAGAACCCTGCCGGTGTACGCGTTCCGCTCGAGACACGCTACCGCAAGTACGCCGAGGAGCAGCCTGGCGTGCCGCGCGGGTTCGCCACGCCGACTGGCTTGGTCGAGCTGTACTCGGAAACGCTTCTGGAGTACGGCTATCCGCCGGTCCCCGAGCACCACGAGCCGCTGGTCAGCCCGAGGTCGCGACTGGACCTCGCCGAGCGCTTTCCGCTCATCCTGACCTGCGCCAAGAACACGCAATTCTGCGAGACCCAGCATCGGGGATTGCCGAGTCTGCGGCGGCGTGCTCGGGATCCGGAGGTGGAGCTGCATCCGATTGCCGCCGATGGCCGCGGCATCCGCGCAGGTGATTGGGTGGTGCTCGAGAGTCCGGACGGGGCGATGCGAGCGCGCGCCCGCCTGAATGACACACTGGATCCGGGGGTCGTGTGTGGCGAGCATGGCTGGTGGCAGGCGTGTGCCGAAATCGGTGCCCCCGGGTATGACCCCTTCAGCGCGGACGGCTCAAACTACAACCTGCTGATCGGGAACGCCGCCATCGATCCGACCAGTGGCTCGGTCCCCCACCGCGCGTACTTGTGCCAGGTCCGGCGCGCCGACTGATCTGGCGCACCCCGAGGCACCGGCACGGTTCACTCGATCCTGCTAGAGAGGCCAGGGCTGCTTTCATCAGCGATGAGACTTGCGGGTGCAGCCGAAATAGCTTCTCGGCTGCACCCGGGCACGACCGTCGCGAGCAACAATAATCAGGTCGAACGCCCGGCGGACAACTTCCTGGACTGGCTGACCAGCGGCGCTCGCGGAGTCTTCTCGCCGAAGCCGCTCTAGGCGGCGACCGCGGCTGTGCTCAAGGCCGAAATGACGGTTCTTGCGCCGTCGACGCCAAGTGGCGCCATCAGGATCGGCAGGTCCACTCCCGCTGCCCGGTATTCCGCCAGTCGCT
>DATGER010000150.1:0-12605 GCA_035309865.1 Chloroflexota bacterium
CCGCACGTACCCCTGTCGACGCTTCGGCGCTCCCCTCACGGGTATCGCCGCACGACTCGGGGCCGGCGTGGATCGCTATTCCTTCACCGTATGACTCTTCCATTCACTTCACCATGCCGGTTTAGACCGGCGCACAAGGAGTCACGACATGGTCGGTCGAACGTTCAGAGCAGTCCCGGCGTCTTTGTTCATAGCCCTGTTACTGATGAGTGGCGAAACAGCTCTCGGCAACGCACAGCCACAGCAGCCAGCGATCTCGAGTACCTCAGACTCGCCGCACGAGCTGTGGGTCACCAGCCAGGGGCAGGATTCCGAGGTGGTGCTGTCCTTCCCGAATGGAGAGATCCTTGACCGTGTCCCACTGCCCGCTGGTACGCAGCCCCATATCACCACGTTCTCACCCAGCGGGGCCTATGCATATGTCTCGGGTATGGGTAACGGCAATCTGGTTGTACTCAGGGCGGACGATCGCAAGATCGTGAGCACGCTTCAGCTTTACCAGGCAGGTGTCCACCAGGCCAAGGCGTCACCCGACGGTTCGACCGTGCTCGTTTCTGTGGTTGCCTCGAAGACACTCGTGAGGCTGGCGGCCGACGAGAATGCAGAAAGCTGGACCGAGAACGGAAGCCTTTCCTTCGGCCCGATTGGAAAGGCCCCAGTCTGCACCGTGTTCCGCGACGATGGCCAGGAAGCCTACGTCTCGTTGCAGCCGGATGGGATCGCGATAGTCGATGTCCCCAGCATGACCATCGTTGACGTGCTGCGGACCGACGGCTTCATCGCCTGCGGCATGATCAAGACACCCGACGGTGCGAGCATTGTGCTCGCGTCCAGTGGTGGGGGCGGTCACATTTACACGCTCGATCTGACGAACGATCAACTCCTGGATCGCGGCACACTCGGGGCCGCCGACTGGCATAGCTTCAATATGACCCCGGACGGGACGCTGGGGTTCGGGACCTCACCGGCGAGCGACGAAGTCGTGCTCATCGACCTCACGACCCAGCCGGTGACCAATAAAGGAACTCTCCACCTCACGCCATTGCCAGGGGACAGCGCGAACCAGCCTGACGCACTGGGCGGCGGCGACCCGGTGGTTGACGGCGTTCTGCCGGTGAGTCTGCGCGCTGCGGGACAGTTGGCTCTGGTCGATGTGGCGAGCCTGGGCATTCAGTCGTATGTGCCGATAGCGCCACCCGCAGATTTCGACCACGCTACGTGTGTGGGCTGTGCCGTACACGGCGTGAGCGTGCGACCGCGCCCTGACGGTGAAACGCGCTGAACACAGGCAGCTTGTGGATCGCCGGCGCTATTGGTCGGAGGTTCGTGTGTGAACGCTTGGCGGAGCTGAAGCAGTGCGGCACGATTGGGTGATCAACAGCTGGGTCTCGAACCTGCTCGCCACGATCGCGCTCACTATGATGATCTCGTGCGATCGGATTGACCCCGGCGCGACGGAATCCATCGCGGCAAAGTCGTCGCACGCAAAGACCATCGACCTCGCTGGGGGGCAGCTACCCGCGCTCCCCAGCGGGCGGCTGTACGTACGGGTGGTCGATTTTGCTCAGGACGCGGACAGCGCCTTCACGTCGCACCAGCACGTGCCTGGCTTTGTGTACGTGCAGGCGGGCGCTGAGCGCCTGGTCATCGCAGATGGCCCATCGGTCGACCTTCAAGCCGGCGACGCGTTCTTCCTTGGCAGCCTGACGCACGAACATCTGAACCCTGGGCCAGTACCGAACCACTGGTACTTCATTGCTTTGTGGCCGACGCTGGCTCGCGGGATCCCATTGGCGGACGCATCCGCTCGGGTAGCCTTCGCTACTCCAGACTTGCCCGAGGGCGCGTTACCTCCTGGATCCTACGTCTCCACTCTGCAGCTGGTGCAGATAGAGCCTGGCGGGCGAACTGCCGCTCGTTCGTACGGGGGCGTGGAAATCCTCTTCGTCCTGGACGGATCGATCGGCGAGCGGTCCACTGACGTCGAACCAACCACGCTGGGGCCGGGTCAAGGGATTCACCATCTGCCGAACACGGTGGTGCAGGAAATCAACGACGGGGACGTCGAGGCGCGATTCCTGATCTTCTTGCTTACCGCTGAGGATCAACCCTTCCAGACGAACGTCAAGCAATCACCGTGAAGCATCGTTTAGCTTGCGAATTCGGTTGTTTTCGGTATCGGCAATAAAGAGGGTGTCGTCGGCATCGACCGCTAGCGCGAGCGGCCCGTTGAGCTCGGCCGCCGACGCTGGACCGCCATCGCCCGAATAGCCAGCCTTTCCAGTACCGGCAACAGTGGTGATCTGCCCACCAACTGACACTCTGCGCACACGCTGGTTAGCAGTGTCGGCGATGTACAGGTTGCCCTCCGTGTCGACGGCGAGAGCCTGGCCGGCGCTGCGCGGTGGCCCAGGAGCCAGACTGAGCTGCGCCAGGCTAGCCCGCGTCTGATCGCCAGAGTAGCCGCGAATGCCCGTGCCGGCGACCGTCGTGATCGTTCCGCTCAGGTCCAACTTGCGAACGCGGTCATTGAAGGCATCCGCAATGTACAGGTTGCCTTTGTGATCGAAAGCGAGGCCCGTCGGCCAACCCACGGGTGCCGAGGTCGCCGGGCCTGCGTCGCCAGCGTAGCCGAGTTCGCCAGTACCCGCGACGGTGACGATGACTCCATCAGACCCGATGCGTCGGACCCGATGATTCGCGCTATCGGCGATGTACACGACCCGCCCGAAGCCGGCCGCTACACCCACGGGCGAGTTCAACTGTGCCAGCGCGGCTGGACCGCCATCGCCAGAGTAGCCAGCTTGTGCCGTGCCGGCCACGGTCGATATGACGCCCTGCTGGTCCACCTTGCGGATGCAGTTGTTCAGCATATCTGCGATGTATAGCGAGCCGTCGCTGCCGATGGCGAGGCCTTGCGGAGCATTCAGCCGTGCGGCGATTGCCGGCCCGCCATCACCTGAGTAACCGGGATCCGCCGCGCCGGCGATAGTCATGAGCTTGCCGTTCGAGGTGAGCTCCCTGACTCGGTGGCCGTCGACGAAGTAAAGGTCGTCCGCTGGATCTATCGCCATCCCAGGCACCAGCGTCAAATCCGCGGCCGTAGGGGTCCGTACGTCATCGGATGTACCCCTGAGGCCGCTGCCAGCGATGGTTTGGATCGAGATCGCGGAGCCACGCGGCCACCAAGCAAACGCAAGCACGACCGCGAGCGCTATCAAGCCCGCGAGAGTTGCGAGTGCCGGGACGCGCCAGCGCGTGGGTGCTGTCTGGGCGGCGGGCGTCTTCACCTCGTCTACGGCGGACGTGGGTTCGCGCTCCCCCACGTCCAGGACACTGCGCTGCGCCACCCAGGCGGCTACCTCGGCTCGCGAATGGAAGCCGAGCTTGTTCATGATCTGCTCGACATGAAACTCTGCGGTGCGCTCGGAAATGACGAGTTGCTGTGCGATCGAACGGTTGGTGAAGCCTTTGGCGACGAGCGCGGCGATTTCGCGCTCTCGGGGGGTGAGCCCTGTATCACGTTTGGCGCGGACGCGGGGCGACTTTACGGAGCGTCGAGAACTGCCGCCGGACTGATCGCCAACTTCCACTGGACACGAGGGTAGTGCGAGTTATGGCCGCCCACAACGGCGTATCCAACCATCAGTAACATGGCGGGTCGTCACTTGATGAAAACATCGCGGAGTGAGCTTTGGAACAGGGGACGGTCGCCAACCTGAAGGACGGTAACTCAGTGATAGCGCGCTGCCCCGCGCCGAGGCTACCGGCCTCGACTGTGATGGGGGAAGGTTGTTCGAGAACCGTGAGCGCCTGCCCTTAGTAGGCCGGCAGCGCGAGCTCGCCACGTTCGAGGCATACCTGGAGGCGGCTCAGGAGGGTCGCGGCGGCATCATGTTCGTGGCCGGTGAGCCAGGCATCGGCAAGACGCGGCTGCTGGTTGAGATCGGCCGCCTGGCGCGCGCCAGGGGCTGGGAGGTCCTGAGCGGCCGCGCCTACGACTCGGAGGGCGTGCCGCCCTACCTGCCGTTCGTCGAGGCACTCCGCGACTATGTTCGAAGGTGTTCGCTCGATGAACTGCGGGCACAACTCGGCGAGAGCGCACCCGAAGTCGCGCGTGTCGTGGCCGAGGTGCCCCGACGGCTGCCGGACCTGCCGCAGAGCCGGGTCATGGACCCGGAGCTCGACCGCTATCGGCTTTTCGAAGGCATCACGGAGTTCTTACTCGCGATCGCTCACGCGACGGCTGGACTTGGGCTGCTTGTGGTGCTCGACGACCTTCACTGGGCCGACAAAGCCTCGCTGCTTCTGCTCCAGCACCTGGCGCACCGCGTTTCCGGGGCCCGCCTGCTGATTGCCGGCAGCTATCGCACAGTTGAGTTGAACCGAACCCACCCGCTCGCGGCGGTGCTGGCGGATTTGCGCCGTGACGGCATCTCCGAACGACTACTGCTGCCGCCGCTGTTCGCGCACGAGGTCGGTGTGTTGGTCGAGGCGATGGCGGGCGCAAGGCCAGCCGCCGACGTGGTCGACCTGATCGTCCGCCAGACGGATGGCAACCCTTTCTTCGTGCGCGAGCTGACGCTGCATCTGCAAGCCGAGGGCATTCTCCAACAGGACCAGCGCGCAACCGGCGCCCCGGTGCCCTGGTCGATCCCCGAGGGCGTGCGTGAAGTGATCGACCGGCGGCTCGTGCAGCTCGGCTCCGAGGCGAATCAGATGCTTCAGGCAGCCGCGGTGCTGGGCAGCGGCTTCTCCTTCGGGGTGCTCCAGGCCATGAGCGGCATCGAGGCCGCTGGCCTGCTCGATGCAATCGACGAGGCTGTTGCGGCGGGGATCCTGCGCGAGGACGGCGAGGGCTACGACTTTGGCCATGCGCTGATTCGGGAGACGCTTTATTCGAAGCTCACCCTGGCCCGACGCCAGCACCTCCATCTGCGAGCTGCACTGGTTTTGGAGGCGGTGCGTTCAGACGCGCCTGCGCCACCTTTGGGCGAGATCGCTGATCACTACCGCCTGGCCGGACCTCTGGCCGACCCAGAAAAGGCGATCGACGTCGCGGTTCGAGCCGGACAAGCAGCGGTCGACGTGTTCGCGTATGAGGAGGCGCTTGGACACTGGAAGGCCGGCCTGGAGCTCATGAAGCAACATGCCGCGGGGCCCGAGCAGTGCGTCTCGATGGTGGAGCGGCTTGCAAGCCTGGCAAGCACAATCGGCTTCGACCACTCCTTGGAGTCAGCGAGCTACTGGGAGGAGGCACTCCAGCTCTGCGAGCGTCATGGGCTGGTGCAACGGGGTGCGTATGTGCGCTGTCGACTGGGCGGCATGCGTGCCTCCAATTTGGCCACCATGGACATCCCCGGTGCGATGGCTCACTTGCGTACGGCCGAATCAATTCTGAAGCTGCACCCTGACCCGGAGTCGTTGGGCCATCTGTACGGCGGACTCGGAAGTGCCGGGGTCTGGGCGGCGCGAACGGAGGAAGGACTCTCCGCTTCCCAACGCGGCATGGATTTTGGCCAACAATCAGGCGACGGGACCATATGGCCTTACTCGGCGATCAACCACGCGTGGCACCTCGTGTCATTGGGTTACCTGGCGGACGGTCTTGGCCTGCACCAGCGCGCGTGGGAAACGGCCGACCGCGTCGATCGGACCTTCGTCGCCTATCGAGCAACCTCGTTTATGGGCAATCGGTACTTCCTCCTGGATGATCCCAATGCCGCCGCCACGTGTTATGAACGGGAACTATCGGAGCCGCGGCTAGCTGCATCCCGCACACGGCGGCTGGCCCTGATCAGCTCGCTGGCGGCGGTCTATGCACGAACGGGAAACCTGGCCGAAGCACGCCGCCTCGTGATCCAACTCGGTGCTGAGACCTTCAATCAGGACTCCGCGATGCTCGCCCAACCGCTCGTAGCTTTCTGGAGCGGCGACTTGGACGCAGCTTTCGAGGCTTGGACGGCGGCTCGCGAACGACACCGTCGCGTCGGCAACCGCTGGGGCGTGGCAGATTTCGGATGCTGGCTTGGCGAGCTGTTGTACGTTCGGGGCGACGGAGCTGGCGCGGCCCGCCTGTTCGAGGAGTCACTCTCCATCGCCATCGATGCGCCGATCGTGCCGCTTGAGCTGAAAACCCGCGCCGCGCTTGCGATCCTGACCGCCAAGCAGGGCATGCTGCACAACGCGCGAGCGCATATCACGCGCTGCGCCGAGATTCTGGCTAATGGCGAGGACTGGCGCGGATTGACTGGCCGTGTGGCCATCGCCGAGGCGGTGGTAGCAGCGACGGAGGGCGATGTTGACCGCGCTGCCACAAGATTTACGGACGCGACCCACGTGTTCGAGCGCTATGGACTCCGTTGGGAGGCCGCCGAGGTCCTTCATATGTGGGGGCGCGCATTGGCGCATGCAGGCGACGTGGCTGAGGCAATCGACAAGGTTGACGCCGCCGTGGAGATCTATCAGACCTGTGGTGCTGGCGCCGTGTGGATCGAGCGCGTCCTGCGCGCCCGGCCACGCGGCAGCGGCCGCCACGTCTCCCATTCCAGACGCCCGGCTGTGGTTCGGCCGCACACCTATCCGGATGGGCTTTCAGAACGCGAGGTCCAGGTGGTGCGCCTGATCGCCGGGGGCAAGAGCAACCGCGAAATCGCCGAGGCGCTGGTGATCAGCCGGAATACCGTCGAGCGTCACGTCAACCACATCCTGGCCAAGACCGGCGCGAGCAACCGGACGCAGGTCGCTGGCTACGCCCATCGGCACAAGCTCGAAGCCTAGCTCCTACCACTAACAGAAAGCTGTTATTGCTACGCGACCGCACCCTTTTGCGGCGCGGCGCTCCGCTCGATGAATCCCCGAGTACAGGGATGACCAGACTGCGTCCGGGCGCGAGACTGGCGCAGTGCGAGCGACAGCGCAGAATGGAGGGACCGAGTGGACCGACAGCCGCTACTGCTGGAGGCCAGTGGCTGGGGCTTCCAAGCAGAAAGCCTCCTCGATGGGATCGGCCCGCAGCCGGGTTGGACGTGCCTGGACCTCGGCTGCGGGGCGGCCGGCATCCTGGTTCCGCTTAGCCGCCGGGTGGGACCAGCTGGCTTCGTCGTCGGCGTGGACCTCAACGCGCATCACCTGGCGGCCGCGCGAGCCCTTGTTCAGCATGCGCGGCTGACGAACGTCGAGATTCTCAGGCGCGATATCTACGACACCGGCTTGCCACGCGACGCGTTCGACTTCGTGCACGCGCGGTTGGCCAACGCCTCCACCGAGCACCACGAGGATCTCCTGGCCGAGTCGCTCGCGCTGGCGCGACCTGGGGCTGTCGTGGCGCTGGAGTGCGTCGCCTGGGCGGACGGCAAGCGCTCGCGGAGCATCGAGATCTGGGGGCACAAGCAAGTACGGACTTCAGCAAATCGAAATAGTGCAAGGAGATCGTGAGATGCAGCAGATAATCAGAACAGGACACACCGTCAGCCGGCGGAAGATGCTGCGCGTCGGCCTGGCCGGAACTGGAGTCGCTCTGGCAGGAGTGGTAATTGCTCCGGCGGCGCTCGTCGCAGCGCAAGTGGATGGACCGAGCAGCCCTGTCGGTGACATCTATCAACTCCAGGCCGCCTTCCATCGTGCCAAAACGATGCAGGACATCGATTTGATGATGTCCCAGTGGGCCGACGACGCGACTTTCAACAATCAGGGGGACCCGAATTCGCCCTACATTGGCACAGAGAGCCTCAGAGGCTTCTGGCTGAACTCCGGCTCATTCAAAAATCATCGGCTGTCTCTGGTCCCATCGTTCAAGACCCAGATCGCGGTGCGGAGTGACGATGAAGCATGGCTGTACTTCGAGTGCCATGACGTCGGCGACTACGACCAGACGACAAGGGCCATCGCCGGAGACACCTTCCTGGCGGGCACCATCAAAAACGTGCAAGGCGCGTGGCTCTTCTCGGACATGACGGCCGGAAGTAGTTCCCCGCTCTCCGCCGACCACTACTACTTCTCGGCTTAACCAGCAGGGCGGCCGCCAGGTGAACGGGGGGTGCTGATCATCGGCAGCGGCAACGTGGTGCACAACTTGCGCGCTGTCGACTGGAGTCAGCCAGACTCCGCATACGACTGGGCGCAGAGCTTCGACGCGGCTGCCTGTGAGCTGCTACACGGCGACCCGACGGATCTGGGGCGGCTCGAGGACCGGGCTGACTACCGCCTCGCGGTGCCAACGCCCGATCACTTCCTGCCTCTGGCCTATGTGGCGGGTCTGGGAGCGGCAGAGCACGAAGAGGCACAGGTGCTGGTGGACGGCTACGCCATGGGCTCCCTGTCGATGAGCGCGTACACCTTCGGCTGTAAAAACACCCTGGCGGTCGGTGACTCCCAACCAGCACCGGTCCTGCCGAAGGTTCCCGCCGACGAGACCAACGTCTAGCTGTTTGGATGCGAAACGAACGCTAGGGCTATAAGCGCGGTTGCTTGAAACCGCGGCCACACCGAGATAGACAAACGCGACCGGTGTGAGGCGCAGGGGGTGCGCCCAGAGCCGAGAACAGCCCCGTCAGAAGGAGGGGCGGTAGCCGTCCCACCGAGTAGGATGCGGGAGCGAGCGACCGCGTGGCGACAGATGGTGTTGAGGTCGTGTTCGGCGCGGGACCACTTGGGCTGGCTGTGGCTGAAACAGTGGCTGCGCGCGGCCGCTCAGTCCGGCTGGTTACTCGATCGGGTCGCGCCGATATATCAGGTAGGGTCCAAGCCGTCGCTGCTGACATATCCGACCCGGATCAGGCTTCAGCGGCCGCGCGTGGCGCTGCCACCATCTACCACTGTGTCGGGGCCAACTACGGCCAGTGGCAAAAGTTGCTTGCGCCGATCATGGCCGGCGTCATACGCGCGGCCGAAGCCAACGGCGCGCGCGTCGTCTACGGTGACAATCTGTATGCCTACGGTCCCGTCGAAGGTGAGCTCACTGAGAGCCTGCCGGCTCGAGCGTCCGGAAAAAACGGCCGCTTGCGCGCTGAGCTGGCAGACACTCTTATGGCTGCCCAGCGTGCCGGGCGGCTGCATGCGACCATCGGCCGGGCTTCCGACTTCTACGGTCCGCGAGTTCGACTCTCCACAGTAGGCGAGCGCGTGTTTAGCACAGTCCTGCAGCGCAAACCGGCGGAGCTCATCGGGAACCCCGACCTGCCGCACACCGTCACCTATATCTACGACTTTGCGGAGGGCCTGGTGACCCTCGGCGAGCAGGACGCGGCGCTAGGTGAAATCTGGCATGTGCCAAGCGCTGCGACGTTGACTCCGCAGGAGTTTGTCGCACTCGTGGCCGAGGGTGCGGGCCAGCCCGCGCGCTTGCGCGTGACACCGAGTTGGATTATTCGTTCCCTCGGGCTGTTCAACCCAACCCTGCGGGCGGTCGCCGAGCAGCTGTACCAGTCCGAGCGACCGTGGGTGGTCGACCACTCGAGATTTGCACGTGCCTTCGGAGCACATCCAACAGCCCACCCGGCCGCGATCGCCATGACATTGGAGTGGTACTGCGGCGCAGGAGGACGGTGAGACTATCAGTCAGCAGCGCCAGGTTGGCAGTGGACATAGTGTTACGTGCGGCAGGTGATGACCGCGAATTGCACCACCGACCATGGAGGAGGGCTGATTCATGCAAGTAGCGCTGGCACGCAAGCTGGATGGGGTCGACAGCGTCGAACTCGGTGAACTGCGAGATCCAGAGCCCGCGGCGGGACAGGCGCTGATCAAAGTCCATGGCGCGGGTGTCGGCCTGTGGGACGTTGGGTTCCTCGGCGGCGGGTTTCCCGGGATCACTCTGCCGTTCGTCCCTGGCCAGGAAATCGCTGGCGTCGTGGAAGCGGCCGGCGGAGGAGCCGGTGTCGAGCCGGGCGAACGTGTGTACGCGGTGCTGTTCCCAGCCGGCGGCGGCTTCGCCGAACTGGCGCTGGCGTCCGCGGATCGACTGGCACCCATGCCAGCAAAGGCGAGCTTTCAGGAGGCGGCCGGTCTGGTGATCAGCGCAGGCACCGCTTACGAGGGACTGGTCGATCGGGGGCGAGTGCAGCCAGGCGAAACCGTGCTCATCACCGCAGCGGCCGGAGGCGTGGGCAGTGCCGCCGTGCAGATCGCCGTGGCCCAGGGGGCGCGAGTCCTCGGCGTGGCAAGTACAGGCAACCGCGACTACCTGCGGGGCCTGGGCGCAAGCGAGGTCTTCGATTATCACGCCGCTGACTGGGTTCAGCAGGTGCTTGCAACGGTTCAGTGCGGGGTCGATGTGCTGCTGGATTGCGCCGGCGGCCAGACCCGTGACGAAGCCATCGGCGCCGTACGCGACGCCGGTCGTGCCTACTTCATCGTCCTGCAGAGCTCTCCTCCGCAACTGGAGCGTGGCATCACCGGCGAATCGTTCGCCGCCCATGGCGGCCGGCAACAGCTGGAGGAGCTCGCACGGCTGGTCGATGCCGGCCAGCTGCGCCCACAGGTCGAGGCGGTGCTGCCACTCGATCGCGCGCGCGAGGCACTGGCGCGGGTCGCGAGCCGGCACACTCGCGGCAAAATCGTGCTGGCAATGGGAGAGTAGCTATGGGGCTTCTCGGGTACGCGTGATGGAGGACGCACTTTTACGCCTGAGCGACGGTGGCCTCACCCAAGACATACCCGCGGCGCCGTGCGACGACCATCGATGTGATTCGTGCGTCATCTGCCGCCGTGGAGCCTGTTGCCGACGCGATCGCGCGGACTGGCGATTGCCCGAGATGGGCTCGTGGCCAGGCGCAGTGTTCGGGGAACTCGGGGTGCTTTCTCGAGATGCCCGAGGCGCTCAGTGCCACATCTGCGGTCGAGTGTTTCGAATGCTGGCAACGCACGTCTGGCGAACGCATGAGGTCTGGGGGGACGAATATAGGGCCTACTTCGGGCTGAGCGCCAAGCGGGGCCTCGTCGGGACCGATACCAGCGCCAAGCTCCGCGTCGCCGCCAATGCGTACCTCGTACCACATCACGAAACCGCTGTGGAATTCGCTCGCGCAGCAACTCGCGGGAAACCGCTGCGCGAGCGCGGGCCGCGAATACGCCTGGAGACGCGGCTCGACCCCGTCTATCAGGAAGCCGTGCGCACCCGCGGTCGTCGCAGTGCGGAGATCATGCACGAGCGACTGAAAGATCCTGATCAGCAGGACAGCTTGCGCGAACAACTTCGCCCCCGCGGACCGATCGACGTCGTTTGCACCGAGTGCGGCACCCCGTTCGTGTCGCGGCTGCAGGGTGCGTCGTCCCGAAAGGTCATCCTCTGCGGGGAGGCTTGCCGACGGCGACGAAAGCAGGCCGCGCGCGCTCGGTCACATTTGAGCGCGAGTGAACGGGCTGGCCGCATCGCCACATCGGCGCGACGCCGCGGATCGCGCGCGCAACTGTACGAGATGGCACGCGCGCGTCTGAGCCAATCCGATCCAGCGTCGGTAGGCGTGCTGAGCCTCGCCGACCGCCACCTGCTCGAGCGCTACCTGGGGCTCGCTGGCTACCCCGCGACCTCCCTGGGCCGGCTCGCGTCCGAGATGGGAATGACGCGGCACGCACTGGAGCGACGAATCGCTGGGTGTCTCGGACTGCTGCTGGGTGAGGCCGAGCTTGGTCGTCCATGCGCAGTGTGCGGGCGTGCGTTCGTTCCTCCGTATCCATCCTCGCGGCGGACAACATGTGGCGTCGATTGCGAGCGTGGGCAGCATCGGCAGATCGGAACTGCCGACCGACTCCGCGAGCCAGCTCGGCGCCAGGGTCGCGCGCTTGCGCCTCGTCTGGCGGCGCTCCACGAGGGCGACTTCAACAGGCTCGCCCCGGACGACGCGGACCTGGTGACCTCGTACTACGGGCTGGGTGGGAACCGACCGGCCACCAAGAAAGAGCTTGCCGGCCGATTCGGGCTCAGCCTGTGGCGCGTCGAGTCTCGTCCGAAGCACTCAGTCGCGACATTGCTGGCGCCCGAAAGCGATGCGGCGCTCAGCCGCGAAGCACGCCAAGAACGGAAGCGCGTCAGGATTTCGCTGCGGCGGCGGGAACGCGGCCGGCCGTCTGCTTCTGTCGTGCGTCATCTCGGACCGGAGGCTTTCGATCGACTCGGCCCCCTGGAGCGCGAGCTAGTGCGCCGATACTACGGAATCGCGCAGGAGCGGGTTTGGTCCCGTCGGGAACTGGCACGCGAATTCGGCCTGTCGACGGGCAGGGTCGAAGACCTCGTCAACACCGCCGTCAGTCACCTGACGGGCATGGACGTCGCGGTTCGACCGAGTGTGCGTGCTCTGCGGAATACGCTTCACGGTCAGGAGCCGTCTCTCGCGTCGCAGCACGTGCGACTCTACGTGCGAGACGGAACTGAACCGCTGGGCCGGGCGCGCCACCGCGAGGGCCCGCAGTGCGACTGGATTCCTTTTCGGGTGAGGTCAATTTGTCGAGGATGCCCGACGGCCTTAAGTCGGAACAGGCCAACCTTCAGGTGGAACGAGAATGATGCTCGGGTGAGGATCGGCGTTTGCTCCGACGTGCACGGTCGCCATGACCGGCTCCTGGCAGTGCTTGCCGCCATGGCAGCAGCCGGGGTCGACGAACGCTGG
>DATGER010000151.1:0-78699 GCA_035309865.1 Chloroflexota bacterium
GCTGGATGCGGTCACTATGCGCGGACGCGGTATGGTTGTCACTGGCGGTCTCTCCTTTGGTTTGGACACCCCCTTCGTTACCACAACGGTAAAGAGGGGTGGAGGACCGCCCTCAATTTCTACGAACTACAGGACAACCTCATAAATATTGCACGGGTACATATATCGCTGCCTGTTGGCAGCACCAAGACGATTCTGAGCTTGCCATCTTTTTCGAGCGTGAACTGCGCCTCAAGGGCTTCCAGGACCTCACGTTTCTCTTCGAAGGTCAGGTCGTTGAGGCGGTCCCGCATCAGCTCGCAGTAAAGCTGACCTTCTCCCGCCATAGGCTCGAATTGGGCCGAAACCGCCCGACGGCCTTTCAGCTCGGCGAGGCGTGAACGGGCTTGCGGCGACCCGATCTTGCAGCCCGGCCGAGTCTTTGCAATCCACCACGATGATGGGTAGTCGACCGGCGAAGGCATCGATCAGGAGCTGGAGGGCACTGGTCTTGCCGCTGCCCGTCGCACCGCACACGAGCGCGTGGTGGCGGAGGTCGTCGATCTTGACGTTGATTTTGGAACACACTGCCGCCGCACGTCGCCGCCGCACGTCGCGAGGTAGTACGAGCCGATGTATCGTGATCAGTCGGCAGCACGAGTGGATCCTGCAACTGCCGTCGTTTTCGAGCGTGAACTCCGCGACTGTCGCTACCTGCCTGGAAAATTTCCAGCGAAATGACGACATCACCAGAGGTACCCGCACACTCGCGACGCCGGTACACTTATCGTACACCTTACGTGTATAATTGGTGTGTGGGCCGCAGCCGAACAAACGTGGAACTCGACGATGTCTATTTGAAGCGGATCATGGATCGGTATGGGATCCATACCAAGACCGAAGCCGTGGACCTTGCCTTACGGCACCTGGCTGGGCAGCCGCTGACCCGTGACGAGGCGTTGGCGATGGAGGGCGCGCACGCCATCGGTGAACTGCCTGCTGACAGCGCACCCGAATGATCCTGGCCGACACGTCGGCCTGGGTTGAATTCGACCGTGCAACGGGCAGTGCGGTGCACCAACGCGTGGCGGAGTTGATTGCCGGGGACGTTGATTTGGTGGTGACGGAGCCGGTAATCATGGAGGTGCTGGCTGGCGCCCGCAACCAGCAGCGCGAGCTCGACCTCCGTCGACTCTTGTTGCGATTTCCGCTGCTTCGCTTCGACATTGCATCAGACTTTGATTCGGCGGCGCGGATCTATCGGCGGTGCCGGGCCGCGGGAATTACGCCACGGGGAATGGTTGACTGCATGATCGCTGCAGTTGCGTGGCGGCACGGAGCGGCGCTGCTTGCGCAGGACGTGGACCTGGTCCGCGTGTGCCAGACCGTTGGCATCGACTTGGACCAGGCCTCTATGCGGAACTGAAGGGATTACGCCCTCACGCTAATGGTGCGGCTGACGATCACGCCGTTCTGCATACGTCTTTGCGCCATGTATCCCAAAGCATGTAGTTCACTGATTTTACCAAGTGACTATGGGTAACCATCGGTGCTATTAGGCCATCGCTGCCAGGCCGAGCGTGACATCCGGACGCGTTGCGTTTGAGAGTATGCGTTGAAGATTGCAGCCCTCCGCGCCGATGAGGCTACTCCGTACAAACGGGCAACTGCGCAGGACCCCGACGAGGTGACCCGGATCTTCGGAGTCTACGGAGGCGCGATCCCACACTGGGAAGTCTTCACACCGGACAATGTCAAGCGAGTTCTGGCCGCCGCATTGGCATCCGATAGTACGCGCAGGTAGCCGATCCCACTTCCTTGCGCGCGGCGTATGCGCGGCTGGCCGGCGATGCGCCGCCGGCACCGACGGTCGATCTCGACGCTGCAGGGGGTTCTGGCTCGTAAGTTCTGGGACCCGCTCCTTGGTGGCTCCGTTGCCGGCTTGCGGTGGGACAATGCCGCAGGCGACTAGAGCTGACAGCTGCCCTTCGCCGTTGATTGTTGCCGTGCCTTGTCCAACTGCCGGCCCGCCGCTCGGCGGATCGCGCGCCGTCGGCAGCCACACTGTCACATCGCCTGCCGTCTCAGGCATCGGCAGAGGCAGCTACTGCACTCGGACAGTCCGACTCAGAGTCGCGCCCTCAGCTATAGGTCCTTGCGCTTTGAATTCCCGATATCTGCCAGCGACGGCGCCCCCGATGGGTGGGCCTCGCAAGATCCAGTGCGTTCGTGCGAATGCCCGGTGAGTCGCCTCCAGGTGTGGGCGGTCAACTTGCCGGTAGCCGAGCCCAGGTGCGCGGCCAACGTGCCAATCCATCAGCCGAGACTACGGCCCGCCCGCGCACTGCAGGCGTGCACGAAGGCGGCAAACAACCGTCGACTTGCCAGTTGAAAAGCAATCATTTCTTCTGGGTGGAACTGCACGGCGACTAACCACGGGTGAAGCTGGCTCTCTAAACCCTCGATCTCACCATCCGGCGCCCAGGCTACGGGCTGCAGGCCCTGGCCGAGCCGGTCCACGGCCTGGTGGTGAAAGCTATTCACCTCGCCCTCCGTGGTACCCAGGATGCGTGCCAGGCGCGAATCCGGGGCGACTCGCAGCTCATGGCTCACGGCTGATGACCAAAGCGGTTGCCGATGGCCGACGAGGTGCTGAGTGAGTGAGCCACCCAGGGCGACATTGAGGATCTGCTGCCCGCGACAGATGCCCAGGATCGGGGTGTCCGACAGCACTGCCCAGCGGACGACGGCTAGCTCGAATTCGTCGAGGATAGGGTTGGACTTCGTCTTCGGATGGCGTGATTGACCATAGAAGCGTGGATCCACGTCCGGCCCACCCGGAAAAACGATCCCGGCGAATCTGGAGAGTACGGGATGTAACTCGTTGGACTCGATGGGGGGTAGCAGAACCGGGACGCCACCAGCCAGTTCAATGGCGCGCGCGTACGGCGAATAGCGCCTCGGCACATCGGAGCCCGCTTCCCGGGGGCCAATCGTAAGACCAATCAGCGGTCGCGCCATCACTTCGATCGATGCTCAAGCTGAGCGCTGCCGGCTCAACTCATGCGCGGCTTGCCCCACGGCCACCGCGTGGGGTGCCACGTCGCTGGTGACCACCACACCAACCCCGACCATGCAGCCCGAACCCAGCGTCACACCGCTGAGAATGATCGCCCGAGATCCAATCCAGACGTTGTCGCCGATTGTGACAGGCCGGTAAAGACGTCCGTGTTCGGTCAGTGGATGCTGGTCGGAATCCATAATGAGCACGTCGCGCGCGATCTTGCAGTTGCGACCGATGGTCACCGCGCCGCCGGCGCGAATTGCAACACGGCGATCGAGGTACGTACCCGTTCCAATCGAAACGTGCCCACCTGGCCAGCAGTCGATGCGCACCCCCGGAAAGAAGACGCAGTTCCCCACCACAATTTGGCCGTGATTGGAAATACTCGGGAACGGCCACCCGGGTACAACCTCGACGATGCCGGCGCGCTGAAAGCATGGTCGAAGAGCGATTCCAAGCAAGATCCTGATCATGCGACCGGTCTGCGACCAGCGCCACGCTTCCTGAAGCAGTGCGCGCCACGGCACCAGGCTTCGCTCCTGGGCGGCCCAGGCGTGTGGAACGTGTATGTGTCCAGATAGCCGCGGACCGCCTTCAGGGTTGTTCTGCATGATGCGCGCGCAGCGTTACCGACTACGCCGATGTAAGCTCGCGTGCCTGGATTTCCGCGGCATCCCGCTCGATCGTGGCGTTCAATTCATGTGCTGCGACCATCATCGGGATTGGAATCAACCCACGACCGGCCACGACGTGCACCCGCTCCGGTCGCGGCGCCCGGTTGGTCTGCTCGCGGTGGAGTTTCCAGGCTGCGTAGGGCCGCAGTGCGGCAAGCCAGGCAACGCGCGGCGCGAGGTGCGCCGCTGCGCGCAGTCGATCTCCAAACGAGGCGTCCTTTGAGTGACTCCAGATGTACGGAATGTAGGTTTCCAACCGCGCCCACGTGCGCGCTACCCTCACCTCGGTGACGGACATCTGATAGGTGCGCATCGTTGCGGTGTAGCTGTTCCAGTCCTCGTAACGCATGCGCCTGCCGCTCACCAACAGACCCTCATACAGCGCCCGCCAGTACATGGCTGTCCCGGGGAAGGGCGTCATGGTTGTCATCGTGGATTCGGTGCCGAGCGATCGGGCGAACCTGAACGTGTCCTTGACGGTGTGCCAGGTCTCTTCCGGGGCGCCGACCATAAAGAACGTGTAGACCTTCAGCCCAAGCGCTTGCGCGATTGCCACCTTGTCTTCGAGAATGCGCGAGATTTTGACGTTCTGGCCGATGCTCCGCATGATCTCCTCGTCGTTCGATTCGACGCCGGTGAGGATGCTGCGAAAGCCGCTGCGTACCATGAGCTCGAGCAGGTCCCGATCCAGCAGTTCCAAACTCAGCTCAGCGGACGCCTCGATTGACAGATGGCGATCGATCAGTCCCTGAGCAATTTCCTGCAGGTGGGCTTTATTGGCCGAGAAGTTGGGGTCGCGAAAGCGGATGTGGCGGATTCCGAACGTGCGGTACAGGTACTCAATCTCGTCAAGCACGTCCTGGGGCATCCGGAAGCGCATCTGGCGGCCTTCGAGCAGACTGTAGGCGCACATCGTGCAGGGCATGAAGCAGCCGCGGCTCGCCGGGACGGCCAGTCCGACATCGCTCAGGCGTCCCGTTGGCGAGTAGCGCGTGAGCTCCAGGAGATGCCACGCGGCGCGCGGGAGTTGGCTGATGTCCAACACCTTGCGCCAGTTGCGGTAGTCGGCGGTTGAGCTGATATCGAAAAGATCCGTTCCGTCGGGAGCTGCGTAGGTCGAGACGACGATGACGCCCCGGACCGTCGCCGGGTCAACGGCGGACAGCGCTTCGGCAAGGATTGCCTCTGGTTCGCCGTAGAAGAGGAAGTCAAACTTCGCATCTGCGATCCAGTGGCGATAGGTGGTCATGAGGACATTGCCAAACGCGTACACGCGGGCGGCTGGGAATGCCTCCTTCAGGAGATTGGCCATCCGCACATCACTCCGCAATGTCGGCATCGACAGGCGAACGCCAATCCAGATCACCGTCCCCGGAGCGATAGACTGGCCGCGCGCTATGGTCGTCCGGGTGAATGCCACAGCCTGATCGTGATCGTAGATGTGCTCCAGTGGCAGGTCGATGAATTGCACCTGGTGGCCGTCCTGCTCTGCGACAGCTGCCTGGTACAGGAAATCGTGCGGCAGAACCTCGAGGAGCTCGGGCTCAAACAGCTTCCTCTTCCGGGCGACGCCGATCCCGCCGGACTGCGCGCGCTCGTGCGTATAGCCTCTCCGCGCCGGTGGATTGACCAGGTACAACTGAACCGTCATGGCTGCTTACCTCAGTGTGATTTGGAGTGCTTGGACATCAGCTCGTTTGCTTCGAGCGTGCCGCTGATCCGCACGTCCCCGGTGCGTAGTACGAAGATGGCGGAAACATTCGGAAAACGCTCCAGGAATCGGCGTCCGTTGTCGAAGCCGCGCAGATACGCAGTCTTGGCCAGCACGTCCGCCAGTTCGGCGTTGGGAGCAACCACGGTCACCTGCGCGAGGTCGGAGGTAGCGGGCTCGCCCGAGTGTGGGTCGATCAGGTGATGCGCCTCTCGCTGACCCACGCGCCAGTGATGTCGGCTGGGCCCGCTGGTAGCCACCCCTCGATCCTGCGCGTAGAACTCCAGGAGTGCCGAACCCGGGCGCGCCGGATCTTCTACACCCACCAGCCAGCCGGCGCCAGCCGGTCCGAGACCGCGCAGGTTGGCGTCGCCGCCAGCATCCACGGCACAGGGTGTCGGCAACAGTTCAATGGCCCGGTCGACGGTCCAGCCCTTGACGAAGCCACCGCAATCGACCGCGGTATCCGACGGTAGGGACACCGTTCGTGAAGCGACATCCAGCACGACGTCCTCAAAGCTTGCCCGTTTGTTTTGCGCGATTGCCGCCCCACTCCGATCAAGTGCACCTGGCGCGAATGAACGGTCATACCCCGCCGCAGCCAGAGCAAGCGCGATTGTGGGGTCGAACCAGCCATCGGTCAGCTCCCAGTAGGAGCGCGCACGCTCGAGTGCATGGAACATCTCCGCGGAAACCACCACTGGTCCGGCGCTCTGATTGAGCCGGCTTAGCTCGCTGTCACCGCGGAAGCGACTGAATGTGCGCTCCGTTCGTGCGAATAATTCCTCGACCAGTTGAGCCAACTCGCGCACGCGAAGTGACTCGACGTCCGGTAACAGGACCGTGACGTCGGTGTTCATCGCTCGGAAGACGATCGTCATGAGGTTCTCGTCAAGATCCCGCGCAAGAGACTGGTGTGCAGTTGGCCCCAACTGGTTAGGATCGGCAGGTCGAGCTGGCACACGTCGTCGCATTTTCCACATCGCTCGCATGCGCCAAACACGTCGGTCATTGCGTTGTCGAACCTGTCGCCACCGTTGAGCACAGTCTTGACGAAGAACCACTTGCCACGCGGACCGCTCGATTCCCAGCCGTCGCCTTGAAACTGCGGGCAGATGTCGACACAGTACCCACACTGGGCGCAGGCAAGGGCGTGCCCAGCCACCTCCGGGAGAACGCGTCGATTCGGGACCGCGCGCTGCATAGGCGTGGCCGGACGCCCGAAGGCGTTGGCGAGGGTGCGCACGACGGGCTCTGCAGCGGCCGCCAGCCGGATGGCGGTGCCCAGGGGGCCGTTGCCAAAGATGACCTTCCCGGGGTTCAAAATGCCGTCGGGGTCATTCTGCAGCTTGGCCTGCTTCAACGCTTCAACCTTGTCGCGGCCGAGCACCTGCTCGGCGCGGCTGCCGAAATACCGGCCGGTGCTGCAAGCCCGTCCGCCATGCTCCTCGGCGATGCGAATAGCGCTCAGCGCGAAGCCGTACCCGAACGTGTAGCCGAGCGTCCGTTCGTCATGTGGAATGAAGCCCAGCAGCAGGACCTCCTCGCCGCGTATCGACAGACCTTCGATCGCTAGCGGAGCGTTGATCGCGCGGTCGAGGGCGCGCAGGACTTCAGCCAACTTCGTGACTGGTACGACCACCTCGATTGGTACCAGCGACGGTCCGAGGCGCTTCAGTCGCATGGGTTTGAAGCGGCTCGCCCACGCGGCATGGGCGCTCTCGGCTGGCAATTGCCAACCGTTGATCGGCGCGCAGATGTCGCGCAGTCCACTGACGACCAACTCGGAAGCAGCGATGTCGAAAGCCAGCAGCGCGACATAGACATCCTCTGGAAACCGCGCGCACGGCTCAGGCTCGTCAGCATCCATCTTCGACGGGCCAGCGTTCTTCAGTTGTGTGAGGCTCGGACTGAGGAAGCTGATCGACCAGATCGGCAACCCGTGTTCAGCGATGAGCGCTAGTGCTCTGGCCAGTGACTCCGGGTCGTTGAAGGCGATGGCAACGTGCTCCTGCTGAGTCGCCTCGCGCACTTCAAGTGTGACCTCGGTGATAATTCCGGTCGTCCCCTCTGCGTCGGCGACGCTTCGCACGTCGTCTCCTGTGAGTTCGCGCACTTCCCCGGCGCCGGTCACCACACGTGCCGCTCGCACGTTGTCGGCAAACCAGCCGTACGCGTGGCTGCCGATGCCGGCTCCGCCCTGGGCGAGCCAGCCGGCCACGGTGGACGCTGGAGCACTCGTCGGGTAGAGGCGGAGCGCCAGGCCTACGATCGCCAAGCTCTCCTCCAGGTCCTTCCAGACCGTGCCGGCGCCGACCGTTACGGTGAGCGCCTGGGCGTCGGCGCGGATGACACCCCGCAGATGTGTGGCATCCACCACCAGGCCACCCTGAGCGGGTACTGCGCCGCCATAGCCCGAGGTTCCTTTACCACGAGGTACGAGCGCGATGCGCTCGGCGCGTGCATAGCGAACCAACTGGACCACCTGGTCCTCGCTGGTCGGCTGGACGACGCCATCTGCGAGGCTTGGTCCAGCCAGCAGGCGGAACACGCCCGGCAGGACGCCCGTGTCATGCGAGTAGATCCGCCGCTCGCGCAGGTCGAAGCGGGCCCGCTCGGGCGTGACGATGTGTTGGATGACGTGCTTCTGTTGGTCGGTCAGTGGAGTCATCGGTGAGGAGTCTCGCGGGGAGATCATGGACGCCAGCACGGAGACTGACCCCACCCTTCAGGGTGGGATCAATCAACCACGCGTGGAGGCGCGGTTGAGATTCGGTGAAGCTAGGCGGCCCTGAGATCGCAGGCGAGACGCTCGGACGCGCGTGCCGCTAGCGCCATAGCGGTCAGCGTGGGGTTCTTCTCGACACCGGTGGTGAATGCGCTGGCGTCGGCGACCACGACGTTCGCAACGGCGTGCAACCGATTCCAGGCGTTCAGCATGCCGTAGTGTGGCGCGGCATGCATGCGAATTGTGCCGCCGTAGTGAATCGACGAACCGGCGACCGGGTCCGGCATGTACTTCGGGACGGAGCACGGATAGCCAGCTGATGCGAGGACGCTGGTGAGCTTCGTGCGTGCCGCCGTCATGTTCTGCAACTCGTCCGGCGTGTACTGGATGTGCACGTCGAGATTAGGCAAACCGAACTCATCCCTGCTCGACAGATGCAGACGCAGTTGATTTTCGGCGATGGGTACCATCGTCCCGAAAATGAGGACGCCAAATCTGTTCGTCTGTGACGGCATCAACGAACGCAGCTTGTCCTGCGTCGACACGAAGCCGATCGTGCAGCCAGCCCCGAGGAGTGGCGTCGATTCCTCCGCCGGACTGCGGGTAAGGTATGCCGCCTGCGCGAGTCGCGGCAGCATGCCGCCCTGCAATTCGAGCGGAAACCATTGCCGTGGGTGCTCGTGCAGGTATCTGCCCAACAAGCCCTCGACGTTGCCGAGTCCATCCGGAAAGTCGGAGCAGCCGGAGTTGAGGAGGAGCTTGGTGGACGCCAGCGGACCGGCGGCGACGACGACGGCGATGGCCGGCAGGCGGGTATCGCAGCCGCTGGTTCGATCCCGGTATACCACCGAAGTCACGGTGCGCGTATGGCCGTCCCATTCCAGACGCAGGGCATGGGCGCCGACCCGGAGGTCGAAGTTCGGACGCCGCTGCAACTGGCGCACCACATGGGTGTAACTGTTGAAGCCTACGCCAGTGTGGGCCCACATCCAGTTCGGTCCATCAGCGAGCGGCATAGGCGCTAACCCGTGCCCCACACTTGCCGCGTATGTCGCGACTTTCCGCCATGCCCCCGGTAGTTCTCGACCCTGGAGCACGACCGGCGCGGGCATATTCGGCACATCGTGGGGATCGCCGACGATGCGCAACAGCCGCTCAACGCGCTCGTAGTACGGCACGAGATCTGCGTAGTCAAGCGGCCAGCGGTAGCGCTCGTGCAGTCGCTCGCCTTCGTGGAAGTCATCTGGACTGAAACGCGGCGCTGCCCCGACCCAGTAGTTTGACAGCCCACCCGGGACGAGACTCTGGACCCAGGTGGCGCCAGCATCGGCCCCTTTTACGTCATGGTTGGTGTCCGCGGGCTGTGGGCGCCGCCTGAAGACGTTTCTGCCCATGGCTCGGATAAGGAAGCCATCGGGCACGTCCCTTCCGGACTCGAGCATCGTGACCGGCAGGCCCTGCTCGACGAGAGTCAGCGCGGCCATCGCTCCGGATGGCCCGCTGCCAATCACTATCACGCGCTTGGCGTCTTGTGTCATCGGGTGGTTTGCTCCATATCGTGGAGAGGCCACCTGAACTACAGGCAGGCGATTCGCCACGCGTGCGTGATAAGCCGCCACGTTGCGATGCCTCGTAATGAAAGGTGCACAAACGCGGTCGTCAGCGCGGCACTATAGGCTGCTTGGCCGATCGACACACCACCCCGCAGGGTAGTTTCCAGGAGCCTCGACGCTCGACGCTCGCCAGCTCGCAAACTCGTCAAGCGTCACAGGCAGTGCGACCACTCCGGAGCCGGCGCGCAGGATTGTGGCAAGGGTAGCGCTACCTTGATCTTGTAACGTGCATGCCGATGCATGTAGCCCGCTGATTTTTCAAACCAGGACTCGTGCGACGCAAGGAACTCGGTCGCTCGGCTGAGCCCTTGGCGGCGCGTGCAAGGCAACGGCTTCGAGCGGGCCGGGGCCGGCCTCCCAAACAGTTCGTCCTCTCAGCGGTCGCTGCCGGCGTACGAAAATCAAGCTCACGGCAAACTCAAGAGGTAGGCACTGCGTCGGCAGCGACTCGAGCGGCTCGAGCCGACCAGCTCGACGCGCATCGTGCGCGGGAGGCTGCCGAGGCATCGGTAACGGAGATGGCCGAGGGCGTCCCGGATGAACTGCGCGCTGCCTTCGTCGAGTCGTCTGTGCGGCGGATGGGCCCGCGACCGCCGCGTGGTCGCCGAGACCAGGCGGGCCTGAGCCCACGCGAGCGCTCGGTGGCGCTCCTGGTAGGCGAGGGCCTGTCGAACCGAGCCATCGCCGAACGGTTGGTGCTCGGCGAGCGAACCGTCGAATCACATGTCAGCGCGATTCTGGCCAGGTTGCAGCTGACGAATCGGTCGCAGGTGGCGGCCTGGATCGCGCGCCAGCATCCGTACCGCTGACTCTGCCACGTTCCGTACTCGCGATGGCGAGGTTCCGTACACCCCACGATGAGCCTCGCGGCGAGGGCCGTCAGAGTAGGACCTGCCCAACGGCGCAAGCCTTTGATGAAGGAAAATTCCGGCGCCGTTGCAGGGGGTTCGCGATGGCTCTTGCGGAACAGCCAGTGCTGGACAGCGACAAGCTGCAGGCGTTCGTCAACAAGGCGGTCGGTGACTGGGGCTCGCTGACCAGCGCCACGCTGCTGGTTATCGGCGACGAGCTCAACCTGTACGGTGCGCTCACCGACGATGGTCCGGCGACCCCGACCGAGCTCGCGCAGCGGACCGGCACCGCCGAGCCGTACGTGCACCCATGGCTCGTGAACCAGGCCGCCGGAGGATACCTGGACTTTGACGCGACCACCGGCCGCTATTCGCTGCCGCCGGAGCACGCCGCCGCGCTGGGCGCGCTGTCGGGTAGGTACCAGATGTTGATCAGTGCGATGCGGGCCGAGCCGCGGATCACTGAGGCCTTCCGCACCGGCCAGGGCATGCACTGGGGCGAGCACGACACGGGTCTCTTCTCGGGCGTCGAACGCTTTTTCCGCCCCAGCTACGAGCAGTTCCTGGTCCAGGAGTGGATTCCCGCCCTCGAAGGCGTCCAGGCAAAGCTCGAGCGCGGCGCACTCGTCGCCGACGTCGGCTGTGGTCACGGCGCGTCGACGATCATCCTGGCCCGCGCGTACCCGAACTCGACCTTCCTCGGCTTCGACAATCACGCGCCGTCCATCGAACGTGCGCGTCGGGCAGCCGCCGAAGCCGGTATAGCCGATCGGCTCAGCTTCGAAGTTGCACCGTCGTCCGACTTCCCGTCCCCGCTGAGCGGCTACGACCTGGTCGCGTTCTTCGATTGTTTGCACGACATGGGCGATCCAACGGCTGCCCTGCGGCGTGCGACGCAGACGTTGGCGCCTGGCGGCACCGTGATGCTGGTCGAGCCAATGGCCGGCGAAACTGACGCTGAAAACCACAACCCCGTTGGCCGGGTGTACTCGGGGGCCTCCGTGCTGATCTGCACGCCGCACGCGATCGCTGAAAGCGGTCACGCGCTCGGCACGATTGCGTCGGACGCCACGTTGCGCGGGGTGGCCGCGGCCGCCGGCCTGAGCCATTTTCGTCGCGCGACGGCGACGCCATTCAACCGGATCTTCGAAGCACGCGTTTAGCCGGAGGTTCGCGGCGAAGTGCGTCCCCAAGCCCTTCGGTGCGGGGGCGCGCTTCGCCTGTATTGCCTGGCTCGCGGGCGTCGATCGCGCGATCTCGAGCGGACGCGCTGCCCGGCCTGGATACGCGACAAGCTAGCGGGCGCGGTTCCGAGACCCGCGCCCCGGAGACCCGTGCCGATGGGCAGGCTGCGGTGGCCGGCCAGCCACAGGCGTAAACTGTCTTGCGGCGCGCGCCTCATGTCAGACTCTGAGCCACCCACGCCCGACTGGGAAGACCTCGGCGTGAGTGGGGCGCTGCTGGCGCGCTATCAGCAGGACCAGCAGGCGTTGCTGGAACAACTCGCGACGTTCCTGGAGGGCACCTTGGCTGCCCAGACCGCGGTGCGTCGCACGCGAGGTTTGATTGGCCCGAAGCACACCACCGGCGTGACCGTCGAACTGAACGGGCTACGTTACGTGCTCGAGCGCGGTCGGCGCGATACGCTGGAAGCCAGGCGCACGCGCGTCGTCCGCGACGTGGCCGTGCGCACCGACACGCTGCCCCTTGAACGCTGGCTGGACGAGCTTGGTCTGGCGCTGGGCACTGAGCTCGAGCGTACCGGTGCGGGCCGCGACGCGCTGGCGAGACTCCTCCACGGTTAGCGACTAACCCCCCCATCAAAGGAGAGTGTGATGAGCTATACGCCCGGTTCGAGGGTCGGCCTGCCAGCCGGTGCCGAGCAGCGCTTGCGGAGCATGCGCGGCGAGGGCGGAGCGCCGACTTTCTTCACCAGCGACCTGTCCGTCGACGAGTTCCTGCTCGTGCGTCGAGCCGCGTTCCAGCCGCTCGGGCTGGTGATGGGCTCATGCATCTACCACGTTGGCTTCCAATGGCAGAACTGGAACCAGAGCCAGGAGCTGGCCGTCTTGACCCAGGCCATGTACGGGGCGCGCGAGCTGGCGATGACGCGCATGGAGGAAGAGGCGGACCTGCTCGGGGCCGACGGTGTGGTCGGTGTCCGACTCGAATTCAAGGACTACGCTATGGAGGACAACGTCCTCGAGTTTCAGGCCATCGGCACGGCCGTCCGTCACGAGGCGGGCGAGCACTACCGCACCCACGACAATCGCCCGTTCACCTCCGACCTGAGCGGCCAGGACTTCTGGAAGCTGATCGAGACCGGCTACCGCCCGGTGAGCCTGGCCATGGGCGCGTGCGTCTACCACATCCGCCATATGGGCCTGATGCAGTCGCTCAAGACGGCCGGCCGCAACACCGAGCTGACGATTTATTCGGAGGCGACCTACACCGCCCGCGAGCTGGCGCTGGAGCGTATGCAAGCCGAGGCAGTCGAGCGGGGTGGTACGGGCATTGTCGGCGTGCGCGTGCAGGAAAGCAGCTGGGGCTGGGGAAACAACGCGATCGAGTTCTTTGCGATCGGCACCGCGGTGACCGAGCACAAGGAACCCTCACCGCAACTCCCGAGCACGGTCCTCAGCATCGGCCTCGATTCGTGAGGTGGCTCTGAGTCGCTATACGGCGGCGTGTAGTTCGCCGGCGTGCCGACGCGTCGCGTAGCGATCACGCCACCGCAGCCGCCGGTCGCCGCTGACGCGGTGCTAAGTCCAGTCCACACCAAGCGCCGTGACAAACGCGGGGTGTCTCTCAGCCGCCGGCCATCGCCCCGATCACCAGGAACGGCTCCGTCCCGCGCACGACCGCTTCGGGCAGCGGGGCATCCGGCGACTCGTGCGACAGGTCCTGGCCGCAGGCAAAGAAGCGCAGGAACGCGCGGCGTTGCTGCGTCGTATGATCGCGGATGGTCCCGCGCAGCATCGGATAGCACGTCTCGAGCGCGTCCAGCACCGAGCGCTGCGTGACCTGGCCCGCGACGTCGAGCTCGACCTGGCTGCCGACCCGCGCGAGCGTGCGCAGGTGGGCCGGCAGGACCACGCGGATCATGCCAGTGTCTGGACTTCGACCGACAGCACCGCGGGCAGATCGCGCACGATCGGACTCCAGTGGTCGCCGGCGTCGGCCGAGGCGTAGACCTGCCCGCCAGTGGTGCCGAAGTACACGCCGCACGCATCGAGCGAGTCCACCGCCATCGCGTCGCGCAGGATATTGACGTAACAGTCCTGCTGAGGCAAACCCTTCGTGAGCGCCTCCCAGTCGTTGCCGCCGGTCCGGCTGCGATACACGCGCAGCTTCCCTTCGGGCGGAAAGTGCTCCGAGTCGCTCTTGATTGGGACGACGTAGATGGTCTCAGGCTCGTGCGCGTGCACGTCGATCGCAAACCCGAAATCGGTGGGCAGGTTGCCGCTGATCTCCTGCCACGACTCGCCGCCGTTGTCGCTGCGCATGACGTCCCAGTGCTTCTGCATGAACAGGACGTCGGGCCGAGATCGATGCATCGCCAGGCGATGGACGCAGTGGCCGACCTCGGCATTCGGATCGGGGATGCCTTCGGACTTCAAGCCGCGGTTTACGGGCTGCCACGTCTGGCCGGCGTCCTCGGAACGGAAGGCGCCCGCGGCCGAGATGGCGACGAAGATGCGCTGCGGATTCTTCGGATCGAGCAGGATGGTGTGCAGGCACATCCCGCCGGCGCCGGGCTGCCACGACGGCCCCGAGCCGTGGCCGCGCAGTCCGGCGAGCTCGCACCATGTCTGGCCGCCGTCGGACGTGCGAAACAGGGCGGCGTCTTCAACCCCGGCGTAGACCGTGTCGGGGTCGGTCAACGACGGTTCGAGGTGCCAGACGCGCTTGAACTCCCAGGGCCGCGGCGTGCCGTCGTACCACTGGTGCATGCCTGGGACGCCCTCGTAGGTGAACTTGTTCCCCACGGGCGCCCACGTCTTCCCAGCGTCGTCGGAGCGCTGGATCAGTTGTCCGAACCAGCCGCTGGTCTGGGATGCGTACAGCCGATCCGGCTCAGCGGGCGAGCCCTTGAGGTGGTAGATCTCCCAGCCGGCGAAATGGGGTCCGCTGACGTCCCACTGCTCGCGCTTGGCGTCGGACGTCAGGACGAATGCGCCTTTGCGGGTACCTACCAGGACGCGTACTCCGGTCATCGTGAGCTCCTTCATGTAGTAGACGAACCCGCGACGCGAATATCGACATGTGCGGCCGATAGCGGGCCGGCACCAGTGTGCCGCCGGCGGGCCGTTTCGGCAAGTGGTGGTGCTTCTACACAAGCAGCGTGCGCTAAGCCAGGTGGTTGGTTGTCGCGCGGACTGACTCGGCAATGAGCATCGCGACCAGCAGGGCCACCAGCCCCGCCAGTTGGGCGGTGGCCGACAGCCAGACGCCCAGTGGCGTGGTGAACAGGACGAGGACCGCGGCGAGCCCACGCCAGGGCCCGTGCGAGATGCCGAGCGTTCGGCACACCAGCGCGGCGGCGATCAGAAACACGGCAACGCCGGCGGCCAACTGGATCGCGGCGGCCGCCTCGAGCGGTCCGGACGGAAGTCCGGTCGCCTTCTTCAAGCCGGCCGCGATGGCGATGATGCCGAACAGCAGTGGCAGGTGCCAGTAGCCAAACGCGTGCAGCGCCAGCGTGGGCCGACGCGCCAGCGGTGCGTCCTCCAGGGCTCGCTCGGCGCGGACGTCATCGTCCCCGCCAAAGACCGTCCACCATAGGCAGGCGTTGAGCGCCAGCCCCAGTACGGCGACGACCACCAGGCCCGCGTCGATCGGCAGCCCGGCCGCGCCGATGCCGATCGCCACCACCGATTCGCCGATAGCGACGATCACCACGAGCCCGTGCCGTTCGACGAAGTGCGCGGCGCGGATCTCGAATCCCTCGGTTCTGGCCACGCTCGGCGTCACCCACTCCAACGCGAACGCAAGCGCCCACAAGCCGTACTCCAGCAGCCCGCCGCCGACGCCCGCGGCGAGGATGAGCAGCGCCGAGGCGATATTGAACGGGGCGATCCGCAGGATGGCCCGCACCGCGCTCTCGGAAGAGGTCCGGGTGAAGAGCGCCGCGTGCACGCCGACGACGACGAGATACGCCAGCCCGAACGCCGCGCCGCCGCCAGCGAAGGCGCGCGGGATGACCAGCGCCAGCAGCAGGAAGGCGGCCATGCCTCCCAGGAGGAGCAGGCGTCGGCCAGTGCCGTCGGGCGCGACCGCGTTGGTCAGCCAGGCGTAGCCGCCGTACATCCACCAGATGACGCCCAGCATCAGCGCCACCTGGAGTACCCCGCGCGGGGTCGGGTCGGTGACGAGGACCGTCGTCAGCTGGGTGATGGTGAAGACGAAGACCAGGTCGAAGAACAGCTCCAGGGTACTGACGCGCCCTGGCTCCGGGTCCGCGGCTTCAGCCAGGGGTGCTGGTGACGAGACCTCGGACTCCAAGCTCCTGGCGGACGATCTGGGCCCCGTTTGACAGGGCTTGCAGCTTCATCCTGGCGACCATCCGCGGCAGGGGTTTCATGCCGCAGTCGGTGGTCAGGTAGACGCGTTCGGCCGGTACCACCCCGAGCACCTGGCGGATCCGTTCGGCGATCGTCCGCGGCGTCTCGACCATGCTCGTGCGGACGTCGACCACGCCGACGCCGACCTCTTTGTCGCTCGGCAGCGAGCGCAGCGCGTCGATGCCGGCCATGTCGCGGTTCGCGAAGTCCAGCACGAACTGGTCGATCGGCAGGTCGTAGAAGTACGGCAGGACGGCCTCATAGCCCGCGGTGATGAGCCCCGAGAGCTGGTTGCCCCAGGCGTTGCCGTAGCAAAAGTGCAGCGCAATCTTGGCGTCGACGCCGTCGATGCACTGTCGATAGACGTCGGCGATCCACTTGAAGTCCTCGTTGTTGCCGGTGAAGAGCGGCAGCCACGGACCCAGGTCTTCGAGCTGCAGGAACGTGGCGCCCGCGGCGACCAGGGCCTTCATCTCGGCATTGAAAATGGGCGCCAGCGCGTAGGACAGCTCGCGCGCGTCCTTGTAGTGCTGATAGTAGACGTGCCAGGCGAGATTCACCGGGCCCGCGCCGACCGACACCTTGAGCGGTCTGGAAGCTGAGCGCGCGGCGATCTTGTAGAGGTCGACCAGGCGTAGCGCGCCTGGCCCCACCGGCCCGCTGTTGATGACGCCACCCCAATCGGACAGCAACGCGAGATCCCGGGTCAGGCTCGCCGCACCGACGGCATTTGGATGTTCTTCTTTGGCCGGGTCGAAGCCCGGGATGCGCTCGTACATGTACCAGCAGAAGGAGCCGATGACGCCGACATAGTCGTCGAAGCACATCTGGCCATCGGTCACGATGTCCAGGCCGGCCTCCTCCTGGTCGCGAATCGACGCCGCCGTCGCGTCGGCAAAGGCCTCGGCGTGGTCGACGTGCTTGAACGCAACCCGCACGTCGCGACCGAGCAACTGGTAGTTGAACCATTTCGGCCGTGGGTATGAACCGACCATGGTGGTCGGCAGGATGGTGTCGACAACTGTCCGCATGGGGCGTCCTCCCAGGTGCAGCCTACGCCCGCGTCGAATGGAGGACAAGCGGTTTACCCTGGGTGAGCTTTCCCGAACGAGAAACGAGGTGGCGTCAAGTGGAACTCGACGGACAGGTCGCGATCGTGACAGGTGCCGGACGCGGGATTGGCCGCGCAATCGCGCTGGAACTGGCAGGCCTGGGTGCCAGCGTCGCGGTGGCTGAGTTGAACGTGGCGGCGGCGGCGGAGACGGCGGCGGCGGTCCAGCAGGCGGGCCGGCAGGCGCTGGCGGTAGGTGTCGACGTCACTCGCGCCGCCGATCGAACGGCGATGGTGGACCAGACGCTGCAGATGTTTGGTCGGATCGACATCCTGGTGAACAACGCCGGGATCTACCGGTCGGCGTCGCCGCTCGAGATCACCGAGGAGCACTGGGATACGGTCATGGGGGTCAACGCCAGAGCGGTCCTGTTCTGCGCGCAGGCGGTGTTGCCCACCATGCTGGCCGCGCGGCGGGGCGTCATCGTCAGCGTGGCGTCGATGGCCGGCAAGGTGGCCTCAGCCAACAGCCTGCCGTACGCGGTCAGCAAGGCGGCCGTGATCAGCCTCACGAAGAGCCTGGCGGTCGCCTACGCGGACTCGGGGGTCCGGGTGAACTGCGTCTGTCCAGGTTATGTGGACACCGAGATGTGGGCGCAGATCGATCGTGAAGTGGGCGTCGCTCGCCTTGGCAAGCAACCCGGAGAGTACTGGCAAGAACGCGTCGCCACCGTTCCCCTCGGCCGTGGCGCGCAACCGGCGGACGTCGCCAACGTCGTCGGCTTCCTGGCGACCAGCAAAGCGGACTACCTGACCGGCCAGGCCATCAACGTCACCGGCGGGCTGATCATGCACTAGACTAGCGGCTCCACAACCTTGGGAGGATCGGCTTTATGAGCGCACGAGCCGAGAGGCAGGCCTGGGTGGCCCTGCCCAGCGACGCGGAGATCCAGGCCGCGATGCCGGCGGGCGGGGCCTCGGCCTATGACTTTGGCTTCATCATGGGGATGCCACGCCTGCGGGCGGCGCACCGCCGGATCTCGCCCTTCTTCGGTCCACTCTTCCGCGAGATCATGTTTGGTCCGGGCGAGTTGAGCCGGGCGGAGCGGGAGATGGTTGCCGCCGTGACGGCCGCGGCGCAGGATTGTCACTATTGAACGCAGTCCCACGCAGAGTTTCTGCGTGTCGAGGGTGGGCGACCCGACGTCGTCGAGGCGATCGAGCAGCACCGCTGGCGGGGCGTCACCTCCCTGTCGGTCCGCGAGCGGGCGCTGTGCACGGTCGCCGAGAAGCTCAGCGCCACCCCCACCCGGATGGTTGAGGCGGACTGGCAGCCGTTGCGTGACCTGGGCTTTACTGACGAAGGGCTGCTGGAAGTGGGCCACATCGTGGGCATTTTCAACTACCTGACTCGGCTGGCCGACGGCTTCGGCCTCCAGCTCGATCCGGAGGTGGCTCAGGCGGCGGCCTCAGGAGTGCCGCTCACGCGCCGCTGAGCGCCCCGCGCTCCAGCATCACTCACTGGCCACCGCGGCTCAGGCGAACGTGAATCCGCGCTGTTCGGCGGCGTGTTTGACGTAGGCGATGGCAGCCAGCGCCTGGTCGGCGGGCAGGTGTTCGACGATGACGGCGGTGTCTTCGCCAAGCTGGCTGACGACATCGAAGTACGCGTCCAGGTCGAGGTGGCCCTGGCCCGGGGCCGCTTCGGAGATGTGGACGACGAAGTCTGCGTCGGTGACGACGTCTTTGAGGTGAGCGGACTTCGTGTAGCACGTGCCGAGGGTGCGCCACATGTGGCGCATCGCCGCGGCGTTGTGCCAGACCTGCTGAAAATCGCCGAGCAGATTGACGGGATCGAAGTTGGCGCGCACCCACGGCGAATCCACGGCCTGGATGACCTCGCGGATGTGTTCGGGGGTATCGAGCGCGGTGGTGACGTGGCACTCCAGGGCCAGGATGACGCCCGCGTCCGTTGCCCACGGGACGACGCGCCGCAGACTGCTGATCAAGCGCTCGCGGGTTGCCGGGGTGTGGTTGTCCGGGTGCGGGCCGTAGAAGTGGCTCGGGTGGCGTGAGCCGCAGCCGCTGATGATCATTTCGGCGCCCAGCTGGCGGGCGGTGTTGAATGCGGCGCGCAGCCGCTCGAGCTCGGAGGCCAGCACGGCGTCGTCAGGATGGGTGAGCTGCGGGTTGTAGCCGGTCGCCTGCACGATCGCGATTCCCTGGTCCGCGAGCACGCCGCGGACATGGCGGGCGTGTTCGGCGACGGCCTGCGGAGTTGGCTGAAAGTGGGTCGTCAGCACGCGTATTCCGAGCCCGGCGAGCTGCCGTGCGAGGGGCTGGTCCAGGTCGGCGGGTAGGCGCGGCACCGGTCCACCGGCAACGCCCAGTCGCAACCTCACGGCAGCAGTCCGACGTGCGCTTCGGTGTGGACCAGTCGACCGTTCAGGCGCATGCCGGGCTGCGCCGCAACCCACACGGCGATCGCGGCGACCTCCTCCGGTTTCTGGAGCCGCTCCAGCGGACTGCCCGCGGCCCGCTGCGCGGCGAAATCCTCGGGGCGCATGCCTTCGAACTCCGCCATCTGCTCGGCAATCGGCCCAAACATGCCCTCGCGGACCGACGTCGGATACAGCACGGTCGTTGCGATGGCGTGCGGCCCGAGCACCAGCGCCGACGTTTTCGAGAGGTGGTTGAGCGCGGCTTTGCTGGCGCCGTAGGCCGGCAAGAAGGGACGTCCCACTTCAGCTGCGCCGGAGCTGATATTCACGATCTTGCCGCGACAGCCGGTCACCGGATGCGGATCCTGCGCTTGCATCATGCGCCCGGCGCGCTGGGTGGCCAGCAGCGCGCCCTCGAGGTTGACCGCAAAGCCGCGCCGCCAGGCCTCGAGCGGAAAGTCCAGCAGCGGCGCGACGTGAAAGACGCCAGCGTTGTTAACCAGGACGTCGAGGCGTCCGAGCGTGTCCCGCACCCGCGCGAAGAGGGCAGCTTGTGATTCGGGCGAGGTCACGTCGGTTGGCACCGCCAGCGCCGTGCCGCCGGTCGACGAAATCGAGGACGCGGTGGCCGCGGCGCCGTCGGCGTCGATGTCCGCCACGACGACGCGGGCTCCTTCAGCCGCGAACGCGCGGGCGATGGCCTGGCCGATGCCGTTGCCGGCGCCGGTCACCACCGCAACTTGATCGGTTAATCGCACTACCCTTTGACCGCCTTGTCGAGGCCTTTCATCATCACGTCCACGGCCTCCTCCGGCTTGATCTCGCCCAGCAGCACCCGCTGGAAGTTGGGCAGCACCACCGTCAGCCCCCAGTTGGACGAGCCGGCGAACGCTGGCGCCGGGCCGCCGAACTTCAGCGTTTCGATCGCCGCGGCGTAGTACGGGTTCTTCTGCACGCGCGCGTCGTCGGCGACCTTGGTGCTGGACGGGAAGTAGCCGGTGGACTCCAGAAAGGCGATCTGGGTATCAGGCTGCGCCCAGAAGTCCAGCCAGGCCCAGTCGGCGTCGGCGTTCTTCGGGTCGCTCATGCCGTTGTACGAGTAGCTCACGTCGGCGATGTGCGCCGCGGGTCCAGCCGGCCTGGGCAGCGTGCCGAACTTGCCGGAGTCGGCGCCCAGGGCGGTGCCGACGTCGATCAGCGACCCGGTGTGGTGCCACAGCATGGCCGTCTGACCGGTGCTGAACCCGGTCATGATCTGCTGGAAGCTGTCGTTGGTGACGCTCGGCGGCACGGCGTGGTACTTCGTGTACAGCTCGCTGTACCAGCGGACGGCGTCGGTCGCCTTCTGCCGATCCATCGCCGGTTCGCCCTTGTCGTCGACGATGGGCGAGCCGAACGAGCGGATGACCTCGATGAGCAAGCCCTCGCCGCCGCCGGCGCCGCGCATGCCGAACCCGAACCGGTTCTTGGACGGATCCGTCAGCTTGATCGCGGCATTCTGAAAGTCGTCGAAGGTCTTGGGTGGCGCCAGACCAGCTTCTTTGAACCAGTCGGCGCGGTAGTACATCCAGTTGACGAATGCGAAGCTCGGGACGCCGTAGATCTTGCCGTTGACGGTGGCGTCCTTGAAGCGCTCCGGCGGCAGGTACTGGCGCTGGTCCCACGTCGCGACCCGCGACGTGAGGTCGATCAAACCGCCCATTGTGACCATGTCTGGCAGGCGCACGCTCGAGATCATGGTCGTCTCGGGCTTGCCGCCACCCTGGACCGCCAGGGTGAACTTGGCCATGAAGTCGGAGTTGGGCACGTTCTCGCTGTTGACGGTCACCTTGGGGTATTTGGCGTTGAAGGCTTTGGTCACCTTGTCCAGACCGTCCATCTCGCTCTGGCTGGTGAAGGTGTGCCAGTAGCTGACGGTGCCGGTCAGCGCCGCCGGCGCGATCGTCGCCGCTGGCGCGCTCGCCGGCGCGGGCCCACTCGTGGCGGCACCGCTTGATGACACACCTGGCGGCGCCACCGCTTGCGGCGCACACGCGGCGACCAGCAGGGCGCTCCCGGACCCGAGCGAGGCTTTCAGGAAATGACGTCGGTCCATACAGAATGCTCCTCCCCAGAGATAGACTCAGCCCTTGACCGCGCCCAGCGTCAACCCGCGCACGAGCGCGCGCTGGACGAGCGCAAAGAACACCAGGATGGGCGCGATGCTGATGATGCCGCCGGCTGTCAGCAGCCCCCACGGCAGCTGATACTCGCCGACCATCAGCTGCAGGCCGACCGGCCAGGTGCGAATGCCCTGGCTGGTCGTCAACATCAGCGCGAACAGGAACTCGTTCCACGCCGAGATGGCGACCAGGACCGCGGTGGCCGCCACGCCGGGCCGCGCCAGCGGCAGCACCACCCGGACGATCGCGCCGGCGCGCGTGCAGCCGTCGATGCGCGCCGCGTCCTCCAGCTCGGGCGGGATGCTGTCGAAAAAGCCCTTGAGGACCCAGATGCACACCGGCAGCAGGAAGGCCGTATAGGCCAGGGCCAGCCCGAGGTGGGTGTCGTACAGCCCGAGGACGCGCAGCGCGATGAAGATCGGCAGCAGCAGCAGCACGGCCGGAAACATCCGGATGACCAGGTAGAAGAGCAGCAGCTGGCCGCGCCCTCGGAAGCGGTAGCGCGACAGGCTGTACGCGCCGGTGATCCCCACCGCCAGGCACACCAGGACGGTCAAGGCGGTCACGATGGTGCTGTTGACGAACATGACCGGGAAACCGGCCTGGCCCCACAGCGTGACGTAGTTCTGGAGGGTCGGGCGCAGCGGAAGGTACTGGATCTCGGCGGTGACGATGTCGGCGTTCGGCTTCAGCGACGTGAGCAGCGTCCACAGGATGGGAAACACCGCGAAGCCGAACGTGCCGATGAGGACCGCGTAGGCAAGTCCGTCGTACAGGCGCTGGGTCTGCCGCCGCGACCTAATCACGGGTGACACCCGAGACGCGCACATACGCCGAGGTGAACGCCATCAGCAGGACCAGCATCACCGTGGCGACCGCGGCCGCCGCGCCGAAGTCGAAGCCGGTATACGCGTCGTTGAACGCCAGCAGCGACAGGACGTATGTCGCCAGGCCGGGGCCGCCGTGGGTCAGGATGATCATCAGATCGGGCGAGTTCACCAGGCCGATGACGCGCAGGATGACGGCCGCGACGATGACCGGGGTCAACATCGGCAGGGTGATGCGCAGGAAGCTGTACCACGCGCCCGCGCCGTCGACTTCGGCCGCCTCGTACAGCTCCTCGGGCACGCCCTGCAGGCCGGCGAGCAGGAGCAGCGTGAAGAACGGAAAGTTCTTCCACAGGTCGACCAGCAGCACCGCGCCCATGGCCGTCTCGGACTGGGCGAACCACGCCACGTAGCCGTGCAGCAGGCCGAGCCGGACCAGCAGGTCGTTCAGCACGCCGATGCGAGAATCGAGCAGCAGACTCCACATGTGGCCGGCGACGACCGTTGGCATGAGCCAGGGCAGGAGCAGGCCAACCCGCAGCAGCAGCCCGACCCGCAGCCCTTTGCGATGCAGCGCCAGGGCGGTGATCAGGCCGAGTAGGAACTGGGAGAAGGCGCCGACGGTGACCCAGACGGCGGTGTTGCGCACGGTGGTCCAGAACACGGCGTCCGCCGCCAGGTCGGCGTATTGCATCAGCCCGACGAAGCTCGGCACGGGCGCGCGCAACAGGTTGTAGCGTTGGAAGCTGAGCCACACACCCGAGGTGACCGGGTAGATGGCGACCGCGGCGACCAGCAGCAGGCTCGGCAGGAGCAGGTAGTACGCCCAGCGGCGCGATTCCGACAGGTCACCCAGCCGCCAGGCCGCCGGCGAGGCGACCGGACGAGGCTCGAACGACGCTGGAACGGTTCGTTCGGCCTGGCTCACTCAATCGATAGTGCCACCCCCGCGCACGCGGTCGCCACCCGACGCCCTGTTGAGCGACCTCCGGCCAGCACATGGTGCTGGAGCCGCGCCTGGTCGTGCGCGAATCGCACCGCCGCCACTCGCGAGTTCAGGCTTGAGGGGTTGTGTCGACGCCGGAGTGACGCGGGTCTACTCCGGCGTGCGGGCGAGCTCGGCCCAGTCGCTGATGGCGTAGAGTCCGCGTTCGGTCGCGTCGATGCGGGCGGATCGAGCGAGGCCGAGTTTCGACTTGAGCGCGTAGCGCATGCTCGGATCGCCGAGCAGAAAGCCCAGCACGCGGCCGGGCTGGCGTCGAAACCGTTCGCGCCAGCGCGGCTGGGGATAGGCGAGCAGGTTCAGCAGGCGCTCGTGGGCGTTGTTCGCCATCTCCTGGATCGAGCGCAAACGGATGTCGACCGCGTAGCCGACGGTGAGGAGGTCGCGCCCGAACGGCGTCTGCATCATGGCCCAGAGCAGGTCGGAGCGGGTCCCGAGGATCACCTCGGGCGGCGTATCCGAGTTGGTCGACGTCGTCGGCGCCACGTCGGCGCGTTGGTCGGCGACGACAACCCGAATGTCGGCCGCCGGGTGGTCCCAGAGCCGGAGAACCGCGTCCAGCCGCTCGCTCGGGCCCAGCGTCCGCGCGCGTTGCGTGGCCCGCGCCCGGGTCGCGTCGACCAGCCGGTCGTATTGCGCGCTGGTGAGGGGCGCGGGCGCCGGCGGCTGACCGTAGCGCGCCACAACCTCGCGGCGCGCTCGCTCGGGTGCGATCCCTGGATACGCCGACGCGTGGACCGTCCCACTCTCAATCCAATCGCCTGGCTGCAGGTCGTGGACTTCAGAGCGCAGCTCCGGCGCGAGTCGACGCACGGCCTCCGCGGGCGGCGCCATCTGGAGTCGCGTCTCGGAGATCCACCAGTTGTGGGCATCCGGCAGTACGAAATGGGCCGCGAACGGAAACGCCTGGCGAGGCTGGAGTCGATCGGTGATCAGCGCGAAGTTGCGCAGAAAAAAGATTTCCCTCGCGCGCGCCACGGTGACGTCGTCCTTGCCGGGCACATGGATACAGTTCGGGAAGTAACTCGCCCCGCCGAAACCGCAGAACAGATAGTCGATGCGCGGTAGCCGCCGGCGGAGCACGCGACAGTATTCTTCAATCAACTCGCGGCGCGACGCGTGCAACGCGTCATTCGCATTCAGCAGCACCTGCCCACCGGATTCGATGCTGAGCATGCTGTCATCCATATGGGTGAAGACGCGCAGACGCGCCGACAGCGGTCCCCGTCTGACGTCGACATGTGTGCCGCCGGGGACCTCGCGAATGCGCCGGAATCCGATCCGACGCAGATAATCGCGCATGCCGGTGTCGTAGCGCTGGGGGATGACCGCCAGGACGTTGGGGGCCGCGCGCAACACCTCACTCAGCGTCTCACGATGGAGATGGTCCTCGTGGCCGTGCGAGATGTAGACGGCGTCCAGCTCGCGCAGATCGAATCGCTCTGGAACCGGCAGCGGATACGGATACCACTGTCCGCGATACGCCGGGCCCGACCACCAGGGATCGGTCAGGATGCTCAGCTCCCCGAGTCGTACGAGGAGTGTGGCGTGACCCAGGAAGTCCACCCGCATGAGCAGCATGAGGGTACTCCCAACACTCGAGGGCGCGCGTGCGTCTTCTCTAGCGAACACACATGCTTGAGAAGCGAGGGCACATGCAAGACACCCAGCGAGAGATCCGCAACGTGGCGCTGCTCGATCTGACGGGCGCCACATCTGAGCAGACCCTGGACGGGGTCGGCCGAATCGTCAATGTCGCCACGATCCTGGTGCCGGCGAGCCTGCTCGGCAAGCTCATGACCATTCCCATGCAGAACGTGGCGGCGACTGTCCCGATCCCGGATGGCAAGACGGTCCGCGTCATGACCGGGCAGGTCACCTTGAGCGGGGAGGCCCTGGCGAACGCGGACGGTCCACAGGACGAGGTGCTGGTGGTGGCCGGGCAGCTGATCATCACGACCCCGGTCCAGCGCGTCGGCTTTTCTCAGCTCATCACTATGGGGCAGGTGGTGGCGCCGGTCGGCAGCGAGACCGCCCTGGGCGCCGGCCTCAGTCGCATGAGCGGGCAGGTGGTCTACTACCCGTACACGCCGGGCGCCACGGTGGAGGTGCTGTTCGGCAGCACGCGCATCACCGGCGCCGATCTCGCCAATCCGCGCGGCCAACCGACCGACATTCTCATTGCGCTCGGCCAGCTGGTCATCGTCGGTCCGGTCGACGCGATCGGATACGCCCGCGTCGTTGCGGTCGGCCACATCGTCGCGCCGCGCGAACATGAGGCGGCGCTGACCGGGTGTCTGACCGCGGTCGGCGGGCAGATCGTGTTCTCCTCGGCGAGCCCGCGCCTCTTCGACGGCAAGGACTCGTTCTCAGCCGGCTTCTTCGAGTTGTTCGACGAGCCGATCACCCTCGTCCTCGACGGCAAATTCACCTTCGAAGCCGATGTCTCACCCCAGTTACTCAAACGCGCGGTCGCCGCGATCGTGTTGGATGGCCGAATCATCGCCCCGCGCACCCTCGTCCCGATGCTCCAGGTCCTGACAGTCGCCCGCGACGGGCGCATCGTGGCCGATGACGATGCGGAGACGTAGGCGGTGGAGCTGCGCGATCGGCAGCGCCGCTTCGATGCGGTCTACCTCGAGTATCGCCAGGGCTTGCACGCCTACTTCCTCGGCCGCACGTCCGATCCGGAGCAGGCGCTCGACCTGCTCCAGGAGTGCTTTCTCCGGGTGTGGCGGGGTCAGGCCAGCCTGGAGGCCCTGCCGCCCGAGCGACGGCGGTTCTGGCTCTTTTCGGTGGCGCGCAACCTGGTCGTGGACCACCACCGCCGTCGGGCCGCCGGCCAGGCGGCACAGGCCGCCGTCGACACCGACGCCCGGGTCACGCAGCAGTGGGCCGATCCGCCTGAACACGCGCTCGTGGAACAGGAAGACCTGCGTGAGCTCGATCGCGCGATCCGCCGCCTACCCGACGACCTGCGGGTCGCCCTGGTGCTCCAGGTGGTCGGTGGACAAACCAGCGCCGAGATCGGCGAGGGTCTGGGCCAACCCCCAGGCACCGTCCGCTACCACCTGGCGCAGGCGCGGCGTCGGCTCGCCGACGAGCTCCGCCGCGCGAGGGCAGTGAACGTATGACCACCCCGCCAATCGACCCCGCCCAGGATGTGGAGTCGCTGCTTACCCGCTGGGCAGGCAGCCATCGACTCACCGACGCACAGGCTAGCGCGATTCGCGCGGCCATCCTGCAGAGCACGTCAGAACCACAGGTCGAACTCGATGCTGAGTGGTTCTGGGGCCTGTTGCGGCCGGTCACGGGCCTGCTGGACGGACCGAATCAACTGCATCACCGACTATCGGGCCTGATCTCGTTCGGCGCCTGATACGCGAAAGGAAGTAACGCATGCTGGATCCGATGAGCGTCTACGTGTTGACCCGGCAACGCCACGCCGAACTACTCCGTGAAGCGGCTGCCGATCGGCGGGCTGACGAGGCGCTGGCTTCCGGCTCGACTCCGCGGCCGATGTGGCTGCGTCCGCCAGTCTGGCGCCAGAGCGTGCTGGCGTGGGCGCCCTGCCTCGGCGGCGCTGACGCCGGATGTGAGCCGAGGGTGAGCCTGAGGTCAATTATCGAGCGCTTCAGGATTGGGACGCGTCTAGAATCACCGGGTGGCTGATTTGAATTTCGAGCGTGCCATCGACATCCTGGCAGGCACGCCGCCGGTACTGGCTGCGATCGTGAGCAATCTGCCCCGGTCGGCAACGGATCAGCGCCCGTCAGAGCGGGCGTGGTCGCCGCGCGAGGTGCTGGCCCACCTGTTGCACGCCGAGACCGTCGCCATGGGTCCGCGGGTGCTGCGCGCCTCGCAGGAGAACAACCTGCGCTTCGAGAACCTGGCCGGGCAGGCACCTGCACCGCCAGGCGAGCCGCGCCAGATGTCCAATGACTGGGCCGATGCCCGCAGCGCCAACCTCGTGTGGCTACGCAAGTTGACGCCGGAACAGCGCGCGCACGTGGTCCATCACCAGCGTTTCGGCGAAATTACGGTCGAGACGTACGTCGCGGAGTGGGCATACCACGATCTGGATCACCTGCGGCAGATCCTGTCCGTGCTGGCTGCCGATCTGTACCCCCATATCGGCTCATTCCAGGAGCTCTACACGCCGCCCACCTGAGCCGATCCGCGAATGTGCTGGATCCGCGCGTTTATGTAGGACGCGTAGAGGAGGATCCCATGCAAGCGACCGCTCAGCAGGCACCTGCGCTCATTCAGGCCAACCTGTTTCAGCTCAGTGGCGGCGGGCGCCACGTCACCGTCGCCCTCAACGGAGTCGATGGCCAGCCACACTTCACGTACCAGGACACGCACCAGACCCTGACGTTCAAGGGCGACGAGATCCGCCAGCTCGACGGCGACCTGGGACTGGTCGTCAGTGTCAGCGTTCGCCGCACGATCGACTCCGGCTGGACGTCATTCAGCGTCGTGCTGCCCCATGTCAATCTGCCCGGCGAGCAGGTGATCCCGATCCAGACCGAGGGCATCACCACCGTCCATCGATTCTCGCTGGTCCCAGCCCTCAACACCGGGCAACTGGACACCTACACGGTGACCAGCCTGCACGGTACCGCTGCTCGCGTCTTTTTCTGAGGGGGTTCGCTGATGGGCTGGGAGCGCTAACCGTCGCGCTGGAGAGGATCGGAGATCTGACCAGGCAGACGGAACGTTCCGCCCATCATGCGGACGCGATACGGATTGGTGCCGCGGATCTGCAGGCCGAAGCCGAAGTTCGCCATATTGCCGCCGACCGCGACGTTGTCGGCGGCGCGGTACTGGATGACGATGGCACTCCGCGGACGCGTGCCGCGGTTTGGCCCCGAGCTGTGCAGCATGTTGCAGTGGTGCAACTCCATGCCGCCGGCCGGGACGGGCACCGTCTTCCACCGCGACGCATCTTCGAGGACACTCCGGTCCTCGAGCTGCGATGAGAAGGCCCCGTCCTTCGCGAACAGGTGGTTGCGCGGACCCCACTTGTGGCTGCCGGGGATGATCTTCAGGCAGCCGTTGTCCTCAGTGGAGTCGTCCAGCATGATCATGACGGCCAACAGGTCGAAGTTGGTGTGCGGGAAGAACGGGTAGTCCTGGTGCCACTCGAAGCGTGCATCCTTGCTCGGCGGCTTCAGGTTGAGCTTGGTGTGGTGGAGCTGGATGTCCGGGCCGATCAGGTTTTCGACCACGTCCACAATCTTCGGGTTGAAGACCAGGTCGTAGAAGGCCGGGTGATGCTGGATCGGGCTGAAGATCCGCCGCACGACGTGGCGCGTGCCGTCGTCTGAGGGGACGACAGAGAACTTGTCGTTGGACTCGGTCAGTCCCTCTGCCTCGAGCAGCACCTCCGCCAGCGCCGCCCGTAGCGTGGCGAGCTCGGCCATGTCGAGGAGCTCAGGAAAGACCAGGTACCCCTCCGCCTCGTAGTGGCTCTTCTGCTGGCTCGGCGATAGCTGTTGTTCGATTGTCTGGACCATGGTTGCTGCACCGTCCTCCCGCTACGCACAGGATAGTTCACATGGCTCAGTAGCCGGTGCCTGGCCGCACCGACGGTCTGGGCCATGCACACGCCGGGCCGCCGCGAGGCGCGGGCCTAGGCGTCCGCCATGTAGGCGGCGGCCTTCTCACTGTGCGCGGTCACGCGCGTGATGCCGAGCTCGCCCATGGCCGCCAGGGCCGGCGTGAGGATCGTGGGCACGAAGAACACGTGGCTGACGCCGTAGCCGTGCAACATCTCGGCGATCAGCCGCTGGCCGGTCAGTGTCATGCCGGGACTGCCAGCAGCGCGGCCAGGGGTTCGAGGTTTTTCGGATCGGGCCGCAGCAGCCCGACGCCGTGGCGCTGCACCTCGGCCACCACGGCGGCGTTCATCGGCGTTGGCACGCCCAGTTCTCGGCCTCTGGCAACCACAAACCCATTCAGTTCTTCGATCTCGGTTCGACGCCCGCGCAGCACGTCCTGAAGCAGCGACGGCCGACCCCCGGCCAGGCTGCGCGCACCGGCCGCCATGTCGGACTCCAGCATCTCGGCGCCGCGTCCTTCGGCGGCATCCACGAAGCGCTGGGCCTCGACGCCGAAGATGGGCTCGACTTCGTACCCGGCCGCGCGACCGACCCGGATCACCTCCGCCGCCAGTTGGATCGCGATCCGCCGCGGCACCGGCTCCGACCGGATCTCCGCGGACCCCAGTCCACTCAGGCCGGCCAGCGGATTGGCCATGCAGTTGGTGGCCAGCTTGGACCACCGCTCGCCGAACAGATTGGTCGTGAGCCTCGCGCCCGCCACGTCGTCGACGATGCGCACGAGCTCGCGCGCACGCTCCGTTTCCCGGCCATCGAGCTCGCCGATCTTGAAGCCGACGGTGCCGGTGTCGGTGCGCAGGGCGTGCCCGGGCTCGTACATCCCCGCGCCAATGGTGATGACGCAGCCCAGGGTGCGGTCCCGTCCGGCCAGCGCGGCGACGCGCTCGTCGTTCATGCCGTTCTGGAAGTCGACGATGACCCCGTCTGGCCGGCTCAGAAAGCGAATGGCGAACAGGGTGGCCCAGTCGGTGTCGTAGCCCTTGACCGCCAGGAAGATTGCGTCGAACGGCTCACCGATCGCCTGGGCGTCGCACAGCTGCACGGCCTTGACCGGCACCACGTGCTCGCCGCACGTCCCCGAGAGCCGCAACCCACCCGTCTGCATCGCCACCACATGCGCCGGCCACTGGTCGATCAGCGTCACGTCGCGTCCCGCCCGCGTCAGCATCCCCCCGACCACCGAGCCGATAGCGCCGGCGCCCATTACCGCGATGCGCTTGATCATCCTGTGTCGACCTCCTGGCTATGGGTCAGGGTAAACCACTGAAGACGTGGCTCTCGCGACCTGCAGAGTGCGTTCGACGGCTGATCGACCGCGGTTGGGGGTGTGGTCGGCGCCGCGAGGACGCCCTACGATCAGCTCGCGCGTCCGGCGCGACAGATGTGTGCGATGCTCGGCAGCCGCACCGCGCCGTCCTTGAGCAGGGGCCGAAGCGCATCGGCGATGGCCGCGCGGATGGCTTCTTGACGGTCCGCGGGCGCGGCGCTGGAGTCTTCGGCAAAGACCGGACTGCGGGTGTGGGCCGAGGCGTCGGTCATGTGCCCGAGGGTACCACCACTCGGGCAACCTTGACACGATTATGCTAAGGTTGGCACAATTCCGGCGGTGCTGAAGCTCGGGCATATCGTCGGACTGCAGGTGCAGCGGTCGGCGTTGAAGCTGGCCTCGGCGCCGGGCGCGGCGAACGGGCGGTACTACGATCCGGCCGCCCTGCTGTCAGTCGAGCAGCTCGAGCTGACCGCGAGCGGCGTCCGCGGGCTGGTCGAGGCGGGCGAGCCGGTGATCGACGTGCATCATGTCCACCACCCGACCAGCAAGAACGTCGCCAACGCCAACGGGATGTCGGTGGGCTTCACCGCCCACTATGCGTGCATGCGCGAGCGGTTCGGTCCGCACCTGGTCGACGGCATCGCGGGCGAAAACGTGCTGGTGGCCGTCGACAACCAGGTCGCGCCCGAGCGGCTCCTCGACGGTCTGGACATCGCGCTCCAGGATGGTCGACGAGTCCATCTCGAGCACATCATCGTGGCCGAGCCGTGTCTCGAGTTCACGCGGTACGCGTTGCGGCTCGACCCGTTGCAGCCGGGCGGCGAGGCGGCCACGGCGGGCCTGCAGTTCCTGCGCCACGGCATGCGTGGGTTCTACGTGAGCTATCTGGGTGAGCCAGCGGTGCTCAGCGTCGGGGACGCCGTCTTCGCGCCAGCCTGAACCCCTGCCGAAGATCGGCCGCGGAAGTTGGGCAGCTTACACAATGACGCCCCTCGGTGGCGCTTCTACGATCCTGCCCAACACTCGTCTGTGCCGCACCAGCTTGACGCGTTGACAGCGTAAGTAGGCGTCACTACTATTCCGCCACACTTGTCGGCTCGGGGAGCAGTCAATAGGAGGGTTCATGCGCATGTTTTTGGGCCGCCGTATGGCGACGTCGTTCATTGCGGGCCTGGCGCTGGTTGCGAGCGCCGCGCCAGCGGCTGCGCCGATTGTCTCGGCCCAGTCGGAGGTTCCGTCGTCGATCGTGCTGGGCATCAACCTGTCGTTCACGGGTGCCGATGCCGCGGACGCCGCCAACATTCGGGATGGCGCGCTCATGGCGATCGACGAAATCAACGCGCAGGGTGGCATCGCCGGGCAGGTGATGATTCAGCCACTGCTCAAGGATGATGGCACCGTGGCAGCCGGCCAATACGATCCCGCTCAGGCCGCCACCAACACCAAGCAGTTCGTAGCCGAAGACGACGTCATGGCCGTGGTAGGCCCGATGATGAGCGGTGCGGGCAAAGCTATGGCGCCGATTGCATCGGCGGCTGACCTGCTGCTCATCACGCCCAGCTCGACCAACCCGGATATCACTGACCCGACATTCGCCAGCCAGTACCGACCGAACGGCAAGCCGATCTATTTCCGAACCGTCACGACGGATGCCTACCAGGGTCCGTATATGGCGAACTACGCCGCCGAAACGTTGGGCATCAAGTCGGTCTACATCCTGGATGACACCGGCGCCTATGGTGAAGGCATTGCCAATTCGTTCGAAGGGCAAGCGAAGGCCAAGGGCGTCAACGTGCTGGGTCACGACAAGCTGAACCCGAAGGAATCGGACTACACGACGATTCTGACCAAGATCAAGGCCATGAACCCGGATGCGCTGTACTACGGTGGCGTCCAGCAAGCCGGCCTCAAACTCGCGAAGCAGGCTAATGACGTCATGCCGAACCTGCCCAAGATGGGTGGCGATGGGATGTACGGGGTGGCCTTCCCACAGGATGCTGGCCCAGCCGCCGAGAACTGGTTCGCGACGATCGCCGCGCCGGACACCATCGACGAGCCAGTGGCGCAGGACTGGGTGGCCAGGTATCAGGCGAAGTTCGGTGCCTCACCGCAGGACTACGCGCTGACCATGTACGACGCGGTGATGGTCGTGAACGACACGGTGAGCCGCCTGATCAGCGACGGCATGCCGATCACCCGCGAGAATGTCCGCGATTACGCACAGCAAACGAACCTGCCAACCCTGCAAGGCGTCATCTCTTTTGACGCCAACGGTGACCTGAAGGACAAGATCATTTCCGTCTTCCAGGTCAAAGACGGCAAGTACCAGTACAAGGGCTCGGCGCCACAGACGTAGTCACGAGCGGTCAAGCCGTCAGCTGTCAGCTGTGAGTCCGAACAACCTGCTCGGACTTCACCGCTGATAGCTGATTGCTAGCTGCTGACTGCTGACTTATGAATCCTGATGTAGCCGTCTTCCTGCAACAGCTCATTAACGGGCTGTCGCTAGGCATGATGTACGCGCTGCTGGCGCTGGGTTTTACGATGGTGTACGGCATCATCGAACTCATTAACTTCGCCCACTTCAACGTGTTTATGGCGAGCACGTTTTTCGGCCTGTGGTTCCTCGCCTTTCTCGGCTATGGCCGCAATGCTGCGCCGCTGAGCGGCATCACCCTGGCCGTCGTCTTCGTCGGCGCCTTCGCGGTGACAATGCTGTCCGCGGGGGTGCTGGGTGCGCTCATCGAACGCGTCTGCCTGAAGCCGCTGCGCGGCATTTCGGGCACCGCCCCGATGATCACGACCATCGGCGTGTCGCTCATTCTGCAAAGCCTGATCCTGTACGCGACGAACTTTGCCAACAACGTCCCGTTTCCGTCGCTCATCCCGAATGAGCGTTGGAGCGTGCTGGGCTCCACCGTCGAGATCACGCTGAAAAACGTCCTGCTGTGGACCGCCGCCATCGTGCTGATGGTGATCCTCGACTATTTCGTGCGCCGCACCTGGCTCGGCAAGGCCATGCGGGCAACGGCCCAGGACTCTGAAGCCGCCCGCATGATGGGCATCCGCATCGACGTGATCATCCTGCTGACCTTCTTCATCGGGTCGGCGCTCGCGGGGGCGGCTGCGCTGATCTTCGGCGTGTACTACGGCTTGACCTCGTACATCGTCGGCTACCTGGCTGGCTTGCGGGCCTTCACGGCGGCGGTCCTGGGCGGGATCGGCAATATCCCGGGCGCGGTGTTAGGCGGGCTCGTCATTGGTTTTGTCGAGTCGCTCAGCGGACAGTTCATCGGCAATTCGTGGTCCGATGTGGTCATCTTCTCGATACTGATTCTGGTCCTCGTGTTCAGACCGAACGGACTGGTCGGCATGCAGCGTCCACAGCGGGCATGAGCACCGCCCCAATCGACGACGTCTCGGACACACTTCAGCCGGCGGGTATCGTCGGCCAACCCGCCGCGGTCGTCGTGGCCAGCCCGCGACGCTTCACCTTCGTCCTGCCGTGGGTGGACCGCCTGCCCGCTTCACGGCGTACGTTCCTGGGCTGGAGCGTGGCGTTTGTGCTGCTGCTGGTCGTGCCGCTGATCGACCGCAACGGCGGTGATATCGACGGGTTTGCCAACGCCGGCACCTATGTCCTGCTGGCCCTCGGACTGAACATCGTCGTGGGCTTCACGGGGCTGTTGGATCTCGGCTACGCCGCGTTTTTCGCGTTGGGCGCCTACACCTATGGGCTGGCGGCGTCGTTTCAACTCAAGATTCCCTGGTCGGTGCTGTGGATTCCGTTCACCTGGCTCGGGCAGGTAAGCCAGGTACGGTTCGGCACCGGGGATGTCGCCCAGCTCCACTTCTCCTATTGGGTTGTCTTGCCGATAGCGGCTTTGATCTGCGCCGGCTTCGGTCTGCTGTTTGGAACGCCGACGCTGCGGCTGCGCGGCGACTATCTCGCCATCGTCACCCTCGGGTTCGGCGAAATTGTGCCGATCGTCTTGCGCAACGCGTCCACCATCACGAATGGTGCGCAGGGCTTGCCGGGCGTCGCCACGCCGACACTGTTCGGCTTCAACTTCGGGTTCGTCTCGTGGCCCTATTACTACCTGATCGTGGGCCTGGTGGCGGTGATGGTGTTCATGAGCTACCGGCTCCAGTTCTCCCGCACTGGCCGCGCCTGGCTCGCGCTCCGCGAGGACGAGTTGGCGGCTGGCCCGATGGGCATCGATCATGTCCACTACAAGCTGCTGGCGTTCGCGATTGGCGCGGGCATCGGCGGCCTGGCCGGCACGTTCCACGTGGCCAAACTGACCACGGCGACGCCGGACATGTTTCAGTTCACGGTGTCGACCATCATCCTGGTCATGGTCGTGCTCGGCGGTCTGGGCAGCATCCCCGGCGTGGTCGCCGGAGCGCTGATCCTGACCATCTTCCAGAGCATCATCCTGGGCGGCCTGAACCAGTGGGCCCACGGGCTCGGCAACATGACCGGGCTCGTCGTGCTCAAAACCCTCGACCTGACCCAGGCCAACCAGCTGATCTATGGCGTGGTGCTGGTGGCGATGATGCTATACCGCAGACAGGGGCTCATCCCCGCGCGTCGCTTTGTCGGCGCGCTCAGCATCAGCGACCAGACGGTCGTCGCCGGCCGGGGCGGCTTCAAGCCGACGTTCATGATCTGCGAGCCAGATCACACGGTGCAGCCGGGTGAACCGCTGCTGGCCGTCAAAGGTCTCGTCAAGCGTTTCGGGGGCCTGGTCGCCGCCGACAATATCGACCTGATCGCCTACCCGGGCGAGATCGTCAGCGTCATCGGGCCGAACGGCTCGGGCAAAACGACGCTGTTCAATATGCTCACGGGCCTGGTCCGCCCGGACAGCGGCACCGCGATGTACCACGGCACCGACCTGACGCGTCTGCCACCGCACAAGATCGCCTCGATCGGCGTCACCCGCACCTTCCAGAACCTGCGCCTGTTCAACAACCTGAGCGTGATGGAGAACGTGCTGATCGGCCAGCACGCCCAACTGCACGAAGGCACGCTGGCCAGCGTGCTGAGAACACCGAACGCCCGACACGAGGAAGCCCGCGCCCTGAGCTGGGGGCACGACATCCTCGGCCTGTTCGGCAATCGCTTGATGCCCCGACTCGACCACGTGGTCTCGAGCCTGTCGTATGCCAACCGACGGCGGACCGAGATCTCGCGCGCGCTGGCCGCCCGACCCCGCCTGCTGCTGCTCGACGAACCGGCCGCGGGGATGAATCCAGCCGAGACGCTGGAGTTGATGGACCAGATCCGCAGTCTCAAAGACCTGGGGGTCACGGTGCTGCTCGTCGAGCACAAGATGGAGTTGGTCAACACCATCTCGGACCGGGTCATCGTCCTCGACTACGGCAAGAAGATCGCCGAAGGCAGCCCGGCCGCGATCCAGGACGATCCGCTGGTGATCGAGGCGTATCTCGGGAAGCGACGCAAGCGTGCCTGAGCCGTTCCTCAAATTCGAGGACGTGCACACCTACTACGGGCCGATTCATGTCCTGAAGGGTGTGAACTACGATCTCTACGAGGGCGAGATCGTCTGCCTGCTCGGCGGTAACGCCTCCGGGAAGTCGACCACGATGAAGACCGTCCTCGGCATCGTCAAGCCCACCCTGGGGCAGGTGACGTTCGACGGCGAGCGCATCGACCGCCTGGATACCAGCGAAATCATCCAGCGCGGGATCGCGGTGGTGCCCGAGGCGCGCCGCATCTTCCCGCGCATGTCGGTGGAGGAAAATCTCGAGCTCGGCGCGTTCGTGCGGCGCCGCGATCGCAGCGGCATGCGCACCGACCGTGACCGCGTGTTTGATCTGTTTCCACGGCTCCTGGAGCGCCGTCACCAGCTCGCCGGGACACTCTCGGGCGGTGAGCAACAGATGCTGGCGATGGGCCGCGCGCTGATGAGCCGACCGAGGCTCGTCTGCATGGATGAGCCGTCGATGGGGCTGGCGCCGCAACTGGTGGAGCAGGTGTTCGACGTCATCCAGGAGATCAATCGCCAGGGCACCACGATCTTCATGGTCGAACAGAACGCGAATATGGCGCTGAGCATCGCCCACCGCGGCTTCGTGCTGCAGACGGGCTCCGTCGTGCTCTCGGGCAAGGCATCCGACCTGCTCGGCACCGAGCTGATCCGCCGGGCCTACCTGGGCGAGGCCTGGACCGCCACCGAAGTCCCGGTTTAGACCGCCCGGAGCCGCTCCCCGGCGGCGGCCAGTGTCGCCTCGGTTTTGGCGAAGCAGAACCGTACGAGCTTCAGCTCCGGCGGGGGCTCGGCGTAAAACACCGACACTGGCACGCCAGCGACGCCCTTGTCGCGCACCAGCCACTCGCAAAAGGCCACGTCGTCGCTGTCCGAGATCGCGCCGTAGTCGACCACCTGGAAGTACGCGCCGCCGACCGGCAGCAACTCGAAGCGCGAGCCACGGAGCAGTTCGCGGAAACGGTCGCGGCGCGCGGTGTAGAACGCCGGCAGGTCCAGATAGTGTTGCGGTGACGATTCCAGGATGTCCGCGAACGCGTGCTGGGCCGCGGTGAAGGTCGCGAATGTCAGGTACTGGTGGATCTTGCGGAACTCCGCCGAGAGCGCCGGCGGAGCGATGCAGTAGCCGACCTTCCACCCCGTGCAGTGATACGTCTTGCCAAAGCTGGAGACGACGAAGCTCCGCTCGGCCAGCTCCGGATGCCGCAGGACACTCTGGTGCTCGCGGCCGTCGAAGATGATGTGCTCGTAGACTTCGTCGGACAGCACCACGACGTCGGTGCCGCGGAGGATGTCCGCCAGGCAGTCCAGGTCGGTCCGCTCGAGCACCGCGCCGCTGGGATTGTGGGGTGAGTTGATCACGATCAGCCGGGTGCGCGGCGTCAGCGCGGCCTTGACGCGCTCCCAATCTACGGCAAAGCTCGGCAGGGTGAGCGGGACATGGACGGCGCGGGCCCGCTGCAGGGCGACGGCCGGCTCGTAGACGTCGTAGCACGGATCGAGCAGGATCACCTCGTCATCGACGTCCACCGACGCGGCGACCGCCGCGAACAGCGCCTCGGTTGCCCCTGAGGTGACGGTGACCGACGCGTCAGGGTCGACAGCTCGACCATACAGGCGATGGGTCTTGAGCGCGATCTGTTCGCGCAGCCTGGGTACGCCCGTCATCGGCGCGTACTGATTTCGGCCGGCCGCGACGTGTCTGGCAAGCGCGTCCTGGAGTGCCTGCGGCGTGGGAAAGTCGGGGAAGCCCTGACCCAGATTCACCGCGCCGTGCTCGGTCGCCAATTGCGACATCGTGGTGAAGATGTTGGTGCCGACGCGCGGCAGCTTGGAACGAACGACCGCGGTCATGGCGCCAGCGCCGGGCTGAGCTGCAGGCGCGGGAACAGCAGCTCGGCCACTCGATACGCCTCCTCCAGGTGGGGATAGCCCGACAGGATGAAGGTGTCGATGCCCATCGCGGCGTACTCCTGCATGCGCGTCGCGACCGTGTCGGGATCGCCGACGAGCGCGGTGCCGGCGCCGTGGCGCACCAGGCCGACGCCCGCCCACAGGTTCGGGGCGACCTCGAGCGACGCGCGCGACCGAACGTGGCTCGCCATACCGAAGCGGTGGCCGTTGCCGGCGAGGAGCGTCGATTGACGCCGCTGGCCCTCCGAGTCGAACCGGGCAAAATTGGCCTGGGCGCGCGCCACCGCCGCATCGTCCAGGTGACCGATGAGCCGCTCGGCCGCGGCCCAGGCGGCTGAGTCCGTCTCGCGCACGATGACGTGCAGCCGGATGCCGTAGCGCAGGGTGCGGCCGAGGCTGGCCGCGCGGCGGCGAACGTCGGCGATCTTGTCGGCGACGTCGGCGGGTCGCTCGCCCCAGGTGAGGTACATGTCGGCGTGTCGCGCCGCCACCTCGCGGGCGGGCTCGGACGTCCCGCCAAAATACAGTGGCGGATACGGTTTTTGCACTGGCGGCAGGAGCAACTCCGCTTCGGCGAGGTGCAGGTAGCGGCCCTGAAAATCGACTCGGTCACCGGTCATGAGGCGCCGCCAGATGGTCAAGAACTCGCCGGTCATGACGTAGCGCTCGTCGTGGCCCAGAAACAATCCGTCGCCCGCGAGTTGCCGCGGGTCGCCACCGGTGACGACGTTGACGAGCAGACGTCCAGCGGAGAGCCGGTCGAACGTCGATGCCATTCTGGCGGCGACGGCCGGCGGAGTGATGCCAGGTCGCACCGCGACCAGAAACCGCAGGCGCTGCGTCTCAGGAACGAGGGTCGCGGCGGTGATCCAAGCGTCTTCGCAGGTACTGCCGGTCGGCAACAGGACGCCGCCGAACCTCAGGTCGTCGGCCGCCTGCGCGACCTGGCGCAGATAGGCAAACGTAATCGCCCGGCCACCGTCAGCCGAACCGAGGAAGTGGCCGTCGCCGTGCGTCGGCAGGAACCAGAAGACGTTCATTGGCGCGCTCGTCACGGTTCACGATACACCGGGCCGCAGTCAAGGCCGAGCAACTCGGCGAGGCCCTCGCGGCCCTCGGCGGTGAGCTCCAGTTCGCGGCTGCCGACGCAGCGGGCCAACCAGCGTCGCTCCAGGAGGCGGCGCAGTAGTGCGGCCCCGAGCCCGCCGGCGATGTGCGGCTGGCGCTCGCTCCAGTCGAGGCAGGCGCGCGCGAACGATCGCCGCCCCGACCGCGCGCGCTCCAGGTCCAGCCCGAAGCTCGCGCAGAGGGTCTCGCCGGTCGGCGTCAGGTGGTGCTCGACGCCATCCTGGACGAGGAATTCCTGATCGAGGAGCCGCTGCCGCACGCGCACCGCGAGCAGCCCGGCGAGGTGGTCGTAGCACGCGCGGGCGAAGCGCACACCGTCGACAACGTCGCCGGTCCGCGGCCTGCGCGGGGCGAGCGTCCCGAGGGCCTCGAGCACGTCGGCGATCTCCGCGCTGCGGATGCGGAAGTAGCGATGCCGGCCCTGCACCTCGACCGTCAGGAGCTTGCCGCCGACCAGCCTGGCAAGGTGCTCGCTGGCGGTTGGCGGCGCGATACCCGCGGCGGCGGCGAGCTCGGTCGCGGTGAGCGCGCGACCGTTCATGAGCTCGGCGAGGATGACGGCACGACTCTGATCGCCGAGGAGCGCACCGATCGCGGCCAGATCGGGAAGTGGGGACATGCCGGTAGCGTAGGCCGCGCGGTAGCCGGCATGCTTCGGTGTGGACCGAATAAAGTAGCTGCGTGATCCCTGCTCCATGAGCGCGGTCATCGGATTGGCGGGCAGCCTCGCCGGTACCTCGCGGTCGACGGCCCTGGTCGCACACGTCCTCGCGCTGCTGGCTGCGCACGACCTGGCTGGCGGGCTCATCAAACTCGCTGAGCTCCCGGCGGATGCGCTCCTTGGCCGCGGGCACGATCCGGGCGTCGACGCCGCGCTGGCGCGGGTCTCGGAGGCGCGGCTACTGGTGGTCGGGACGCCGATCTACCGGGCCAGCTATACCGGCCAGCTCAAAGCCTTCTTCGATCTGCTGCCGCGGGCGGCGCTCTCAGGTTGCGCCGTCGGCCTGATCGCCACCGGCGGCATTCGCGACCACGCCCTGGCCGTCGACCACGCCCTGCGCCCCCTGGTCGCGAGCCTCGAAGGCCTCTCCGCCGCCCACGCCGTCTATGCTACCGACGCCGACCTGGAGACCTTTCCCGCCGGCCCGCTCCCCGGTCCAGTTGACGTGCAACTGCAGGCTCTGGCTGACGAGCTCCGCGGCCTGAGGTAGCGAGCTATGCGCGCCTTCGGAGGCGGGGGTTAGAAATCTCGTCCAGGCCGACGGCGATCATGAACAGGCCAGTGAACAGGATGATGATGATGACGATCGGCGGGATCCACCACCACCACCAGGAGTTGATGATCGCCGCGTAGTAGATCACCCAGTAGAGCGTCATCCCGATCGTCAGCGAGTCGAACGAGCCAAGCCCGAGCACCTCCAGCCCGACCGAGGCGAGCACCGCCGCCGAGACCGACCCGACCAGAGAGGCGACGATGAACGGCATCAGGTTCGGCAGCACCTCTTTGATGATGATCATCGGGGTGGGCATGCCCGAGAGCCGCGCAATGTCGATGTACGACCGCTCGCGTGCCGATAACACCTGGGCACGGATGACGCGGGCGGGGAACAGCCAGGCCAGCGCGGCGACGACCAGGGTCATCTGGGGGATCGACAGGCCGCCCTTGACATTCATGGCCAGGGTGATGAGCACCATCAGCCCGGGGATGGTCAAGCCAACGTCGACTACGCCGCGGATGATGGCGTCGGCCGTGCCGCGGTAGAACGCGGATGTCAGCGCCAGCATGGTGCCGACAGTCACGCCAATCAGCCCGGCCAGGACGCCGATTTCGAGGGTCTGCGGTGTGCCGATGACCATCACGGCCAACAGGTTGCGGCCCTGTTTGTCGCTGCCAAACGGCAGGCTGGGTGAAGGTGGTAGCAGCGGCCGGCCCGACAACGGCCGCGCCTTGTCGAGATCGACAATGGCGTGGCCAATCGCGACGAACAGGAGCAGCACGCCCAGCAAGCACAGGCCCACGATGAGCTCGGGGTTGCGGCGCATATAGCGCCACGTATCGTTGGCCATTCCGCCGAAACGATTGGTGCGGGTTTCCCAGTTCGGGAGTACTTGCGGCTGAGCTACGGTGGCCACGGTACGGACAGCGCTACCTCCTGGCGTAGCTGATGCGCGGATCGAGCAGCGGATAGACGATGTCGAGGACCAGCGTGGCGACGCCGATCGCGACGATGATCATGAACACCACGCCCTGAATCATGAAGAAGTCTGAGGCACGAATGGACTGATACAGGAGCGATCCCACGCCCGGGTACTGGAAGATCACTTCAACCAGCACCGCGCCCGACACGACGTTGCCGAGCGCCAGGGCCAGGGCGGTCAACTGTGGCAGCAACGCGTTGCGAATGGCATACCGCCAGAACACGGTCGCCCCGCGCAGGCCTTTCGACTCGGCGAACAGCAAGTAGTCCTCGCCTTGCGTGCTGATCATTACCCCGCGCATGCCGAGCGTCCAGAAACCGATCGAAGCCAGAATGATCGACAGGGCCGGCAGGATGGAGTGATAGATCATGTTGGCGATGATCTTGGGGTCCAGTGCGGGCAGCAAGCCCTGGTCGTACCCACCCGCCAGGGGAAACCACCTCAACTGAAAGCCAAGCAAGTAGATGAGCAGCAGGCCGAGTAAGAAGAACGGAATGGCGCTGAGCGTCAGGATCGGGGCCAGCAAGAACTTGAGGAAACGTGGCGCGTTCGGCTGAGTCAGCAGCGCCCCCAACACGGTGCCGATGGTCCAGGCCATCAGTGTCGTCACGCCGAGCAGCGTGAGCGTCCACGGCAGCGAGCGCCAGATGATGTCGATCACCTTGGTTGGATAGGCCGACATCGAGAAGTTGAAATTGAGGTGCGCCGTATCGTTCAGATAGGTCAGGTACTGCTCCCACAACGGTTTGGTCAGGCCGAAGCGACTGTCGTACTCGGCAATCATCTCCTTCATCCCGACCTGACTGCCGCCGCCCATGGCGGCCTGCGCCCCCAGTTGGGCGCGCACGGGATCCTGGCCACCGAGGCGCGGCAGGAAGAAGTTGATCGTGCTCGCCAACCACAGGATGAGAAGAAACAGCCCGACACGCTTGGCGAGATAGTCAGCTCGCATCAGTACACCACAGGGTACCGCTGGTGGAGGGCCAGCCGCGACTGGCTCTCCACCCCGGTTTCTTTCTGGCTATGCGCTGGTGGGCTGCAGCTTGTGCACGATCAGCGCGGGCGTGAGATGGAAGAACGCGCTGTTGACGTACGGGTTCTGGGCGTTCGGCCAGCCGGTCCAGTACGTCTCGTTGGTCGGCAAGCGGTGGTAGCCCTGCTCGATCTGGATGTCGGGGAGCTCGGGCAGCCAGATCGACATGGCCTGGGTCCAGGCATCGACCATTGCCGCATGATCGGTCGGGCTCTTGGCGTAGACGTCGTCGACAATCTTGTCGTACTGGGCATTTTCCCAGAGCGAGTAGTTCGTCTGGTGGGTGGCGACGATCGCCACCGACGCCGTCTGGTACAGCCGCAGGGTGTAGTACGGGTCGGGCCCGTACGAGCCGCCATGGCCGAACAGCGCCATGCTGAAGTCGCCGACCGAGAAGCGGTCGAACCAGTTGGGCGGCTCCGAGTAGTTGCTCGAGATGCCGGCCCGCTTGAGCTGTTCGACGAGCACCGGCCCGACGCTGGTGAAGTCGAAGAAGCTGATGATGTCGAAATTCATCGGCGTGCCGTCGGGGGCGACCCAGATACCGTCGGGGCCCTTGGCGTAGCCCTTGCTCTGGAAGATCGCGTCACCCTTGGCGGGGTTGTACTCGAGGGTGTTGTACTGCTGTAGCAGGCTCTGGCTCGCGTCGTAGAACTGCTGGGTGCCCGGATATTGCGGGAGTGGCAGGGCCGCGGTGCTGGCTGCCCCCGCCCAGGCAAAGTCGACGATCTGGTCGCGATCGATGTACGAGCTGATCGCCCAGCGGATGTCCTTGTCGGCCGTTGGGCCGCTGCGGGTGTTGACGTACAGCGAGTGCGGCCACCAGTCCATGTACCCGAACGGCGCCTGCTGGCCGGTCCAGGTGGTGATCTTGGGATTCGCCGCGAACACCGTGGGAAACGTCGTCGGCTGGATGCCGGTGACGATGTCGAAGGAGTTCGAGATCATGCCCTGGGCCAGGTTCTGCTCGCCCGGATCGGGCAGGTAGACCAGGCGTTGTGGCTTCGGCATGTCGGCGACGATGCCGGTGCCCCACCACTTGTCGCGCAGGTCGAACACCTTCTGGTCGGGCGCTGAGTAGACGACTTTCCAGGGACTGGTGGTGACCGGCCAATCCTTGGACACGTCCCAGTGCGGGAACGTCGAAATGTCCTGGCTCTGCTTCTCGAAAATGTGCTTCGGCATCATGTAGATGCCGATGTCGTACTTGTAGGCGCTGTATTCGAAGAAGCGCGGCGCCGGGGACTTGAACTTCAACACGACCGTGTGCGGATCGGTAACCGTTGCCGTATCCAGTACCTGGTTGACGTCCGCGCCCCACTTGACCTTGGAGCCCAGCGCATTGAGCGAGTTGTACGTGTAGGCGACGTCGTCAGCGGTGAACGGCACGCCATCGCTCCACATCGCTTCAGGGCGCGTGTGGATAGTCAGGCTCATGTAGTCTGGCGAGTACTCGTAGGCCGAGGCCAGCCACATGATCATCTTGTCCTGATACGCGCTGTAGAAGGCCAGCGGCTCGCAGACGAACTGGGGCCCGGTCTGATGGTTGGCAGTGGCGATGAAGGGATTCCAGAGTTGATCTTCGGTGAACTTGCCCTGTGTGCCGCCCCGCACCGTGATCAGCGTCTGGTTGCGCGGCACCACTTTGAGAGTGGTGGCCTGTCCGGCGGCCACCTGCCGGGTCGAGGCGAACGCGGCGCCTGGCACGGCGGCCGCGACCATCGCGACGGAGCCAGTCAGCAGCGCCGTCCGCAGGAACTGTCGGCGGTTGATCGAGTGAGTCGGTTTTGCCTGCTCTTGCATACTCCACCCCCTTGGTTGTGCCCAGCCGTCTTTCGCGCGGCCGTGGAATCGATTTCACTAATGTACTCCCCCGACCCGCTTCAAGCGCGGATCGAGCAGCGGATACACCAGATCGAGCACCAGGGTAACGAAACCGATCGACACAATGATGATCAGCACGATCCCCTGCTCCAGGAAATAGTCCCTGGTCAGGATCGCGCGCAACAACAGGCCGCCCAGGCCGGGATACCTGAAGACCGCTTCGACGAGCAGTCCACCCGAGACGATCTGTCCGAGCGCGATGCCGAGCCCGGTCACCTGTGGCAGCAGGGCGTTGCGAATGGCGTACCGCACGAAGACCGTGAACCGGCGTAACCCCTTGGCTTCGGCAAAGAGCATGAAGTCCTCGCCCTGCAGCGACACGAGCAGGCCGCGCATGGTAATGGCCCAGGTGGCGATCGACGCCAGGATGATGGACAGCGCGGGAAGCACGGCGTGTTGCGCGAGCATCAGGACGAATGCCGGTGAAAGCGCTGGAAAGGTGCCCTCGGCATAGCCGCCGCCCAACGGGAACAGGCGAAGTCGGAACGCGAACACGTACAGCAGCAACATGGCCGTGATGAAGTACGGCGCGGCGCTCAACATCATCAGCGGTGGAAACAGGTACTGGGCGACCCGGGCTCTCGAGGGCCACGCCAGCGCGGCACCCAGGATCGTGCCGAGCAGCCAGGCCAGGAGCGAGGTCGTGCCCAGGAGCGCGATGGTCCACGGCAGCGCATACCCGATCTGTTCGGTGACGCGGCTCGGGTAGCTCGACATGGAGTAGTTCAGATCGAGGTGCGCCAGATTGCCGACGTAGCCGGCGTACTGCTCCCACAGCGGCCGATCGAGCAGAAACGGGCTCCCCGCTTCGCCGCGCGGTCGGGAGATTTCGGGGGTCGCGACTCGCGGCAGCACGAAATTGACGGTGATACCGAGCCACACGATCAGCACGAACGTGCCACACCGCCGCGCGACATACCCCGGGGTCACATCCCTGAGCCTAGCAGCACGCCCAGATCTTGACCGCGCCCGCTGCGTAGGTATGCTGCCCTTGGTATGGCGCGGTGCCGAAATCGAATCTGCCCACTTCGCTGCGCTCGCTTCCTGGCGAGCTCGGGATACACCGAGTGTGTCCCCGCGGCGATCTGCCGCCCAGCGTCAGCTCGCACGGCAATACGCAGCCCAGCGTCAGTTCGCACCACGACAGGCAGCGCAGCGTCAGTTTGCTCGGCGAGACGCAGCGCAGCGTCTGTTCGCACCGCGGTACGCGGGCTGCATGGGAATTGCATACTTCCTTCACCGTCAGGTACTGAAGGGAGCGAGCGAAGCGAAGCGGGTGGCTGAGATCCTGCGGGTCACGAAATCGCGCGGCGTAGTGGTAGCGCTGCTGCTGCTGTGCTGCGCGCCGTCCACGGCCTCGGCGCAGGCGTCGGATTGGGACCCGGCCGGGGCCGTGTCGGCGTATACGGCCGCCCTGAACGCCCACGACGTCGACAGCGCCCTCGCGCTCTTCGACGACAACGGCTCAGCTTCCGACAAGTCAGGCCACAACTATCTCGGCCGCGCCCACCTGACCGAGTTCCTGCTGAACACCGGGTTCAGCAACCCGGAGGCGCGCATCACCACCCGCAGCCTGACCGTCGTCGCCAACCGCGCGATCTGGACCTATACCTGCACGTGTGCCGCCGGGTCGACCGACGTCCACATCGTCCTCAACGATCAAAACAAGATCAGCGTGTTCGCGATCGTGCCCCCGCGCGCGGCGCCACTGCGGCGGGCCGACGACGGGATCCTCCCGTGGCTGATCGGCCTGGGCCTGGTCGCCAGCGCCCTGGCGAGCGGAATCGGCGTCTGGCACGGTCGGACGACCCCCAGACGCATCCCGCGCGCCACCCAGGGTCGCCTGCTGGCCGCGCTAGTCCAGGCGCGCGCGGCTCAGGGGGCGATGCTCGGCGGCGCCGACTCGGAGCGCGTCGAGCTGCCCGCCGCGGCCATCACGTCGTTCAGCAGCTCCGACGAGAGCGCCGGCCCCTGCTCCCGGTAAAGGAAGCACGAAGCCGCCCGGCCCGGATCAATGTGGAACAGCGGCGGCGCGGTCTGCCGGCACATGTCCATCACGTGCGGACAGCGGTCCGCGAACGTGCACCCCTGAATGAGATGGCCGCCGTGCTGTCTGGCCGCCGCGACGTGTGAGACGACCACCGTGGCGGCCCCGTTCGTCGGCTCCGCCGCCTCGGTCAGCTCCACCGAACCCCAGGCGTGATTGGGGTCCGGTTCGGGGACCGACTTGATCAGCAACTGCGTGTACGGATGCTTCGGCTGCTTGACCACCAGGTCCACATCGCCCGCCTCGGCGACCGCCCCGCGATACAGCACGATGATGTTGTCGCTGATCTGGAAGGCCGTCGTCAGATCGTGCGTGATGTAAATGATTGAAATGCCGTACTCGCGGTTGAGTTGGCGCAGGTTGTCCAGGATGGTCGCCCGGAGCGAGGCGTCGACCATGGACACCGGCTCGTCAGCGATGATCAGCCGCGGCCGAATGAGCAGGGCGCGGGCGACCATGATGCGCTGGCGCTGGCCGCCGCTGAGCTGATGCGGGTAGCGGCCGAGCGTTTCGTCGGGTCGCAGCCCGACCGCGCGCAGCGACTCCTGCATGAGCGCGCGTCCCGCCTGGGGCGAGTTGGCCAGCTTGAACTCCGCGATGGGCGTCTCCAGGACGTGATCGACTCGGTAGAACGGGTTGTAGACCTCGTACGGGTCCTGGAAGATCATCTGCACGTCGCGCAGGAACGCGCGACGCTCCTGTTTGGGGAGCTTCTGCAGGTCGGTGCCGTTGTAGCGAACCTGGCCGGTGGTCGGGCTGACCAGGCCCAGCAGCAGGCGCGCCAGGGTCGTCTTGCCACTGCCGCTCTCGCCGACGATCGCGGTTACCCGCGGGGGTTCACTCTCGATCGCAAACGAAAAGTCGTCCAGCGCCACGGTGACGCGTTTGTCGAACAAACCGCCGCCAAAGATCTTGGAGACCTGGTGGGCCTCGAGCAGCGTACTCATGTGGCCACCGCCGTTGCTGGGCCGTTTGCCTTGGCCAGGATGTCGGCGTCGTAGAGGTGGCAGGCCACGAAGCGATTCGGCCGGGCCTCCTGCAAAATCGGATCGTCCACCGAGCAGCGGGGCATCGCGTGCGGACAGCGCGGGTGGAACGCGCAGCCAGGCGGGCGATCGAGGGCCGACGGCGCCAGGCCGGGGATGCCTTGAAACTTGCCCTTTTCCTCCAGCGACGGCAGGCTGGCGATCAGCAACTGCGTGTAGGGGTGGAGCGGCTCGGAAAAGATCTCGTGCACCGGCGAGACTTCGGCCAGGCGACCCGCGTACATCACCCCGAGGCGGTGGACGAACTGCGCCATGAGCCCCATGTCGTGGCCGACCAGGACCACGGACGCGCCGAGTTGCTCCTGCACCCGGCCGAGGGTTTCCATGACCTGACGCTGCACCACCACGTCCAGCGCGCTGGTCGGCTCGTCGGCCAGGATGACCTTGGGGCGCAGGCAGATGGCGATGGCGATGCAGACGCGCTGCTTCATGCCGCCGCTCAACTCGTGCGGGTACCGGTCGGCAACGTCCTTGTTGAGACCAACCTGTTCGAGCAGCGAGGTGATGCGCGCGTCGGCTTCCTGCTTGGAGAACTTCTCGTCGTGGTCGCGCATCGCGTCCGCGATCTGTTCCCGGACACGGATGACCGGGTTGAGGGAGTTCATCGCGCCCTGGGCGACCAGGGCGATCGAGGCCAGGCGCAGCCGGCGCATCTGCTCTTCGGTCAGCTCGAGGACGTTGACCCCGTCCAGGACGACCTGGCCGCTCTCGATCTTGCCTGGCGGACGAATCAAGCGCATCAGCGCGAGCGCGATGGTCGACTTGCCGGAACCCGACTCACCCACCAGGCCCAGGCGCTCATCGGCCTGCAGCGAGAAACTCAGTCCGTCAACGGCTTTCACCGGACCACGCGGCGTGTGGTACCAGACGCGCAGGTCCTGCACCTGGAGGATTCCGGGTTGCACGTCAGCCAGTATACGGAGAACGTCTGACTCGGGGTTTTTGGTGAGGTCAGCGAGTCAGCGACGCCGCGGGCATAGCCTCGCGGACGCAGTCGGCCAGCAGCCGAACGCCGTCCTGGATGTCCTCGCGGTCGATCCAGCCGAACGCCAGCCGCAGGTACGCCACGTCCTGGCCGAGGGCGTGGAAGGCCTGGCCCGTCGCGTAGGTGATGTGGCGCGCCGCGGCGAGCTCCTGGAGCCGGGCGCGATCGACGTCCTCGGGCAGATTGATCCAGACGAACAGCCCGCCGTCAGGTCGGCTCCAGTGCATGCCCGGCACGGCCCCGAACTCGCCCTCCAGCGCATCCAGGAGCACATTGCGCTTGTCCTTGACGGCCAGGCGACCCTCGTCGACGTGCTCCCAGAGGTTCGCCTTGAAGTATTCCGCCGCGATCATCTGGGCCAGCGCGCTGGTGCCGCCGTCGATTTTCCACGGCATGAGCCGGGTGGCGATGGTCTGTGGCGCAATGAAGAAGCCGAGCCGGATGCCCGGGCCAAGGATCTTCGAGAAGGAGCCGATGTACATCGCTCGGCCCGGGTCGGCCAGCGCATAGACCGCGCGCTCCGTCAAGGGTTCGAAGCTGATGTCACCGTACGTATCGTCCTCGACGATCGGCAGGTCGTACTGAACTGCCAGTTCGATCAATCGCTGCCGACGCTCCAGCGGCAGCGTGGTGCCCGTCGGGTTCTGGTAGCTGGACGTGGTGTAGATGAAGGCCGGTCGCCGGCCGATCTGATCCTGGCGCTGGAGGATGTCGGCGAGCGCGTCCATCTTCATGCCGTGGTCGTCAAGCGGCACGCCGATGAGCTCCAGGCCGTACTGCTTGAAGACGCGGATCGTGCCGCCGTACTCGAACTCTTCGACGATCACGCAATCGCCGGGTCGCGCCAGACCCTGAGCGCTGAGGATCAGGCCCTGCATAGCGCCGTTGGTGATGACGATATCTTCGATACGCGGGCGGATGCCGTGGTTGTGCTCGAACCGCTCGGCCGCGATGGCTCGTAGCTCGGGCATGCCCATGGGATCCGGATAGTGCGCGAGCTCCTTCCCGTCGCGGGCCAGGACACGCTGGGCAATGTCGCCCAATTCACGCGCGGGGAAGACCCCTGGATCAGGGTTTCCAGCGCCGAAGTTGAATGCTTTTCCGGATGCTGCGACCGACATGCGTGCCCCCTTTTTCGAGTGCGCTCCTCTGAGCGTACCGCTTCAGTTGCCCGCGACGTCCACGACGGCCTTGATCTGGCCTGGCACCCGCTCGAACGCGCTGTCCACGTCGTCGAGTTTGAACGTGTGTGTGATCAGGTCATGCGCCGCGCCGTCGAATGTCTGGCGGATGGCGGTCAGGTCGCGGACCGCCGCCTGCCAGTCGGCGGCGTTGGCGTTCACGCTGCCCAGCACCGTCAGGTTCTTGCCGACCATCCCGCCCAGTGACGACGCGGGAATCGGCACCGCGTGGCGCTCGGACGGCCCGCCAACCAGGTCGAGCACGCCGTTGCGGGCCAGCAAGGCGACCATCAGCACGGACATCTCGCCTGCGCCGGTCGCCTCGATGATGGCGTCGAACGCGCCGAGCCGGGCCTGCGGCTGGCTCTGGTCGAGCTCATTCAAGGCGACGTAGGTCGCGCCCACCCGCCGTGCGAGATCGGCCGCCAGCCCGTCGGTTGGCTGTCGCGCCAGCTGCCAGGTGGCAATGCCCCGGAGCCGCAGCGCCATCACGGCCAGCAGGGCGATCGGGCCGCTGCCGGTCACCAGCGCCCGCTCGACGCCATGCAACTCACCGCTCGTCTGGCCAGTCGCGTCACGGTTCGGGTCGCGGCTTGCGGCGCCGCTCACGGGCAGGTGGGCGCGCGCGTTGGCGATCCGGCGCAGGGCCTTCTCGGGCGTGCACAGCGACTCCACCAGGGGGCCGATGATGGCCAGTTCGGGCGGCACCGGAATGAGGTTGGGCTCGCGGTCGACGATCCGTTCGGCGAGGAAGCCGTGCAGGCCGACGATGCCGCGTTCGCGGATGTTGCCGGTGAAGCACAGGTCGGCCTGGCCGACGTCGCACGCCGGGCAGCCCGGGCAGCCACGCCGCACCGTTGGCACGACCAGGTCGCCGGCTTTGAGCGACCGCACGCCCGCACCTGTCTGCAGGACGCGCCCGACCGCCTCGTGGCCGACGATCAGGTAGTCGTCGCCCGCCGGTAGCCCGCGCCCGCCGCTGAAGTCGCGGTTCATCACATGCCGATCGGTGCCGCACACGCCGACGCGCAAGATCTCGACCAGCACCTCGTCGTCAGCGCCCAGGGTCGGTTCAGGAAGCTCCGCCAGCCACGCTCGGCCCGCGCCAGGACGAGTCACAATCGCACGCATCTGCAGCAGATGCTAGTTGAGCGAGCCTCGATCGCGTCTTCCCGACGACTTCTATATGAGCGTGGCGCCGGACGACTGCGGCTTGTCGGCGTTGATCAGGGCCGCGCCGATGGTTTCGAGGCTGAAGATGCCGACGGCGGCGTGCTGGGTGGCCACGTGGACGTCGCGGAAGCAGCGCTCCAGCGGACTGCTGGTATACACCGGCGACGCGCCGGCCGCCGCCCACATCAAATCGACCGCCTGGGCGGCGCTCTGCACCGCGTGGGTCATCCCCAGTCGCAGCATGGCCCGGTGCCGCGGCGTCACCGGTTCACCCCGGCAGAGCACATCCCAGACCTCGGCCGCGACCTCCCACATGAACGCGCGCCCAGCCTGAACGAGCCCCTCGGCCTGGGCGAGGTTGGCCTGCATCTGGGGCAGCTCGCGGAGCACGCTGGTGCTCCGAGTGGGCGTTTTGCGCTCGGCCAGATCCAGGAGCGCGTCGATCGCGGCGCGGGCGATGCCCAGCGCGTGCGCGGCGTGGGTGACGATCAGCCAGCGCACGGGATAGAGCGGGCCGGGCTGCTTGGGTCCATCTGCCCACCAGAGCGTGTGCTCCGCGGGCACGAAGATGTCTGCCACCGCCACGTCGTGGCTGCCGGTTGCGCGCAGTCCGGTGGCGGTCCAGGTATCGACGATTTGCGCGTCGCGCCGCGGAAACAGCATGATCCGCGTGGCGGGCGCGCCATCGGCATTGCGGCGTTGTGTCTGGCCGTCCGACTCGAAGAGCAGGGCGTTGCCCGACAGCCACGTGGAGTGCTCGCAGCCGCTGACGAACGGCCAGCGGCCGGTCACCCGGTAGCCGCCCGGCACGGCGACCGCGCGCGCCGCCGCCGCGCCGATGTTGCCGCACAGGCACGCGTTCGGGTCGTTGAACATGTCTCGACTCACGTCGATCTCGAGATATCCGGCCAGGAACCCAGCGCCCGAGCCGATCATCGCCACCCAGCCCGCCGAGCCATCCACGCGCGAGATGGCTTCGATCACGTTGAGCATCGTGATCGGGTCGATCTCGTCGCCGCCAGCCAACCGCGGCACGAGCTGCCGAAAGATCCGCGCGTCCGCCATCGCGTCGATCACCGCCCGCGGAAACCGCCGCGCCGCCTCCGCCTCATCGGCCGCGGCCCGAATCAGCGGCTCGAGCGCCGCCGCCGCCGCCAGCGGATCAATCCGGGCAACGCTCATTGCGGGCATAGTATGGCTCGCCGAGCGTGAGCATGAGGCGATTGGCCCAGGCGAAGAAGGCGCCGGCCTGGGCGACGTCGAGGATCTCGAGATCGCTCAGGCCGATCTCGCGGAGCTGGGCGATGTGCTGCGTCGTGGCCACCGGCGGCGTCGGCGCCAGGGCGACGGCCAGATCGACGACGCCCTGCCAGCGATTGTCGAGGCTCAGCTCGGTGCCGGGCGCCACACCCTTCAGGAGCAGGCGGTCGATGTCCTCAGGTCGCTTGGCGAGCTGCGCGGCGAGTCGGGCGTGCACCGAGGCGCAGTAGATGCACCCGTTGAGCCGCGACGTCGCCGCGGCCGACAGCTCACGGTCCGCCCGTGGCGCTCCGCCCGGCGTGTAGAAGATGCCCCGGTCGGTCGCGGTCCGCTCGGTGAGCACGTCGACGTCGCGGGCGAGCAGTCGAAAGTACGGCGAGTTGCCGCGGCTGCCCTCCAGCGCTGCCGCCTGCTTTGGATTGGCGTCCGCGAGGTCGATCGGCTGCAGCCACGGCGACCACTCCAGTGGATCGACAGTGAACGCCGCGGGACGCCGAAGGCTCGGGTCAGGCGGGATGATCTGCGCCGGTGGCTCGTGTGTCGCCGACTGGCCGGCTGCCACGTGCCTCTCCGATTCCACGCCAGCGGGTGCGGTTGACTGGCCGCCGATGAGCTGCAGGCCACGCAGCACGCGCACCTGAAAGCTGACAAAGGCGATGACCTGCGACAGGGTGACGATCGCCCGGGTGGACAGGCCAACCTCCGCCAGCGCCTGCAGGTCCGCCGGCCGCGCCTGCGCCGGCGCGGTCGCCAGCAGGTCCGCGTGCCGCAGGATGGCGCGCAGCCGTGGCGACATTGCGCCGTCTGGCGCCTCGACCGACCGCGCCACGACCTGCCCGTTCTCGACGCTGACCAGGCGGTGCCGGTAATGCCCGCCGGCTGCCGGCGCGGCGTGCAGCGTGGCCACGCGCAGCGCGGTCGCCAGTCGGTCGACGGTACTCAGGTCAGCGACGTCCTCGGGATCGAACAGGGCCGCGTAGCTACCCTGGGCGTGGCGGGTGGCCTCGGGGCGCTGGGCGCGCAACTCCGCCAGCGCCGAGCCGGGCTGGATTCCGGCGAGCTGGGAGATCACGTCGCTGGCCGTTGATGAAAGCGTCATGCCTACCTCTGTTTCCGCCACCCCAGCGCCGGGGCGACCTCGCTCGCGATGCGTTCCAGAGCCTTCAGGATCTGGTCCGGAGTCGGATGTCCCGGATGGACCTGGCAGATCAGCTCGGTGGTCAGCGGCAGCACCCGGTCGGCGCGCAGACTGGCCACCACTTGCTCCGGATGCCCGTAGTGGATGTGGCTGCGTAAAAAGTACTCCTCCTGGCTCAGGCCGGCTGGGAAGAAGCCCCGCTCGACCATGGTGTCCACATAGTCCGCCACACCACTGGCCAGGTGCGCGACCGCCGTTTTTCGGTCGGCGGCCGGATACACCGCGCGCGACAACCCGATGCGCGGCGCCACCGGGGGCGTTGCCACGTCGTGCCCGCCCGGTCCGCGCTGCGCCGATTCGCGCATATACGTTTGCGCCACCGGCAATTGCGCCACGTCGGTGGGCTCGCGGCTCATGAACGCGGTGCGCGCCAGCAACAGGCCGTCGGCGTTGCCCGCGGCGCGCGCGGCGCCGGTCGTGCTCAAGGTCGACTCCCAGATGCGGCGCCCGAGCGTGGGCGCCGGCGGGTACAGCCGCGCTTCGGTGCCGTTGATCTGACCGCCGCGCAACGCGTCGTGGATGACGCGCACGCCGTCGGCAAAGCGATCCCGGCGGGAGTCGAGATCCCGCCCGAAGGCGGCGAAGGTGAGCGGATCGCCACCGGTCCCGAGGCCCAGCTGCAGCCGGCCACCGCTGAGCGTGTCCACGACCGCGGCGTCCTCCGCCACGCGGATCGGGTCTTCCAGGGGCAGGATCAGGATCGCCGTGCCGAGCTGGATGCGGCGGGTGCGCTCGGCGGCCGCCGCCAGGAACGTGAGCGTGGACGGCAGCCGCGCCCCGCCGTTCAAGAAGTGGTGCTGGGCGACCCAGCCCGAGTCAAACCCGAGCTCCTCCGCCGCGGCGAACAGCTCGAGCGCAATCTGGTACGAAGCACGCGCGTCGTCGCCGACGTGGAGGTGCGTCAAAAAGCCGAGTCGTAAGCGCACGTCGCCGCCTCGTGTATGAGCTGGATCGCGCCCGCTCGCCGCCGCCCGCCGGTCACAGATGCTAAGCGTAACGACGAAACGTCACGTGGAGCGTCACGCGCACGTCGACAAACGGCGTGCAAGCGTCATGGCGACATCACAATCCGAATGCTGCCCGGAATCCTAGCGCGCCGAGCGCAGCGGCGCGGTGATTTGACGCCGCGCGTTTGGCCGCGCGAGCGTTGATCTCGGCCTGTCGGGGGGCTTCGGCCCGCCGCATCGCGGCGCTCGCTCCCTGCGGAAGCCAACTCCTTTCGGTTCCACCGCAGCTGTAGGTCGCGAGCGAAGCGATGCGGGCAGCCGATGTGCCGCTGGCCTGGCAGCCGCACGCGCGCGAGCGTTGACCGGGCGCGCGGCCGGGGCTAGGCTTGCGCGGATGCCGTCCGTGCTGGAGCCGCCCGCGATCGCGCCGCTCGCGGTGCATGCTGTGTTGCGAGCGAACAAGCTCGCCGTCGTCGACGACCGTCCGGACGGCACACGCCTCGCCTGGACCTTTGCCGAGTTGAACCGCGAAGCCAATCGGCTGGCGCACGTGCTGGCCGACCTCGGCGTCAAGCCAGGCGACTGCGTGGCGTGGTGTGGACCGAACTCGCCTGGCATCGTGCGCGCCACCCACGCCCGGGCGAAGCTGGGCGCGGTCGGTGTCCCCATCAACTATCGGTTGACGCCAGCCGAAGCGGCGTACATCGTCGACAACTCGGACTCCGTGGTGGTCTACGTCGACGCCGAACACGCGCAGACGTTCACCAGCGTTCGGTCGGCGATGCCGAAAGTCCGCCACATCGTGACGTTCGGCGGTCCGCCGCCGCCTGGCGCGCTCGACGGCGACGCGCTGCTCGCCAGCGCCAGCGACGCAGAGGTCACGGCCTCGGACACCGGGTTCGTATCTTTGATCTACACCTCGGGGACCACCGGTCGCCCCAAGGGCGCGCTGCGCGGCGCGGCCGATCTGGCCCAGACCCGCGCGCTGCTCGAGCTTGTCGGACACGTGCCCGACGACGTCTACCTCACCACCGGACCGCTGTACCACTCCGGTCCAGGCGGCTATCTGGGGGTCGCGCACACGCTGGGCAACACGGCGGTCCTGCAGCGCCGCTTCGACGCCGAGGACTGGCTGCGCCTGGTCGAGACCTACAAGGTGAGCATGACGTTCGCGGCACCAACGCCGATTCGCCTGGTCTGCAACCTGCCGGCGGAGATCAAAGCGCGCTACGACCGCTCCAGCATGCGCCGCATGATCGCCAACGCCGCGCCCTGGTCGTTCGCACTCAAAGAGGCGTACATGGCGGATTTCGGCGAGGATTCGCTGTGGGAGATCTACGGCTCGACGGAGCTGAGCGTGAACACCGTGCTGGCCCCACAGGATCAGCGTCGCAAACCAGGCGCCTGCGGACGTCCGGCGCCCGGCGTGGAAATCCGTCTGTACGACGAGCGCGGCGAGGAAGTGACCGAGCCAGGCGTGCCCGGCGAGGTCTATATCCGCAGCGTCAGCAATTTCACCACCTACTACAAAGCCGACGACCGCGCGGCCGAGGCGCGACGGGGTGACTTCGCGACCGTTGGCGATATCGCGTACCGCGATCCGGAAGGGTTCCTGTATATCTGCGACCGCAAAAACGACATGATCATCTCAGGGGGCATGAACGTCTATCCCGCCGAAATCGAAGCGGCCCTGGAGTTGCACCCCGGCGTCGTGGAGGCGGCCGTCTTTGGTATCCCCGATGACCAGTGGGGCGAACGCGTCCACGCCGTCGTCGTTCCGCGCGCGGGACACGCCATCACTCCCGACGACGTGACCACCTTCGCCCGCCAGCACCTGGCCGGGTACAAGGTGCCGCGGTCCGTGTCATTCCTGGCCGAGCTCCCACACACCGGATCTGGAAAAATTCTCAAGCGCGAGTTGCGGGAACCGTTCTGGCAAGGGCGCACCACACGCGTGTGAGCGCCCATCGGCACACCGCCGAGGAGCTAGCGCGAACCGGCAACAGCCTCCTGTGGCGGCCGTCGGCGCTGGCGTTTCGGGTCTTGGCGGGATCGTCGCCCGCGCGGTCGGCAACCTGCGCTAGCCGACCAGCGCGGACGATGGGAACCGCCTGGCTAGCAGCCGATGAGCGCCTTGACGTCGTCCGACATCGCCACCGGCGGCAGGCTGTTGGCGATCGCCCGGGCGGCGGCGATCACGAACTCGTTCACCTGGTCGAATTCAAACTTGGTGAGCGGGCGCATCGCACTGACGCATTTGCCGCCGCCGCTCGTGGCCTCGGTTGTGGGTACCGGGGTGGCGATACCCGAGCACCCCCCGGTGGGGGCGGGCTGGCTGAATCCGACTGTGCCAGGAACTGCGACGCCGGTTGACGCCAACTTGCACCGGGCCAGGTCGTTCGCCATGTTCGCTTGCTGTTCGGCCGCCGCCACCATGGCCTGATTCATGGCGATCTGGTCCTCGTTGCTGCCTGCCTGGGCCCCAACTGGGACGAGCGCGAAGACGATGCTTGCTACGGCGATCAATGATCGGAGCTTGCTCATTCGGGATTCCTTCTTCCCCATCCGAGATCGGTTGACGCGGCTAAAGCACCCCGGTGCCGGCGCCAACACCTGCCATGTTAATGCCGCCAGCGCGGCCATGTCACGAATCTCCGGTGAACGCCGACAATACGTCGTGTGAAAGAAGACGTCTCCACCGAACGGAGCAGAATCGAGCGCCTGAGCCGCGTCCGCCAGCTTGTCTTTGGTTCGCTGGACGGGTTGGTGGTCCCCCTGGGCGTGGTGAGTGGCGTCGCCGGGGGCCTGGGTGACTCGCGGGCCGTGATCGTGGCCGGCATCGCCGAGGCGTTCGCCGGTGCGTTGTCGATGGGGGCCGGGGAGTTCATTTCCGGCCGCTCCGAAGCGCAGGTCCAGCAAACCGAGGTCAACAAGGAACTGCATGAAATGCAAACCTCGCCGGAATTCGAGCTGCGAGAGCTGATGCAGATGTACGCACAGGACGGCGTGACACCTGACGATGCGCGGGTCCTGGTTACCACGCTGGCGCGCTATCCGCGGGCCTACCAGAAGGCCATGGTCAGCACGGAGCTGGGCATCAGCACCCTCGAGCCAGACACGGTCAAGGTGCCCGAGGCGCTGACCATCGGCGGTGCATATCTGGTCGGCTCGGTGTTTCCGCTGATCGCATACTTCTTTTTCCCGGTGCCGGTGGCGCTGCCGATCTCACTGGTGCTGACCTTCGTCGCACTGGTGATCGTCGGCATCATTAAGGGCAAGCTGGCGAGCATGAACCTGTTCCGCAGCGTCGGCGAGATCGTGGTCATCGGGATCCTATCGGCCGGCGGCGGCTACCTCCTGGGGATAATGATTCCCCGGCTGTTCGGCTATTGAGGCGGGCGGCAGCCACATGCCGACGGTCATGCCCTGGCCCTCGCCGTCACTGTCTGCCCACATCCGCCCGCCGTGCGCCTCGGCGATCTGTCGGCAGATGTGGAGGCCCAGCCCCATGCCCGGCAATTCGTGCCGCGTGGCGTTGGCGGCCCGTCCGAACGGCTCGAAGATGCGTTCATGGGCGCCCGGTGTCAGGCCGATGCCGGCATCGCTGACGGTCAACACGGTTCCGTTGGCTACTCGGCGCAGGCACACACCAATCTCGCCCCCGTCGGGTGAGTACTTGACCGCGTTGCTGAGCAGATTGTCCAGCACTTGCTCCAGCCGCCCGGCGTCACCCGCCACCATCAGCGCCGACGTCGGCACGTCGGTCGTCACGTGGTGGTGCTCGCCACCGGTTTCGGCGTACCGCAGCGCAACGGTACTCACGAGCGCGACGAGGTCCAGTGGCGTCACGCGGAGCAGCAGCTCCCCACTGCGCATCCGCGACACATCCATCAGGTCATTGATGAGCAATACCAGGCGGTTCGCTCCGTCGACGATGCCGAGCAGATAGCGCAGGGTCCGTTGTTTGTCTGGCGCACCGACGTCCAATCTGCGGAGCGCCAGCTGCGCGTTGACCTTGATGCCCGTCACCGGCGTGCGCAGCTCGTGCGCGGCGATCGAGACGAACTCGTCGCGTACGGTGAGGGCCGCCTCCGCTTCGCCTTTGAGCGCGATGGCGGACTCCAGCGCGGCCGTCCGCTCGATCACCCGCCGCTCGAGCTCGGCATTCAGCGCCCCGACCTGCTGTTCGCGCCGCACCAGCTCAGCGGTCACCTGGGTCAACTCCGTCGTTCGCTGCTCGAGCGCGGCCGTCTTGCGGAATAGCTCGACAAAGATCGCCACTTTCGCGCGCAGAATCTCCGGGTTGAAGGGTTTGAAAATGTAGTCGACGGCGCCGAGGCGGTAGCCCTCCACGACCCGCGGCCCGGTGCGCTCATCCGCGGTCAGAAAGATGATGGGGGTGGCGTGCGATCGCTCCCGCTCGCGGATCAGGCTAGCTGTCTCGAAGCCATCCATGTCGGGCATGTGCACGTCGAGGATGATCACTGCAAAGTCCTGGGCGAGCACGCACTTGAGCGCGTCGAGGCCCGACCTGGCCGTCACCAGCCGACAGTCCAGGCTGGCCAGGGTGGCCTCCAACGCGACGACGTTACGGGGCTCGTCGTCGACGACCAGGATGCTGATGGCGGACATGATCCCTAGGAGTTCGGCCGAAAACTCGGCAGCAGAGCGGTAAAACGGCCGAACTCCGTTCGACTGACTGCACTGGACGGGCGGCTACGGGGTGTCTGCATGCTTTTGGCCGCCCCTCTAGTGGCGGGTCAACCACACCCGCAGCAGCGAGACGAGGTGAGCCGTATCCACCGGCTTGCTGATGTAGTCGGAGGCTCCAGCTTCGATGCACTGATCCCGATCGGTTTTCATGGCTTTGGCGGTGACGGCGATAATGGGCAGGTCTGCAAACTGGGGATCGGCCCGAATCTGCCGCATGACTTCGAAGCCGTCCATGTCGGCCATCATGATGTCCATCAGCACGGCGTCGACGTCGGGCCGCGCCTTCAACAGCATGATCGCTTCGGGCCCGCTCTGCGCATTGATGATTTCCATCTGGTGCCGCTCGAGCGCGCTCGTGAGCGCGAAGATGTTGCGGATGTCGTCGTCGACGATCAGCACCTTTTTGCCAGCGATGGCCGGCGACGAGCGATGGATCTTCTCGAGCAGCTTGCGCTTCGATTCCGGCAGTTTGGCCTCGGTGCGATGCAGGAACAACGCGGTCTCGTCGAGTAACCGCTCGGGAGACCGGACGTCTTTGACGATCAACGTTTCCGCGAGCGCGCGCAGTTGTGCCTCTTCAGCGCGAGTCAAATCCTTGGAGCTATAGACCACGATCGGCGCAGGCATGCGCGCTGAGAGGTTGATGCGCGAGATCAGCTCGAAGCCGGTCATATCGGGCAGGTCGAGATCGAGCACCATGCATTCGAACTTCTGCTGGTCCAGTGCGGCGAGCGCTTCTGCGCCGGTCGAGACGCTGGTCGTCTGCACGTCACCGTCGCCGATCAACTCCAGCATCATCGTACGGACGGTGGCACTGTGCTCGACCACCAGCAGGTTCTTGACCGGGCGATCGACGAAGCTGTCCAGCAGATCGAACGCCTGGCCGAGCGACTTCTTGGTCACTGGCTTGGTCAACCCCGCCACCGCGCCAAGCTGGAGGGCTTTCTGCAGCCGATCGTCGACCGAGATGATGTGCACGGGGATATGGCGGGTGCTCGGGTCGTGCTTCAGTTCGTCCAGGACTTTCCATCCGTCCAGATCCGGCAGTCCGATGTCGAGCGTGACCGCCGCTGGCTTGAATTTGCGGGCCAGGCTCAACGCCGTCGCCCCCCGCAGTGCGATCAGGCCTTTGAAGCCGCGCGCGTGGCCGACGTCCAGCAGCGTCCGTGTGAAGCGCAGGTCGTCGTCGACGATCAACAGCACTTTGTCGTCGGGCTGAATGGTGGCCCGGTCGTCGGCCACGTCGTCCGGCTCCAGATCCAGCTCCGTTTCGGGCGGCGCTGGAGGTGGAGTGGGCGTCGGCGGCGCGGCTGGCGCCGCTTCGGCGAGCGGTGGCCGCGTGCGCGGGATGAAGGCCGGCCGGTCGCCAACGCGGCGGCGATGCGGCGGCGTCTCGGGTTCCCGTGGCGCGGCCGGGGATTCGCCGGTTCGATCGTTGTCTGGTCGGCGATGCTTGAGCGGCAGATACAGGACGAAGCAGCTGCCCTCGCGGGGTTTGCTCGTGAGGCCGATCTCACCGCCGAGCAGCTTGGCGATCTCGCGGCTGATCGACAGCCCCAGCCCCGTTCCGCCGAACCGTCGGCTGGTGGTCATATCCGCTTGCTGGAAGGCCTCGAAGATGACCGCCAGCTTGTCGGCGGGAATACCGATGCCCGTGTCGGACACCGCGAAGCTGATGACGGTGGCGGCCCGGTTGAGGGTGTCGTTGTCGGGACTCCAGCCACTGCTGGCGACGCTCACCGCCATCTCCACACTGCCCCGCTCGGTGAACTTGAACGCATTCGAAAGCAGGTTCTTGAGCACCTGTTGCAATCGCGCCGAGTCGGTGTGCATCGAGCGCGGCAAGCCTGGGTCGAGATCGACGCTGAACGCCAGGCGCTTGGCCCGAGCGACCGGTTCAAAGGTCTGCCGGGTGTCGTCCTCCAGTTGCTCGAACGACACTTCGCCAAGATCCGCCGTCAGCGTCCCTGACTCGATCTTGGACAGGTCGAGGATGTCGTTGATCAACGTCAGCAGGTCGTTGCCCGCACCCAGGATCGTCGCGGCAAACTCGACCTGTTTTGGAGTCAGGTTGTTGTCGTCATTCTCAGCCAGCTGTTCCGACAGGATGAGCATGCTGTTCAGCGGGGTCCGCAGCTCATGCGACATGTTGGCCAGGAACTGCGACTTGTACTTCGACGTCAGCGCCAGTTGTTCGGCCTTTTGGTGCAGCGCCGCGGTGGCCACATCCATCTCCTGCTTCTGCCGCTCCACCTCTTCGTTCTGTTCGGACAGCAACAGGGCTTTCTGCTCGAGCTGGTCATTGGTCTGCAACCGCTCGGCGGACAGGGCCTGCGATTGGGTCAGCAACTCTTCGGTGCGGGCGGTCGCCGAGATGGTGTTCATGACCACCCCGACGCTCTCGGTGAGCTGATCGAGGAACGACAGGTGGGTGTCGCTGAAGCGGTCGAACGACGCCAGCTCGATCACTGCTTTGACGTCGCCCTCGAACAACACGGGCAGGACGACGATGTTGAGCGGTGGCGCCATGCCCAGACCAGAACTGATGTGGACGTAGTCGCCTGGGACCTCGGTGAGGAGAATGCGACTCTTTTCGTAGGCGCACTGGCCCACCAGGCCTTCTCCGAGCCGGAACTCCTGCGCCAGCGCTTTGCGCTCGCGGTACGCGTAGGTTGACACCAGCTGCAGCAGCGGCCGCCCCTGGTCAAGCTTGTTGACGTACAGCACGCCATGCTGAGCGTTGACCAGCACCGCCAGCTCGGACAGGATGAGATTGCCGACCGTCTGCAGCTCGCGCTGGCCCTGCAACGTCCGCGTGAAGCGTGCCAGGCTGGTCTTGAGCCAGTCCTGCTCGGTGCTCCGGTGGGTCGTCTCGCGCAGGTTGCTGATCATTTCGTTGATGGTGTCTTTGAGCTGGCCGATTTCGCCCTGAGCGTCGACCTTGATGGACCGCGAGAGGTCGCCCTTGGTGACGGCAGTTGAGACCTCGCCGATGGCGCGCACCTGAGCGGTGAGGTTGGCCGCCATGGAGTTGACGCTGTCCGTCAGCGATTTCCAGGTGCCGTCGACCCCGGTGACTTGCGCCTGGCCGCCCAGCTTGCCCTGGGTGCCAACCTCGCGAGCGACGGTCGTGACCTGGTCGGCCATCGTCGCCAGCGTGTCACCCATGCTGTTGATCGTTTCCGCCAGGGCGCCAATCTCACCGCTGACGACGACGGTGATCTTCTTGGACAGATCGCCGGTGGCGACGGCCGTGGTGACCTCGGCGATGTTGCGGACCTGACGAGTGAGGTTGGCGGCCATGGAGTTGACGGTGTCGGTAACGGCCTTCCAGCTACCATCGGCGCCAGGCACCGCGGCCTGGCCGCCAAGTTTGCCTTCGGTCCCCACTTCGCGAGCGACGGTGGTGACCTGGTCGGCGAAGACAGCCAACGTCTGGATCATGCTGTTGACCACCTGCCCCGAGCGCAGGAACGCGCCTTCCAGCGGCCGACCGTCCACGTCCAGCGCGACGCGTTGCGAGAGATCACCTCGGGCGACGGCATTCAGGACCCGGTCGCGATCGGTCGCCATATGCGTCAAGTCGGTCAACTGGGCTCTGACGTTGGCGTTGGACTGTGTCAGGTCGGCGATCAGCAGATTGATCGACTCGACACTGGCGGACCAGCCGCCCGAGGCGCTGCCGAGCGAGGCCCGCTGACCGGTTTTGCCTTCGCGGCCGACCGTCCGGCTGATGTGCTCGAATTCTCGAACGAGCCGCTGGTTGAGCTCGACAACCTCGTTGAACGCCTCGGAAATGGACCCGGGGACGCCCGTCCAATCCAACGGCAGACGCACGCCAAAGTCCCCCGCCCGGACGCCCCGAAGTGCCGCCAGCAGCGTCGGTTGATCGACGAACTCTGCGTGGCTGACGTGGCCATTGCTGGAACGAACCAGGTTGGAGCCCACGAGGGCATCCCGTTTGGGCGCGGTCATTGAAAGGTCCTCTCAGCGTTGGCTCGCCACCCAACGTGGCAGCCCCGAAGCGCCCCGTCATGAACTTTGGTCACATGCGGGCTCACTAAACTATAGGGATGACCGTCCCCGTCTTCGACCATTACACGGTATTCGGGGTACGGTGCAGGCATGCCGATCCCCGTCTACGACTTTCATACCGACCTCAGCAATCTTGTCGTCGAGCCTGAGATTCGCTCGCGCTTCCGACGTGTCGAGCTCGGACCCGTGCCTGAGGTGCACAGCCACGATCTCGGCGGCGAGACGTTTGTGGTGATGGAAGGCCAGATCGAGTTCACGGTGGCCGACGAGCACGTCGTCTGCCAGCAGGGCCAGGCGATCTTCGTGCCGCCGCGCACGACGCACGCGGTGCGGGCCGTGGGTGCGCAGACGGGCGTGATCTACCTCAGCGTGTCGCCGCACGTGGAACCAACGCACACGTTCTACGGCCCCGATGGCCAGCGGCTGCCGCCGCGCTACGGCGTCTGGCGCGCCGCCGGCGGCAGCTCGCCGGCGTCGGATTCGCCGTCCGCTCAGCTAGCCACCTATCGCGCCGCCGCGCAGCAGCTCGCCGCGCTCGCCCAGGCCAGCGCCGCCACCCCCGTCGCCGACGTCTCCCCCGAAGCGATCAAATCGACCGTTGATCAGCTCTGGGCCGCTCTCAAGCCGGTCCTCGAACAGGTCGAGGTCGTCGAACGCACCTGGAACGCGTTGGCGCAGCGCGCGTCAGCCTGAGCCCACGAGCCCGCTCCCGCCCACGCGCCCGCTCCCGCCCACGAGCACGCTCCCGCCGACGAGTACGGTCCCGCCCACGAGCACGATCCTCGTCGTTCCTCCTGGGATGACACCGCTCGTCGAGTGTGAAACGTCGCGTCTTTCGGATCTGCCTCGCCGAACCAGCGAGCGCAGCGAAGCGGTCGGCCGGACCGCGAACGAATCACGAGGATCTGCCTCCGCGCAGGAGCGAGCGCAGCGAAGCGGTCAGCCGTCTGTCTGCGGGCACTCCAGTACGTAGCCGAAACCCGTCGCGCTCTTGATGTAGACCGGGTTCCCCGGCTCGGGCTCCAGTTTGCGGCGCAGGTGGCGCACGTATGCCCACAGGTAATCGCGATCGTCGCGGTACTCGGGCCCCCAGACTTTCGTCAGCAGGTGTGTGTGCGACAGCACCTTGCCGGCATTGACGGCCAGCTCCTGCAGCAAATGGAACTCCGTTGCCGTGAGCTTGACCACTTCGTCACGCACCGTCACGCGCCGCCGCAGCAAATCGATCGCGATCTCCCCACACCGGACGACCGCCGGCGTCTGCGCCGAGCCGCCCTGTTGGCTGCGCCGGAGCACGGCGCGCACGCGCGCCAACAACTCCGCCGGCACAAACGGCTTGGACACGTAGTCGTCGGCCCCCATTTCGAAGCCGCGCAACCGGTCCACCGGCTCGCCCCGCGCCGTGAGAATGACCACCGGCACCATCGAGAACTCGCGGATCCGGCGGCACACTTCATAGCCATCCAGCTTGGGCAGCATCAGGTCGAGCACCACCAGGTCCGGTAGCTCGTTGGCCGCGACGTCAACCGCCTGCTCACCGTCCGCCGCGCTGAGCACCCGGTAGCCCGCCTTTTCGAGATTGGTCTTCACCAGCCGGACGAGCAGCGGATCGTCGTCCACCACCAGGATCCGAGCACCCTCCGCGTGCCCGAGGGTCATGCCAGCACGCTCCGCCGCACCCCGCCCCGGTCCGGAGCCGCCCCGTCCGGCACTTCGGCCAGCGCCGGGAGCGTGAACCAGAACGTACTGCCCTGGCCAGGCTGGCTTTCGACCCAGATGCGCCCACCCTGCGCCTCGACCAGGCTGCGGCAGATGAATAGTCCGAGCCCGACGCCTCTGGTCGTACGCGTCAGAGTGCTGTCCACGCGGTAGAAGCGTTCGAACAAGCGCTCCGATTGCTCGCGCGTGATGCCCACCCCCCGGTCGCTGACACCGATCGTGAGCTCGTTCACGCCACCGGTGATCCGGATGGTGATCGGTCCTCCGTTTGGCGAATACTTCAGCGCATTGTCGACCAGATTGGCCAGCACCTGCTCGACGCGGACCGGATCGGCGTTGGCCAGCGGCAGCTGCGCCGCCGGAGCGATCTGGAGCGAGTGGTTCACATTCAGCGCGCGCCGCTGGGCGACGACCTGTTCGGCGATGCGCTCCACTTTCACCGGCTCGCGCTCCAGGTGGAGCACGCCCGCTTCGACCTTGGCCGCATCCAGCAAGTTGTCGATCAAACCGGCCAGCTTCGCCGCGGAGCCGGCGATAATCTCCAGGAATTCGTGCTCGGTGTCGGCGTCCCAGGGCCCATCGTGCAGCAGGGTTGCCGTGTACCCGGCGATCGCCGTCAGTGGTGAGCGCAGCTCGTGGGACACCGTCGCGACCAGCGCGCTCCGCATCCGCTCCGCCTCGCTCTCACGGGTGACGTCGCGCAGCACGAAGATGCGGCCGATGGCCGTGCCGTCGTGGTGCCGTACGGGCGCGGTGTAGCAGCGCATCCGCTGATAGACCGGCGCGGTCCGCTCGAACTCCGCGGCGGTGACCCGGTCCGGGTCGGCGAGCCAGGTGGGCGCCGCGTCGGCAAAGGTCTGCTGGTAATCGCCCTCGAGGCGGCGGAGTGTCGCCGCTGCTTCGAGCCCTGGACCACCCAGAAGCGCCGCCCAGCGCCGGTTCGCCACCACCGGTGCGCCCGCCGAGTCGGCCATCAGGATGCCGTCGTCGGTGGACTCCAGCACGCTATCGAGAACGTCACGCTCGTCGCGCAGCCGCGTCGTCGCCGCCGAGACCTGCTGGCGCATCGTCTCGAAGGCGCCCGCGAGGACGCCGATCTCGTCTGAGCCGCCGGCCGCGACCGGCCCATCGTACGCGCCGCCCGCGATCCGGCCTGCCGCGGCAGTCAGCTGCGCGAGCGGTCCGGTGAGCGAGCGCGCCAGCACCCAGGCAGCCGCGGCGCCCGCCACGAGGACGAGGGCACCCACCAGCCACAGCGAGCGCTGGGCTTCGTCGAGCGCACGCACGATCGCGTTGAGCGGCACGGTCACCGACATGGTCGCGCTCGGCGTGCCGTCGGGCGCCAGCATGGGAAACCGGCAGGTCGCCGCGGTTGAGCCAGCCAGCGCACTGCACGCGGCATTTTCGCTGACGCCAGCGGGCACCGTGCCTTCGAGTTGCAGGCTCGAGCCCGGATACGAATCGACGCCCGCGGCACTGATGCGCCGCAGCAACGGTTCGGCAATCGGGTCGGCGATCATCACGGCTCCCACGACGTCGCCCTGGATGCCGTCGCGGCGCACCGGCGCGTAGCCGCGCACCGCCAGCCCAATCTCGTCGCCAGCCTCAGTCCCACTCGCGGTCCGGCCGCTGAGCGCCAGGCGCAGGCCGATCAGATGCGACGCCAGGTCATCGCCGCTCTGGTCAGGCGCGTGCCCGCGAGCCACGACTTTCCCGGTGGCGTCGACGACCGTCACCCGCGTGCTCTGCGACGCTGACACCTGCCCGGACCACACCAGCAGTGGCTTGGGGTTGTTATCGACCAGCGCGGCGATCACCGCCGGGTACAGCGCCACGGCTTCGCCTTCGAAGGCCAGCGAGGCCGCGCGCTCGCCGAGCAGTGCACGCGTCTGCGCCATCTGCGCCAGTGCCTGGCTGTCTGCCTCCTGCCGAGCGCCGGCCAGCAGGCGATCGTTCACCGCCCAGGTAGCCAGGGCGTCCGTGGTGATCACTGCCGCCAGGACAGCGATCAGGATCCTGGTGCGCAAGCTCAGCCGTCGCAAGTGCTCAGCCCCCCTCCGAGGCGGCCATGATAAGCCCGCTGCCCTGCCGAGAACCCGAAGCAGCCCCCGTTCGCCCTGAAAATCTGCCGAAAACTGCCCAGTTGACCGGTCTGGTCGCCGCCCGCGCGCGGGTCGTCGGACCCGTCGCGCGCTCCATGTGTGCGGCCGACTGCAGCGTGCCGGGCGGAGTGTTCCTACGAGCACGCATTCGCGGCCCGATGCCGCGCCGGTGGCGGAAGGCGGGTGCTCGCAAGGCCGCCGATCGAGCCTTACCTCACCCGCGCCCAGTTGCGTCGCGGCTCAGGTCGTTTCATCCTTCTGGCGGAACTGAATGCCTGTAATGCGGCGCCTGCTCGACTGGTACCAACGCCGCGCGACCGGCTTGTGGCTGGCGTTGGCGGTTCTACTCGGCTCGCTGCAAGCCGTCTACTTTCGCTACAGCATGAACCCCGATGGCATCGCGTACCTGGACATGGGCGACGCGTATTTCCGGGGTGATTGGGCCACGGCCCTCCGGACCCATTGGAGCCCGCTGTACGCGTGGGTGGTGGCAGCGGCGCTGCACTTCGTCCATCCAGCCCCGAATCTCGAGTTCCCGCTCGTCCACCTGGTCAACCTCATCATCTACTGCGCGGCACTCGGAACGTTCACGTTCCTGCTGCGCCAGATCGTGGCCATTCTGCGTGACAGCGACGCGGCGTCGCCCGCGCACATCGGTCCGCCCGAATGGGCCTGGGTAGCGATGGGTTACGCCGCCTTTATCTGGTGCACATTGCAGTACATTCCGCTCAGCTTATTGACGCCTGACCTGCTCGTGTCAGCGCTCGTCTACGCCATTTGTGGGGTTATGCTCCTGAGCCGGCGACAGCCGAGGCACCGCCGTTCGGCGCTGCTTGGCGGGCTCCTTGGGCTCGGATACCTGGCCAAAGCGCCGATGCTGCCCCTCGCGGTGGTCTTCCTCACGGCCAGCGCCGTGGTCCTCGACCGACGCGGCAGCCGAGTCTCGCATCTCGTCATCGCGTCGCTCGCCATGGCGCTCGTGGCGCTGCCGTTCATCGTCGCGTTGTCGGTCGCTAACGGTCGCCCAACGGCGGGCGATAGCGCCCGACTCAACTATTTGTGGGTGGTTGATGGGGTCCCGCTGGTCCACTGGCAGGGTGGCCCGAACGGCATCGGCCAACCGCTCCACCACAGTCTGCCACTGTTGGAGCGGCCGGCCATCTTTGCGTTCGACAGCCCGTTCCCGGTGACGTACGCGGCCTGGTACGCCCCGGAGTACTGGTTCGAAGGCGCGACGCCGATCGTGACGCTCGATCGGCAGGCGCGAGCGACCCTCGCGGCCCTCCAGGCCTACTCCGTCCTCGCGGCTGATTTTGGCGGGGTGTTCGCGGCGCTGGCCATCTTGCTGTCGATGCATTTCGGCCCGTGGCGCATCGGTTCGGACCCCGCGATTGCGTTGCTCGCCCCGGCAGTCGCGGCCATTGGCATGTATGCGCTGGTGCTCGCCGAGGCGCGCTATGTCGCCCCGTTTGTAGTACTGCTCGTGCTTGGACTGCTGCTGCTGGTGCGACTGCCCAGGGCGCGCTGGAGCGCTGCGCTGTCAGCCAATGTCAGCGTCGTCATCGTGATACTGTTCCTGGTGCAGACTCTCACGAACACCTCAGCTCTTGCGGGCTCGACGCTCTCGCAAGTGGTGCATGGTCAGATCCTGGCAGCGGACGAGCAAGTCCAGGTGGCTCTCGCGTTGCGCTCCGCGGGCATCGAGCCCGGCGATCGGGTTGCCAGTGGGGATCGTGGGTTCAATGCCTACTGGGCGCGGCTCGCGCGAGTCCACATCGTTGCGGAAGTCAGCGAGCGAGACAGCAGTATCGTGCAAGGCGACCTCGAGGCGCGGGCTGTCGCGCAGCGAGTGCTGCTTGCACAAAACGTGCGTGCCGTCATCGCCCGCGCGTGGCCCTCGCAGATGGAGGACCCCGGTTGGCGGCCGATCGACGGGACGGAGTACTTCTACCACCTCGTGGCGGATCGGGCGTAAGCGCTGTCGGGAGCAGGACGACCCCGAATCGCTGGCGAGCCAGGCGCTGTGGCTCCTCCACGCAACGCCACCAAAAAACGTCGGCTCACTGTCAGGGCCGCCATCTCAGGGCCAGCCCCCACTGAAGATACATACACGCCTACATAGTCCTGCGGATTCCGCCGCGCGGGGGCACGCGTAGGTTGAAGAGCGTTGGACGCAGTGGTGTGGTCGTCGCCGATGCTCCGCCCGCTGGCGCTGGCAGCCGCGGTCAGCGTGCTCCTGACGCTGTCACCAGTGGCCGCGTCAGCGGCTGAGAGCGTGACCCCGTCGCCGAGTCGGCCGGCGCCGGTCGCCCTCCAGGTCTGGCGGCTGGAGCCGGATATCTACCTGGACCGCGATGTCAGACTGGCGGTGCTGACCGACGATTGCCAGGAACCGGCGACTTTCGACACCGACGTCGTGCTGCGCCCGCGGGCGGACTCCGACGAACCTGAGCTGGCTTTCCCGTCCGGTCAGGCATGCCCTGTCAACTTCGTGGGCAACGACAACGCCTACTTCACGTCGGCCTGGGACGGCGGGTACGTCGACGTCTTCACCGGCCAGACCGTCGACACTGCCGACTGCCCTGACCTGTGGTCGGTCGTCCCCGCCCTGGTGCGTTACGACCTGGTGATCCTGATGGGCGAGCGGCCCAGCGTCTGCCACCTGACGCACGCCCGACGCGGGAACTGACCGCGCGCCATCTCGGCGCTGCTGGGCCACGCGAGCTGCACCCTGGCCTGCCGGCCGCGACCGCCTACTATGGGTGGCGAGGGAGGGAACAGTGCCTGACCCTGTTCGGATTGGCCTGGTTGGCGCGGGCCGGATCTTGCCGGCGCATTTGCGCGGCTATCAGCTGCTGCGCGAGGCCGGCGTGCACGCGTACCGCATCACGGGCATCACCTCCAGGACGCGCCGCGATGCGGAGTCCTTCGTCACACGAGGCGCCGGACCTGCCCCGCGGCCGCCCGTGAGTCTGCAGCCATCCGATCCGCTGTCGGTCAGCGACATCTTTCTCGACGACTTCCAGCCAGACGTTGACGCCCAGGTCTACGACTCGCTCGAAGACATGCTCGCGTCGAATACCGTCGATGCCCTGGACATCTCGGCCACGCTGCACGTTCACCACACCGCCGCGTTGGCGGCGATCGAGGCGGGCAGGCATTGCATGGTCCAGAAGCCGCTCGCCATCAGCGTGGCCGCCGGGCGAGCGATGGTCGACGCCGCCCAGGCGCATCACGTCGCGCTCGGCGTCATGGAAAACCTGCGCTACGCGCCGAACGTCCGCGTCGCGCGCTGGCTGATCGACCAGGGCTATCTAGGGACGATCCAGATGATCGCCCGCTGGGGCATCGGCACGCGCGAGTGGTCGCCCGACAAGGTCGTCGCCGAGACGCCCTGGCGTCACCAGAAGCTGTTTGCTGGCGGCGGGGCCAGCCTGGATATCGGCGTGCACCTGCTGCACGAGCTGCGGTACCTCGCCGGTCCGATCGAGACCGTCTCGGGCGTCACGCGCATCTTCGAACCGACCCGCTGGCTGTCTACGCCCGACGCCCGCTTCCCGTGTGACGTTGACGACGCGTTCTTCGCCACCGTCGGATTCGCCTCGGGCGCCGTCGGCCAGCTGACGTTCACCTGGGCCGGCCACGGTGCGCCGGTCGGCCTGCCCGACGGCCTCGTGATCTACGGCAGCCGCGGCTGCCTTCAGGGGGACACCCTGACGCTGGACGACGGCACGACCCGTTCGGCCGCCGAGCTGTTCGACGCCCAGGTCGACGCGGCGACGCGCGAGGCGCGGTTCCCGCACGGGTTGCGTGACGCGTTCGCGCTGGCGTTGCTCGATTTCCGGGAGGCCATCGCCGGCGGCCGCGACCCCGAAGCCAGCGGCCGCGAGGGTCTGTTCGACCTCGCCGCGGCGTTCGGCATCTGCGAGTCGGCGGTGCTCGGGCGGCCAGTCAGCGTCGACGACCTGCTGGCGGGCCGCGTGGCCGAGTACCAGGCACCGATCGACCGCCACTATGGCTTTGCCAGTTGAAGATGCGGCCCGTCCGATGGTGGGTCTACACTGGCCCGCGGGGATCGCGAAAACGTTTCCCATCCTCGTGGGAGAGGGGTACACGGCATGCTCAGTCGACGACGCTTTCTGATAACGACCGCGGTAGGTTTCGGGGGTTCGCTACTCGCCATCAGCGCGGCGGGTGCCGCGGAAGCCGCGGCGGCGGCGCCAGTCATGGCTGCGCTGCCGGCGAATATCCCGGATGTGCCACGCAACCGCACCATGATCATGGCGGGCCTCGGCGGTGAGCACTTCGGCGGCTTCACCGATCTGGGTAACTTCAATTCCTACTCACCAACCATCTCGCGCAGTGGCTGGACCCAGGCCGCGACTGAAGGTCTCTTCTACTACAACATGCTCGGGGACGACTTCATCCCCTGGCTCGCCACGGGCTACCAGTACAACGCCGACTACACGCAGCTGACGGTCAACCTGCGCGACGGCGTCGAGTGGAGCGACGGCATGCCGTTCACGGCAAAGGACGTCGTTTTCACTATCAACCTGCTCAAGGGCCATCCAGACCTCAACAACGGGGCCGAGATTGCCCGCCTGGTCGCCTCGGCAACGGCGGTCGACGACCACACGGTCCAGATCAACCTCAACGGCCCGACGCCGCGCTTTCACTGGGACTACCTCACATTCCGAGCCGACATCGCGATGCCGATCGTCCCTCAGCACATCTGGGAGGGGCAGGATCCGGCCACGTTCACGAACGCCGATCTGTCCAAAGGCTGGCCGATCGGCACTGGCCCATACAAGCTGGTGTCGGAGGACGTGCAGCAGAAGATCTGGGACGTCCGCCCGGACTGGTGGGCGGCAAAGACTGGCTTCCATGCCCTGCCGCCGGTGACGCGCCTGATCTTCCTGCCCGGCATGAACGAGATCACGATGGCGCAGATGATGATCGCCAATCAGATCGACATGGCATTCTCGTTCACCCCCGCCAACATGAAGCTCGTCCAGGGTCAGAACCCGGCGGTGATCACCCACTACGATCATCCACCGTACGGTTACATGGACTGGTGGCCGATCGGCCTGGGCTTCAACACCGAGATCAAGCCGTTCGACGATCCCGACATTCGCTGGGCAATGAGCTACTCGATCGACCGCGACGAGATTGTGGATTTCGCCTTCCAGGGCTATAGCCAGACGGCGGCGCTGCCTTTCCCGCCCTACCCGGGCCTGCAGAAGTACATGGACGGCGTCGCCGACCAGCTCCAGCAGTACCCTACGCTCAAGTTCGACCCATCTCAGACCGACGCCATCATGACGCGCAAGGGTTACACCAAGAATGGCGACGGCCTGTGGGCGGACAGCTCGGGCAAGACGGTCAGCTTCCAGATCGTCACGTTCCCCCAGCATCCATCGGCTACGCCCGTTGCGCCGATCGTCACCCAGCAGCTCAAGCGGGGCGGGTTCGACGCCAGCTTCTTGCTGCCCGCCGACTTCGTGAGCCGCATCACCACCGGTGACGCCGTCGCTTTCCTGTGGGGCCACGGCGGGGCGATGAAGGACCCGTACAAGACCCTCGACCTGTACAACGCGCGCTACGTCAAGCCAACGCCGACGCCAATTTTCTTCACCAACATCTACCGCTGGTCGAACGCGGACTACAGCGCCATCGTCGACAAGATGGGTACGTACCCCGAGGACGACCCGGCGGTCATGCCGCTCTGGCAGCAGGCGATGCAGACCTGGCTGCCCGCGCTGCCCGACATCCCGCTCATCCAGACGGTCATCGCGCTGCCGATGAACACGACCTACTGGACCAACTGGCCGGCGGGCGATCACCCGTACATTCACGAGGGCTTCTGGCACCGCACCGGGCTGTTCATTTTCCTGAACATCAAGCCGACCCAGGCCTAGGAGTTCGGCCGACAACTCACCATCCGAACGGTAGAGCGGCCGAACTCCGTTAGCGGCCGCTCAGACCGTCTGGCGAAAACGTGGGTTGGCGTACCGATCGAGACCCTGGGCGATCATGAACAGCGACATGAACACCAGGACCAGGATCACGATCGGCGGCCCCCACCACCACCACATCCCGCGCAACGTCGCCCCGTAGTAGATGGCCCAGAAGATCGTCATGCCGAGCGTCGGCTTATCCTGCGGTCCAAGGCCCAGCGCCTCGAGCCCGATGCCGGCCAGAATGCCAGCCCCCACCGCGCCGACAAAGCTGGCCGCCAGATACGGCAGCAGGTTGGGCATCAGCTCGCGAAAAATCAGCTTCAGGTGACCTTCACCTGAGAAGCGGGCGACGTCCAGGTACGCGCGGTTGCGCATCGAGAGCACCTGTGCGCGGATCGTGCGCGTCGGGTACATCCACGCCAGGGAGGCGATGACGAGCGCCATGATCTCGACGCTCAACAGCACGTGGATCGTGGACGCGATGACGACCAGCACCGCCAGCGCGGGAATGGGCAGAATCACGTCGGCAACGGTGCGGATGACGCTGTCGATGGCTCCGCCGAAGTAGCCGGCGGTAAATCCCAGCACGGACCCGATCAGGAGTCCAACTCCGCCGGCCAGCAAACCAACTTCGAGCGTCAGCGGCACGCCCGCGATCAACACCGGTAAGAGCTGCCGCCCGGCGCTGTCGGTGCCGAGCGGGTAGCGGGCCGAGGGTGGCAAATCCGGCGGGCCCGAGAGCGGCACCGCCTTGGAGATGCCAATCGTGGCGTTGCCGATCAGCCAGAACAGCAGCATGCAGCCGATGAGCACGAGGCCCGCGGTGATCCTCGGGTTCTGCCACAGGAAGCGCGTAATTTTCTGCATCGCGGGGTCGATCAGCTGCGGTTGTATCGAATGCGGGGATCGAGGAGCGGGTACACGAGGTCCAGCGCGAGCGTCGCCAGGGCCACGCCGACAATGATGAAAAAGACGACGCCGTAGATCGTGAAGTAGTCGAAGCCGCTGACCGCGCGGAAGAGCACCGCGCCCATCCCCGCGTAGTTGAAGACAATCTCGACCAGAAGTGCCCCCGACAGAATGGTTCCCAGTGATAACGCCAGCGTGGTCGTCTGCGGCAGCAGCGCGTTGCGCATCGCGTAGCGCAAGAAGATGCGGGTGCTCTTCAAGCCTTTCGCATCGGCGAACAGCATGTAGTCCTCGCCGGCGATGCTGACCATCATGGCGCGCATACCCAGCGCCCAGAAGCCCACCGAGGCGAGCACGATCGACAGCGCCGGCAGAATCGAGTGGTACACGACGTCCGCGGCGAACGCGATGGAGAACGACGTCGTCGTGCCGTAGTTCGAGCTGCCGCTCATGGGGAAGATGCGGAGCTGGAACGCCAGCAGGTAGACCAGGATCAGGCCGAACAGGTAGTACGGGACGACCGAGAACATGAACAGCGGTGGCAAGAAAAATTGCAGGGACCGGGGTGCGCGCGGCCAGGCGAGCAGGCCGCCGAGGAGCGTCCCCAGCGTGAAGGCCAGGAACGTGGACACGGTGAGCAGCCCGATCGTCCACGGGATCGAGACGAGAATGATGTCCAGGACCTTGGTCGGATACAGCATCAGCGAGTAGCCCAGGTCACCGTGCGACAGATCGCCGAGGTAGGTCAGGTACTGCTGCCAGAGCGGCTTGTCGAGCCCGAACTTGGCTTCGTAGGCGTCGACCATGGCCTTCATCCCGGCGGAGTTGACGCCGCCGGTGGCCACCATCATGCCGATGCGCTCGACGATTGGGTTCCGCCCTGGCGCCAGCTTGGGCAGGAAAAAGATGAACGTCGTCGCCGCCCAGACCACCACGAAGAAGAGCAGCACCCGCCTGACAACGTAGCCCGCGCTCACGAAGGACCTCCCACCTCGGTTAGCGTACCCGCCCTCGCCTGTTCGGCCGCTGTTCCCTACAATCGCCTCGGTGCCGCGCTTCGCAGGGAAAGTCGCGATCGTCACGGGGGGCGCCATGGGTATCGGCGGCGCGACGGCGCGACGTCTGGCCGCGGACGGCGCCCGCGTCCTCATCGCGGACATCGAGGACCCGGCGGCCGCTACCAACGTCGCCACCATTCGCGCGGCCAACGGCACAGCCGAAGCGTTGCACGTCGACGTCGGCACGCAGGACGGCGTCCGCGAGATGGTCGAGCGCGCGGTCGAGCTCTGGGGCCGCCTGGACATCGTGGTCAACAATGCGTACGCCGGCACCCTGCGCGGCGACGCGGTCAAGCTCTCGGAGGACGACTGGGACCGCGGCATGGACGTTGGCCTCAAGGCGATGTTCCGCTCGGCCAAGTACGCCGTGCCCCACATGCGTCAGGCCGGTGGCGGCTCGATGGTCAATCTCTCGTCGGTGCATGGCCTGCTGGTCGCCCCGGGCTGGCTGGTGTACGAAACGCTGAAGACCGCCGTCATCGGGCTGACCCGCCAGATGGCGGCCGAGTACGGGCCGGACGGCATTCGAGTCAACGCCGTGTGCCCGGGCCACATCGTCACCGAGCGCAATCAGCCGATGTGGGACGCCCACCCCGATGGGCTGCGCTTCTTCGAACAGCAGTATCCCGTGCGCCGCACCGGCAAACCGATCGATATCGCCAACGCCATCGCGTTTCTGTGTTCCGAGGAAGCCTCGTTCATCACTGGCCAGGCGCTGGCCGTCGATGGCGGGCTGTCGCTGCAGTTGCAGGAAGACCTGGGCGTGCACCTGGGCCACTACGTGCAGCAGCACCCCGAGACCTGGCTGCCGTAGGCGCCACTGAGAGTGCCGTGCGCGTTTACGGACACGACCTCGATCGACCCAAACTCGCGCGCCTGTCGGGCGATCTGACCGCCCTGGGCGGGGTGCGGAGCGTGGTGCTCGACGACGGCGCCGAACGCGGCATCCGCGTGCTCGAGTTCCGCACCGGCACCGGCCTGGCGTTCGACGTCATGGTGGATCGCGCGATGGACATCGGGCCTGCCGAACACGCCGGTCGCTCGTTCGGCTGGCGGTCCGCGACCGGGTTCCGGCATCCCGGCTTGCATGAGTATCGCGACGAAGATGGGCTCGCCTGGCTGCGCTCGTTCTCGGGATTGGTGGTCACCGCCGGCTTGGACCACACCCTGTTCACTGCTGACGTCGATGCGACGCAGTACCGCTATCCATTTCGCCAGTCGGTCTGGAATGGGCTGCACGGCCGGATCGCCAACATCCCCGCGCGCTTGCTCGGCTACGGCGAGGACTGGCGCACGCCAGATACCTGCACGCTCTGGGCGGAAGGGGAGGTGCGCCAGGCGGCGGTCTTCGGCGAGCATCTGCGGCTCCGCCGCCGCGTCGAGGCCGATCTCGGGACCAGTGCCATTCGACTCATCGATACGGTCACCAACCACGGCTTCGATCCAACCCCGCACATGCTGCTGTACCACATCAACCTGGGGTGGCCACTGGTGGACGCGGGGACGCGGTTCGTGGCGCCCATCGCTCGGACTCGATTCTCAACCGACAGCGTGCGCCAGCAGCGCGTGTCCTATCAAAGGTTCCCTGAGCCGCAAGCTGGCTTCGTCGAGCAGGTATATGTGCACGACCTGGTGGCCACCGATGATGGGCGTCTGGCCGCCGCGGTCGTCAACGAGCGGCTTGAGTTCGGCATGCAGCTCGAGTGGTCGGCGAAGGAGTTCCCGTATTTCTTCGAGTGGCTGCATCTGCGCGAAGGCGCCTACGCCGTCGGGCTGGAACCGTCGACGCACGATGTCGGCGGCGACGCGGCGGCGCGCGCCGATGGCTCGATGATCTGGCTCGGGGCGGGCGAATCGCGGTCATATCGCACCGTCTTCGCCGTCCTCGAGGGCGCGGACGCGATCGGCGCGGCCGTGCGCGCGATCCAGGCGCGCCAGCTGCAGCCCACTCCCGATGTACCGTCCTGAGGTATGGCAATCGAGTCGAGGTTTGTCGAGACCGAGTTCGGAAGGTTCCACGTCGAGTCAGTGGGTCAGGGCGCGCCGTGGCTGTTCATCCATGGCGGCACGGCGTCCGCGCGCGAGTGGCGCTGGGTGCTGCCCGGCCTCGGCGAGCACGCACGCTGCATCGCGATCGATCGCCTCGGCTGTGGGGAGTCAGATCGCAGCCAGCGCGGCTACGATCGCCAGACCCTGACCAGTAGCCTGTTCGCCTGCGCCGACGCGCTGGGTCTGGATCGCTTTGGCGTCGTCGGCCAGTCGTTCGGCGGCTTCTGGGGCCTGTCCATGGCTTTCGCACAGCCCGAGCGGATCAGTGGGTTGGTCGTGGTCAACGGCGCCGGCGGACCGATGACCGACGCGGAGCTGGCCGAATGGGAAACCCGAGCCGCGCAGCGACGGGCGGAACCGACCGATCCCGAGGCAGCCATCGAACGCACGATGCAGGAGATTTTTGCCGATCCGACGCGCGTGCCGGCGTCCTTTCGGGATGATCTGCGCTGGCAGACGGCCCACGCCGCGCCAGGTCAGCTGGGCGCGGTGGCCAATGACCGTGGGCTGCTGGCGCGCGAGCGCTACGATCGCTTGAACGTGCCGACGCTGGTGGTGTGGGGCGAAGCCGACACCATGATTCCCGCGGAACGCGGTCGTCGCCTGGCGGCGGCCATTCCGGGTGCGCGCTACGTGGGTCTCCCCGGTGTCGGCCACACGTGCCAGATCGAGGCTCCGCGGGAGTTCATCGACGCCGTGGCGCCCTTCCTCGACGGGCCGTAAAAATTCAGCCGTTTTTCAGGCCGTCGGCAGGTTGCCGCAGCCGGTTATCAGGGCCTGAGCGCTACTGTCGCAACATCACTTTTCGTACCTCGGAAGGGAGTTCGAAAGCCATGTTGCTCAGCCTCAGCCGCTCCGTCCGCCTCGCCGCGAGCGTCGCCTTGCTGGCCGCTACCTTCGCCTCGTCGGCCGCCTTTGCCAGCCCGAGCGCCGTCGCGATTACGAGCGACCCCGCCAACGGCAACATCCTGGCCGACGACCGCGGGATGACGCTCTACCGCTACACCCCGGACCAGCCCAACACCAGCACGTGCTACGCCGGCTGCGCGCAAGCCTGGCCACCGGTTGTCGTGGACACGCTCCCCGTGGCGCTGGATCCGTCCCTGGCCGCGGGCCTGGGTATCGCGCCGCGGACCGACGGCACCCAGCAGCTCACCTATCAGGGCGCGCCGCTGTACTACTACGTCGGCGACACGCAGCCGCACGACGCGAATGGCCAGGCCAGTGACGGGGTCTGGTTCGTAGTCACACCCTAGACGCATCCTCGTCCGCGATTCAGTCCAGCGCGCCGCATCACAGTTATGTGAGCCGCCCGTGACGGCTTCGAAGCAGACCGATCCCTGCGGGGAGGCCTACGCTGGCGGCGTGCGGTACCTGAATCGCGGACCGTGGCGCTCCGCGCTCGCGCTCGTTCTGCTAGCGTCCACCACCGCGCGAACGACGTTTGCAGACGAGCTCGTCGTCGACGACGACGCGGCGGGAGTCCAGCTCACGGGCACCTGGGCCACCTCCACCAACGGGTCTGGATTCCTTGGCCAAGGCTACCGCTACCGCGTCGCCGGCGACGGCTCCAGCAGCGTGCACTGGTCGTTTCCAGGTTCCGCTGGAACGTTCGAGGTCTTCGCTCGCTGGACCAGCGGCCCAAATCGCGCAAGCAACGCGACGTACGTCGTGACGTATAGCGATGGATCGAAAGCTACCAGTGTCGATCAACGCAGTGGCGGCGGCGCCTGGCAATCTCTCGGCACGTTCCACTTCACGCCCGGTACCGACAACGGCGTGAGCCTCTCCGACAAAGCCGACGGCGTCGTGGTCGCCGACGCCGTCCGCTTCGTCGGCATTCCCAGCGCAGCCGGCGCCCCGTCCGCCGCAGGCGCAGCTGCCGCAACCAGCCCGGCCGTTGCGGGAGCGGGAGCCGCAGGCGATCCGCGGTTCTTCGACGCGACCAACTTCCGCGTCGATCGCGACGCCTTCTGGGACTTCTTCCTGAAGCGTGGCGGGCTGCGGACGTTCGGTTATCCCGTCAGCCGCGAGTTCCTCTTCTACGGCTGCACCGTGCAACTGTTCCAGCGCGTGGCGAT
>DATGER010000152.1:0-5939 GCA_035309865.1 Chloroflexota bacterium
CGTGGCGTACTGAGGCGCGCCAGGTATTGGCTTGCTCGTTCTGCGACTTCGCTGAGCGTCACGCGAACGGCGGTCGCTTCGCACCGCAGCTTCCACTCGACCGTGCGGTCGGCCAGGCCGCGCGGGCTGACGCTGATGCGGACGGGGATGCCGATCAGGTCGGCGTCTTTGAGCTTGACGCCGGGGCGTTCGGGCCGATCGTCGTAGAGGACGTCCAGGCCGGCCTCGCCGAGCGAGGCGGCGACCTGTTCGGCGATTTGTGCGAGCTCGGCACTCTGCCCGAGCGTCAGGACCGTCGCCGCGAACGGCGCCAGCGCCAGCGGCCAGATGATGCCGGACGCATCGTGATGCTGCTCAACCACCGCGGCGAGCAGCCGCCCCAGCCCGATGCCATAGCTGCCCATGGCCAGCGGCAGATCTGTACCGTCGGCCGCTAGCACCGTGGCCCCAAGCGGCACCGAGTAGCGCGTCCCGAACTTGAAGATGTGTCCGACTTCGAGCGCCTGGAAACTCTCGAGTACGCCCTCACAGACGGGGCAGCCCTCGCCCCCCATCACCGTGCGAACGTCGACGACCCGCGCACCAGGCAGCAGATCGCGCCCAACGTCGACGCCGCGCAGGTGGAACCCATCGCGGTTGGCGCCCGTGACCATCCCGGTGCGATCTCGCACCGCCTCGTCCACCAGGAGCGCGCCGCCCGTGAAGTCGACCCCGCCGAGCGAGCCCGGATGCGCGCCCATCAGCCCCACGATCTCCTCCGTCCGGGCCGGACGGACCACCGCCGCGCCGGTCGCGGCCTGCAGCTTGGCCTCGCTCAACTGATGATCGCCGCGCACGACGGCCACAAACAGCTCGTCATCCCCAACGTAGACGAGCGTCTTGAGCTGACGTTGGGGCGGCACGTCATAGGGCTCGGCGGCCAGGGCATCGATGGTCACGACCCCTGGCGTCGCAAACACTTCGGTGCGTTCGGACAAATCATCGCGCACCGCCGGGACGCGCGACCGCGCCACCTCGACGTTGGCCACATACGCACACGTGGTGCACCTGACCACCTGGTCCTCGCCCGCCGAGGTCGCGACGACGAACTCGATCGACTCGCGTCCACCCATGGCGCCCGACGAAGCCTCGGCCGGCAGCACGTCGACGTTGCAGCGCGCAAAGATGCGCTCGTAGGCCGCCCGCATGCGCTCGAACGACGCGTCCAGACCCGCGATGTCCAGGTCGAACGAGTAGGCGTCTTTCATCTGGAACTCGCGGACGCGCATCAGGCCGGCCCGGGGACGTAGTTCGTCGCGGAATTTCTGGCCGATCTGATACCAGATCTGGGGGAGTTGACGGTAGCTCTGCAGTTCGCCGGCCAGCGCGGTGATGGCCTCCTCATGCGTCATCGCGAGGCAGTAGTCCCCACCGCGTCGGTCGCGCAGGCGGAACATGGTCTCGTCGATCGTGTCCCAACGGCCACTGGCGCGCCAGAGCTCGGACGGATGCAGGCTTGGTAGCAGGAACTCCTGGGCGCCGACACGCTCCATTTCGTCGCGCAGGATGCGCTCCAGCTTGCCCAGGCTCTGCCGGCCGAGCGGCAGCAGGCTGTATAGACCGGCACCCAGCTGGCGAATGAACCCCGCGCGTACGAGGAGCTGGTGTGACGCCGCGACAGTGTCGGCCGGCGCTTCCTTGAGGGTCGGCAGGAACAGCCGACTGGCTCGCATGACAGCAGACATCGGACGTTTTCCTCTCAGCAACAAAAAGGAGCGGCGCTTGTGTTGTACAAACGCCGCTCCCGTGGCCACGCCACCCCGCCTGGGGTGGGTCAGTCTGGTGGACGAGCTATCGCTCGTCGCGACGCACCCCCGCGGTCAAGCCGCGGGCCAGGCGGGGTTGGGTGCGAGAGGACCGTCCTGTGCCAGATCACGCCCGGAGTGTACGTCCCGTGTGTGCTAGGTAGGCAATGTCGGGAGGAACTTGGGCGGGCGGCGGATCTTCGTCGCCTGCTCGAAGGCAAACGCCAGGCTGATCAGTAGTGGCTCGCTGAGCGACAGGCCCATGAACGTAATGCCCACTGGCAGATCAAATGTGAAGCCAGCCGGCACGGTGACCAGCGGGAACCCCGCGCGCGCGGCCGGTCCGGTGCTCGCGAGTTGGAAGTGATCGCCATTGACCAGATCGGTCGTCCACGCCGGGCTGTTGGTGGGTGCGACGATCGCCGCGAGATTGTTGGTGGCGAAGATCGTGTTCAGTGCATGGCGTGAAGCGCCCTGGCTGTCGGCGAGCGCCGCGGTGTAGACCGGGTCGTTGAAGTTCGTCGTCGCCTCGGCCTGGAGAAACAGTTCCTGCCCAAAGAACTTCAGCTCTTGCGCGGCGTGCGCCGTATTGAAGTTGATGAGGTCCTGGAGCGTCTTCGGACCGCCCGGCCGCGAAGCCATGTACGCCGCGACGTCCTGCTTGAAGTCGAACAGCAACACCGTTGTCTCGGAGTTGCCCGTCGTGGGGTTCTCGAGTGCGCCGATGTTCAGGTTGTCGATGATGACGGCGCCAGCATCCACCAACGCCGCGATGGCGGTGGTCATGATCGCGTCGGTCTTGGGGTTGATCCCGAAGCCCTGGTCGCGCGCGACGCCGATGCGCGCCCCTTTGAGCGCATTCTTGTCCAGGAACTTCGTGTAGTCGAGTCGCGGTCGATTGCGGTTGATCGCCGTCGCGCTATCGCGTGTGTCCTCGACGCCGGCGATCGCCGTCAAGACGGCCGCGGCGTCGGCCACCGTGCGGCCGTGCGAGCCGATCGTGTCCTGTGTGTGCGAGATCGGCACGACACCGCCGCGGCTGGTCAGCCCGACCGTCGGCTTGATCCCGACCACGGCGCAGTGGCTGGCCGGGCAGACGATGGAGCCGTCGGTTTCCGTGGCCAGCGCAGCCGCGGTGAAGCTGGCGCTGGTGGCCGCACCTGAGCCGGAGCTCGAGCCGCACGGGTTGCGGTCCAGGATGTACGGGTTGCCGCACTGGCCGCCGCGCGCGCTCCAGCCGCTGGACGAGTTCGTGGAGCGAAAATTCGCCCATTCGCTGAGGTTGGCCTTGCCAAGCAAGATGGCGCCGGCTTCGCGCAACAGGCGCGCGACCGTCGCGTCCTGGACGGGCTGGGTGCCGACCAGTGCCAGCGACCCGGCGCCGGTGTGGGTTTTGTCGGCGGTGTCGATATTGTCCTTCAGCAGAATCGGGATGCCGTGCAGCGGCCCGCGCACCTTGCCAGCCTGGCGCTCGTCGTCCAGCGCCTCAGCGATCGCCACCGCATCCGGGTTGATTTCGATGACCGAATGCAACCTGGGATCCAGCCGCTGGATGCGGTCGATGTAGTCGCTGGTGATCTCGCGCGCCGTTGTTCGCCGCGCCGCCATGGCGGCGCGAAGCTGAGCGATGCTGACGTCGACGACGTCACCGATCGCCGCGCCCCCATCGTCTGAACTGGTGTCAGCTTGCGCGTGCGCCGGCGGCGCTGAGACAAGTTGGCTGAGTGTTGGCGCGGCCGCCGCGGCCATCGCCGTCAACCGCAGCACCGTTCGCCGGCTTACCTTCCCGAGAGCGCGCGCGCTGAGGGCGTTGTCGCCCTGTGGTTCCACGCCTGGTCCGAGCATGACCGTCGTCCCTTCGCTAGTCCAACTAACTCCCGCGCCGAGAATATCTCCCCTGATGCCGTCGCGTATCCTCGACACCGTGAATCAACGGCCGGCGCACGTCTACGAGGTCACCATCCGCACCACCCCCGAGCGCCTGTGGGCGGCCATCATCAGTCCCGAGTACACCCGACGGTACTTCTACGGCGGTTGGTACGAGTCGACGTGGCAGCCAGGCACGGCGTACCGCACCCGGTTGGACGATGGCACGACGCCGTTCGAGGGCACGCTGCTGGAAGTCGATCCGCCACGCCGGCTGGCGTATACGTTCCACTACGTCGGCGACGAGGCGACCCGCGGTGAGCGCCCGTCGCGGGTGACCTGGGAGATCGCGCCGCTTGGCGACGCGTGCAAGCTCACGGTGGTCCACGACCGGTTCGCCGAAGGCGAGACCCGCACCGCCGCCAAAGTCGACGGCGGCTGGCCGTTCATCCTGAGCAATCTCAAGTCGGTCCTCGAAACGGGCAAGGCACTGCAAGTCAGCGCCGCCTGACCCGCTTCGCTGCGCTCGCGCCACCCATATCGCAGGCCGCGTTGCCGCCGACCGCAACCGCATCAAGCAGGCCTTCCAGGAAGGCGGTGAAGCTCCGAGGAGGATGCTCGCGCCCGCGGGCCGCGGCGCAGCTGGCGTGCGCTGCGCACTGGGCGCGTGAAGCATGCGTGAGCTGGCGAGCGTTCCGGCTTGACAGCCGCGGAAGCTGAATTCTAATATGTTGACGTGCTTCAACCGATCCATGTGATTGATCAGGAGGACGTCTGCTGTCTGGTCGACCCCGCCGCCCTCGATCCCGCGGTGCGCTCCCTCGGCGATCACCTGGCCATCAGCCGGAACCTCCTGTTGGCCCTCGCTGACCCGATGCGCCAGGACCTCGTGCAGCTCCTCGCGCGGCAGGAGCTCAACGTCGGCGACATCGCCGAGCGGGTCACCCTGAGCCGCCCGACCGTCTCGCACCACCTCAATATCCTCCGTCGAGCCGGCCTGGTCCGCGTCCGCAAGCAGGGCCGCGAGATGTACTACCGGCTGAACAAGGACCGCATCGTCGGCACCCTCCAGGGTCTGCTCGAGAGCCTGACCTGCTGCTGAGAAAGGAATGCCTCACATGACACCCATCACTGATCCCGGCGCTATCCGTGACGCCGTCCGGACCCGCTATGCCGCGGCCGCGCGCGCGGTCACGTCTCAAGCTGCAACGCAAACCGGCTGCTGCGGGGCTACCCAGGCTGAGGCCGCGTGTTGCGGCGCGCCGGCGACGACCGACCTCATCACCGGCGACCTGTACTCGATCGACGAGGTGAGCCAACTTCCGTCGGCGGCGGTGCTGGCCTCGCTGGGCTGCGGCAATCCGACGGCGCTGGCCGAGCTCACCGAAGGCGAAGTCGTGCTGGACCTCGGTTCGGGTGGCGGGATCGACGTCCTGTTGTCGGCGCGCCGGGTGGGTTCGACCGGCTTCGCGTACGGCCTGGACATGACCGACGAGATGTTGCAACTCGCCCAGCGCAACGCGGCGGAGCGCGGCGTCCAGAACGTCAGGTTCCTCAAGGGCGAGATCGAGCACATTCCGCTGTCCGATGCCAGCGTCGACGTCGTGATCTCCAACTGCGTCATCAACCTCAGCGCCGACAAAGCCCAGGTGCTACGCGAAGCCGCCCGCGTCCTGAAACCCGGCGGTCGCTTCGCCGTCTCGGACGTCGTCGTGCAGGGCCAGCTACCAGCGGCGGTCCGCGCCGACATGGACGCGTGGGCCGGCTGCCTGGGCGGGGCGCTCGAAGAGACCGAGTATCGCACTCTCCTGAGCGCGGCTGGCTTTGAGCAGATCGAGGTCGAAGTCACCCGCGTCTACGACGCCAAGCCGGCCGAAGGTGCCGACGGTCGCTTCGTGAGCGCCTTCGTCCGCGCCACCAAGCCACACACAAGTACGGATTTTTAAAAAAAGTTGTTGTGGGGTCATAAGGGCAGGCCGTTCGGCACCGCGGGCGGGGTCGGACGTGGGGCGGGCCTCTCCATCAAGCCGCTCAACGCGCCACCAAGCCACACACAAGTACGGTTTAAAAAAGTTGGGGCGGGGTCGTACGGGCAGGCCGTTCGGCACCGCGGGCGGGGTCGGACGTGGGGCGGGCCTCGCCATCAAACCACTCAACGCGCGGGCCTTCCGCGCAGCGACCGTCCGTGCGAGGCCCGCTCCGTGAGAACATCCTGACTTCGGTTGCGCGCAGCGTACTTCGCCTGCGGGCGGCGATGCCTCGAGGCTGGAGTAACGCGGACACCCGGGC
>DATGER010000153.1:0-29774 GCA_035309865.1 Chloroflexota bacterium
ATGCGATTTCTCATCGGAGCCGGTGTACAGACGCACAATAGCCATACTGCCCTCCCAAGCCAAGCCAACCTCTTTTGACCGAACTTGACCGTAGCGCACCGATGGTGATTCGAAGTGTGTGCGAGATGTTCAGAAGGCGCACACGCGGCCGCCCGGGCCGCCGTGGTCGATCCGAGCGATTGACGCCCTCGAGCTCTCGCGCACAACTTGCACGTGCGCACCGTCACGTATCTCCCGGTGGAGGCGACGACGCGCGAAGGAGTCTCGAATTCGAGCGTTCACGCCGCTCCTGACGACTGTTGCTGGTGGACCTGGACGGACTCGAACCGACGACCCCTGCAATGCGAATGCAGTGCTCTCCCAACTGAGCTACAGGCCCGTAACTGGGCTCGCTGATTATACGGCTGGTTCTAACTTGAGTTGCCAGTCCTGGCCGCTGGAGAGGTACCAGACGTGGGCGCCGGCGATGCGGACGCCGCGTTGTTCCAGCTCGTGGAGGGTGAAGTCGCGGCCTTCGAAGCGCTCGCTGATGTCCTGGGGGGCGGGCGAGGCGCCGTCGGCAGAGCGGACTTCGGTGACGCGGTAGGCGCCGAGCGCAGGCATTGGCTTGATCATAGGGCAGAGGCAGCCGCGCCGGGCGTCCATCCACTAGAATCTGCCACGCCAATGCCAGGGTACGGATCCGCTTTCGGACGCGGGCTTATTCTGGGCGCGGGTGCGGCGCTCCTGTACGCAGTGGCTCGGGAGACCACCGCCCCCGCCCGATTGCGAGTGGTCGAGGATCCCCAGCAGGCCGACGACCGCAATCGGATGATCGACTGGGACTGGGCCACCCGGGTGGCGATCCGCGCCGCGGGCCGCACGCCGACGCTCCACCCGGGCGCGCGCGCCCAGCTCCAGGCCCAATACGAAGCCATGCTCCGCGAGATCGAATTACCCATCGCGACGTACACCGGCAACGACCTGTCGCTGGCCAACACGACCATCGAAGTCCTCGATCGGCCGGGCTGGATCCGCGCCAACATGGTCAACTTTCGCTCGCTGCTGCAGCCCGTCGAGGACTATTACCGCGAAAACGTCGGCACCTCGCGGTTTGGCGCGCCGCCGGTGTTCCAGCAAGCGGCGCGCCTGATGCTCAGCTCGCAGGTTGGCGTCCTGGTGGGCTACCTCGCGCGACGCGTACTCGGCCAGTATGACATCGCCCTGCTGGGCGATGTCGCGCCTACCACCGGCAAGCTGTACTTCGTCGAACCCAATTTGCGCCAGGTCGAAGACTTGCTCGGTGTGCCGCCGGACGAGCTGCGACGCTGGATCGCGCTCCACGAGGCCACGCACGCGCACGAGTTCGAGCTGTACCCCTGGGTGCGCACCTATCTGAACGGCTCGCTGCGCCAGTATCTGCGGCTGCTGATCGACGACATGCGCGGCAAGGGCGAAGAAAACACGGTCCTGACCATCGCCAACCGGTTCATCGGGAATCTGCGCCACGGCCACAACGTCATCAACGCCCTGATGACCCCTCAGCAGCGTGAGCTGATGTCGCGGCTGCAGGCGCTGATGGCGCTCGCGGAGGGCTACTCGAACCACGTCATGAACAACGTCGGGCGCGACGTCCTGCCGAACTTCAAGCTTATCCATGAGCGCGTCGAGCACCGGCAGCGCGAGCGGTCACAGGTCGAGCAACTGTTCCTGAAGATCACCGGGCTGTCGCTCAAGATGGAGCAGTATCGCCTCGGCGAGCGGTTCGTCGATCAGGTCGTCGAGCGGCGAGGGATCGCGTTCGCGAACCGCGCCTGGCAATCGCTCGAGGCCTTGCCAACCGAGGCCGAGATCCGCGACGCTGGACGGTGGATCGCGCGGATGGAGGCCGCCTTACCCGCGTGAGAGACGTGATGCGGTTTACGGTCGTCGACCCGCGCGGACGCGTCAGCTTCATCGCGCCCTGTGCCACCCTCGAGGCCCTGGTGGCAGCCTGCGCCAGCAACAGCCAACCGCGCACGATCGAGCAACTGCTCAAAGCCGCCGAGCCGTTTGTTGGCGATCTCGGCGAACGGGTGCTCAGTGGCCTGGCGGTGTTCGACGAGCACAACTCGCCGTCCAACTATCGCTGGATTCACGCCGCGCTCGACTACTGCATACCGCAGGAAGCGCCGGTGTTTCGCGTGATCGATCCGCGCACCGAGGAAATCAGCCTGAGTCCCGTGCGGGCGGGCGTCGTGGTCTTCAACCTGCTCGCCAAGCGCATCGTGCAACTGCACAACACGTACTCCGAGATTCGCCGCAAAGGCCGCGTGCGCGTCCTGCGCAACAATCAGCCGACCGACCGCGTGCACCGCTACGAGCTGCCCGAGGACTGGTCGCTCGTTCCTTCTCGCACGACGCCATAAACGTGACCACCCCTCCGTCGGGCCTGCTGCCCGACACCGCGGGTGTCACGCCCGAAGGTCACCTGACGCTGGCCGGCTGTGACCTCGTCGATCTCGCGGCAAGGTACGGGACCCCGCTCTACGTGTACGACGACGCGACGATTCGCAACCGGGCCCGAGCCTATCGCGACGGCCTGCTGGCGGCTTATGACGGCGAATCGCTGGTGTGTTATGCGGGCAAGGCGTACTGCGCGCCATGGCTCTTGCGGGTCGTGGACGAAGAGGGGCTGGGGTTGGACGTCGTCTCGGGCGGCGAGTTGTTTGTCGCGCGTATCAGCGAATTTCCAGCCGCGCGGACCTACTTCCACGGCAACAACAAGGGCGCAGACGAGCTGGCGATGGCGCTCGAAGCGGGCATCGCACGGGTGGTCGTCGACAACCTGGAAGAGATCGAGCGCCTGTCGCGACTGGCGAGCGGGATGGGCAAGGAGCAGCCGGTCCTGCTGCGGGTTGCGCCCGGCGTTGACGCGCACACCCACGTCCACATCAAGACCGGCGTGCTGGACACGAAGTTCGGCCTGAGCATCCAGACCGGCGCGGCCGAGGCGGCGGCGCTGGTCATCCAGGAGGCCCCGGGGCTGCGACTGGTCGGGCTGCACGCGCATATCGGCTCACAGCTGTTCGAGCTCGAGCCGTATCGCCTGACCATCGAGCGCGTCTTCGAGCTGGCCGCCAGGCTGCGGGCGGCATTCGGCTTCGAGTTACGCGAGTTGAGCCCCGGCGGCGGCTTCGGGATGCGCTACTCGGCCGCGGATCAGCCGCTCGCACCGGCGGAGGTGACCCAGGCGATTGCGGGCGGGGTGTGCGACGCGGCGCGGCGTTTTGAGTTTGCAGAGCTGCCCCGGTTGACGATCGAGCCGGGGCGGTCGATTGTGGGCCCGGCGGGCGTCGCGCTGTACGGGGTGGGTTCGGTAAAGGCGATCCCTGGAGTACGGACCTACGTGGCCGTGGACGGGGGAATGGCCGACAACATCCGACCGACGGCATACGGCGCGCTGTACACGCCGCTGCTGGCCAATCGCATGCTTGATGCAGCTGATGCGGTCGTGGCCGTGGCGGGCAAGTACTGCGAGTCAGGCGACGTGCTGGTCAAAGAGGCCCAGCTACCCCTGCCGCGCGTTGGCGACCTGGTGGCAGTCCCCGGGTCGGGCGCGTATCAGTTGGCGATGGCCAGTAACTACAACATGTCGCCGCGGCCGGCGGTCGTGGTCGTAGCTAACGGCAAAGCACGGTTGGTACGACGTCGCGAGACGTACGACGACCTGCTTCGAGCGGAACTGTAGTCCTGCTCGGCGCAGCCTGCCCGCGGCGCGGACTGGTGCGAATTTTCAGAAAACTCAGCGGTAAGCTTCAGGCGGCTGCCGACCAAGCGCGGTGCTACGGGGTCGCCGGGATACTGTAGAGGTACGCCGCGGCGGCGGCGGCTTCGTCGGCGCTGAGGCCGAGCTTCGGCATGGCCGTCCCTGGCTTGAGGCTCGGTGGGTCCATGATCCACCTGGCCAGGTCCTCGGGCGAGTTGTTCGGGACGACGCCGCCGGCGATCGTCTTGCGACCGCTCACCGGCGGGATGTCGCCGTTCGGGCCTAGGTTCGGGCCGATTGTGCCAGCGGCGCCAGGAATGTTGGGGATCGTGTGGCAGCCGCCGCAGCCACGCGTAAGAATGACGCTCACGCCTTGTTGCTCCTGCGGGTTGAGGGCCTGGTAGAACGGTAGCGTCTGGACGTCCGGCTGCTTCGGCAGTGTGGCAACGCCCTGGGCAACGTGCTCGTTGACGACGTCCGCGGTGTGTTCCCACGGTGTCGCCAGCTTGCCCGCGTACATCACTGGCCGGTCACCGTTGAGGATCATCAGCGTCAATTCGTTGATATGCTCGTCGAGCAGCGAGCCACCGTCGATCTGTCCCCAGGTCGGCATCGGCGTGCCCGGCCTGCCGCGCTGGATGGTCTTGAAGATGAAGTCGTACTCTTTGGCCCGCTCGTCCGCGGTGGTCGGGCGCAGGTCGGGTCGATTCAACTGCGGGGCGAGCCGCAGCGGCGTCACGTCGGGCACGACGGCGCCCTGGCCCTTTTCGCCGTGACAGGGGAAGCACAGCGACGTGAAGGTGTCGATGCCGCGACCGATGGAAAGATCGAGCTGGGCTTCTTCGGCGGCCACCTGGCGGGCCGGCTCGCGGAAGCCGTAGCCCAAAAATAGCAGCGCCGTGGCCGCGATCATGGCCACGATGGCGATGATCTTGCGCTCCATCGCCAGCGCCCCGGTGGGCGCCCCGGGCGGGGCATCGGGCAGTGGTTGGGCGACGCGGGCCGCGTACCACAGCACGGTGGCCAGCACCAGGAGGAGAAACAGGGCGGCGATCAGCGCTGGGAGGTTGGTTTCCATGCTCTCCGGCCAGCCCTACCTAGGAGTTCGGCCGCCCCTCTAGGCCGGGGGTGGAACGGCATCTTTGGCGTCGGCGACGGCACGCGAAATGGCAATGGACGGGCCAGTTTGGACCACGATCTTGCCACTCGGGTCGATAACGAGCGGAAATCGGTCCATCGGACGCGGGGCCGGGCCCTGAATAATCTGACCATAGCGGTTGTAGATCGAGCCGTGGCACGGGCACTTGAAGCGACCCTTGTCGGTAAACGCCTGATCCCCGCCGTCTGGCGGGCCCGGCATCGCCGGATCGCCGGGCGCCCAGGGGACGGTGCAGCCGAGGTGCGGACACTTCCAGTAGAGCGCGAAGAATCCCTCGGGCACGCGGGTAATGTAGAACTTGCCCTCGCGCACCTGTTTGACATCGCCCACTTTGAAGTCCGTGACCAGGCCGGCGGTGACCGCTCCACCGAATGCACCCAGGCGCTTGGGTGCGAAAAAGCTGACAAACCCGATGCTCCACTGCCCCAGCAGAACCAGCACCGCGCCCCAGCCCATCCAGCGGAACATCATCCGGCGACGGACCCGCGTATCTTGCTCGACCTGGACCTCGTCGAGCTCGTGAAGCTCGCGTTCCTTCTCGGGCGGGGCGAACAGCCCCAGCTCGCGGGTCGACTTAGCCAAACCTCACCTCGACGGAGCTAATCAAGCCGCACCTGGCGTGGATCCCAGGGCCACATCAGGATCATCTGCTGCCCGCGGAAGAACGTGCCGACGATCGTCAGCACCACGTACGCGACCACGAAGCCCGTAAACAGCGCGAACATATAGTCGCGCACGCCGTCAGGCCGATAGATCACTTTGAGCAGGAAGCACAACACGAAGATCGGAAAGAGCATCAGAAACGTTGGGACGATCACGTTTGGCAAACTCAGGGCACCAATGCCGAATGGATTGAAATCGGCCAGGATTGGCGCGTGGAACAAGGTTGCCAGGTTCTGCATGAGCGGTTTGACGCCAACGCGTTCGTCGAACAGGACCAGGGCGATGAGCACGATGGTCGAGTAGACCGTCGTGAACACGCAGATCCGGACGGCTTTGGGCGTCCCGAACCATTTGCCAACGTCGGCCGTGTTGCGGTCGAAATACGGGATGAGTGGGATGAGTCCGAACAGCACGACCGAGGGGACGAGCACCCCCGCAAGTGACGGATGCATGTGCAGCAGGAGTTCCTGGAGGTTCAGGAAATACCAGGGTGCCTTGGATGGATTGGGGGTCTTGTCGGCGTTCGCGTGGGCCTCGAGGGGCGCCTGCAGGATGATCGAGACGACGACGATGGTGAGCAACAGCAGCATCGCCGCCAGGAACTCGATGGTCACCAGGTGCGGCCAGACGTAGACCAGGCGCTCGGATTTTTCAGCCGCGGCGGGCGCTGAGTCGCGCTTGGCGACGGCCGCGACCTGCTCGCGGCGCGAGGCAGCCGCCGCGGCGACTTTGGCGGGCACGCCAGCGGCAGCTGGACGCTCGGCGATGGCCGCGGCAGCAGCGGGCGGGGCGGCCGCCGGGGCAGGTTGGGCAGCCGGCGCGGGGCGGGCGGCGGCGGCGGCCGCGGCCGGATTCGGGGGTTGCCCAATGCCCGCGGCGGCGGCGCGCTGCTTGTAGAGCGCCGCGCGCTCGGAGGGCGTCATGCTCTCCATGTCCGGCGTCTTTCCAAGAGCCATCAGAGCGGTCCTGAGATGCCGCCGTCTTTGCGGATCCGCCAGAAATGGACGGCGATCAGCACGGCAGTGAGCAGTGGCATGCCGATCACGTGCAGTACATACCAGCGAATCAGCGTGTTGTCGCTGATTTCATAGCCGCCGATGAGCAGGAAGCGCACTTGCTCACCCACAAACGGCGTGGCGCCAGCCATGTTCGTGCCCACCGTGACCGCCCAGATGCCTAGCTGATCCCACGGCAGCAGGTAGCCGGTGAAGCTCAGGAAGAACGTGCAGAACAGCAAGATGGCGCCGATGGCCCAGTTGAATTCGCGCGGTGGCCGGTAGGCGCCGGTATAGAAGACGCGCAGCATGTGCAAGAACACGACGATGACCATGCCGTGGGCTGCGTAGCGATGCATATTTCTGAGCAGCAGCCCGAAGTTGATCAGCGTGTCCAGGTCCTTCATGTCCTGGTAGGCGACGCTGGTGGCGGGCCGGTAATAGAACATCAGCAGCACACCGGTGATCGTCAGCAGCAGGAACAGGAAGAACGACAGCCCGCCCAGACAGAAGGTGTAGGTGATGCGCAGGCTCTCGCGACGGATCCGCACCGGATGAAGGTGCAGGAACACGTTGTTGAACATGATGAGCGCCTGCTGGCGCGGGGTCGACGGGTAGCCCGTGCGGAACCATGCCCTGAAGACCCGGTTGTCGGTGAGTGCGCGGCGGATCTGGCCGCGACGGAGATCTTCGAGGAATGGGCGCCACTCGTCGAGCATGGACAAATTTCACCTCAATGCTGCGGGTCTCAACCCGCGCCTGTCAAACGGTCTTTGCCTGTCAGGCGAATCCCCACACGTTTGGAGGACGGCTATTCGGCTTTGAGCATGCCCTTGCGCAGGGCGTAGCGCACCAGCTCGTAGCGGTGGCGCAGGCCGAGTTTTTGCATGATGCGTTCGCGGTAGGTGTCGACGGTCTTGGGACTGATGACCAGTTGCTCGGCGATCTCGGTGCCGCTGTAGCCTTCGGCGACGAGTTTCAGGACCTCGCGCTCCCGCTCGGTAAGGCCGTCGAACGGCTCGTCCTCGCGGGTCGATCGATCCAGGTAGCCGTCCACCAGCAGCTTCGTCGCCGCGGGATACAGGAAGACCTCGCCGCGATGCACGGTGCGAATCGCCTCGATCAGCTCGGTATCGGCGCCGGCCTTCAACACGTAGCCCGAGCCACCCGCCTCGAGCAGCGGCAGCAGGTATTGCGACTCGGCGTGCATGGTCAAAATGAGCACTTTCGACTTCAAGCCGCTCTGGCGAATGGCCCGCGTGGCGTCCAGGCCGCTCATGTGCGGCATCTGGATGTCCATCACGATGACGTCCGGCCTGGCCTCGCGCGCGGCCACGACCGCGGCCGCGCCGTCCGGTGCTTCGCCGACGACCTCGATGTCTGGCTCGGCATTCAGCAGCGCCTTGAGGCCTGCCCGGAGCACGGCGTGATCGTCCGCGAGCACCACCCGAATCTTCGGCTCCATATTGATCACAGGCCGGTCACTGTATGGGATGGGACCCGCGCGTGGATCCGCGTGCCGTGGCCAGGCGAGCTATCGATGACGAGTTGTCCCCCGACCAGCGCCAACCGCTCTTGCATGCCGAACAGACCCAGCCCGCGCTCACGGGAGCGCATCACGTCCTCGACATCGAAGCCCGCGCCATCGTCGGCGACGGCCGCGACCACCTCGTCAGGCCGCCGGCACAGCTCAACGCGGACCGTGTGGGCGCCAGCGTGCTTGGCGGCATTGGTCAGCGCCTCCTGGACCACCCGGTACAGCACGAGCTCGACCTGCGGCGGCAGACGCCCATCCCGATCGTCGAACCCCTCGGCGCTGAAGGACATGCGGACGGGCATTCGGGCGCCGTAGGAGTCGGTGTAGCCCTCCAGGGCCGCCACCAGGCCAAGGTCGTCGAGGGTCGCCGGCCGTAGCTCCACCGCGAGTTTGCGGACGGCCTCGAGGGTCTCGGCGGTCAACTCGCGCAGCTCGTCGATCTGGTCGCGAATCTCGGGCGCCGTGCGGGCTTTTTCGAGGATTTTCAGCCGGATGAGCAGGGCGGTGAGCGCCTGCGCCGTCTCGTCGTGCAGTTCGCGGGCGATGCGCTTCCGCTCGTCTTCCTGCGCGGCCAGCACCTGCTCGGATCGCTTCTGGAGCAGTCCCCGATGCTCGTGCAGCACGTCCAGCATGGTGTTGAGCGTTTCGCCCAGTCGCTCGACTTCGGGATCACGAAACAACACGCGCTGGGCGCGGGCATTGAGGTCACCCGCCGCGACCCGATCCACGGTCCGCTCCAGAGCGTGCAGGGGCTGCAAGGCGAGCGTCAGGACCAGGGCATTGATCAGGACGCTGCCCGCGAAGCCGACGACGAGCATGACGGCCACCGCCGACCAGTGGATCTCGCCACCATTCGGACTGGCGACGAACGTCAGCGTGAACCAGGTGCCGAGCCCCACGCCAAACAGCACCACGACACAGTTGGCGACCAGAACCTTCAGGAAGAGTGGCAGCCCGAGCAGCGCGCCGGCCAGGCTGTCGGGATCACGTGACATGTCGAGCGCGTCCGTGCGAACCGGCGTGCTCAGCTCGGCCCTATCCAGTGCGTTGCTACGTGTGGCCGTACTCAAGTCGGGCGAAGTCTAAACGACATGCTGCCAAAAATTACGATTTCGGGGCCAGGCCGCCGCGTTTGAACAGGCTGCCCGCGTTCCAGAACATCCAGCCAAACGAATTCGAGTCCACGACGGCCTGTTTCTGGGCTTCGATCTGAGGGGCGTCGTAACGGAACCGGGTGGCCCAGGGATAGTCGTCAAAATACTGGAGCCAGGGACGCACCACCGCGCGCTTGCCGGCCAGTTTTTGCTGCACGTGCTTGAGGCTTTGATAGACCACGTCATAGGGGTGGCTGACGGCGTCTGGATACGTGATGTGCTGGCCTGGGATACCCGCCGTGAAGGTCGAAGGGTAGACCATCGGACAGTAGTAATCGATGTCGTCGGCGAGCACCTCGAGGTCCTGGCCGATGCCGCCGTCGTCGTCCCACCAGGTCGTGTACCCGAACGTGTCCATGCTGAGGAACCCGCCCGCCGCGTTGACGGTGGCGTGCGCCTGGCTGAGGAAGCTCTTCAAGGCGCCAACGCGATTCGTCTGGGTCAGCGGCAACGAGTACTGGATGTCGTCCACGCTGCTATCCGCTGACGGGTCGGTCGCAAACCGCACATAGTCGAACTGGACTTCGTCAAAGCCGCGCTCGATCGCCTCGCGCGCCAGGGCGGTGTTGTAGTCCCAGGCCGCGGGTTGGAACGGATCGACCCAGGCCAGGCCCTCGCCGTCAACCCAGAGCTCACCGGTGCGGCGGTCCTTCACGCCCAGGTCGAGGCCGGCGCGCGAGCCGTTGCGCGCCAGGACGTTGTCTTTGAAGACGACGATGCGGGCGATCGCGTAGGCGCCGCGCTGATGCAGGCTCTGCAGCAGGCCGTCGAGATCGTCAATCGTCGGCGCGGCGTTCGCGCCGATCTGCTCCGCGAGCGGGACGCGGCTCCGATAGCTGAGCAGGCCCCAGTCGCCTTTGACGTCGACCACGACGGCATTGATCTCCGTGGTGTCGAGCAGGTGATACATGTCCTGGCGATAGTCCTCGCCGCCGATGGCGAAGTAGGTCATATAGGTCGCCCGCACGGGGTTGGGCTGCAACTGGACATCGAGCCCGGGCCGCTCGGCAAGGTCAATCTGAGCACGGCGGTAGCCCGGCGCCAGGACCTGCAAATCTCCCCGTCTGGGACGCTGCTGCACCACGTAGGTACCGTCGGAGTTGGTGCTCAGGACCGTCTCGCCGAACGAGATCCGCGCCCCGGCGACGCCTTTGCCGGTGGCGGCATCAGTGACGCGCCCGTCCAGCTTCGGCTGCAATATGACGCGCAGCACGTCCTGACCGTCGTACGCAATGTCGGCTGGGAGATAGCCATCGGCCTGCAGGCTGAACCGCTGACCTGGCCGCACCGGGGCGATGCGCAGCTGGCCGTCGGCGGTAACACTGGCGCGGCCCGGGCTTTTGAGCAGCGCGCGCACGGGTTGGCCGCTGTCGGCATCCACCGCGGCGATCTCCACGCCAATCGGCTCCAGACGGAGCGTGAGAGGATCGAAGGGCGAGGTGACGCGGAGTGTTCGGGCACGGTACCCGGGCGCATCGAAGCCAACGACCTCCGGCGGCTTGACGCCACCGACCTCGAACGAGCCATCCGCGGCACTGGTGGCACTCGCACGACTGGACCAGATCCGGCTGCCAGCGATCGGCTGGCCACCCACGCTGTCGAGGACGCGGCCCTGCACACTGAACCCGCCGAACACAAAGTGATACCAGCTCAGGCCAGCGACCAGGAGGATCGCAAACGGCAGTGGCCCAGTTGCCGCGAGGCGGACTACTCGCGGTGGGCGGGGCACATTCAGCCGAGGCCAGTGGTCCGGCACCCGCGCGAGCAGAGATACCTGCAGCGCTAATCGAAGCCGCGACACGCGCCGTAGCTGGAGCGCGTTCAGCACGCGCGCCAGGCGCGGCACCCGCGCGAGCGGCCAGGCCCGCAGCCCAGATCGAAGGCGGGACAACTTCGGTACTCGGTGGTAGCTCGGTACATGCCACCAGTGCGACGACGCGGCCGGACTGGGCGCGGCCGCGGACCTCGGCGGCGAGTAGGACCACCCGCGTTTGGAGTACATCTACAGCGACTGAACTTCAGTGAATCGCCTTCCGCAAGCGAGCGAGCGAGCGGAGCGAAGCGGACACCGTTGCCGGCATTGTAGAAGGGGGCTGGATAGTTGCCCCGAACGACTTAGAATGACTGACTGGCAAACCGCATGGCCGTCATCACGATTTCGCGCCATCCGGGTTCGCTCGGCGACACAGTCGCGCGTGCGCTGGCCGAGCGGCTGCACTATCGCCTGGTCGAGCGGGGCGAGCTGGTACGTCTGGCTGAACGCATCGGTGGGCCCGACATCGCCTGGGAACGTTCACCCGAGCTGCGCGAACGGTCGCCGTCTTTCTGGGAACGTCTGAACGAGGAGCGCCGCCGCTTTGCGAGCGTGCTGCGGCGCGTGACCACTTATCTGGCCGAAGAGGGCGACGTGGTGATTGTCGGATTGGGCGGCGGCCAGATGCTCAAGGGTCTGGGCAACGTCCTGCGGCTGCAGATCATCGCCCCGATGGACGTGCGGATGGAGCGCGTCATGGAGCGCGGGTTCGACGATGTGGCCGGCCCGCTGAGTCGCGATCGCGCGCGCGATCTCATCCGCAGCAGCGATCGCGACGCCAACGGGTACATGCGCTACCTCTTCAATATCGACTGGATGGACCCGGCGAACTGGGACCTGGTGATCAACACCGGCCGATTCAGCGTCGACCAGGTGCTGGATATCGTCGAGGCGGTGGTCGTGAGCGGCGCGCTCGAGCCTTCGGCGCTGGACCGTCAGCGCCTGGCGAACCTGGCGCTGGCGAGCCGCGTCGAAGCCACCGTGCTGGGCGATCCGACCGTCTGGGTGAACGGCTTGAAGGTCGTGGCGCAGGATGGCCTCGTGCGGATCGAAGGCGAAGTCATCACCGAGGAGGATCGCGACGCGGTCGAGCAGGTGTTGCGGCAGATCGAAGGCGTGCAGGTGATCGAAAACGAGCTGCGGGTCCAGCCGCCGCCGCTCACCGGTATGTGAGCTTGATCGGACATACGGACGCCCTGGCGTGGCTGCGCGGGGCAGTGGCCACCAACCGAGTGGCGCACGCCTATCTCATAACGGGACCGCGCTCGGTCGGCAAACGGACCTTCGCTCTCGAATTCGCCCAGGCGCTCAACTGCCTCGCGCCGGCTCCCTCCGAGCGGCCCGACCATGCCTGCCAGCACTGCCGGTTGATTGAAAAGAACGCGCATCCCGACGTGCGCGTGGTTCGACGAGCACCGGAACGCCGATTGATCTCATTGAAACCACCGGCAGCCGCCGGTCCACCGCGCGAGTACACCGACAACGTCGGCTTCATCCAGTCGGATGCGCAGCTCCGTCCGGTCATGGGTCGCTCGAAGGTGTACGTCATCGTCAACGCCGAGGAGCTCGCGGAGGACGCCGGCAACCGGCTCCTCAAGACCCTCGAGGAGCCCGCCCCGTTTGTGGTGTTCCTGCTGACGGCGGTCGAGCGGGGTGGTGTGCTGCCGACGATTGCCTCGCGGTGCCAGGAGATCAGACTTCACCCGGCGCCTCGCGCTGAGCTGGCCGAAGCACTGGTTGCATCTGGCACCGACCCCGACCGCGCGCGGCAGCTCGCGGCACTCGCTGGCGGCCGCCAGGGCTGGGCCCTGTCCGCGGCGCGGGACGCCGGGCTGTTCGAGCAACAACAGACGTACGCCCGCCAGCTTGTCGAGGCTCTGGGTGGGACACGCCTCGAGCGCCTCCTGCGCGCCCGCGCCCTCTCCGAGCGCTGGACGAGCCAACCCGAAACCGTGCGCGAGACGTTGCGCGTCTGGTTGAGCTGGTGGCGTGACGTGCTGCTCGTACAACTCGGCCTGGTCCAGCGCATCGTGCATCTCGACACCACCGAACAGCGCGCGCTGAGGGCGGTGGCCACGCAGGTCGACCCGGCGGCCACCCGCCAGGCGTTGCTCGCCCTCCAGCAGACGCTCGCCGACCTCGACACCAACGTCAACGCGCGTCTGGTGCTGGACCTTCTCCTGCTGCGCCTGCCGCGCACCAGCCTGGCATAGGCCGTGCGCATGAGCGCCGGTACGTGCTATCGACAACCACCCCGGCTGGGCGCATGAGCCGGCTCGATGTGTCGTCCCTCGTGTTGCCCCCGCGCTTGATCGTCAATCCGCGCGCTGGACGCAAACTCGGGCTGGCGACCAATACGGCGACGCTGGCTGCCCTCGAGGGAGCGCTCCAGGTGGCTGGACTGGAGGTCGTGGTGCAGCCGACGCGTTCACCCGGACACGCCATCGAACTCGCTCGGGCAGCGGTGGAGGACGGGTGCAAGCTGGTCATTGCCGCCGGCGGTGACGGGACAGTGGCTGAGGCCGCTCAGGGGATCCTGCAGTCCGATACGACGCTCGGCATCATGCCCCTGGGCAGCATCATGAACATGGCGCGTGCGCTGTGCATCCCGCGCGACCTGAAGCTGGCGGCACGGACGATCGCGGCGGGGCAGGTGCTGGCGATGGACGCTGGCAGCGTCGCGAATCACCTCTTTCTCGAAGCGGGGGGCGTTGGACTCGCGGCTGGCCTGTTCGGCTACTTCAATCGTCTGGATACTGGCGTGCGCCCGGGCAACGTCATTCGGGCCGGGTGGCGGTTTCTGCGCCATCTCGGCTCACCCAGGATGGTCATCGTGGCCGACGGCCAGCGCTTCGACGTGCGCGCAGTCATGGTGACGGTGTCCAACGGGCCCTATGTCGGCGCGGCGTACGCGCTCGCGCCTCAGGCCCGCCTGGACGACGGCTTGTTGGACGTGGTCATCTACCGCGGCATGGGGGTGATCCGGGTGCTCCTGCACATGGCGGTCGTGGCCGGCGGTCGGCGGCTGCCGGCGCCACAAGGGGTCCAACTGGTGCGCGCGCAGACGGTCCAGGTCATGGTGCAGCGCCATCGGCCACTGCCGGTACACGCCGACGGCGGCGCCGTCGGCGTGACGCCCGCACGCTTTCAAGTGCTGCCGGCCGCGCTGCGCGTCATCGTGGGCGACCCTGACCTCGGTGCCGTGGGCGCCTGGGACCCGCGATAAGACTGCCTATTGAATTGCCCACACGACGTGCACCGTCGTCGAAATCGACAGCTCACCTGGCTGAATGGGTGTCGAAACCGCCGCGGCGGGGGCAGCCTGACCGCTGGCGAAGGCGCGCACTGGCTGGGCGCCGCCGGTGTCTGAAACCTCGATCGTCACCGGCCGTCCCAGCGTGACGCCGGCATCGCGCGCCAGCTGGTCAGCCTGGGCTCGGGCGTCCTGCATGGCCTGATCGCGCGCCTGATTCTTCAAGCCGGCCATGTCGGAGGCTTCGAAGCGGATCCCGTTGACGCGCGTGGCGCCGCTGCCGACCGCATCGTCGATCAGATTTCCGAGGCCGTTCACGTTGGTCGTCTTGACCTCGACCAGGTTCTGCACCTGGTAGCCGCGCAGCACTGGCTGATTCTGCCCCTGCTGGTCGTACAGCGGGTTGATGTTGAAGCTGACGGTGCGAATGTCGGTGTCGAGGATCCCGTCGGCCTTGAGTTTGTTGACCACGGCGTCCATGTTGCTGCTGGCGCTGGCCTGGGCCTTGGAGAGCGACGGGTCGAAGACGTCGATGCCGAGGGTGATGCGCGCGACGTCGGGCTGGGCGATCACGATCCCGGCGCCGACGACGCTGATGCCCAGGTTGCCTTGCGGCTGGACGGGGATGGTCTGGGCGGCGCCTGTGGGGGCGACCGCGAGCAGGGCGGCCACGGCGCCGGCAATCCCAACGGTGGGTAGAAGAACGCGAGAGAACAGCATCGGTTGAATTACTCCGCAGGTGGAATGGCTGCCGCTCGGAGGCGGTGGCGAATGACGAGGGTGGCGATCGCACCAAGGATGGCGAGGATGCCTGCGCTGGTGGCGGCGATGCGCAGCGGCGCCGCGGAATCGATTCTGGCGGCGGTGACGGGTTGGGCAGCTAGCTGGGTCGGGGGCGGGGTCGGAATCGGCCCGAAGGTCGGCACGGCCGTGGGCAACGGCCGCACGCTGGTGGCCGCCGTGGTCTGGTCGGCGACTTCGGCGCCGGTGGCAGCCGGCGCCGCCTGTGCGCGCGCCGCCACCGCCGCCGCCGCGGGCACAGCCTGGGCCGAGGGCGCCGCGGCCGCGGCCCCACCCGGAGCAGCCGGGGGCGCTGCCGGAGCAGCGGCGGGTGCGGGCTGGGCAGCGGCGGGTGCGGGCTGGGCGGCGGCGGGTGCGGGCGGGGCAGCGGCGGCGGGCGGTGCGGCCGCGGCGCCAGGCGGCGGTGCGCCAGGGGCGGGCTGTCCGGCGCCACTGGCAGGCTGAGCGAGGCCACTGGCCGGCGCCTGCGCGGCGGGCCTCGCGGCGTCCCGCTGGACCAGCGCTGGTGCACCCTCCGTCGCCGCCGGCGGGCCGCTTTTGGCGACCTGAGCCGACTGCACCGGGATGCTGGCGCGCGGTTGCGAGTCGACGTACAGCGCCCCCGCGGACAGGAACACAAACGCCGCCGCGAGCGACGCCGCGCCGGCCCGCGCATAGCCATACCAACGCCGCAGTCGCACGACGTTCGGCGGGTCCGCCACGCGCCGCGGACCGATCGAAAAGTCATGCGGCACCGCGAGCGTCGGCAGTGCCCGCAGCAGACCGACCACCGACCGCAACTCGTCCAGCCGTGCTCGGCAAACCGAGCAGGTCTCGAGATGTGCGTTCGCCTTTCGGGCTTCTTCCGGCGTGAGCTGATCGTCGACGGCTGCCGATAGGATCAGCTCGTCGATGTGGTCGCCTAATTGTGTCACGGGTTTCTCTCTTGTAGACGCTGGGAAGCCGTGGGCAGTTCCCCTTTCGCGATCAACAACTCACGCAGCTGAGCCCGGGCCCGGCTGAGGCGGCTCTTGACGGTGCCCAATTCAACGGCCATCGCCTGCGCCGCCTCGTCGTAGCTGAGGCCCTGCACGTCGCACAGCACGACCGTCAGCCGCTGATCGGGCGGCAACTGGTCCAGCGCGGCTTGAATGTGGCGCGCCGTCTCCGCCGTGAGGCTGCGCTGCTCGGGACCGAGGCCGGGATCCGGCAGGTGGTCGCCAAGACTGGATGGCTGATCCGGATCGGCCTGGCTGGGGGCGTCCAGACTGTCCACCGGGCGTCGCTGACGCCGACGCAGCTGGTCGTAGCACGTGTTCACCGCGATCCGCAGTAGCCACCCCCGCAGCCCGCCCGCCGCGCCCTGAAACGATTTCAGGCCTCGAAACGCGCTCAGCAGGGCGTCCTGGGTGGCATCCGCGGCATCGTCGGTACTGCCCAGCGTGCGGTAGCACACGTTGAACATCTGGCGCTGATACACCAGCACCAGCGTGTTGAAGGCGGCGACGTCCCCACCCTGAGCCGCCCTCAGCGCCTCTTCGATGCGAACCTCGGCAAGCGCACCCGAATCGGGCTGCACAGCAAGCATGCTACTCAGTGGCGGGGTGCGCTACGGTGAGCGGAGCATGGGTGCGCTGCGCTGGCTGCCGAGTCTGGTGTTACTGCTGCCGTGGTTGCTCGGCCCGATTGCGCCTTCGAACGACGCGCGTATTCGAGACCTGGCTGGACCGGCGGGGTTCCGTCTGCTGGATTGGGAGATGGCGCACGTCGGGGAGCGCGCCGGGCGACTCTGGGCGGGGCTGGTTGGCTCAGACGATGCCACCGCCGCCGATACGGACGCGCTCGGCACGTACTTTCGGGCCGGGCCCCGGCGAGCAGACCTGCGTCCGCAAGCGGAGGCGGCGCTGGAGCGGCTGGTGGCGTCTGCATACCGTGCGGGTGGCCTCACCCGCTCCGAGCCTTTTTTCGGGCTCGATCGACTGTTTCCGCCGGTGCTGGTGGCGCTGACACCGCCGCCGAACGTGCTGGTTATCGCGCCGCGGACTGCGTTGCGGGTGGTTGGTTCGTCGGTGTTGCAGGCCATGGACGTGCCCGCTCAGGAGCGTCTCGAAGCATCGGCGGACAGCACCGACGTGTCGTCGCTCGTGGCGCCCATTGGGGGCCTGGCGACGTATCCCTCGATGGTGCTCGAGGACTCTGCGCCTGAACAGGTGCTGGCCGCGGTGGCGCACGAATGGCTGCACCAGTACCTGGTCTTTTATCCGCTCGGCCAGGCGTACTGGAACAGCCAGGAGACGCGCGAAATCAATGAGACGACGGCCGAACTGGTTGGGGTCGAGGTTGGCGGCCAGCTCGCAGCCACGCTCGGGCTCACTTCGCCTGGTGCTGGTACGCCGCCGCCCGTGCCGACGCAGCCGGCCTTTGACTTTCGCGTCTTCATGCGCGAGACGCGGGCGCAGACGGAAACGCTGCTTGGCGACGGCCAGGTGGCAGCCGCGGAAGACTATATGCGCGCCCGCCGCGACGAGCTCCGGCAGCATGGCTATCAGATTCGCAAACTGAATCAGGCCTACTTTGCGCTGTACGGCAGCTATGGCGACGGCTACGCTGCCTCTCCGTCGAACCCGATCCCGGGCCTGCTACGCACCCTCCGCGCCCGCAGCGCGACGCTCGCCGAGTTCATTTTCCAGGTCCGCGAGATCACGACGGTCGCCGAGCTCACACAGGCCGCGAGCTAAGCCTCCGAGCCCGAGCGGAAGTCCAGCTGTCCGCATCGCTGCGCCCCCGCTCCCTTCAGGGGACGAGCACAGGAGGAACAGCCACCTGGGGACTGCGCCGGGCTAGCCAGATCGCTTTGCCTGCGTAGTAGGCGAGAAGAACGCTGAGGACCAGGCCGAGAAGGCCTTCGCGGTAGCCGGCCAGCGCCACGTAGCGGCGCCAGAACTCGCGGACGGGTTGGCCGACCAGGGCGCGCCGGCGGGGGCGGCCGAAGCGGCCCAGCCAGCGCTCGGCTTCGAGCGGGCAGTAGCGCTCCTGTTTGGCGATGAACTCGCCCAGGCTGCGGTAGTTGAAGTGCAGGAGCGGCTCGCGCAGGTGCCCGATTGCGCCGTCGACGAGCGCCAGCTCATGCACTGGCCGCAACGGATCGAAGTGCGCCGCACCCCGCTCCAGGAGACGCAGCTGATAGTCGGGAAACCAGCCCGCGTGGCGGACGACGTGACCCAGCAGATAGTTGTGGCGCGGAATCCAGAATCCACGGCAACCGCCCGGCTGGTTCACCGTGCGAAGGACTTCGTCCCGCAGCGCCGGCGTGACGCGCTCGTCAGCGTCGACGAACAGGACCCAGTCGCCGGTCGCGAGCGCCAGCGCCGCGTCTCGCTGGGTGGCGAAATTCACGAAGGCTTGCTCGGCGACGCGCGCCCCGGCGCTCCGCGCCACCTCGCGAGTGCGGTCGCGAGTCGCGGCATCGACCAGCACCAGCCGTTCATCGGCAAACGCGATGGACTCCAGGCACGCGCCGAGCGAGCTTTCCTCGTCGCGAGCGATGACCACCGCGGTGAGTCGCCGAGGCACGCCACTCATTCGGCCAGCCGTCGCACCGCGCCGATCAACGCCGCTCGACGCGAGCCAGCCGGGCCGGCGTGCGCCCACAAGCCGAGTCGCACCACCGCATGCACCAGGCGGTTCATGATCGGGCCGTGAAACCGCTGGTAGTAGCGCAAGCGACTGCGCCAGAGCTGCGTGAACATCGCGTCGGGCTGCTGTCGCGTCGCTGCGCCGCCATGGTGGACCGCGACGGCCGCGGGTTGGTGCCAGACCTGCCAGCCGTGCCGCCGCGCGCGCCGGCACCAGTCAATCTCCTCCAGATACATGAAGTACCCCTCGTCGAGGGGCCCGACCGTTTCCCAGGCGGCCCGACGGACCAGCATGCAGGCACCGAGCGGATAGTCGACGGCGACGGGCTGACCAGCCCGCGACGGACCAACGCGACCATTCAGTCTCGAGTCCACCAGCCGATCGATCGGAAACAGATCCAAAAACACCTGGACGAGCCCCGGGAACAGGAACGCCGACGCCTGCCAGCCGCCGTCCGGATAGCGCAGGGTTGGGCCAACCAGGGCGGCGCGAGGTTCCTGAGCGAGGACCTCGAGCAGCAACCCGAGCGCGCCAGGACACAGCCGGGCATCGGGGTTCAGGACCAGCAGCGCATCGCCATGCGCAGCCGCCGCGGCGCGGTTGACGCCCCCGGCGAAGCCGAGATTGAGCTGGGAGCGGATCAGCGTGACCGCTGGAAACCGCTCGGCAACCGCGTCCGCGCTGCCGTCGCTGGAGGCATTGTCCACGACGATCGTCTCCACGCCTGGCTCGTCCACCACCGAGGCGACACACTCCACCAGCAGTTCGCGAGTGTTGTAGGAGACGATCAGCGCCGAGACGCGCGGCGCGCTGTCCACCGCCGGGGTGTCCCTCAGAACGAAATCGCGACCCGAACCAGGCCGGCCCCAGCGCTGTGGATGGCCACGTTCTCCTGGACCAGCCCAGCGAAGTAGACCAGCTTGTCCTGTTCGTTGACGACCTTGACGCACCCGGACACGGTCACGTCCTCGCCAGGCTGCAGGTCGCGACCGAAGCCCCATCGGTAGGGGTAGGTCGCGCCGTTGGTATCGGTACTGGCAGACCAGTTCATGCCGAGACGCCAGAAGCCGGCGTGCTCGGCGAAGGCGTGATCCTCGATGGACGCGTAGCTGTCCAGCGAGTTGTACACGTAGCCGGGATCCGGCCCTTCGGTGCGCAGGACCGTCGGGCCGGCGTTGTGTACCAGCGCCTCGAGGCACACCTGGTCGCCACGGATGATCTGCAGTGGGCCAATGTGTGCCGAAACAATCGACGCGTCGGGCACCCCGGCGTCTTCGACGACCAGTGGCCGGGCCAACTCGACCACGTTGCCGGCCAGATCACGCGCTCGAATGCCGAGGAGGTAGTCGCCGTTGGCGACAGGCTGGCCATTGGCCGTGCCATCCCAGGTCAGACTCTGCTCGCCCGCCGAAACGCTGGTTTCTTCGCCCATCCAGACGCGCTGCGGCGGACCGGCAGATTCTTTCAGATCGAGAAACGCCGAGACTCGCGCGGCCTTCGCCAGGCGGTAGGTCACGTGCGTCACGTCGGCACGGGCGTCGAAGTTTGGCGAGATGTGGTCGGGCAGCAGGGACAGGTCGATGATGTCGGGCGTGGCGGTATCGGCGTCGCGCACGCTCAGCGGGACTTGCTCCTGCTGGTGCTGGCCGCCCGACTGCACGTCCAGCACGACGTTGTAGTCACCGTCGGGCAGCACGCGGCGTTCGTTCGGTCCTGGCCCGGCGACGGTCCCGTCGAACTGCAACACGTAGTCGCCCGGAGTGGGTCGCGGTGCGTCGGCGTGGATGACCCACTGCTCGCCCCCGCTCGAGACAATGCGGCTGGAGATCGTGGCGGGCGCGTTCAGGTGGTAATGGACGTCCAGGCGATTGCGGACATCGAGCAACCCGGGCGACGCGGGCGGTGCCATCGCCTCGACTTTGCCCAGTGCCGGTGCCCCGGGGCGCCCGCACGCGGCACCGAGCAGGATGAGCCCGGGCAGGATCAGGCGATACGCGAGAGGCACGTGGTCGGGATAGTAGGAGCGGGTAGTGACCTGCTACAACCCAGGCCCGTGGAGTCGCGCCCGCGCACCTTCAGCCGTGAAGAGGCCGAGGCACTCCTGCCCGAGGTCGACCGGCTGCTGCGCGAGGCCGAGGTGCTGGCCAGGAACCTCTCGGGCGCGGAGACCGCGGCCGCAACGGCCGAGCGCAAGGTCGGCGCCAACGGCAGGGTCCAGCCCCAGGCGAGCGGTGATTCGCCGGAGGCGGCGAGACGCGCCATCGCCCGGCAGTTGTCGCTGCGGGTCGAGCGCCTTCAGCGCCTCGGGATCGTCGTGCGCGACCTTCAGAGCGGCCTGATCGATTTTCCGAGCGTGCGCGGCGATCGCGTCGTGCATCTGTGCTGGCAGCGTGGCGAGCCGCTGGAAATTCGCTGGTGGCACGAGGTCGACGCCGGCTTCGCCGGTCGCCAACCCCTCTGAGGCATTACGCCTCGAAGCTCCGCCGCTCACCCGCATCGCTGCGCTCGCTCGTTGCCGAATCAGCTCCTTCCTTCGGAAGTCACTCCCGAAGAGGCCATGCCCAAAGGACGGTTACGCCGAAGCGTCGCCGCTCACCCGCTTCCCCACGCGTGGGTGTCTGCCGAACCTGCAGCTTCCATCGGAAGGAAGCCCCGAAGGCTCAAGCCCGCAGGACGGCTCACGCGAGCGGTAGAACCTTCCGACCACAGCCGGCCGGCAGCGGAGGTTCGGCGCCGCCGGCAAGCGATGCGCAAAGCACTAACCGGCGGGCCGGGCGCCGTGGTGTCCGGCGACTGGGACGACGCGATCACTGCGCAACGGCCGTCAACGGTGACGGCAGGTCGGGAACGGGTGCGGGCCGAGCAAAGACACTGCGAAGTTGCGCGGCGAACGCGTCGCGGTCGTCCTGGGTAGCGTCCGCCAGGTCGGCCGTGGGAACGGCGTACGAGTACAGCGCCACACCCAGCGCACCGAGCGCGCGGGCGCGACCGAGTTGGGCGAGCGCGCCATCGGTACTGTTGAGGTACGACCCCATCCCGAGCACCACGCCGCGTTTGCCAGGGTGACTCACCTGCCACTGCGTCCAGGTATCGAACCAGGCGCTCTGCTCACCCGCTTCACGGTAGTAGTCCATCGGCACCAGATAGTCGACGATGCCCTCATCGAGCCAGCGGCGCCAGTCCTGAAGGACCGACGCGAAAGGGGCCTGGCTTTCCCAGTCGTCGGCGGTCTGCGGGCCCGGGCCCCATGTCACGACGGCGGCGGTGACCGCGACATTGGGCTTGATCGCTTTGGCCTCTATGTAGATTCGGCGCACGAGCGCGGTGACCTGGTCACGGCGCCAGGCAATCCACTGTGGGTCGGTCGCCGCCGGCTGGCTCGCCGGATCGAGTCCAAACCGCGCGTTGAACGCCGCCACGCTCGCCGGGTTGTACCCCCAGCGCAACGCGTCGCCCTCGTAGTACCGGATCTGGTCGAGATGAATACCGTCGACGTCGTAGTTCCGCAGCAGGTTCGTATAGACCAGCGTGGTATAGCTCTGCACTTCGGGGTTGCCAGGGTCGAGGTAATAGATGCCCGAGCTCCCGCTGCCGGCCCACGCCACGCCGTCGTCCCGGTACATGAGCCAGGTGTCGTGTGCGCCAGCAGACGTACCCCGCAGATTGAAGGGGTGGTTGGGCGCCGCGGGCGGCGTGTCCCGTTCACCCCAGATCGGCAGCGTCGCCAACCAGGCGTGAATCTGCAGCCGCTGCGGCCCCGCGTGGGCGCGGTCGATGAGGTACTGCAGCGCATCGAAGCCCGGCGCGAAGTCCGGATCATCGGCGCGCGGCTCGAACGACTTCAGGTAGTAGGCGTCGCCGCGCTTCCGGACCTGCACGAAGAGCGCATTCAGATTGGCTGCGCGTGCCCAGGCAACGAGCTCGTCCACCTGCTCGGGGGTCTTGAAGCCATCGTGGAAGGCGTCTACCCAGACGGCGCGCAACTCGGGTGGGTCGAGTGGCTCGGACGGCGCCGCCGCGGTTGGCGCCAGAGCTGGCACCGCGACCACGGGTGTCGAGGATGCCGCTGCCGTGGCGCTCGGGACTCGCGTGGCGCCCGGGGTCGTCTGAGCGGTGGTGGAGACCCCAGCGGGACCGATGCCCGTGGGTCCGGGCGCGGCGACGAGCGCGAGGCCAGCGCAGCCCAGCAGGAGAAGGGTGAGCCGCGACATGTGGCGAGCGTCATCAGGATGGCACACCCGGGCCCCGCATCGGGTACTGGAATGCGATACGGCTGTGTTACGAGTCCTGCACGGGGAACTACCATCTGCCCGTGCCCGACACCGAGTTGCTGTATGCAACCGACGCCTATCTGCGGACCTTTGAGGCGCGCGTGCAGGAAATCACGCCCGAGGGTGGGGTCATTCTCGATCGCACCGCGTTCTACCCAACTGGCGGTGGCCAGCCGCATGACCTGGGCGCGCTCACGTGGCCCGGTGGCGCGGCGACCGTGACCGAAGTTCACAAAGATGGGGGGCGGGTCGTCCATCGGGTTGCAGGTGCCTCGCCGCCGGTCGGCCGAGCCGTCCACGGCGAGCTCGATTGGGAGCGGCGGTACGCACTGATGCGGTATCACACCGCACTCCACTCGATGAGCGGCGTGATCTACCAGCTCTACGGGGCGACCGTCACCGGCGGCCAGATGTATACCGACCGCGCCCGGATGGACTTCCTGCTGCCCGACCTGTCGCCGGACCGGTTGCACCAGATCGAAGAGCGCACCAATGTGCTGCTGGCCGAAGCCCATCCGGTCTCGATCCAGTTCTATTCACGCGCCGACGCGTTTCAAATTCCCGACCTCATTCGCACCCGAGTGAACCTGATCCCCGACACCGTGCTGGAAATTCGTGTCGTCAACATCGACGGCATCGACCAGCAAGCAGACGGGGGAACGCATGTGGCCAACACGCGTGAGGTCGGGCAGGTGCGCATCACCGGGTCGGAGAACAAGGGCAAGGGCAACAAGCGTCTGGAGATCGTGTTGAGCGATGGCTAGTCTCGATCTGGCTGGCATCGAAGGCTGGGCTCGTAGCGAGTTAGACGGCAAGAATGCGGCGCGCGAGCAGGCCTTGCGGTGGTCGCGCGAACTGATTCGCGCGTGCGCCAACTCGATTCGCGCGATCCATCGGCGCGAGTTTGCACAGGCCGCGCAATTGCTGGCTGAAGCAAATGCGTTGAACGCGCAGATCTGCGCCGTGCTGGCCGAGATGGGTGACCTGTACTGGACGGGCTACGTCCAGGACGCGCAGAAGGAACTCGTGGAAGCACACTGTACCTACGCGCTCGTGCGCGGCGACGCCTTGCCGGATCCGACCAAGCTTGGCATAGCTCCTGCCCCATTTCTGAATGGGTTGGCTGAAGCAGTGGGTGAGTTACGGCGCTACCTCCTCGATCGGCTGCGCCGCGGCGAAATCGAGGGTTGCGAGCGGGTCCTTGGGGCGATGGACGACATCTATTCGCTCCTGGTGACGCTCGACTATCCAGATGCGCTCACCGGTGGCTTGCGCCGCACCACGGATAGCACGCGCGGCATTCTCGAAAAGACGCGTGGCGACCTGACCCTGGCGTTGCGGCAGGAAGCGCTGGTCGAAGCGTTGCGCGCAGCGGAGGGCGCTGCTGGCCGGCCCGTGGATCAGTCGGTACAATTGTCGAACGTTCCGTTTGGTCCCGTGGTGTAGTGGCCTAACATGCCTCCCTGTCAAGGAGGAGACCGCCAGTTCGAATCTGGTCGGGACCGCCTTCAACCGCAACGAGGACAACATCGCTGGTTTGGCATTTACCATTCTGTTAGACTGCTCATGCACCGAGGCTGCGAGGGCTCGCGTGCGTATGCCATCGACCCATCGGCACGATTAGCAATGACCCCGAAGCCTCTGTGCGGAGGCCTCTCCCACGATCGTGCGCGTAGCCCTGGGTTCTGGTGATCGAGTAACGTTGACGGACTGCCAATTGGCGGCAATGAATGTATTCAAGAGTGGCGGGCTGTGCCCGTCGCAGTACCGGCGCTGGCTGTGCTGCGCCGAGGGGGCCAGGAATTTGACGGACTGCAGGGAGAACGTGTGGGAAGGTCGCTGAAGGAAGCGCTGCTCGGCCAGTATGCCGCGCTGCAGGAGGCGGGGCTTGCGCCGACAGAGGTTCCCCAGGAGGATGAAGCCCCGCTCGTCGTGGTGGAGTCCGCCCCGCGAGGCCGAGCCACACGCTCTCGTCGCGAAAGCGTAGACCGCTACCTCGAGGCGGACGACCTGGACCCGAACGGCCAGTTCGATCGCGATCGCCGCAAAGGCGCGCCGCGGCGCGAGCATCGCGGCGAAGAGCTTGGCCGCGATGGGCGTCGCCGACCTGGTGGCGCTGGTCCGGGCAGCGGCGGTCCTGGCGGTGGACGGGGGCGTGGCCGCGGGCGACCTGGTGAATTCGAGCCCGAGTTCGCAGCCCCAACCGCGGGTGGACCGCCCGGACTCGCTGGCCCACGTGGACCGCGGCCGGCAGGACCCCCGATGGGCGGTCCGCGACCACCACTGCGGCCGGGCATGGGTGCCCCGCGGCTCGGTGGCCTGCCACTGCCAAACCGACTGCCCAGTCGCACCAACATGCTCCAGCAGCGGGCCGAGCAGCGCCGCCGTGATGAAGACGACATCGTCGAGATGCGTCGATTGCTGGCCGAGTTCGGTGGCGAGAGTGTCGTCGTGGACGACGAGGCGATGGAGACCTTCAGCCGCGCGCTGGCTGAAGAAACCGGTGCGCTGCCGCCGCCGCGAATCGTGGTCGACGCAATCAAAGAGGCGCAGAGTGCGGATCCGCGCAAGATCGGCGATGCCGTGCGTGCCTACTACCGCCGCCCGCGACCCCGGCCGGCGATGAGCCCGCCGCCACCGGCACCTGTCGCACCGTCGGAGTCCGTGCCACCGTCGGATTCCGCGGAACCTGCTGAGTCCGTGCTGCCTGCCTCCGCGCCCGCCTGATACCACGGTAGCCACGGTGCTGAGGACTGAGTGAGCGTCACCAGTCCACGTCAGGCCGTGGTGATCGGGCCGCACTGGGGGTGAAAATCGTCTCGGTCGCCGAGATGCGGGCGCTCGAAGCCGCGGCGTTCGCGGCGGGAACCTCTGAGGCGGGGCTGCAGCAGCGGGCGGGGCAGGCCGTGGCCGAAGAGGTGTTTCGGCTCGTCCAGCCCGACGACCGCGTGGTGGTACTCGTGGGGCATGGCAACAACGGGCGCGACGGCGCGGTCGCAGCCGAGTGGCTGAGCCGGCATCGGGTGCCTGTCGATCTGGTGCTCGCGCCGCGCCACGCGGTGAGCGTCGATGAGCTGGCGCACCTCCGAGCGGGCGGCGCAGTGGTGATTTCGTACGCAGATGACGCTGGGCTGGCGCAGGCGCTGCGTGGGGCGCGGGTGGCAATCGATGCACTCGCGGGCATTGGCACGCGTGGCGCGCTGCGCGAGCCGCTGGCGTCGCTCGCAGCACAGCTCAACGCCGCCCGTGAGGAGCGTCGCGGCCGCCTGCGAGTCGTGGCGGTCGATGTGCCGAGTGGCATCGACGTTGATTCAGGCGACCTGCCAGGTGCGGCCGTCTGGGCCGACTGCACGGTCACGCTGGGGAGCGTCAAACAGGGGCTGCTGCGCTTTCCAGCCGCGGAACGCGTCGGCAGCCTGACTCCGCGCGAGATAGGCATTCCCGCGGCCGCAGAGGCCGCGTTGCCATACACGCTGCTGGACGAGCCAGCGCTTGGCCGGCTGGTGCCATCTCGCCCGTTGGATGCGCACAAGTACCGCTTCGGTCGCGTGCTGGTCGCGGCCGGCGCAGATCACTTCCTCGGCGCGCCGGTGCTGTGCGCCGGTGGCGCACTGCGGGCGGGAGCAGGGCTGGTGATGGTGGCCTCGACGCGCGATGTGCGCCTCAACATCGCGGCGCACCTGCCCGAGGTGACCTTTACCGAGCGGGACATCCTGAGCTCAGACGGCGCCGCCGCGGCACGACTCCTGGCGTCCCCGTTGGAATCCGCATCGGCAGTGGTGCTCGGACCGGGACTCGGGCGTGGGCCGGGCGTCAGCGCGTTTGTCGCGGAGCTCCTGAGGCTGCGTCCGGCCGAGCGTCGCATCGTGGTGGACGCCGACGGACTGGTTGCGTTGTCGGAGATTCCAGACTGGCCGACGCTGCTCGGCCCGAACGCCGTGCTGACGCCGCACGGCGGCGAGCTCGAACGCCTGGTCGGACACCCGATCGACACCGACGAGCCAGCCTGGGTTCTGGCAAGCCGCCTGGCCGTTGAGTGGGGCTGCGTCCTGATCGCCAAGGGCCCATTCACGTGCGTCGCCGCGCCAGACGGCCGGGTCGACGTCTGGCCGCACGCCAACCCTGCCCTCGCGACGGGCGGCACGGGCGACGTGCTCGCCGGCCTGTGTGGCGGGCTGCTGGCCCAGGGGGTGGCCGTCTGGGATGGCGCACGCCTGGCCGTAGGCGTACATGGCCTGGCCGCCGCGTGCGTCGTCAGAGGTCGCCAGTGGCGAACGCTGCTCGCCAGCGACCTGCTTCAGGAGATCCCGGCGGTCCTCGAAGCGCTCGCCCAAACGTCGACGAAGTCGAGACCATGAGGGATAACCGCCGGACGGTGCGGATGGTGCGGATGGATCGCTACCTGGCGGTCAAGATGTGTACTCGCAACCGCGCGCTGACGCCGGCATGCTCAGGCTGGTCTCGTCCTCAATCACGATAACCGCGAAGGAGGCGAGCGAAGCGAAGCGGGCAGGGCTCGCTAATCAGCCTCGATAACGTCGATCTTCCACTCGCCGACATCTTCGTCGGGGCGACCACTAGCGTCGTAGCGGCGGAGGCTGAAGCTCACGTGGCCCTGTTGGATCGGGTCGCCGATTGGCCAGCCGTCGGTGAGCACCTGCAGCAGAGGGGTCTGCGTATCGCGCTCCAGACGCGTGACTTTGATCCCGGCGCCCGCATGGTCGCGCAGCCAGGCGGCAGCCTGAGTGTTGTCCATGACGCTGCCGCCCGCGGACGTCGAGAACGACACGTGATCGAGCAGCAGGCTCTCGATATCCGGCAAACCCGGACTGCCAACAATCTGCTCCATGCGGCGCTGCACTTGCGCGACATCCGCCGCGTCGTTGGCCGCCTGGCTCGGGGCCGCCGCCACCGGACTGGGCGAGCCGGCGATCGCCACCCGCGATGGGACCGCGCTCGCCGCCGGCGACGCATCTGGCGTCCGTACCGGCGTCGGAATGGGTGTCCGGACGCTGCGGGTCAGCGTCGCCGCGGCGCCCGGCACCGGCGTCGCCTCAGCGCTCAGCAGGGTTGAGCACCCGGCGCCAGAGATCGCGACGCACACCGCGTAGACAAGACACCGCCAGCGTCGCTCTCGCATAGCCACTCAAACTTTACGCAAACATCCGGCCACACCGGCAGCCGACGCCTGTTGGGACCCGCGCGGGCGCGCTAGCGCAGGTAGTCCCGCAGCTTCTTAGACCGACTCGGATGCCGCAGCTTGCGAAGGGCCTTGGCTTCGATCTGGCGGATCCGTTCGCGCGTCACGCCGAATTCCCGACCAACCTCTTCGAGCGTTCGCTGACGGCCATCGTCCAGGCCAAAACGCAGCGCGATGATGCGGCTCTCCCGCTGCGACAGCGAGCCGAGCACGTTGTGCACGGTGTCCCGCAAGAGCGCCTGGGACGCTTCCTCAATCGGCGAGACCGCCTCGGCGTCCTCGATCAGATCGCCCAACTGCCCGTCCTGATCATCGCCGATGGGCGCCGCCAGACTGACGGGGTGACGCGCGGCGCGCCGCGCCTGCATGACCCGCTGCGCGGCGCGTTCGAGCTCGTCGCGCATCGGTGACTGGAGTCGCCAGACTTCGAACAGCGAGCCGGTCTTCAAGATCTCGCGCCGGCGCGTCACCGGATCCTCGTGCAGTGACCCGGCATTGATCGCCAGTTCGGCCTCAAACCACTCGGTGACCAGCCCCATCGCCAGGGCAATCTCGGCGGCGGACGGTTCGCGTCCAAGCTCCTGAATCAGGTCACGCGAGACGTTGGCGAGACGATTGATGACCTCGGTCATGTGGACGGGCACGCGAATCGTGCGGGCCTGGTCGGCCACGGCGCGACCCACCGCCTGGCGGATCCACCACGTCGCGTAGGTGCTGAACTTGAAGCCTTTGCGATGGTCGAATTTTTCGACCGCGCGCATCAGCCCGATGCTGCCCTCCTGGATCAGGTCGAGCAGTGGGATGCGACTGTGCTGGTACTTCTTGGCGATGGACACCACCAGCCGCAGATTGGCCTGGATGAGCGCCGAGCGAGCCAACGTCGCGGTGCGCTGGACATGGACCAGCTGCTGAGCAGCCGCGGTCGGCGCTGCAACGCGATCGGTGTACTGGCTTTCGGCGAGCAGGTGGCTCAGGATCGAGACTTCGGCGCTGCTGCGCGCGGCATCTTCGATCGAGACGTTGGCCCCGGCGGCCAGCAGCTTGAACTGGACGTCTTGCACATCGAGCTGGCCAAAGCGCTGGAGCGAATCGAGCTCGGCGGCCAGGCCGCGGCCGTCGGGCGGACACATGGCGATGGCTAACGGGCGATAGCTCAGCAAGCGGGCGGTGCAGGCGGCCAGGATGTCGCCGGCATCGGCCTGGTGTTGGGTGGCCGAGGTCAGCTCGCTCTGGAGCGTGTGCACGTAGGCGGCGGCTTCGAGGCTGCGCGCGAGGTCTTGTTCGCCCTGGCGGGTGAGCAAGGGGGTGCGGCTGATTTCGCGCAGAAAGACGCCGACGGATTCTTGAGGCGCGAGAACAGATTCCAAAGTTAGTACAATGCACCTCAAGAGTTATGGCGAAGCTAGCTAGATGTTAGCACGCCGTAACGTTCAGCGCTTGAGATGAATGTCGACGCGCACCTTCGGTTCAGGCGGTGGGCTGATTGGCCCGGCCTGGGTATAAATCGGCCACCAGCCTTCGGGGTCGCCAAAAACCATCCAGCGTTCGATCCCGTGCAACCGCGCGTACTCGATGGTCTCATCGGG
>DATGER010000154.1:0-7863 GCA_035309865.1 Chloroflexota bacterium
GCCTACCTGCGGTCGCGGGACCAGCAGCTGGTCCCTGCCTGATCCAATGCTCCCGGGTATTCGGACCAGCGGGCTCCCGACGATGTCAGGGGCCCGCTGGCGCAGTCTGGCCGGGTTGGCGATCCTGGTGGCGGCGGTGGCTCAGGAGGCATCCCAGGCCCAGGCGCGGTTCGCACCGTTCCAGCTCGAAGCCATCTGGCTGACCACGCTGGTGATTTCGATCATCTGGATACGGCTGATGCCTCGGCCCAGCGTGTTTGGCGTCGCGGCGCTGGGCGGCGCCTCGGTGGTGCTCATGCTCCTGTTGCCCGGTATCGGCGCGGTGATTGGCGTGATCGCCGCCATCGGCAACGCGGGCCTACGGCTGCCGGTGCGAACCGGCGTCATCACCTCGATCGCGCTGTGGTTCGCATTCATCACTGCCGACGGCTTCACGAGCCACTGGAATTCGCTGGTGAACCTGGCCTTTACGAGCACGGGGTTGGCGTTCGCCTTCGTCGCGACGGCGTCGGTGCGGCGGGTTCGGGCAGAGCGCGAGCGAGCCGAGGCGCTGCTGGCCGAACTGGTCCGCACGCGTGATGCGCAGGTCGAAGCTGCCACGCTGGGGGAGCGCGCGCGGATCGCGCGGGAGATACACGACGTCCTGGCGCACACGCTGTCGGCGCTGGCCGTCCAGCTCGAGGGGACGCGCATGCTGCTGGAACAGCGGCCGGGCGACCCGGCGGCAGTCGTGGCCGTCGAGCGGGCCCGCCGGCTGGCGCGCGCCGGGCTGGACGAGACGCGCCGCGCCGTGGGAGCGTTGCGCGGTGACAGCGTGCCCGGGCCGGACGGCCTGCCGCAACTTGTCGCGGACTTTCGAGCGGAGTCAGGCACACCGACTCGCCTGCAGATGACGGGGCAGACGGTCCCACTGACCTCAGAGGCCCAGCTGGCGGTCTACCGCACGGCGCAGGAGGCGTTGACTAACGTGCGGAAGCATGCTCAGGCCGCGTCGGTCGACGTGCTGCTGCGGTATTCGCCAGAAGGCGCCGAACTGGTCGTCGAAGACGCTGCGCCGGTCGTCGCCGGCGTCGAGAACGGCAATCACTCACCCGGCTATGGTCTGATCGGGATGCGCGAGCGGGCCGAGTTGCTCGGCGGAACCCTCGAGGCCGGCCCGAGCGCGACCGGCTTTCGAGTACGGCTGTGGCTGCCGACGACGTAAAGCCGCCGAACGTACGCGTGCTCGTCGCCGACGACCAGACCGTTGTGCGCGAAGGGTTGGTCATGCTGCTGGGGCTCTCGACGGGCATCGAGGTGGTCGCGGCCGCCGCTGACGGCGACGAGGCGACCCAGCTTGCCCTTCGCCACCGACCCGACGTGGTGCTGATGGACCTGCGGATGCCCCGCTGTGATGGGGTCGCCGCTACCCGTCGCATCCTGGACGAACTGCCAGGCACGCGGGTCATCGTGCTGACGACGTACGCCGATGACGAATCGGTATTCGCCGCGCTCCAGGCCGGCGCACGCGGGTACCTCACCAAGGACGCCACCGCCTCAGAGATTCAGCACGCGATCCGCACGGTCTTCGCCGGCGAAGCGCTCCTGGACCCTTCGATCCAGCGGCGGCTGCTCGAACGCACGCTGGGCGCGGGCGCGCCCTCTCCGCCCGCTCCCGCGCCCAGCTATCCGGATGGGCTGACGCAGCGCGAAGTCGAGGTGCTCCGCGAGATCGCGGCCGGCCGCAGCAACCAGGAGATCGCCGGGCGTTTGTCGATCAGCGAAGCGACCGTCAAGACCCACGTCAACAACATCTTCTCCAAAGCTCAGCTGCGGGATCGGGCGCAAGCTGTGGTCTACGCCATGCGTCACGACCTGGCTTAATTGCGTCGCAATGGAGTTTCAGGACGTGGTTCGTACGCGCCGCATGGTGCGCAGCTTTGAACGCCGGTTGCTGCCACCTGAGGTGGTCTCGCGGATTCTGGCCAACGCCCAGCGCGCGCCTTCGGCGGGGTTCAGCCAGGGCTGGGCGTTCCTGGTCCTCTCGGGTTTCCAGGAAACGGAGCGATACTGGGCTGCCGTAGGCCCCGACGACCGGGCCGGCTTTCAGTGGCCGGACCTGTTCAACGCCCCGCTGCTGATCGTGTGCCTGTCGAACAAAGCGGCGTACCTGGACCGCTACGCGGAGCCCGACAAGGCCTGGACCGATCGGTCCGAAGCGCACTGGCCAGCGCCGTACTGGGACATCGACACCGGCATGGCCGCCCTGCTGATCCTGCTGACCGCCGTCGACGCCGGCCTCGGGGCGCTATTCTTCGGCGTCCCGCCGGAGAAGATCGTTACCTTGCGCGAGACCTTCGGCATCCCGCCCGGCCTGCACCCCATCGGCACCGTCGCGGTCGGCTACGTCAAACCGCTTGACCGCCCGTCGCCGTCCCTCAAACGCGGCCACCGCCCGGTGGACGACGTTATTCACCGAGGACACTGGTAACTCGCCCTTCGTGGCGGCGCGAAGCGATCTCACAGGGCTTGGCTCTCCGTGCTTTCTGGGCGTTCGCAGTTGCGCGAAGCGCCCTTCGCGGGGGGTCGCCGCGGAAAGGAGCGCGCAGCGAGCTTGTGCTCGCACGGAGCCCACGCTCCGCTTCGCTCCGCGGGGTGCACAGCGACTGGCGGCGGGGGGCCGCAGGCTCCCCCGACCCGTACCGGTTCAGTGCGGCGACAATCACGTTTGCGTTACGTAACTCCCACGCCCCGCCTTCGCGCCGTTAGACTCCCGCTAGGTGCCGGTCGCGACCAGGGGCGAACGTGGAAGCCGCGCCGGAGGCAGCCGGCTCGGGCAGCGCTACGCGCGCGCCACCGGTAAGGCCTACCGCTGGGATCGCTTGACGGCGGTCGTCGAGCGCTGGGCGCCGCCTGGCGGCTGGATCGTCGCGGCCATGGCGCTGGCCACCCTCTCGGCCGCCGCGGGTGTCATTCTCCCGATGAGCCCCGCCGGTCTGCTCCTCCAGTCGGCCGTTGGCACGGCGGGCGCGCCACTGGTGCCGGCATGGTCCGGCTGGCTCACCTGGATGCTCGCCCGACGTCGACGCCCATCAGTCTGGCGGGCCACTGCGCTGGCCACACTGAGTGCGACCTGGTTGCTGATGCTCGCGTTGCGGCAGCCGCAAGGCGGCGGCGCGTCGGGTGAAACGATCCTCGGTCTGCTCGACGCGGGTTTCGGCCGCGGCGGCGGCCTGGCGATCGTCTCCATCGCCGCCTCCACGGCGACGGTGAGCCTGGTGGGTCTGGAGCGCATCCTGGGCTGGCTGGCGCCGCTGGCCGCGCTGCGCCTTCCGCCATCCGGGTTCCACATCCCGCTGACGCGGCACACCAGGTTGCGCCTTCGGGCGCCGGCGCCCAACGAGCCGGTCATCCTGGGCCCGCCGTCGCTGCCCGCAACCCGCCCCGCCCCGACCCAGCAACACGTCGCCCGCACCGTGGACCGCCCGGCGGCGTCGCGGCTCAGCGCGGATCGAACGCCGTGGAAGCGCCCGGACCACACCATTCTCGGACAGGCCAACGATGGCGGTTCGTTTTCGCCCGCCGAGCTGAAGGGCCGCGCGCGCATCATCGAAGACACCCTGCTCTCGTTCAACATCGAGGCGCGCGTCGTCGAAGTTCAGCAGGGACCGGCGATCACCCAGTTCGGGGTCGATCCGGCGCCCGGCGTCGCGGTCAATCGCATCGTCTCGCGCCAGAACGACCTGGCACTCAGACTCGGCGCGCCGACCCTGCGCGTGCTGGCGCCAGTGCCAGGTCGGCCGATGGTCGGCATCGAGGTGCCCAACACGTCGGTGGCGATGGTCAAGCTGGGCGATCTGATCAGCGCGCCGGGGTTCGCGCGGGCAAAATTGCCAATCGGCATCGGCATGGACGTCTCCGGCAAGCCGGTGGTCGCCGACCTCACGCGCATGCCGCATCTGCTCGTCGCGGGCGCCACGGGGTCAGGCAAGAGCGTGTGCATCAACAGTCTGATCACGTCGCTCCTGATCACGCGGACCCCCGACGAGGTCCAGTTGATCCTGATCGATCCCAAGCAGGTGGAACTGAGCCAGTACCGCGGTCTGCCGCATCTGCGACTGCCGGTCGTGACCGACATGGAAAAGGTGGTCGCCGCGCTGCGCTGGACCGTGCTCGAGATGGAGCGCCGCTACGGACTGTTTGCCGAGGTCGGCGCCCGCAACATCGTGGCCTACAACGATCGTTTTCCCGACGGCCGGCTGGTCTACCTGGTCGTGGTCGTCGACGAGTTGGCCGACATGATGATGACCGCGGCCGAAGATGTCGAACGCCTGATCTGCCGTCTGGCGCAGCTGGGACGCGCGGCCGGCGTGCACCTCGTGGTGGCGACCCAGCGGCCGAGCGTCGATGTGCTCACCGGGCTCATCAAGGCCAATTTGCCGACGCGGATCGCGTTCGCCGTGTCGTCGCAGATCGATTCGCGGGTGATCCTCGACCGGATGGGTGCCGAGAAACTGCTCGGCCGCGGCGACGCGCTGTACCAGGCGGGCGACGAGATGAACCCGCGGCGGGTCCAGGGCGCACTGGTCTCAGACGACGAGATCGAAGCCGTGTGCGGCTTCTGGCGCCTGCAGGGCGACGCGCAGCACACCGCGGCGGACGAAGCCGAACTGGAGAAGCTGGCGCGCCAGGAGGACCCCGAAGAACGTCTGCTGGCCCAGGCGCGCCAGATTCTGAACGACCACGATGGCGAGGTCACACCTGGCTACCTCGCGCGCAAGCTGAAGATCGGCATGCAGAAGGCGAGCCGCATCCACCAGAGCCTGGTTGCCGACGAAGCCGCCGCCTACGCCCTGCCCCCGCACGCCGAAGACTAGCAGCACGTATACTGCTGGCTCGCTGCATAGATGGGATTGATATCGAACGATGCTCTTCGGCCAGGTCCAGGCGTTCATTGAGGTCGCGCGGACGGGCAACGTCAGTCGTGCCGCCGAGGCGTTGTATGTCACCCAGCCGGCGCTGACCGCGCGCATTCAGGCGCTCGAAAAGGAGTTCGGCGAGGCGCTGTTCGTGCGCACGGGCCGCGGGGTGCGGCTGACCGACGCCGGGCGGGTCTTTTTACCGTGTGCCGAGCGTGCCGTGCAGGCCGTCGAGGATGGTCGCCAGGCGCTGGCCGACCTGCGCTCGGCCAGTGCGGGGCGACTGGCGCTGGGCGCGGCGCCGGCGGTGAGCACGTATGTCTTGCCGCCCGTGTTGAAGCGCTTCGCGAACCTTCACCCCCGCGTCGACGTGGCGGTTCGCACGGGTCACTCCGAAGAGATCCTGGCCATGGTGCTCAACGACGAAGTCCAGGTCGGTCTGGTGCGGACCCTGCGCCACCCGGACATCTACGCCGTGCCGCTGTACGAAGACGAGCTGGTGCTGGTATGCAATCCCCAGCATCGCTTCGCGCGCCGCGGGTCGGTCGAGCTGGCGGAGGTCGGCCGCGAGCGACTGGTGATGTTTGACCGGACGTCGAGCTATTTCGAGTTGACCCAGTCGCTGTTTCTGCGCGGCGGCGTCGTCGCCCACACGGTGATGGAGCTCGACAACATCGAGGCGGCCAAGAAGATGGTCGAAGAGGGCCTCGGCGTCGCCCTGTTGCCGCGCGTCTCGGTGGCGCGCGAAGTGAGCAATGGCCTGCTGGCCGAGATCGAAGTGATCGATGCGCCGCCGATCAGACGCAGCGTCGATGCGATCCGACGCAAAGACGCCGGCTCACCCGGGGGTGTGGTGCACGCGTTCCTCCAGGAGCTCGAGGCCACCCTCCGCTCACGCGAACGCCGCGCCGTGCAGCTCGTGGTCTGACGCCGCTAGGCCTTTTCGATCGTCGCCGTCAGGCCGAAGCTCTCCAGGCGCTCGCGGTACAGCTCGGCCAATTCGAGCGGGCACGTCGTGACGATGGCTTTGCCGCGATTGTGGGCTTCGAGCATGATCTTCGTCGCCCGGGTGGTGCCGAGATTGGGCACGCTTTTGATCAGCGAGCGCACCACGTGCAGCATGTCGTTGTGGTCGTCGTTGTGCAGGATGACTGACCACGGCGGCAGGATGGCCGGCTGCTGTTGGGTGCCTTCGTCGATCCGGGGCCGCGTTTCGGTCGTGGTCATTTGCGGAAACGGGATCGCGCCAGGCGTGAAGTCAAACGCCGCCAGAATCGCCTCGACCGCCGCGGCGCGCGAGCGAGGCAGAGTAGTGCTGTGAAAGGCGACCATCGCTCAGCGTGTCATCCCCGAAGAGTTCATCTACCCGCTTGGTTTCGCTTGCCCCGCATTGCGTTCGTCACACCGGCTGTATTCCCTGCTAATGCTACCGTTCGATGGTGACTCGATTCTCGCGAGCAGAGAGCGGGCCGGGGGCGTGAGCGGTGCGACCAGCCACATGCTTGCCATCGCCTTCGGCCCACGGACAATGTCCGAGGCGATCGCTGGGTTGCCTCGAATCCGGCAGGAGGCGGACTGTGTCGAGTTGCGCCTCGACCTGTTCGAGGAGCCGTTCGACTTGCCCGCGCTGCTGCGCGAACGCGGTGACCTGCCGGTGGTGGTGACGCTGCGGCCGCCGCACGAAGGCGGCAAGTCGCCATTGCCGCCGGCGGAGCGGGTCCGGGTGCTGCTCCGCGCCGCGGAGTTGGGCGCCGAGTACGTTGACCTGGAGTGGGACGCTGCCACCCCAGCATCGATCGCCACTTTACGCCAGGCCGGCGCGCGCGTGGTGGTCTCACGCCACGACTTCAAGGCGATGCCGCCGGATCTGGCGGACGGCTGGTGGCCGGCCCTGGCGGCGCTCGGCCCGGACGTGGTCAAGGTCGTGGGCACCGCCAGCGACGTCCGCGATTGCCTGCCCGTCTTTCGCGCCTTGAGCGACGACCGCGCGCAGACGCCAACTATTGCCATCGCCATGGGTGCGCCGGGCGTGCTCACGCGGGTTCTGGCGTTGCGGGCCGAGCAGTGTTTTCTGACGTACGCGATGCTCGGTCAGGCCAGCGCGACCGCGCCCGGGCAGCTGACGGCGCGCGAGATGCGCGAGACGTACCACGTCGAACGCCTGCGACCGAGGACGCGCGTCTTTGGTCTGCTCGGCCCCCACGCCGAAGACGCGCGGCTGAGCGAGTACAACGCCTGGTTCGCCCGCGACAACTGGGACGCCGTGAGCGTGCCGTTCCAGACCCGCACCGATGCCCCGGCCATCGTCTCCGCATTCCGCGAGCTGCCCGTCAGCGGCTGGCACATCCACGGCCCCGACCTGCAGGCCACCGTTCCGCAAGCCCTGGACGACCTGGCCCCGACCGCCGCCACCCACCACAAGGTCAACGGCATCGTCCGCCACGACGACGGCCGGCTGGTCGGTCACTGGGTCGAATCGCCACGCGAGCAATACGAGGTGTGGCGCAGCGCGGACTGAACGGCCGCCGATGGTGTGGTCACCTGAACCAATACGCGTGGGGCATGACCTTCGACCGCGACCGGGCCTTTGGCGCGTCGGCGTCGCTGGCCGGGGCCAGGATGACCGAGCTCTATGTCGAGTCGTGCACGACGACTGACTCGGGAGCTCAGCGTGCTGGGCGCTTGCTCATCGGCATTACACTCGGCGCGTGAGCATCGACCAGACGGTCCAGCTGCAACTCGATCGGCTGGGCGTCCCGTACGAGATCTTTCCGTGCGATCCGGCCCTGGCCGACACCGCCAACTTCTGCGCCGCCTACGGGTTCAAGCCCGAGGATTCGGCGAACACGATCCTGGTCATCGGCAAATCCGACCCCCCGGTGTATGCGGCCTGTGTGGTCCTGTCCCACACTCGTCTCGACGTCAACCGCGTGGTTCGGCAGCGCCTCGGAACGCGCAAGGCCTC